>JAFEFF010000210.1 GCA_018240745.1 Pseudomonadota bacterium
GCCGCCGGAGCCGCCGCCGGCTTCGCCGCCGCGGCAGCGCCGCCTGCCGGCTCGATATGGCAGAGAACGCCACCGACCTGCACCGTGGCGCCCTCGGCGACGGCGAGATCGGTGACGGTGCCGGCCGACGTCGCCGGCACCTCGACGGTCACCTTGTCGGTCTCGAGCTCGCACAGGGGCTGGTCGACGGCGACGCTATCGCCCGCCTTCACCATCCACTTGGACACGGTCGCCTCGGTGACCGATTCGCCCAGTGCCGGAACCTTGATCTCGACGGCCATTACCCTCTCCTCAGCCGATCGTGAGCGCGCGGTCGACCAGGTCGGCCTGCTCCTTGAGATGATTGCGCGCCGAGCCGGTGGCGGGCGACGCCGATTCGGGCCGGCCGATATAGACCGGCCGCTTCGCCTTGACGTCGATGTTCGACAGCGCGCGCTCGATGCGCCGGTCGATGAAGTGCCAGGCGCCCATGTTCTCCGGCTCCTCCTGGCACCACACGACCTGGGCATTGGGATAGGCCGAGAGGCGCGCGCCGAGGCGGGTGAAAGGGAGCGGATAGAGCTGCTCGATGCGGATGATGGCGATGTCGTCGATCCTGCGCTTGCGCCGCTCGGCGAGCAGATCGAAATAGACCTTGCCGCTGCACAGCAGCACGCGCCGCACCCTGTCGCCGGCCACGAGCTGGTCGATCTCGGGCAGCAGCCGGCGGAACGACGAGCCCGGCCCGAAGTCGGCCAGGGTCGAGACCGCATCCTTGTGGCGCAGCAGCGACTTCGGCGTCATCACCACCAGCGGCTTGCGGAAGCTGCGGCGCACCTGGCGGCGCAGCGCATGGAAGTAGTTGGCCGGCGTCGTCGGCACGATCACCTGCCAGTTGTCCTCGGCCGAGAGCTGCAGGTAGCGCTCGAGGCGCGCCGAGCTGTGCTCCGGCCCCTGGCCCTCGTAGCCGTGCGGCAGCAGCAGCACGAGGCCGTTCATGCGCAGCCACTTGCTCTCGCCCGAGGAGATGAACTGGTCGATGATGACCTGCGCGCCGTTGGCGAAGTCGCCGAACTGCGCCTCCCACATCACCAGCGCGTTGGGCTCGGCCGAGGAGTAGCCATATTCGAAGCCCAGCACCGCCGCCTCGTTGAGCGGGCTGTCGATCACCTCGAAGTGCGCCTGATCCGGGGCGACGTGGTTCAGCGGGATGTAGTGCTTCTCGTTCGCCTGGTCGATCAGCACCGAATGGCGCTGCGAGAAGGTGCCGCGGCCGGAATCCTGGCCGCTCAGCCGCACCGGCGTGCCTTCCGCCAGCAGGGTGCCGAAGGCCAGCGCCTCGCCGGTCGCCCAGTCGATGTCCTTGCCGGTGTCGATCGCCTTGCGCTTCTCCTGCAGCAGCCGCACCAGCTTGCGATTGAGCGCGAAGTCCCTGGGCGGCTCGGACAGCGCACGGCCGATCGCGACCAGCCTGTCGGTGTCGACCGCGGTCTGTCCCTTGCGATCCTCCTCGCCCGGCGCGACCGTCAGGCCCGTCCACTTGCCTTCCAGCCAGTCGGCCTTGTTGGGCTTGTAGTTGGCCGCCGCCTCCAGCGACTTGTCGAGCCTGACGCGCAGGTCGGCATCCATCGCCTGGACCTCCGCCGCCGACACCACGCCCTCGCTCTCGAGTCGCGCGGCGTAGACTTCCTTGACCGTCCTGTGGCCGCCGATCTGCTTGTACATCAGCGGCTGGGTGAACATCGGTTCGTCCGATTCGTTGTGCCCGTAGCGGCGGTAGCAGAACATGTCGACGACGATGTCGCGCTTGAAGTGCTGGCGATATTCCGTCGCGATGCGGGCACAGTGCACCACCGCCTCGGGATCGTCGCCGTTCACGTGAAGGATCGGCGCCTGCACGATCTTGGCGATCTCGGTGCAGTACGGGCCCGAGCGCGAAAAGGTCGGCAAGGTCGTGAAGCCGATCTGGTTGTTCACGACCCAGTGGATGGTGCCGCCGATGCGATAGCCGGCGAGGTCGGAGAGATCGAGGCTCTCGGCCACCAGGCCCTGACCCGCGAAGGCGGCGTCGCCGTGCATCAGGATCGCCATTACCTGGCTGCGCTCCTCGTCGCCGCGCTGGTCCTGCTTGGCGCGCGCCTTGCCGAGCACGACAGGGTTCACCGCCTCGAGATGCGAGGGGTTGGGCACCAGCGAAAGATGGATGGTGTTGCCGTCGAACTCGCGATCGGCCGAGGCCCCGAGGTGATACTTCACGTCGCCCGAGCCGCGCATCTCCTCGGGCTGCGAGGAGCGGCCCTGGAACTCGGAGAACAGCGCCGTGTAGCTCTTCTGCAGCACGTGCACGAGCGTGTTGAGACGGCCGCGATGGGGCATGCCGATCACGACATCCTTGACGCCGAGCTGGCCGCCGCGCTTCAGGATCTGCTCGATGCCGGGGATCAGCGATTCGCCGCCGTCGAGGCCGAAGCGCTTGGTGCCGACGAACTTCAGGCCGAGATACTTCTCCAGCCCTTCCGCCTCGACCACGCGCTGCATGATCATGCGGCGGCCTTCGAGGGTGAAGTCGGTGCGGTTCTCGACGTGCTCGATGCGCTCCTGGATCCACGCCTTCTGGTCGGGATCGGAAATGTGCATGTACTCGACGCCGATCTTGCCGCAGTAGGTCTTGCGCAGCCGATCCCAGATCTGCCGCAGGGTCGCGGCGTCGCCGAGGCCGAGCGTGCCGAAGATCAGGATCGGGCGGTCCCAGTCGGCATCGGTGAAGCCGTAGGTCCTGGGATCGAGCTCGCGATGCAGCGGCGGGCGGATCAGGCCGAGCGGATCGAGATCGGCCTCGAGATGGCCGCGGATGCGATAGCTGCGGATCAGCATGAAAGCGCGCGATGTGTCGTAGGCGGCGGCGCGAATTGCCTCCTCGCCGGCGCCCGCGAGCGGCATCGCGCCGCCGTTTGCCTTGACGTTGCGGTTGGCCGCCAGGCGCGGCATCTCGGCGTCGGGTACGTCGATGACGCGCGCCTTGTTGGGCGCCCAGGAGGCGCCGCGCACCTCGGCCAGCACATCGCCTCGCTCCTCGGCCAGCGCCTCGAAGAAGGCACGCCAGTCGGGATCGACCTTGTCGGGATCCTCGAGGAAGCGCGCGTAGAGTTCCTCGATGAACGGCGCGTTGGCGCCGAAGAGAAACGATGTTTGCTCGGCCTGCATAGCCTTCGTGCTCCTCATGCTCTTGCCGGACCGCGGGCCTCCGGCCCGCTCATGAGGCGGGCGAGACGCCCGCGGTCCGGCAAGATTCAGCCCTTCATTGCCTTAAGCATTTCGTCGCCCAATGCAGCAGGCGAATCGGCGACATGAATTCCGGCCGAGCGCAGGGCTTCGACCTTGTATTCGGCGGTGTCGTGACCAGCGGAGATCACCGCGCCGGCATGGCCCATGCGGCGGCCCGGCGGCGCGGTGCGGCCGGCGATGAAACCGACCACCGGCTTCCTGGTCTTCGACGCCTTGATGTATTCGGCGGCCTTGACCTCGGCGTCACCGCCGATTTCGCCGATCATGACGATGCCCTCGGTCTCCGGATCGGGCAGCAGCATCTCCAGGCACTCGACGAAGTTGGTGCCGTTCACCGGATCGCCGCCGATGCCGATGCAGGTGGTCTGCCCGAGGCCGACCGCCGTGGTCTGCGCCACCGCCTCGTAGGTCAGCGTGCCGGAGCGCGAGATGATGCCGATCCTGCCGCGCTTGTGGATGTGGCCCGGCATGATGCCGATCTTGCACTCGCCCGGTGTGATCACGCCCGGGCAGTTCGGCCCGATCAGGCGCGACTTGGAACCGGCGATGGTGCGCTTCACCTTCACCATGTCGAGTACCGGGATACCCTCGGTGATGCAGACGATCAGCGGGATCTCCGCATCGATCGCCTCGAGGATGGAGTCGGCGGCAAAGGCGGCGGGCACGTAGATCACCGTCGCCGTCGCGCCGGTCCTGGCGACCGCCTCGGACACGGTGTCGAACACCGGCAGGTCGAGATGCGTGGTGCCGCCCTTGCCCGGCGTCACGCCGCCCACCATCCTGGTGCCGTAGGCGATCGCCTGCTCGGAGTGGAAGGTGCCCTGCGCACCGGTGAAGCCCTGGCAGATCACCTTGGTGTTCTTGTCGACGAGGACGGCCATTATGCGGCCTCCTTCACGGCCTGGACGATCTTCTGCGCGGCATCGGCCAGGTTCTCGGCCGATGTGATCTTCAGGCCGGATTCCTTCAGGATCTTCTTGCCCAGCTCGACATTGGTGCCTTCGAGCCGGACGACCAGCGGCACGTGCAGGTTCACCTCACGGGCGGCGGCCACGACTCCCTCGGCGATGACGTCACAGCGCATGATGCCGCCGAAGATGTTGACCAGGATGCCCTCGACGTTCGGGTCCTTGAGGATGATCTTGAACGCCGCCGTCACGCGCTCCTTGGTGGCGCCGCCGCCGACATCGAGGAAATTCGCGGGTGAGGAGCCGTAGAGCTTGATGATGTCCATGGTCGCCATGGCGAGGCCTGCGCCGTTCACCATGCAGCCGATCTGGCCGTCGAGCTTGACGTAGTTCAGCGCGTACTTGGCCGCCTCGGTCTCCGACGGGTCTTCCTCGTCGAGGTCGCGCAGCTGCTCGAGGTCGGGGTGGCGCTCCAGCGCATTGTCGTCGAAGGTCATCTTGGCATCGAGGGCGATCACGTCGCCCGCGCCCGTGACGACCAGCGGATTGATCTCGATCAACGAGCAGTCGAGTTCGGTGAAGGCCTTGTAGAGCGCGCCCGTCATCGCCACGAACTTGCCGACCTGCTTGCCGGTCAGGCCGAGCGCGTAAGCGATCTTGCGGCCGTCGAACGGCTGGTAGCCCGAGGCCGGATCGATCGGCTGCTTGACGATCTTGTCCGGCGTGTCGTGCGCCACGGTCTCGATGTCCATGCCGCCTTCGGTCGAGGCGACGATCGAGATGCGGCCCACCGCGCGGTCGACCAGCAGCGAAAGGTACAGCTCGCGTTTGATGTCGCAGCCTTCCTCGATATAGAGCCGCTTGACGGACTTGCCGGCCGCCCCGGTCTGCTTGGTCACCAGCTCGTGGCCCAGCATCGCCCGGGCGTTGGCGCCGACCTCGTCGATCGTCCTGGAGACCCGCACGCCCCCCTTGCCGCCCGGATCGTCCCTGAAATGACCCTTGCCCCGGCCGCCGGCATGGATCTGGGCCTTCACGACGGTGACCGGCGTCCCGAGCCTTCGGGCCACGTCCATCGCCTCTTCCCTGGTATAGGCGACCGCCCCTTTGAGGAGAGGGACGGCGAATTTGGCCAGCAATGACTTGGCCTGATATTCGTGGATGTTCATGCGGTCCTTTGCGCTGGCCGTCAGCGAAACGCGCGCACAATCATGTAGGTTGTGAAACGCAACTGACAAGCAATTGCGGCACTTTATGAGTGCCGCCTTGCCTTGGCAACGTCGGACTGGTGACGGATTTGTATCTCTCAGGGACCGTGCGGAACCGTGCGGGATCAGCCGGCCGCGACGATCTTCCTGGTCGCCTCGACCAGCGCTTTCACGGCGGCGACCGATTTGTCGAACATCGCCTTCTCGGCGGGGCTGAAGGATACCTCGACGATCTTCTCGATGCCGCCCTTGCCGATCACCACCGGCACGCCGATGTACAGGCCCTTCACGCCGTACTCGCCGTTCAGCAGGGCGGCGCAGGGGATCACCCGCTTCTTGTCCTTGAGGTAGCTTTCGGCCATCGAGATCGCCGAGGCCGCCGGAGCGTAAAAGGCCGAGCCGTTGCCCAGCAGGCCGACGATCTCCGCACCGCCGTCGCGGGTGCGCTGGACGATCTTGTCGAGCTTCTCCTGGGTGGTCCAACCCATCTTCACGAGGTCGGGCAGCGGAATGCCGGCGACTGTCGAATAGCGCACCAGCGGCACCATGGTGTCGCCGTGGCCGCCCAGCACGAACGCCGTGACGTCCTCGACCGAGACGCCGAACTCCTGGGCCAGGAACAGGCGGAAGCGCGAGGAATCGAGCACCCCCGCCATGCCGACCACGCGGTTGGCCGGGAAGCCGGTGACTTCCTGCATCAAGCCGACCATCGCATCGAGCGGGTTGGTGATGACGATGACGAAGGCGTTGGGCGCGTTCTCCTTGATGCCCTTGCCGACGGCGTTGATGACCTTGGCATTGATGCCGACCAGATCGTCACGGCTCATGCCCGGCTTGCGCGGCACGCCCGCGGTGACGATCACCACGTCGGCACCGGCAATGTCCTTGTAGTTCGAGGAGCCCGAGTAGTTGGCATCGAAGCCCGCGACCGGCGAGAGCTGGGCGATGTCGAGCGCCTTGCCCTTGGCGGTGCCCTCGGCCTGCGGGATGTCGAACAGGACGATGTCGCCCAGATCCTTCTGGCCCGCCAGCAGAGCGAGCGTGCCGCCAATCTGTCCGGCGCCGATCAGCGCGATCTTCTTGCGAGCCATGCGAAATTCTCCAAATTCTTGACGCGGCGCGTGGTAGCGCGATTCCGCTGGAGCGGCAAGAACGCCCCAAATTCACCTCACCATCAGAGTGGGGAGGAATATTTCCTGATATGCGCCAGCATCAGCTCGGTCGCCCTGGCCGGCGCGTTGTCCATCACGAAGTGGCCAACGCCCGGCAGCACTTCCATCCCGTAGGCGGCGGTCACGAATTCGCCCGTACCCCTGGCGGCGTCGGGGCCGACCGTGGCATCGGCATCGCCCCAGATGTAGAGGGTCGGCACCTCGATCGGACCGAAGTCGCCCGACAGGCCCTTGTTCGAGCGATACCAGGCGAGCGCCGCCTCGATCCCGTCGCGATTGCCCAGCACCGCAACGTGCTCGTCGATCGCCGCCTGCTCGACGTTCTGACCGAACAGGCCCTCGCGCAGGCGACGCGCGTTGTCCTCGATCAGGAGAGGACCGGTCTCGGGCTCGAGAAAGCGCGTGTGATGGCGCGAGCGATGCTTCTGGTCACCGTCGGGTCTCTGCAGCGCGCGATGGAACGCGAGCGGATGCGGCCGCGACAGCACCGTGAGCGAGGCGAGCCGTTCGGGGTGCGCATTGGCCACGCCCCACGACACCTGCCCGCCCCAGTCGTGCCCGACCAGATGGAAGCGCTTGCCCTCGTAGCCGGCCGCCGCCGCGATCTCGAGCGCGTCGTTCACCAGCTTGTCGAAGGCGTAGTTCGACAAATCCGCCGGATCGGGCCGCGCACCGGCCGAGTACCCGCGCTGGTCGGGCGCAACGCAGCGGTAGCCCGCCTTGCCGAGCACCGGAAGCGCAGCGCGCCAGCTATGGCGCGATTCCGGGAAGCCGTGCAGCAACAGGACCAGCGGCCCGTTCGTCGGGCCCTCGACATCCGCAGTGAATGTCAGCCCCGACCGCGTCATGAGCCCGATCGTCTCGACCATCCGGTCAGCCTAGGCGGATGCTCTGTGGCACACAATCAGGTTGCGGCGAGATCGCCCTCGATGTGCGGCAGAGCAAGGTACTCGGGGCTCTGCATCTCCATCAGCCGCGACACCGTGCGCTGGAACTCGAAAGCGCCGTCGCCTTCGACGTAGAGCTTGCTCGGCGCGGCGGCGGCGGAGCAGACGAACTTCACCTTCCGCTCGTAGAAGCTGTCGATCATGGTGACGAAGCGGGCGGCCTTGTCCCGGCTGTCGGGCCCCATCTTCGGGGTGTTCGCCAGAATCACCGTGTGGAAGTGGTCGGCGATGCACAGGAAGTCGGCGGCGCCCATCGGCCGCGCGCACCAGTCCATGTAGTCGGCCATGGCGACGCCCGGGGCAGCCCGCGGCACCGGCACGTCGCGGCCCTGGGTCCGCAGCACGCGCGGCTCGCCGTCCAGGCCGCCCGACAGGGCGCGGAACGCCTCGTCGAGCTTCTTGTCCGCCCACGAGCCGAGCGGCGTCAGGTAGACGTCGAGCTCGCGCATGCGGTCCATGCGGTAGTCGTAGCCGCCGCCCAGCTCGAGGATCTCCAGCCGCCGCTTCAGCAGCTCGACGAACGGCAGGAAGCGGTCGCGCTGCAAGCCGTTCTTGTAGAGATCGTCAGGCGCGCGGTTGGAGGTCGCGACGACGGTGACGCCCTCTTCGAACAGGGTTTCGAACAACCGGCCGAGAATCATCGCGTCGGCGATGTTGGTGACCTGGAACTCGTCGAAGCAGAGCAGCCGGGTTTCCTGCGCGATCTCCCGGGCGATCGGCACGATGGTGTCGGCCTCGGGCGGCGCGCCCCTGGCCGCCAGCTCCTCGCGCCGCTTGTGCAGTCGCGCCTGCACCTCGAGCATGAATTCATGGAAGTGCACCCGGCGCTTCTTCGCGACCGGCGCGTCGGCGAAGAACAGATCCATCAGCATCGACTTGCCGCGACCGACCGGTCCCCAGATGTAGAGCCCATGCGGTCCCGACGGCGGCTTCGCGCCCCCACCGAATCCCAGTCGCGCCCAGAAGCCCGCTTTCGCCGGTTGCTCGTGCGCCAGCGCGGCGAGCCGATCGTGCACTGCCTGCAGGCGCAGCACGATCTTTTCCTGCACGGGATCGGCGCGGACCTGCCCCGCGGCGCGCCGGGCGGCAAGATTGGCGACCGGCCCCTCTCCGGTCGTCGGGGTATCGGAATCCATTGCAGCGCATACCTAGCTCAGCCCGACGCCGCTGCCTATAAGAGGCCGCGATGAGAATTGCGTTCCTCGGTTCATCGGAATTTGCCGTGCCCGCGCTGCAGGCGCTGGTCGACGCGGGCCACGACGTGGTCGCCGTCTACACGCGCGCGCCCAAGCCCGCCGGTCGCGGCCAGCAGGAGCGCAAGACACCGGTGCATCAGCTCGCGGAACGCCTCGGACTGTCGGTGCGCACGCCGAAGACGCTCAAGACCAACGAGGAAGCGGCCGCGTTCAAGGCGCTCGATCTCGATGCGGCGGTGGTCGTGTCGTACGGCCACATCCTCACCAGGCCCTTCCTCGACGCGCCGGTGCTGGGTTGCATCAACATCCATGGCTCGCTGCTGCCGCGCTGGCGCGGCGCGGCGCCGATCCATCGCGCGATCCTGGCAGGCGACGCCGAAACCGGCGTCACCACCATGCGCATGGACGAGGGCCTCGACACCGGCCCCATGCTGCTCGCCGAGCGCACGCCGATCTCCGCGGCCGATACCGCCGAGACGGTGCACGACCGCCTGGCGGCAATGGGCGCGACGCTGATCGTGTCGACGCTCGACGGGCTGATGCGCCGTTCGATCGATCCGACGCCGCAGCCGGACGAAGGCGCCACCTACGCCCACAAGCTCGGCAAGGAGGAAGGCGTGCTGGACTGGCGCCGGTCCGCGGCCGAACTGGAGCGCAAGGTGCGCGCGTTCCATCCCTGGCCGGGCACGTCCTTCACCTACAACGGCGAGTCGATCAAGGTGCTCGGCGCGACGCTCGCGCTGGCGGCCGGCGCGCCGGGTACCGTGACGATCGGGCGTGACGGCTTTCCCGTAATCGCCTGCGGCGTCGGCGGCTTGCGGCTTCTGAAGCTGCAGCGCCCCGGCAAGTCGGCGCAGGCAGCCGATACGTTCCTGCGCGGCTTTGCCCTGCCGGCCGGCACCGTGCTGCCCTCGCCGGCCGTGCTGTCGCCGCCGGCCTGATGCCGCGCTACAAGATCATCGTCGAGTACGATGGCGGCCCGTTCGTCGGCTGGCAGCGCCAGGACAGCGGCCCGTCGATCCAGGCCGCGCTCGAGGACGCGGTATTCGCGCTGTGCGGCGAGCGGGTGACGGTGCATGGCGCGGGCCGCACCGACGCCGGCGTCCATGCCCTGGGCCAGGTGGCGCATTTCGACATTCTCGCGGAGAAGCGCCTCGAAGAGATCCGCGGCGCGCTCACCTTCCATCTCAAGCCGCACCCGATCGTCGTGGTCTCGGCCGAGATCGCGCCCGAGGGCTTCCACGCGCGCTTCTCGGCGACCTGGCGGCGCTATCGCTACCGCATCCTCAACCGCCGCACGCCGGCGGCGCTGGAGCGCGGGCACGTCTGGCACGTGCCGGTGCCGCTCGACACGGCGGCCATGCAGGCAGCAGCCTCCGTCCTGATCGGCAAGCACGACTTCAACAGCTTCCGCTCCATAAACTGCCAGGCCAGGTCGTCGATCAAGACGCTCGATGTGCTCGCCGTCAGCCGCAACGGCGAGGAGATCGCGATCGAGGTCGGCGCACGCTCGTTCCTGCACAACCAAGTGCGCATCCTGGTGGGCACATTGCAACTGGTCGGCCGCGGCCAGTGGCGCAAATCGGACGTCGAGGCGGCGCTGGCCGCCAGGGACCGCACGCGGGCCGGGCCGACCGCGCCGCCGCACGGCCTTTGCCTCATGGAGGTGCGTTACGACGGCTCAGATCGGCGGGAAGCTGACGCCGAGGAAGCGGTTGACGATCAGTGACAGGAAATAGGACGGCACCCAGTTCACGATCATCAGCACGGTCGCAAGCAGCCAGGTGACGCCGAGCGCCAGCCGCGTCGCCATCATGAACCAGTAGAAGAACAGGATCTGCAGACCGATCTGCAGCAGCGCCGCCACGGCCGGCGGCGCGATCTCCGACACCGATTCGCCGACCAGCAGCAGGACCACCGCCGGCAGGTTGATCCAGTTGAGGGCCGCGATGTAGCGCGGGTAGCGCTCGAGCCAGCCGCGCCGCCGCGCGATCTCGTAGAAGATCACCGGGAACAGCAGCCAGTCGACGACATAGCGCAGGCTCTCGGCCAGGATGATCAGCCCGTCGTCGGCCTCGACGGTGAGGTCGGCATAGTGGACGACGAGATAGAAGGCATAGATCGGCGCCACCAGGAGCATGACCTGGAAGGAATGGAGGCAGCCTTCGAACGTGTTGTCGAAGTGGAACGGCGCCGACACATCGCGCCACAGGAACTTGACCGCGCCCTGGCTGCCGCGCGCGATTTCGGCCTGGCTCAGCATGGATCAGGCGAAGTAGCGGTCGAGCACCGTCTCGTAGACGCGTGACAACGCCCTGAGATCGGCGACGGCGCTCTTCTCGTCGACCTTGTGCATGCTCTCCCCGACCAGCCCGAACTCCAGTACCGGGCAGTACCTGGAAATGAAGCGGGCGTCCGAGGTGCCGCCGGTGGTCGAGAGCTCGCACTCCACGCCCGTCACCTCGCGAACCGCGCCGGCCACGATCTCGACCAGCGCACCGGGCGGCGTGTAGAAGGACTCACCCGACACCTCGACCTTGGCGTACTCGACGACGCCATGACCGCCGACCGAGCCATTGGCCCGCTCGATCCGCTCCTTGAGGTGCGCCAGCAGGGCCTGCGACGTCCACAGGTCGTTGAAGCGGGTGTTGAACCGCGCATGCGCCACGCCGGGGGCGATGTTGGTCGCCTTGTTGCCGACGTCTATGGTCGTGAACTGCAGCGAGGTCGGCTGGAAATGCGTGCTGCCCTTGTCGATCGGCTCGCGCACCAGCGCCTCGACGATCGCCGACAGCCGGTGGATCGCGTTGTCGAGCCGCTCGGGATAGGCGACGTGGCCCTGCACGCCCCGGATCACCAGGTCGACGGTCATGCTGCCGCGCCGGCCGATCTTCATCATGTCGCCGAAGCGCTTGCTGCTGGTCGGCTCACCGACCACGCAGGCGTCGATCTTCTCGCCGCGCTCGGCGAGCTTCGTCAGCATCTTGACCGTGCCGTTGACCGCAGGCCCTTCCTCGTCGCCGGTGATCAAGAGGCTGATCGAGCCGCCGAAGTCGCGGCCGCGCCTGGCGATGAACCGCGCCGCGGCCTCGGTGAAGGCGGCAATCGCGCCCTTCATGTCGGCGGCGCCGCGGCCGAACAGGTAGCCGGCCGACAGCTCGGCCGCAAACGGGCCGATGGTCCAGGACGAGAGATCGCCGACCGGCACGACGTCGGAATGACCGGCGAAGCAGAAGTGCTTTCCACCGGTTCCGATGCGGGCATAGAGATTGGCGACGTCGTCGGTCCCGGCTTGTGTGAAGTCCATCCGCTCGCAGCGGAAGCCCAGCGCGCCGAGCGTGCGCTCGAGCAGCTGCAGGGCGCCTGCCTCGACCGGCGTCACGCTCTCGCAGCGCACCAGCGCGCGCGTCAGTTCGACGACGTCGGCGACGGAAGGAGCGAGCGTGTCGGGCATGGCCGGACACTACCTCCCAGCGCCCCCAAAGAGAAGGGCGCCGGTCCGCGTTCAGGCCGACGCCCAAGTGAAATGAGAGGAAGAAACAGTCTTGTTGCTTGTGGAACCGTTTGTTGGCCGACCTAGGCCGCGATGCGGTCGGCCTCCTGCAAATTGACCGAAACGAGCTGGCTCACGCCCTGCTCGGCCATGGTGACGCCGTAGAGGCGGTCCATGCGCGCCATGGTGACGCGATGGTGGGTGATGATCAGGAAGCGCGTATCGGTGCGGCCGGCGATCTCGTTCACCAGGCCGCAGAAGCGCTCGACGTTGAGGTCGTCCAGCGGCGCGTCCACCTCGTCCAGCACGCAGATCGGCGCCGGGTTGGTCATGAACACCGCGAACAGCAGCGACAGGGCGGTCAGCGCCTGCTCGCCGCCCGACAGGAGCGACATCACCTGCAGCTTCTTGCCCGGCGGGCTGGCGTGGATTTCCAGGCCTGCCTCGAGCGGATCCTCCGACTCGGTCAGCCTGAGCTCCGCCTTGCCGCCGCCGAACAGCTTGGTGAAGAGCTGCTGGAAGTGGCCGCTCACCTGCTCGAAGGCGGCGAGGAAGCGCTCGCGGCCTTCGCGGTTGAGGCTTGCGATGCCCTGGCGCAGACGGCCGATGGCGGCGATCAGGTCGTCGCGCTCGGTCGTCATGCCGGTGATCTGCTGCTCGAGCTCGTTGGCCTCTTCCTCGGCGCGCAGGTTCACCGCACCCATGGTCTCGCGCTCGTGCACCAGCCGCTCGAGCTTGTGCTCGGCCTTGTCGAACTCCGGCAGCTCCTCCAGCGACTGCACCTCGGCCAGCGCCAGCACGCCGTCGGGCTCGCAACGCAGCCGCTCGGCGATGCGCTCGACCACCGCCTCGCGATCCTTGGTCGCCTGCTCGACCAGGCCCTCGCGGCGCACGCGGCTCTCGCGGGCGCCGGCCAGCTCGGCCTCGGCGCTGCGCATCGCCTTGTCGGCCTCGGCGAGCCGCGTTTCGCCGATCGCGAGCGCGTCGGCCGCCTCCTGCCGCTTCGTCTCGGCCTTGGCGATCTCCTCGCCGAGGGCCAACTGCTTGGCCTCGATCTCGGCCGGCTTGGCCGCGAGCTCGGCGATGGTGGCGACGATCTGCTCGCGCCGCGCCTCGAGCTCGCCGATCTGCCGATCGGCATCGCCGAGACGGCTGCTCCAGCTCGCATGGTCCTGGGCGATGCGGCCCAGCCGCTCGACCCGCATCTCCGACTCGCGGGCGAGACGGGTGCAGGCGGCCTCGGCCTCGACCAGCGCCGCGCGCAGCTCGGCGATGCGCGCGCGCAGCGTGTTCGCGGCCTCGCGATCGGCCTGGGTGTCGGAGATCGACGACAGCCGGGCCTGACGGAAGGTGCGGCGCATCTCGGCGTCGGCGACGTCACCGACGATCTCGGCCGTCGCCGCCTCGGCGGCGGTGAGGCGCGTGCGCAGCTGATCGGTGCGGCGGGCGACCTCGGCGTGCCGGTCGCGCGCCGCCATGGCCGCGCGCTCGGCCTGCGCGATCGCCTGCTGCGAGGCGCGCTCGGCGTTGCGAGTCGCCTCGCCTGCTTCCTGGGTCTTGCGGCGCGATGCCTCGGCGACCTGCTTCTCGTGACGGCGCGCCTGCTCGACGCACAGCCTCTCGGCCTCGCGCGCCGCGTCCAGCCAACGCTTCTTGTCGTCGACATTGCGCTGAATGTCGGCCTGTTCGGCGACGACGGCGTCGATCTGCTCCCGGATGTCGGCCAGGCGATTGCGCTGGCTCAGGCGCACCGCGGCCGTCGACGGCGCGCCGGCGCGCATGACGTAGCCGTCCCAGCGCCACACCGCGCCCTCGGTGGTCACGAGCTGCTGGCCGGCCTCGAGCCGCGCCTGCAGCGCGTTGCCGGTCGCATCGTCCGGCACGATGCCGATGAACGCCATGCGGCGCTCCAGCTCGGGCAGCGCCTTCACGTGGGCGGCCAGGGGCGCGGCGCCTTCCGGCAGCGCCGGCGCTTCGGCCATCGCGCCGAGCGGCAGCCAGTGGGTCGGCGCGCCACGATCGGACGACGCTTCGAGGTCCTCGCCGAACGCGGCACCCAGCGCCTTCTCGTAGCCCGGCTGGACGTCGACCGCGTCGAGCAGCGGCGGCCACAGCGAGCCCGCGGCCGACTTCAGCGCCGCGGCGACGCCCGCCTCCTCGGCGCGCAGCTTGGTCAGCCGCGCATTGGCCTTCTGCAGGAGCTCGTTGGCGGCGGCGAAGCTCGCCTCGGCCGCGCTGCGCTCGGCGGCACGGGCCTGCTCCATCTCGATGCGGTCGGCTTCGGCGCGTGCCACCGCCTGGCGCGCGGCCTCGGATTCGTAGCGCTCCGCCTCGCGCGCCTGCTCGATCGCCTCGCTGCCCGCGCGCTTGGCGTCGTCCCAGGCGAGCCGTGCCGCTTCGAGCGCGCCTTCGACCTCGGCCATCGCCGGCAGGCCGGCCAGCTCCCTCTCGATCGAGCGCTGCTGGCCGGCGACTTCCTCGCGGCGCATCTCCAGCCGGCGCAGCCGCTCCTGCAGCTCGGCGATCTCGCGGCTGACGCTGTCGCGCAGCGCCTGGTCATCGGCGATCTGCCTGGTCAGGCGATCGTGCTCGGCCTCGGCGGCGACGGTCGTGGCCTGCGCCTCGTCGCGCGCCCGGGCGGCCGACGCGGCACGCTCGTCCTCGCCCACCCGCTCCTGTTCGAGCCGGCCGCGCTGCGTATCGAGATCGGCGATCGCGGTTTCGGCGTCGCCCTTGCGGCCGCGCTCGCGCCCGAGGTCGCCCTCGGTCTGCTGCAGCCGCGTCTCGGCCTCCTGCTGGGCCGCGGCGACGCGCTCGGCCTCCGCCGCCAGCGCATCGTGCGCCACACGCAGGCGCTGCAGGGCGGCCGCCGCCGACGCTTCTTCATTGCGCAGCGGCGGCAGCGACGTCGCGGCTTCCGCCTGCGCCGTCGTGGCGAGGCCGACCAGCCGGGTGAGATCGGCGACCTGCGCCTCGGCTTCCTTCAGGCGCTCGCCGGCTTCGGCAAGCTCGCTCTCGGTCCTGGCGAGCCGCAGCGCCAGCACGGCGGCTTCGGCGCGGCGGATATGGTCGGACAGGTTGCGATAGCGGCTGGCCTGGCGCGCCTGGCGCTTCAGGCCCTTGTGCTGCTCCTCCAGCGCCACCAGCACGTCCTGCACGCGCGCGAGGTTCTGCTCGGCGGCGCGCAGGCGCAGCTCGGCCTCGTGGCGCCGGGCATAGAGGCCGGTGATGCCGGCCGCCTCGTCGATGATGGTGCGGCGGTCGGCCGGCTTGGCGTTGATCAGGGCGCCGATGCGGCCCTGGCTGACCAGCGCGGTCGAACGTGATCCCGTCGCCGCATCGGCAAAGAGCGTCTGCACGTCACGCGCACGGATCTCGCGGCCGTTCACCGAATAGGCCGAACCGTGGCCGCGCTCGATGCGCCGCACGACGTCGAGCTGGTCGGCGTCGTTGACCATCGCCGGCGCCGTGCGGGTCTTGTTGTCGAGCGACAAGGTGACTTCGGCGATGTTGCGCGCAGGGCGGGTGCCGGCGCCGGCGAAGATCACGTCCTCCATCTCCGAACCGCGCATCTGCTTGGCCGAGGTCTCGCCCATCACCCACTTCAGCGCCTCGACGAGGTTCGACTTGCCGCAGCCGTTGGGCCCCACGATCCCGGTCATGCCGGACTCGATCACGAGCTCCGTCGGGTCGACGAAGGACTTGAAGCCGGAGAGCCGGAGCTTGTCGAACTGGACCATCTACACCACGCCCTGGTTGGACCTACTTCAGAAGCTTCGAAAAGGTCGCGTCCATCTCCTCGACGGAGCGCGCGCCCTTGAACTCCTGGCCGTTGATGAACAGCGTCGGAGTCGAATTCACACCCAGCGTCTCGCCGCCGCGATAGTCGGCGACGACGGCGTTGGCGACCGCATCGTTGGCCAGGCAGGCCTTGACCTCGGCCTCGCCCATGCCGGCGATGCGCAAGGACTTGCCGAGCTCGGCCATCGGGTCCGAGGCGGTCGCCCACTTGGCCTGGGTCTCGAAGATCATGTCGATGACGCCGTAGTACTTGTCCTTGCCGGCGCACTCGGCGAGCTGGGCGGCCTTGAGCGCGGTCTGGTCGAGCGGGAAGTCGCGGTAGACCAGCTTCACCTTGCCGGTGTCGATCCACTTCTTCTTCAGCTCGGGCAGGACGGCGACAGCGAAATGCGCACAATGCGGGCAGGTCAGCGAGGCGTACTCGATCAGGGTGATCGGCGCGTTGGGATCGCCCAGCACGTGATCGCTGGGCTGGACCTGGAGCAGAGTCGTCTTGTCGGCGGCCTGGGCGACCGCCTGCGGCGCCGGCGTCGGGGAGGACGGGCGGGTGCCGAACCAGACGCCGGCCGCAATCGCGGCCACGGCCACCACGCCGCCGGCGACGATCAAGATATTACGCATCTAACGCCTTCCTCTCCACTACATCTTGGGAATTCTGCCTGTGGGGAGTCAAAGCGATTCAGCGTCCGACCTGGCGCAAAATCGCATCGATCCCCAGGACCCCGCCTTCGGGATTGCCGTACTTCTGCTCGTTGATGAACAGGGTCGGCGTGAACTTGACCCCGAGGGCCTGGCCGGACTGCACGTCGCCCACGACCTTGTCGAAAAGGCGGCCGTCGCTCACGCAGTCCCGGGCGGGCAGGCCAGCCCGCTCCATGACCTTGACCAGCTCCTCCTCGGGCTGCTCGGCCGTCAGCCATTCGACCTGGGACTTGAAGAGCAGGTCGATCGTCTCGAAGAACTTCGCCCCGCCGCACTCGGCCATCAGGCTGGCCCGGGTCGCGATCGAGTCCGACGGGAAGTGGCGATAGACGAAGCGGGCGCGGCCGGTGTCGATCCACTCGCGCTTCACCTGCGGCAGCACGGCGGCGTGGAAGTTGGCGCAGTGCGGGCAGGTCAGCGAGAAATAGTCGATGATGATGTTGGGCGCGTCGGCCTTGCCCAGCACGTGATCGCTCGGCAGCACGCCCAGCAGCTTGTCGATGTCCTCCTGCGCGCGCGGCGGCTCGGGAAGCAGCAGCGCGCCGAACAGGCCGAGCACCACGGCCCGCCGGCCGGCGGCGATGCGGGCGCCGAGCCGCACCAGCGCGGCGCGCAACTCGGGATCCTTCACCTCGGCGGCGCGGCTCTCGATCCGTTGCATCGTCGGCGCGTCGGGCTCGGGCAGCACGCGCGGCGGCGGCTTGTGGGCGAGCGGCGCCTGGACGAGGCGGATGTCGTCGATCAGGCGATGGCCGAAATAGGCGTTCAGCCGCTCGACGATCTGCGCACCGCGATGCTGGACCTCGAGCGCGGCCGCACCCTCGACCTTGAGCCGCAGCACCTTGCCCGGCCCGCGGCCGGTCAGCAGCGCATCGGGCTGGGTCACGCGGGCCAGGTCGGCGCCGACGATCGCCGACCATTCGACACGCAGGCGTGCGATGGAGGTGCCGCGCGCGCCCCTGCGTCCAGCGCTGCGCTTCTCGGTGAGGCCCGAGGTCAGCCGCTGGGCAAGACCGCCGACCGCGCGAAAACCTTTTTCCCGCATGGACCCTTTCAACCGCCGTTCCTTATGCTAGGGCGACGCTGCTTACATGGCCATTACTCACGCCGCCAACATCCACGCCAGGAGTCTCCTTGCCTGGTACGACCGACACCGCCGCACCCTGCCGTGGCGCGCGCCGGCCGGTGAGCGCCCGCCGCCTTATCTCGTCTGGCTGTCCGAGATCATGCTGCAGCAGACCACGGTAGCCACGGTCGGCGACTACTTTCACCGCTTTGTGAAGCGCTGGCCGACCGTCGAGGCGCTGGCTGCGGCGCCGATCGACGAGGTTCTCTCCGCCTGGGCCGGTCTGGGCTACTACGCCCGCGCGCGCAACCTGCACGCCTGTGCGAAAACGGTCGTCGAGCAGCATGGGGGCAAATTTCCCGACGACGAGGCGGCCTTGCTCGCTCTGCCCGGCATCGGCCGCTACACGGCCGCAGCGATCCGCGCCATCGCGTTCGACCAGCCGGCCTCGGCGGTCGACGGCAATGTCGAGCGGGTGATCGCGCGGCTCTACGCCATCGAGACGCCGCTGCCCGACGCCAAGATCGAGATCGCGGCGCGCGCCGCCGAGCTGGTGCCCAGCCGACGCGCCGGCGACTACGCCCAGGCGATGATGGATCTCGGCGCCACGGTGTGCGTGCCCAAGAACCCGCGCTGCGTGATCTGCCCGCTGATGCAGGGCTGCAAGGGCCGCGCCCAGGGTCTGGCCGAGGGACTGCCGCGGCGCGCGCCCAAGGCCGACAAGCCGACCCGCCGCGGCCTCGCCTTCGTGCTGATGCGCAAGGACGGCGCGGTGCTGCTGCGCAAGCGGCCGCCGAAGGGCCTGCTGGGCGGCATGGACGAGGTGCCGTCGAGCGCCTGGCGCGAAGGCACGCTGTCGCTCGCCGAGGCGCTCAAGGAGGCGCCGGTGCCGGCCAACTGGAAGGTGCTGGAAGGCGGCGTGCGCCACACCTTCACCCACTTCCATCTCGAGCTGTCGGTCGCCCGGGCCATCGCCACGACCGCGGGCCTCGCCAAGCTCGCCCCGGGCGCCGCCTGGGTGACGGTCGACAAGATGACCGAGCGGGCGCTGCCCACCGTGATGCGCAAGATCATTGCGCATGCGGTGCAGGCCTAGAGACCCACCCGGAGTCCACACGAGTCCACTCCGGTGTGGACCGCTTCGATGCCGATGGCACAAGCGTTTTGGGCCGAGAGTCCACGAATCCACCGATACATCTCCTCAAGAAAAAACACCCTCATGCCCCACGCCAAAGGTCCGTTGCTCCTGACATGGTTCGGCTATCGTTAATTTACCATGGACAGTCGATGAACACAAGCTTCGATGCGATCTTGACTGAAGCATAGCCATTCGGTTATTGATCGGATCAATAGCCGATTGGTTATAGATGACTGCGACCCACGACATCCTTTTCCGAACCCTCGCCGACCCGACGCGCCGGGCCCTGTTCGAGCGGCTCTGTCGCGATGGCGAGCAGACGGTCGCCGCCCTGACCGCCCAGGCCGGCATCTCGCAGCCGGCCGTCTCCAAGCATCTCGGCCTCTTGAAGCAGGCCGGGCTAGTACGCGACCGCCCGCAAGGTCGCCAGACCCACTACAGCGCGCAACTCGGCGCGCTGGCGCCGTTGATCGACTGGACGAGCCGAATGACCGGCTTCTGGCAAAGCAAATTCGACGACCTCGAAGATCTCCTCAGGAGGATGGACCAATGAGCACCACTGCCACGACCGAGACCCTTTCCGTCGTCGTCGAGCGCGAGATCCCGTTCGCGCCGGAGAAGATCTGGCGCGCGCTCACCCAGCCGCACCTGATCGAAGCGTGGCTGATGAAGAACGACTTCAAGCCGGCCGTCGACCATCGCTTCCAGCTGCGCGGCGACTGGGGTTCGGTCGACTGCCGGGTGCTGGTCGTCGAGCCGAACAAGTCGCTGTCCTACACGTGGGACGCCATGGGACTCGAGAGCGTGGTGACCTGGACCCTCACGCCGACCGGCGCGGGGACTCTCCTGCGCATGGAGCAGGCCGGCTTCCGCCCGGACCAGCAGCAGGCTTATCAGGGCGCCAAATTCGGTTGGCAGAAGTTCTTCGCCAGCCTGGAGCAGGTCGTCGCGAAGGAGTGATCTTTCGCTGGGGGCGCGCCACTCCGTGGCGCGTCATGGTCATGCTCTTTTGGACCGCGAGCCTCCGGCTCGGTCATGAAGCTTGAGCGAGCCGGAGGCTCGCGGTCCAGAAGATATGACGCGCCACTCCGTGGCGCGCCCCCAGCGAAAGATTAGAGCCCCGCCCTTACCTGTTGCCGGAGGTGGTCGATCGGGCGGCGGGCGCCTTCGACTTCGATGTGCCAGAAGGTCCAGCCGTTGCAGGCGGGCGCGCCCTGCACCGCCGCGCCGACCTGATGGATCGAGCCGCGATGCTCGCCCAGCGCATTCGATGAGGACAGCGTGCCGTCGGCGCGCACGCGGGCGAGATGGCGGCCGCTCTGGTCGCTCAGCACCGTGCCGGGGCGCAACAGGCCCGCCTCGATCAGCACGCCGAACGGAATGCGCGGCTCGCTGCGCTTGCTGGGCTTGGGCGTGACATCCTCGGCGGCGAGCGGCGAGACCTCGGCGATGCGCTTGCGCGCGATCGCGGCGTAGGTCGGATCGCGCTCGAGGCCGATGAAGCGGCGGCCGAGGCGACGCGCCACGGCGCCGGTCGTGCCGGTGCCGAAGAAGGGATCGAGCACGACGTCGCCCGGGTTGGACGCGGCCATCAGGCAGCGGAACAGCAGCGACTCGGGCTTCTGCGTCGGATGCGCCTTCTTGCCGTCCTCGCCCTTCAGGCGCTCGGCTCCGGTGCACAGCGGCAGGAGCCAGTCGGAGCGCATCTGGATGCCCTCGTTCAGCTCCTTCATCGACTCGTAGTTGAAGGTGTAGCGCTTGGCCTTGCGGTCGCGCGCCGCCCAGATCAGCGTCTCGTGCGCGTTGGTGAAGCGCTTGCCCTTGAAGTTCGGCATCGGGTTGGATTTGCGCCAGACGATGTCGTTCAGCAGCCAGTAGCCCTCGTCCTGCAGCGCCGTGCCGATGCGGAAGATGTTGTGGTAGCTGCCGATCACCCACAGCGTGCCCTCGGGCTTCAGCAGCCGGCGCGCCGCCTTGAGCCAGGCGCGGGTGAAGGCGTCGTAGCGGGAGAAGCTTGTCCCGAGGGCATCCGAGGGATCTTCGAACTTGTCCCAGTCGTCGTCGACCGCGTCGACCCGGCTGTTGTCCGGTCGCAACAGCTCGCCGCCCAGTTGAAGGTTATAGGGCGGGTCGGCGAACACCATGTCGACGGAGGCGGCGGGCAGGCTCTCCATCAGAGAGACGCAGTCGCCCACCAGAACGCGGTCCAAATTGTCCCCAAGCATCGGTGGAAGAATGAGTCATCCACCGAGTCCGCGTCAAGAAATTACAATGGATTCAATTGTTTAGAGCATCAATCCACAAGATCGAGTCTATCCACGGACTGTGGACCACCAGTTCTAGACAGGGCTTTGACCGGGAGCGCCGGCGGCTTGCGCGCCGCGCGTGACCAGCGCTGGCCCGGCACCTCGACCAGGTAGTGCAGCAGGGTTGCCGCCACCAGCGACACGGCAGCGGCGGCGACCACGCCCTCGACGGTGCTCCAGCCCTGCTCGACGCCGAAGCGGATCACCTGAAAGCCGAGCACGACGTGCACGAGATAGAGCGGATAGGAGATGCGACCGAGGAAGACCAGCGGCGGCACGGCGATCCAGCGGCCGACCGCGGTGGTGCCCAGCCACACCAGAAGCGTGAACACCGCGGTCAGCGACAGGTACAAGCCGCTCGAGGCGTAGAATGCCTGCTCGCCACCGCCGCGCACGCTGACGAGGATGCCGGCCGCGAGAGCGATCCAGGTCAGCGGCCGGGCTCGACCGACGTGGATGAGATAAAGGCACATGCCGATGACGAAGAAGTTGCTGTACTGGGCCAGCAGCAGAATGGTCATTCTGCTGTGCTGCCGGACATCCACCAGCGTCGTGAACAACACACCGGTCGCGATCCAGCCCAGCGCGATCCATTCGATCGACCGCAGGCGGCCCAGCGCCAGCAGCACCGCCATGCTGATGTAGAAGACCATCTCGTAGCTCAGGGTCCAGTACGGCAGGTCGACGACCCGCTCGCCGAACAGCAACGGCGCCATCGTCAGATTGGCGAGGAAGCGCGGTAGCGTCGGCGCGTCGAGCGGCGGCATCGGCGCGACGACGAGGATGACCGTGGCCAGCGCGAGCGCCGCCAGGAAGCACGGCATCAAGCGCGCCGCGCGGGCGACGGCGAAGGCCCACACCGTGGCCTTGCGCTCGATCGTCATCAGGATCACGAACCCGCTGATGATGAAGAAGAGCTCGACCCCGAAATGGCCGGCAAAGAAGTTCACCGACAGCGGCGTGCGGCCGGGGTAGAGCTCGTCGTAGTACTGCCCGTGGTGATGGAGCATCACCGCAACGGCAGCGAAGCCGCGCAGCACGTCCAGCCCGACGAGGCGTCCGGATTTCGGTCCCGCGCGCATCGTACGGTGCGTAGCATAGCGAGCCCCACAGGCTGGTGATCAACCTGTGACGGATCAGTGCGCGCTCGCCGCGTGCAGGCCGCGAGTTATGCGAGTTCGTAAGCGACCGCCGTCTTGACAGCCGCGCGCTCGGACATTCGGCGGCGGTGATCGACCACGCGCGGGATGGTCGCCGGATCGACTCCGTCGGCCTCGAGCCATTGCGCCAGGGTGAAGAGATAGGGATCGCAGATCGTGTAGCGCTCACCCATCACCCACGGGCCCTTCAGCATCTCGCGCTCGACCATCGCGAACGACTCAGCCACCGACTGCGGCACCTTGCGCTGCAGGGCGGCGATCGCGTGCTTGTCCTCCGGATCGACCCAGCGATGGCCGCGCATGCGATGAGCGTGCGCGACATGCAGGTGCGAGCAGAGCCAGCTGTTGAACGACTGGATCTGGGCGAACAGGAACGGATCGTCCATCGGCGCGAGGTTCGCCGCCAAGTGAGGATGGGGGAAGCTCTGCGCGACATAGACCAGCATTGCCGGTGTCTCGGTCAGGATGCCGCGATCGGTGACCAGCGCCGGCACCCGACCCTTCGGATTGATCCTGAGGTATTCGGGCGAGCGCTGCTGCTCGGTCGCGAAGTCGATGCGCTTGCCGGCGTATTCGGCGCCGACCTCCTCGAGCACGATGTGGGTCGCGAGCGCGCAGGTGTGCGGGGCGTAATAGAGCGTGAGCACGGATAAGGTCCTCTCCGTCGACAGCCTATTGAGGCCAACCCTCCCCCTTCAAATCGGAAGGGATTCGTCTCTCAGGGCAGCAGGCTCGACAGGCGCGATATGAAGGGTGCGATGCCGGCCGCGTCGACCTCGGCCTCCTCGATCAGCGCCTTGACGTGGTCGCCGAACGAGTCGGTGCCGCGGCTCTGCTCGAGCTTGTGCAGGAGCGCCAGCAGACGATCGCGCCGCGCGCCGTCCGGGGTTTTCTCGACGGCGGCCCGCAGCTCGCCGATCAGCCGTTCGTGTCCGTGCTCAGTCATTCATCTCTTCCGCGATCGCCTGGGCCTCCGCCAGCCCCGGTTCCCCGACAATGGGCTCGCCGAGGCAGGCCCGGACCGGTGCGAAGCTCCGGCGATGATGTGGGGTGGGGCCCAGCGCCTTCAATGCCCGCAGATGCGCCGGAGACTTGTAGCCGACATTGGTCTCCCAGCCATAGCCCGGGAAGGACTCGGCCAGCCGGACCATGTAGCGGTCGCGCGTCACCTTGGCGAAGATCGAGGCGGCGGCGATCGAGTAGGAGCGCGCATCGCCGCCGACGATGGTCTCGGCGCGGCAGCCCAGCTCGGGCGGCACCCGGTTGCCGTCGATCAGCACGATGTCGGGCGGCGCATCCGTCAGCCCGGCCAGCGCGCGGCGCATGGCGAGGAAGGTCGCCTGCAGGATGTTGACGGTGTCGATCTCCTCGACGCTCGCCTCGCCGACGGCGAAGCGCACGCAGCCCGAGGCGATCATCGCGTCGTAGGCCGTCTCGCGATCCTCGCGCACCAGCTTCTTGGAATCGTCGATCAGGCGCAGCAGCTTGCGCCTGGCGGCGCCGCGGTCGATCACCGCCACGGCGGCGACCACGGGACCGGCGAGCGGCCCGCGGCCGACCTCGTCGATGCCGGCGATGCACAGCGTGCCTTCCGGCCCCGCGTGCTGCTCGTGAACCCGCATTTCGTAGCGGAAGCTCGGCATATCCCCCGGCGTGTTGGCTAGACTGAGGGCCCATGTCCTCGAAGGCCCCCCTGATCGTCACCATCATCGCGCAGGACCCTGTGGGCATGAAACAGCTTCGTGCAGCCCGTTCGCTCGGCCTGCCCGACTGGTGCATCGCCGCAGGCTTCGTGCGCAATCGGGTGTGGGACCACCTGCACGGGATCGCCCCGCCGACCCCGCTGGCCGATATCGACGTGCTTTACTACGACGCTGCCGACCTCTCGAAGGCGCGGGAGCAGGCCTGCGAGGCGCGGCTCGACGCGCTCGAGCCGGCGCCGTGGCAGGTCCGCAACCAGGCGCGCATGCATGTCTGGAAGGATTTGCCGCAGCACACGAGCACGGCCGATTCGATGACCTGCTGGCTGGAGACGGTGACGGCGGTCGGCGTCCGCCTGGAAGCCGACGATTCCCTCACCGTCGTCGCCCCGCTCGGCACCGACGACCTGCTCGGCCTCAAGTGCCGCCCGACCGCCTTCGGCCGGACCCGGCTCGACGAATACGAGGCCCGCATTGCCGGCAAACGCTGGCGCGACCTCTGGCCGAAGGTGAAGTTCGTCGACTGACCCGTCGCCCCGAGCGGAGCCGAGGCACCTCCTCTTCGCGAAAAGCCGCCCAATCGTCGAAAGAAGGTCCCTCCGCTACGCGCCTTCGGCGCTTCGGTCGGGACGACGGGGGATTTTCCAATTACCACCCCCTCGTTCCGAGCGGAGCGAAGCGTAGTCGAGGGACCTTCTCTCCGCGAAAAGCCGTCTAATCGTCGAGAGAAGGTCCCTCCGCTACGCGCCTTCGGCGCTTCGGTCGGGACGACGGGCTAGAGAATCTCACTGGAAAGATCGAGCCACTCCGGGTTGGCCGCGTCGATCAACGCGATCTTCTTCTCGCGCCGCCAAGTCTTGAGCTGCTTTTCGCGCGCGATAGCATCGGGAGCAGTGTCGAACGATTCGATATAGACCAACCGCGTGATGTTGTACTGCTTGGTGTGCACCGAGATACCGCGTCGATGCTCGTCCAATCGACGACCCAGATCGGTTGTCACGCCAATGTACAGCGCACGCCCGTTCGGGCTCGCAAGGATGTAGACGACCGGCTTACGCAATGCCGGGCGTCCTGTCTGCTAGCCTTACCCGCGGCACGCAAGGTCCCTCGGCTACGCTCGGGACGACGGTCTAAGCCATCCCCGATAGCTTCATCACCTTTTGCCAGGCCGGCCGTTCGACGTGCGGCTTCACGTAGGTCTCGAAGGCCGGGCGCTTGTCGATGACGTTGAACATCATGCCGAAGTTCAGGAACGAGGCGACGAAGAGATCGGCCGCGGTGAAATGGTCGGCCGCGATGTAGCGCTTGCCGGCGACGGCCTTCTCCAGCGTGTCCATGGTGAGCCGGTAGGTGCCGTAGCCGAAGCGGCGCTGCAGCTCCTCGTTGGGATCCCAGCCGGCCGACTTGTTGCTCATCGCCGGCTCGGCGCAGCCCGACACGAAGAACAGCCACCGGTAATAGGCGCCGCGCTCGCCCACCGCCGGTGCGAGCTTCGCCGCGGGGAAGGCGTCGGCGAGATGGCAGCGCCGGTCTCGGTCACGACCGTGTCGCCGTGCCTGATCGCCGGAACCTTGCCCATGGGATTGATCGCGAGGTACTCGGGAGACTTCATCTCGGGCCCGTAGGCCTTGATCTCCATGCGATAGGGGCAGCCGATCTCCTCCAGCATCCAGTGCGTCGTGAGCCCGCGCGATTGCGGGTTGGTGTAGAAGACGAGCTCATCGGCCATGGGACCCTCCTTCAGAGAAGCTTCATCTGCCGGGCATCGCGCCTGGAATCGACCAGCGCCGTGCGCGCGGAGTCGGGAACGGCGAAGCGCAGCGTATCGAGGCGATAGCGGATCTTGTTGAGGCCGAGCCGCTTCACCGCCGCCTGGAAGCGCGCGCCGAGCAATTGCGCGATCGGGCCCTCGCCCTTCATGCGCAGGCCGAACTCGGCCTGGTAGAGCGCGCCGCCGCGCATCTGGCGGATCAGCGACAGCACACGCTCGGCGCGGTCGGGCCGGTTGGCGCGCAGCCATTCGTCGAACAGATCCTTGATCTCGAGCGGCAGGCGCAGGACCGTGAAGCCCGCGCGCGTCGCGCCGGCCTCGGCCGCCTTCTCGAGGATCGCCTCCATCTCGTGGTCGTTGAGGCCCGGGATCATCGGCGCGGCCATCACGCCGACCGGCACGCCGGCATCGGCCAGCCTCTTGATGGCGTCGAGCCGGCGATAGGGCGCCGAGGCGCGCGGCTCCATGTCCCGCGCCAGCTCCTTGTCGAGCGTGGTCACCGACAGGAAGACCTCGGCGAGGTTGCGCCTGGCCATGTCGCCCAGGATGTCGATGTCGCGCGTCACCAGGTGATTCTTGGTGACGATACCCACAGGATTGTTGAAGTCCGACAGCACGCGGATGATCGAGCGCGTGATCTTCAGGTCCCGCTCGACGGGCTGGTAGGGATCGGTGTTGGTGCCCATCGCCACCACGTCCGGCCGATACTTGGGCGAGGCGAGTTCGGCGGTGAGCAGCTTGGCGGCATCGGGCTTGAACAGGATCTTGGTCTCGAAGTCGAGGCCGGGCGACAGGCCGAGATAGGCGTGCGTCGGCCGCGCGAAGCAATAGATGCAGCCGTGCTCGCAGCCGCGATACGGGTTGATCGAGCGGTCGAACGGCACGTCGGGCGAGGTGTTGCGCGCCAGGATGCTGCGCGTGGCGTCCCTGGTCAGCGTGGTGCGCAGCGGCGGCAGCTCTTCGTCGATGTCCCAGCCGTCGGTGGTGCGGATCTTCTTTTCGTCGTCGTAGCGGCTGGACGCATTCGACAGCGCGCCGCGGCCATTGTGCTGCGGCTGCGGGATCTCGTCGTCTGGATAGAGATGGTCTCCCGGCTTCTTCATGTCCCACCTCGAAGGCGGGCAGACTCTGAGAACAAATCAGGAACGAGTCAAGTCACTGGATATTGTGGCGCGAATGGCCCGGACGACCGAGGGGCTGAAGCACTCGTCGATCCGCGCGTCGATGTGGGCCTTCATGCGCGCGTCCAGCCCGGCGCTGCTCCATTGGCCGGGGTTCGAGGGATCGCGCGGGCTGCGCGTCTCGACGCGCCAGCGCGCCATGAACAAGGTCGTGCGCAGCCAGGTCAGCCGGCGCATCGGCGCCAGCCAGGGCCGAAGCGCCTCCGCCTTCTGCGCACCGATCCGAGGCAGATAGGACTCGTAGAAGCCCCTGACCTCCTCGCCCGTCAGCCGCTTGCCGACATCGGGATGCCAGAGCGTCGAGGTCGGCAGCGTCGCGTGCGCGAGGTCGATCGCCGGCGAGCCGACATGCACCTTCTCGAGATCGACGAACCAGGCGATGCCGGCGGAATCGACGATGAAGTTGCCGGGATGCGTGTCCGCCAGCGCCACGGTGAGCGGCTGCACCTTGCGGCCGAGCGCCGGCACGAGGCGGCGCATTGCGCGCAGCTCGTCGGCGATGTCGGCGCGCGCCCCCGGATCGGTGACGGCCTTGTCGAGAAAGCGCATGGCGTTGAGCTCGATGCCTTCGAGCGTCTCGAGAAACGGATTGCCCTGGCGCGCGATCGGCGAGCTCGCCGGCGGCAGCGGCAGCGCGTGGATACGGGCGAGCGTGTCGGCCATCAGCCCGAGCTCGTCCGGCAGGCGCGGCGCGCGGCCTTCGATGAAATCGACGATCAGCGCGCCGCCGGGAAGCCCGGCACGTGGCTCGATCACCTCATGCAGGTGCGGCGTGCGACCGGCGGGCTCGAGATGGCGGAAGGCCGCGGCCTGCGCGTGCAGCCGGCCGGCGGCTGAGGCATCGCCTTCGTGCGCGTAGGCGATGCGCGCCAGGCGGCCGTCGCGCAAACGGACATGGCCGTGCGCCGTCCCGGTCGCCGGCAGCGCCTCGCCGTCGAACGGATCGACCACTGCGCGCTCAGCCGCTCCTGGGGATCTTGCCTTCGTTCAGGCGCGGCATCAGCTCGGCGAAGTTGCAGGGCCGGAAGCGGATGTCGAGCTGGTAGCGCAGGATGTCGTCCCAGCCGTCCTTGCAGGCGCCGGTCGAGCCGGGCAGCGCGAAGATGTAGGTGCCGTTGGCGACGCCCGCGGTGGCGCGGCTCTGCATGGTCGAGGTGCCGATCTTCTGGAAGCTGATCCAGCGGAAGGTCTCGCCGAAGCCCTCGATCTTCTTCTCGAACAACCCTTCCATCGCCTCGGGCGTGACGTCGCGGCCGGTCACGCCGGTGCCGCCCGTGCTGATCACGACCTCGACCCTGGGATCGTCGATCCACTTCTTCACCTGGGCGCGGATCCTGTCGACGTCGTCGGTGACGATGGCGCGGTCGACCAGCACGTGGCCGTCTCGCTCGATGCGCTCGACCAGGGTGGCGCCGGACGTGTCGGTCTCGAGCGTGCGGGTGTCGGAAACCGTGAGCACGGCGATGTTGACCGGCTTGAACGGCCTGGTTTCATCAATCTTGTTCATGCGAGCATACTAACGATCCTCGCTTGTCGAGGCGAGGCATCGGGACTACATGACCGCCCATGACCGACTGGAAGCATGACGGCGTGCGGGTGATTCCCGCGGGATCGCTCGACACCAACACGGCCCAGACCCCCGGCATGAACCGCGCCGCGGCGATCAACTTCGCCCGCGTCGGCGCGCAGAAGCTGTGGGCCGGCACGGTGACCATCCATGCCCACGCCAAGACCGGCGCGCATCATCACGGCCATCTCGAGAGCGTGATCTACGTCGTCAAGGGCAAGGCGCGCATGCGCTGGGGCGACCACCTCCAGTTCGTCGCCGAGGCCGGGCCGGGCGACTTCATCTACGTGCCGCCCTACGTGCCGCACCAGGAGATCAACGCCTCCGACACCGAGCCGCTGGAATGCGTGCTGGTCCGCTCCGACAACGAGGCGGTCGCGATCAACATCGACATCGAGCCGGCCGAGAAGCCGGAGACGGTGTACTGGGTCGATCCCACGCACCCCCATCCGCACAAGCATTAGCTACCGGGTGGCGTCCTGCCGCTGCAGGTTGCCCGGCCATTCGAGAATTGATCGATCGGCCGTTAGCAAGATTGCGTCTTCCGCCAACGCTGAAGCCATGATGATCCGATCGATCGGATCACCGTGCAGATTGTCGAATTCGGATGCTCGCACCGCGACTTCGGCGGACAATCCGACCTCTCGCACCCCGAGAGCCAGAATGTGGCGCCGCCATTCCCGAACATCAGCCAGGGCCGCCAGTCGATCCCGCATGACTGCTCTCCCGACTTCGTAGAAGACGGCGGTTGGGACGATTAGTTCATTTGCGGCGAGAGCCGCGTCGCAACTTCGCCTTGCCAGCCTTCCGAGCCTCGGGACCTGCTCGGTCATCCACAGGATCGTGTGTGTATCGAGCAGGAGGGTCATCGAATTTTCCGGTGATGTTCCGCCATTCGCGGTCCTCGTCGTAGTCCATATCGATCGGCCCAACGATGTCGCCGAGGATCTTGAAGGTACCCTTGGTCGCGCCCCAGAGCGTCTTTGGCTTCTCGCGCACGGCAACGATCTGGACCTTGGCCTTGCCGCGCTTGGTGACGGTGAGCGGCTGGCCGGTCTCGGCGACCTCGTCGATCAGGGCGAGGCAGCGCGCCTTGAAGGCGGCGGCATTGATCTTGCGGTCCATGGCGAAATCCTATGTGACCATATTATATGGTCACTTTGCCGAAACCTTCAACCCGCCGCGCGCACCTCGGCCGAACGGTCCCACAGGTTGGGCACGACCTTGTTGGTGTAGCCCGACACGAACAGGTTGGGCTTGCCGCTTTCCGGATCGAAGGTGTAGCGGCGGATCGCGCCGATATTGCCGCCATAGACGTGGATGCTGATCGAGCCGGTGTCGGCCAGCGCGTTGGTCACCTGGTGGATGTCGCCGACCTCGGGCCGCAGCTTCTCGACATCGCCCGGCGCCAGCGTCGCGCAGGGGCCCAGGCTCAGCAGCCCGGTCTTCTCGTCGCGCACGAAGGCCTGTGAGGTCTCCGAGCCGCGCAGCATGCCGACCAGGCCCCACACCTGGTGGTCGTGCACCGGCGTCTTGGCGTTGGGCGCCCAGACGAAGCTCACCACCGAGAAGCGCTCGAACGGATCGCACCACAGGAGGTTCTGCGCGTAGCCGTGCGGCGGGCATTCGGCCATCGCCTCGGGCAGCCAGTCGTCCTGGCTCACGAGCTCGCCCAGCAGCCTGGCGCCGACCTCGACCGAGACCGCCGGGTCGTTGTCCTGCCACGCGCCGCCGACGAGCGAGGTCATGTCGCCGATGAAGCGGCGGAGGCGTGCAGTGTTCATTGCCTGGCTCTCATCGGTTGGCCCTCATCGGTTGGCCCTCTTCGGTTGGCCATGTCCTGCTGGTTGTAGCGCGGCCATTCGTGCGCCGCGATCTGGTCGAGCGACGGTGTCGGCTGGCCGAACCGGATGCGGTACATCCAGTAATTGGCCAGCACGCGGTGCACGAAGTCGCGTGTCTCGTTGAGCGGGATGGTGGCGATGTACAGGAGAGGATCCGCCGACGCGTTCAGCGTGCTGTCCCAGCGCAGCACGTTGCCCGGCCCGCCATTGTAGGCCGCGACCGCGCGCACCAAGTTGTCGTCGACCTCGTTCAGCAGCGAGGTGATGTAAGCCTGGCCCAACGACATGTTGACCGACGGATCCCACGGATCGCCGCCCGCGGTCTCCGGCGCGAACTTGTTGGTCACGATCCGCGCCGTGCCCGGCATCAGCTGCATCAGGCCCATCGCGCCGACGAAGGAGCGCGCCTTGGGATTGAACGCCGATTCCTGGCGCATGAAGGCGTAGACCAGCGCCTTGTCGAGCGTGAAGCCCTGCATCGGCTGCCACGGCGGCATCGGATACATCGCCGCATCGTAGCCCGCGATCTTGTCGCGCTGGTCCCACGCCGCGTTGCCGACCTGGATCGCGAGGCTCGGCAGGTTCGCCTTCAGCGCGATCGCGAGGATCGATTCGATGTACTTGGGATCGGCGTCGAGCGAGGCGGCAAACAGCTCGCGCTGCGCGGCGGTCGCGGCGCCGAGCTGGAACAGCGCCAGCGCGCGGCGGCCGGCGCGGTCGTTCTGCAGCATGTCGGCGCGGCGGCGGTCGATCTGCGGCGTCGCCAGATCGGGCACGATCTGCATGCCGAGCATGCGCTGGGCGATCAGGCCGTGGAAGGTGCGGCTATGCAGGGCGGCGCGCTTGAGATAGGGCGCGAACTTCTGAGGGCTGCCGGCCAGCAGGTTGGTGCGGGCGGCCCAGAAGGCGCCGGCAGCGAGCGTCCACGACGAGACCTGGTCGGGCGGCGCGTCGGCCACCAGCTCGAAGCGGCGCGCGGCCTCGGCCATGTTGCCGCCCTGGAAAGCCGAAATGCCTGCGGCCCAGTTGGCGTCGGGCGGCGCGCTGACATCGACCGGGACCTGCAGGCCGCGCTGCGAATCGGCCTCGAGCGCGTGGGTGCGGATGCGGCCGCGCCACAGCTCGACCTCGGGCGCGCCGAGCAACTCGACCGTCGCTTTCTTGTCGAGTAGCGCAAAGGCTGCGTTGAAGCCGCCATCTTCGACCATCTGCTGCAAGCGGGCGCGCAGTGCGGCGGCGCGCGCGGCATCGCCGCCGGTCACCGTGCGCGCCGCAGCGAACGTGGGCGAGGGCTGCACGAACCCGACGAAGCTCGCCGGCGTGAGGTCGCCTGCGCCCTTGGGCCGCCGGCTCACCGCGAGCTTGTAGATCGCCGGCGCATCGGGATGGTCGTTGTAGTCCTGCAGCCAGGCCGCAAGCTGGTCGTACGATGCCTGGTAGCCATGGCTCAGCAGCCGCTGGGCGCCGACATAGCCCATCAGCGTCTTGTCCTTGAGCTGGGCGATCTCGGCGTCGGCCGCGGCCCACTGGCCGGCCGCCTGCGCCTGGAAGATGCGGCGGTAGCGGTCGCGCTCCTCGTCGCTCAGCGCCCTGGGCAGGTCGGGCGGCGCGATCTCGTCGAGCTCGATGACCGGCGGCGGCGGCACGAACACCGGACGGCGGACCACCGGATGGTGCGCGGCCGCATGGTGCGCGGCCGGATGGGCCGCGGGGGCCGGATGAGCCGCATGGGGCGCCGGCCTGGACACCATGGCGACCGGCTTGGCCGCCGAGGACGGCTTGTGCGGCGGCTTGGCGGGCGTCTGGGCATAGGTGGAAGCAGCGATCGTGGCCAGCACCCCCGCCAGCACCAGAGGCACGAACTGTTTCATGGGCGCCAACCTAAGCGGCGGGCCGCTATACTGCAACCAACGGAGGACCCCATGAGTGTGGATCGAGCGCTGTCGGTGCAGCAGGTCAAGACGATGCTGAAGTCGGGCGAGGTGTTCGCCTTCTTCGACGTGCGCGAGGAGGGAGAGTTCTCGACCAGGGGCCATCCGCTGTTCGCCACGCCCCTGCCGCTCTCCCGCCTCGAGCCGCGCGCCTTCGCGCTGCTGCCCGATCCGGCGACGCGCATCGTGCTGATGGACAGCGGCGAGGAAGGCGACAACGGGCGCGCGGCCCGGGCGGCCGCGAAGCTCGGGCAGATGGGCTACGGCAACGTTGCGGTGATGAGCGGCGGGCTGAAGGCGTGGCGGGACGCGGGCCACGAAGTCTTCACCGGCGTCAACGTGCCGAGCAAGGCGTTCGGCGAGGTGGTGGAGCACGACAACGACACGCCCCGCATCGACGCCGCCGACCTGCAGAAGCTGCTCGATGCGAAGACCGACATGGTGATCCTCGATTCGCGGCCGATGCCGGAGTTCAACAACATGTCGATCCCGGGTGGCGTCGACTGCCCCGGCGCCGAGCTGGTCTATCGCGTGAAGGACTTCGCGCCCAACCCGAACACGCTCGTCGTGGTGAACTGCGCCGGCCGCACGCGCTCGATCATCGGGGCGCAGTCGCTGATCAATGCCGGCCTGCCGAACAAGGTGATGGCGCTGAAGAACGGCACGATGGGCTGGCATCTCGCCGGCCTGAAGGTTGCGCGCGGAGAAACCAGGTCATTCGGCCCGCAGGGACCGGACGCCGCGAAGTTCGCTCAAGGCGCGGCGGCGGCGATCGCGCAGCGCATGGGCATCAGGAAGATCGACATGGCGGGCCTGAAGGCGCTCGAGGCCAAAGGCGGCCCGCTCTACAGGCTCGATGTGCGCGATCCATCGGAATACGCGCAGGGACATCTCCGTGGCTTCCGCCACGCCGCCGGCGGCCAGCTCGTGCAGGCGACCGACCAGTATATCGGCGCCCGCAACGCCACCATCGTGCTGCACGACAATGACGGCGTGCGCGCGACCATGACCGCGCACTGGCTGCTGCAGATGGGTTGGAAGAACACCTATGTGCTCGACCACAAGCCGGCGGCAAGCGAGCTCACCACCGAGGCCGAGCCGCGCTTCCCCAAGGGGTTCGCAATGCCGAAGCCCGCGACGGTCAGCGCGGCCGAGTTGAACGCTTCGCTCGAGGCCACTCTGGTGATCGATCTCGACACCAGCCTGCGCTATCGCGACGGACACGTGCCGGGCGCGTGGTTCGCGGTGCGCGCCGGACTCGCGAAATCGATTCCCGGGATGGTGAAGCAACAGGCCGGTGCCAGGCGCATCGTGCTGGTCTCGCCCGACGGCGAGATCGCGGCGCTCGCGGCGCAGGAAGCGGCGGGCCATCTGCCGGTCGCGGTCCTGGCCGGCGGCATGAAGGCGTGGCGCGACGCGAAGCTGCCGGTGGAAACCGGCCACACCCGGATGGCCGATCCGCCGACCGACGTCTGGTACCGTCCCTACGACTTCAAGGAGGATGTCGAGGCGGCGATGCGGCAGTACCTCGACTGGGAGGTCGATCTCGTCCCGCAGGTGAAGCGTGACGGCGACGCCACCTTCACGGTCTTCAAACGTTGAAAAGCCAGCGCCGCAAGGGCTTAACTACCTGATAGGTAAAGGGAATCGCTTCCTTGACACCGTCGGACCCACCCCCTAGACATCCGGCCGCCGATCCCGAGGCCGACCGCCGGCGGATCGACGAGCTCCAGGCGCAGCTTAAAAAGGCACGCGGGACCGTCGAAAAACCCCGCGAATCGTCCGCGGTGTCGCACCGCCAGACCGCGATTGCGTATCGTGTGTTGGTGGATATGATCGCGGGCCTTTTGGTCGGGGGGTTCCTTGGCTATTGGCTCGACCGCTGGTTGGGTTGGGCGCCGTTTGCCTTGATCGGCGGCCTGATCGTGGGCTTCGCCGCCGGCGTCAACAATGCATGGCGCGCCATCCGGGCCTTCTCGGAAGACGCGGCCAAAGGGGGAGATCGCTTCCCCTGAGAGTGGAGTGGGGACGACATGCACAGCCCGATGGAGCAGTTCGAGATCAAGCGGCTGCTCGATTTCCATATCGGTTCGCTCGACGCCTCGTACACCAATTCCGCCCTCTGGATGACCATCGCCGTCATCCTCGCCTTCCTGCTTTTCGTCGTCGGCACGCAGAAGAAGGCCCTGATCCCGGGCCGCACCCAGGCGATGGCCGAGCTGGGCTACGAATTCGTCGCCGGCATGCTGCGCGACAACGTCGGCGAGGCCGGCAAGAAGTACTTCCCGTTCGTCCTGACGCTGTTCGTCTTCATCCTGTTCTGCAATGTGCTGGGCCTGGTGCCCTACTCGTTCACGCCGACCAGCCATATCATCGTCACCTTCGCCATGGCGGCGGTCGTGTTCGTCGGCGTCACGGTGATCGGCTTCGCCCGCCATGGCGCGCATTTCCTGACCTTCTTCGTGCCGTCGGGCGTACCGCTCTGGCTGCTGGTCATCCTGGTGCCGATCGAGATCATCTCCTACTTCGTCCGCCCCTTCAGCCTTTCGATCCGACTGTTCGCCAACATGCTGGCGGGCCACACCATGCTGAAGGTGTTCGGCGGCTTCGTGGTGATGATGGGCGTCCTGGGTGGCTGGGCGCCGCTCGCCTTCATCGTCATCCTGACCGGCCTCGAGCTGCTGATCGCTTTCCTGCAGGCCTACGTCTTCGCCATCCTGACCTGCCTCTATCTCAACGACGCCATCCATCTGCATCACTGAAGGAAGGACTTAGTACCATGGACGCTTCTGCAGCCAAGCTCATCGGCGCCGGCCTCGCCACGATCGCCCTCGCCGGCGTGGGCGTTGGCATCGGCAATATCTTCGGCAGCTTCGTCTCGGGCGCTCTGCGCAACCCCGAGGCCGCTCCCCGCGTGTTCGGCAACGTGCTCCTGGGCTTCGCGCTCACGGAAGCCGTGGCGCTGTTCGCGCTGGTCATCGCCTTCATGATCCTGTTCGTGTTCTGAGCCGCAAAGGCTTGGGACTGAGCATCATGCGCAAACCGGTCTACAGCATGCTGGCGGCGGCCCTCGTCGCCGGCGCCAGCAGGGCGGCGATGGCCGAAAGCGGCGGCATGCCCCAGCTGAACTTCCACGACTTCGCGCCCCAGGTCGTCTGGCTGGTGATCTCTTTCGTGGTGCTGTACCTGGTGATGTCGAAGCTCGCGATTCCGACGATCTCCGACACGCTCGAGAGGCGCCAGGGCAGGATCCAGAGTGACCTCGACGCCGCCGAGAAGGCGAGCGAAGAGACCCGCGCGCTGGTCGCCGCCTACGAGAAGCGCCTCGCCGACGCCCGCGAGCAGGCTCGCCGGCTGCATCGCGAGCAGGCCGAGGCCGACAGCGCCGCCGCCTCCGCCAGGCTGACCGAGCTCGGCAACGCGCTCAACGCGCGCATCGACGAGGCCGAGAAGCGCATCGCCGGGCAGCGCGCCCAGGTGGTGGAGGGTCTCGAGGACATGGCGCACGACATCGCGGCCGAGGTCTACAGCAAGGTCTCCGGCCAGCCGGCCGACGGAACCGCGCTGCGGGCCAAGGTCGCCGCCGCCCATTCCGGTAAGAATGGGGGAGGCCGCTGATGGGTAGCGCCTGGGCTGCCGACAAGGCCGCGCAAGCTGCCGTTGAAGGTCAGGACGCCGGCTTCTTCGGCAATCCGGAGACCTGGGTCGCGATCGCCTTCCTGCTGTTCGTGGCCCTGCTGGGCAAGATCCTGTGGACCCGCCTCACCGCCCTGCTCGACAAGCGCTCGGCGACGATCGCCGCCGCCCTGGCAGATGCCGAGCGGCTGCGCAGCGAGGCTCTCGCCGCCAAGGCCGCGGCCGAGCAGACGCTCGCGCAGGCCACGGCCGAAGCCGAGGGCATCCTGGGCAACGCCCGCGAGGAAGTGAGCCGCATGCAGGCGCGCGCCGCGCAGAGCCTGCAGAACGCGATCGCGCTGCGCGAGCAGCAGGCGCTCGACCGCATCGCCCAGAGCGAGGCGGCAGCCGCCAAGCAGGTGCGTGACATGGCGGTCGACACCGCGCTCACCGCCACCCGCAGCCTGCTGCGCGACCAGGTCGGCTCGGGCAAGTCGAACGACGTCGACCAGGCGATCGCCGAACTGCCGCGCCGCCTGCACTGAGCGTTCAACCGGGATTGCCCGCACCATAACAATCGCGGGCTACCTGTGGCCCCCGCCTCCCGGCGGGGGCTTTTCTTTTGCCGCCATCGCGCTCAGGCTCTGCCACGCACAATGCCGGGAGGATTCATGGCCAACATCACGGTCGCCCAGTTCCGCGACGTCGCCGGTGGCCTGCAACCGGGCCAGTTCGGCATCGGCGACAGGGTCAAGATCAAGGGCCTTTCCAGCCTCGATCCCATCTACAAGGCGCTGCTCGACCGGCCGATCACCGTCACGCTCGGCCTGATCGGGCCGGACGGCAGCGTCGGGCTGACGCCGATGTGGTTCGACTACGAGGGCGACCAGGTCCTGGTGAACACCGCCTCGCACCGCAGGAAGTGCGATTGGATCCGCAAGAGCCCGCGCTTCACCATCCTGATCGTCAATCCCGAGAACGCCTATCACTGGGTCCAGCTCAAGTGCTCGGTCGACCACGAGGAGCGCGAATGGGAGCCGGGCGGCGAGCGGGTGACGCGCCAGCTCGACAAGATCTGGACCAAGTACACCGGCAATCAGCCGCCCTACGGGCTGCGCGATCCGGCGATCGACGAGAAGCGCGTGCTGTTCGTCTGCAACGTCGACCGCATCGCGACCTTCGGCAAGCCGTGAGGGATCAGACTCTTCCGGACCGCGGGCCTCCAGGCCCGCTCATGAGCCCGAGCGAGCCGGAGCCTTCGGCTCCGCTCAGGCCAGGGGCTCGCGGTCCGGAAGAAAATGAACTCTACCCAGGCCGGCGCTCGAAGGTCTTCAGGCCTTCCGGGATCTGGTGGAAGGGCTGCTTGTCGACCGTGAAGATCGCCATCTGCGGCGTGAATTGCGCAGGATCATCGAGCGTGCCGACCTTCACCGCGACGACCGGCCGGCCCGGCGGCTTGGTCGCGAGGTGGGTGCCGCAGTCGGGGCAGAACTCGCGAGTCATCGCGCGCTCGAGGTCGCTGCGGGTGAAGGTCTTGGGCGTGCCCTGGGTGTATTTGTGCCCGGCCGCCGGCATCACGATGAACGTATTGGGCGCGCCGCCGGTGATGTACTGGCATTCGCGGCAATGGCACTGCGCCATGAGCGTCGGCTCACCCTCCGCGACGTAGCGGATGTTGCCGCAATAGCATCGACCTTCCAGCCTCATCTCGTCCTCCTTCTCTCAGGCAGCCGCACGATAGCGGGTGGGAATCCTCGCGATGTCCTGGATCAGCCCCGGCGGCAGGTCCGACGGCTTGGCCGAGTTGGCGCTGGCGCTGATCGAATCGACGAGGCCGCCGAAGCGTGCCTCGATCGCCTTGGCGATCTGGTCGTGCCGGCCGACTGCGGCGAACAGGTGCACGACCTCGTCGCTGATCTCGGCTGCGATCTTGTCCCATTGGCCCGCCTTGGTCATGGCGTTGAGCTTGCGGCCGAGATCCCCCAGCCCGTGCTCGTCGAGCACCGGCCAGTAGGCCGGCGTCGAGCCGTAGAACGCCACGCGATAACGCACCCAGTCGAGCAGCTTCTGCACCGCCGCGTCGTCCTTGCCGGTGACCACGAAGCCGCCGCCCGAGATCTCGAACGCCTCGCGGCTGCGGCCCGACCGGGCGAGCCCTTCGGTGATGATCGGCAGGATGCGGTTCTCGAGATATCTGGCGGTGCAGAAGACATGCAGCTTGGCCCCGTCGCTCTCCTCCGCCGCGACCTTGAGCATCGCCGGCCCGACGGCGGCGAGGCCGATGCGCGGCGGCGGCGCGTCGTAGGGCTCGGGCACGAAGTTCGGCGTCATCAAGGTGAAGCGATAGTGCTTGCCCTCGTAGTCGAGCTTGCCGTCGCCCTTCCACGCCGCCCAGATTGCGCGGACCGACTGGATGTACTCACGCATGCGCGGCGCCGGCGCCGACCACGGCACCGAGAACCGCTTCTCGTTGTGCGGCCGGATCTGCGAGCCGAGCCCGAGCGTGAAGCGGCCGCCGGTGCTGGCGGCGAGATCCCAGCCGATGTTGGCGGCGACCATCGGCGAGCGCGGAAAGGAAATCGCCACGCCGGTGTGCAGCTCGATCCTGTTCGTCGCGACGCCGGCAACGGCCAGCGAGAGGAACGGGTCGTGCCGATTCTCCTGCGTGCTGACGCCGGTGTAGCCATCGGCCTCGATCTTCTGCGCAGCCGGGCCGACCTTGCGCAGATCCTCCTGGGGCAGTGTGGTGAAGACTCGCATGCGCCAGCGATATCATGCGCGCCGGGCCCCGCCAAACGCGCCGCATGGGGCCCGGTTGCAAGGCATTGTCATGGCGATCGGCGGTTTGGCCACGCCTGGGCCACGGCACCTCCGACGGGCAGGTCGCGTTCTTCTTCGCGTCTTAACGAAGGAGACAACCATGCCGCTTTTCTTCATCATCGCGATCGGCGCCGGCGCCTTCACGCTGGGTGCGACGGCGGTCGATGTGACCAGCGATACCAGCGCCCAGAATCGCGAGCGCGCCGTTCAGGCGGAGCAGATCCAGCCGCAGCAGACCTATCCGACGATGGCCGACTGTCAGCGGGCCATGGCGCAGCAGCACCTGTCGGCAGCCTCCTGCCAGCAGCGCTCGTAACGGCATCCGAATGGATTGGGGCCCCGATCGGGGCCCCTTTCTATTCCGCAGCTTGCTTGAAGACGTTGCTGGGCCGCCAGCGCAGCACCGGCTTGCGCGCGGCCAGCGTTTCGTCGAGACGACGCCGCGGCGCGTAGCGCGGCGCGGCCTTGAATTCTTCAGCAGCCGAACCGCTCTTCGCCCGCTCGGCGAGCGAGCGCAATGTAGCGATGAAGAGGTCGAGATCTTCCCTGGCCTGGCTCTCGGTCGGCTCGATCAAAAGCGCGCCGTGCACCACCAGCGGGAAGTACATGGTCATCGGGTGATAGCCCTCGTCGATCATCGCCTTGGCGAAGTCCAGGGTGCTGATGCCGGTGTCCTTGAGGAAGCCGTCGTCGAACAGCGCCTCGTGCATGCACGGGCCCTCGAAGGACGGCGTCATGACGTCCTTCAGCGAGGCCATCACGTAGTTGGCCGACAGGACGGCGTCCTCGGCCGCCTGCTTCAGGCCATCGGCGCCATGGCTCATGATGTAGGCGAGCGCGCGCGTGAACATGCCCATCTGGCCGTGGAAGGCCTTGAGCCGGCCGAGCGGCTGGCCGTCGACCTTGGCGCCATCTTCCGCAACGGTCCATTGGTCGCCGTTCCTCACGATCCACGGATACGGTGCATAGGGCGCGAGCGCCTCCGACAACACCACAGGACCCGCGCCCGGCCCGCCGCCGCCATGCGGCGTCGAGAAGGTCTTGTGCAGGTTGATGTGCATGCAGTCGACACCGAGGTCGCCCGGCCGCACCCGGCCGACGATGGCGTTGAAGTTGGCGCCATCGCAGTAGAAATAGGCGCCTGCTTCATGCACCGCCTTCGAGATCTCGATGATCTCCGATTCGAACAGGCCGCAGGTGTTGGGATTGGTCAGCATGATCGCCGCGACATCGGGACCGAGCGCCGCCTTGAGCGCCGCGAGATCGACCCGCCCGCGCTCATTGGCCGGAATCGGCTTCACGGTGAAGCCGAGCGCCGCCGCCGTAGCGGGGTTGGTGCCGTGCGCCGATTCGGGCGCGAGCACGATCTTGCGCGCCGCTCGTTGACCCTTGGCCTCGAGCGCAGCGGCGATGGCCATCATGCCGCACATCTCACCGTGCGCGCCGGCGGCGGGTGACATCGCCACGGCCGGCATGCCGGTCAAGGTCTTCAGCCAATGCGCCAGCGCGTCGATCAGCGCCAGCGCCCCCTGCACGGTCGACACCGGCTGCAGTGGATGCAGGTCACCAATTCCGGCCAGCCGCGCGACCTTCTCGTTGATGCGCGGGTTGTGCTTCATGGTGCACGAGCCCAGTGGATAGACGCCCATGTCGATGGCGTAGTTCTTCTGGCTGAGGCGCGTGTAGTGCTGCACGACCTGCGGCTCGCTGAGGCCCGGCAGGCCGATCTCGCCGCTGCGGCGCAGGCCGTTCAACCGGTCCTTGACCTTCGGCGGCCCCTCCTGGAGCGGATCCGGCAAATCGACACCGCAGCGTCCCGGCTGGCCCATCTCGAAGATCAGAGGTTCCTCGATCTGCAGTGCCTTGTTGCCGGTGAAGGTGGTGGCCGCCGGCGCGCCAACCGGGCCGACGCCGCCGGTGCGGCCTTGGGAGCGATCTTGTGAGGGGGCCATCACAGCACCTCCTTCAGGCCGGCGACAAGTGTGTCCATGCCGGCGTCCGTCGCCGTCTCGGTGGCGGCGAGCAACAGCAGATTGGCCGCCGACCGATCGTCGGGCAGCAGCCGCGATACCGGCAGGCCGCCCAGGATTCGCCTGGCGGCCAAGGCCTCGACCACGGGCGCCGCCGGCTTCGGCAGGCGCACCGTGAATTCGTTGAAGAAGCTGTCGTTCATGAGCTGCACGCCCGGCACCGAAGCGACCTTGTCGGCAAGCCGCGAGGCCCTGGCATGGTTGAGCTCGGCGAGGCGCCTGAAGCCCGCCTCGCCCAGCAGGGCGAGATGCACGGTGAAGGCGAGCGCGCAGAGGCCCGCATTGGTGCAGATGTTGGAGGTCGCCTTCTCGCGGCGGATATGCTGCTCGCGCGTGCTGAGCGTCAGCACGAATCCGCGCTTGCCGTCGGCATCGACGGTCTCGCCGCACAGCCGGCCGGGCATCTGGCGCATGTACTTCTCGCGCGTGGCGAACAGACCGACATAGGGGCCGCCGAAGCCCAGCCCGTTGCCGAGCGACTGGCCCTCGCAGACCACGATGTCGGCACCCATGTCGCCCGGCGGCCTGATCAGGCCGAGCGACACCACTTCGGTCACCACGACGATCATCAGCGCACCGGCGGCGTGGCAGGCCTCGGCGAGCTTGCCGAAGTCGCGCACGTGACCGAAGAAGCTCGGGTTCTGCACGACGACGCAGGAGGTCTCCTTGTCGATCGCGGCGATCAGGTCCTCGAGCCCGTCGACATCGGGCCTGCCGACGACCGCGCGGTAGCCCTCCCATTTCGCCGTGGTCTCGATGATGCTGCGATACTGCGGATGCAGGCCGCCGGAGATCAGCGCCTTGTGGCGGCGCGTCACCCGGTTGGCCATCAACACGGCCTCGGCCGCACCGGTCGAGCCGTCGTACATCGAGGCGTTGGCCACCTCCATGCCGGTCAGCAGCGTCACCTGCGTCTGGAACTCGAACAGGTACTGCAGCGTGCCTTGCGTGATCTCGGGCTGGTACGGCGTGTAGGAGGTCAGGAACTCGCCGCGCTGGATCAGGTAGTCGACGGTCGCCGGCACGTGATGGCGATAGGCGCCGGCGCCGATGAAGAACGGCGCGCTGCCCGGCGAGACGTTCTTCGCCGCGTAGGCCTGGAAGGCACGCTCGACCTCGAGCTCGCCGGCGTGATCGGGCAGGCCCGCAATCTTGCCGCCGAGCCGCGCCGCCTGCGGCACGTCGCGGAACAGCTCGTCGATCGACCTGGCGCCGATCTTCGCCAGCATTTCGCGGCGGTCGGCGTCGGTGAGGGGGAGATAGCGCATCGGCCCGATCCTTCTAGGAAAGGCTCTTCACGAAGGCGTCGTAGGCCGCCTGGTCCATCAGCTCGTCGAGCTCGGAGGGATTGCCGAGCCTGACCTTGAAGAACCAGCCCTTGCCCATCGGATCGGCATTGACGTCGCCCGGCGAATCGGCGAGCGCGGCATTGGACTCGATCACCTCGCCCGAAGCCGGCGAATAGATGTCCGACGCCGCCTTGACCGATTCGACCACCGCGACCGACTCGCCCTTGGCGATCTTGCGGCCCGCCTGCGGCACCTCGACGAACACCACGTCGCCCAACTGCTCCTGGGCGTACGGGCTGATGCCGACCGTGCCGATGTCGCCCGCGACACTGATCCACTCGTGATCCTTGCTGTACTTGACGGCCATCGCAGGCTCCTATCCGCGGTAGTAGGCGTGTTTGACGAAAGGCATCGGCACGATCTCGGCAACGACAGGCCTGCCGCGCACATCGAGTTCGACCTTGGTGCCGTTGGCCGGTCCCTTGTCTCCAAATGGGGACTTCTCGACGTAGCCCATGGCGATGGCACGCCCCAGGGTCGGCGCGAAGCCGCCCGACGTAACCTTGCCGATCACCTTGCCGCCGACCGCAATCTCACTGCCCTCGCGCGCAATGGCCTTGCCCTCGGGCAGCAGGCCGACCCGCTTGCGCGGCGCGCCTTCGGCGATCTGCTTCTGGATGACCGAGGCACCGGGGAAGCCGCCCGCCCGCTCTCCCCCTGCGCGACGGTCCTTGCCGATGCTCCACAGCAGCCCCGCCTCGATCGGTGTCGTCGTGGTGTCGATGTCGTGGCCATAGAGGCACAGCCCGGCCTCGAGCCGCAGCGAATCGCGCGCGCCGAGGCCGATCGGCTTGACCTCGGGCTGCGCCAGCAGCAGCCGTGCGATCGCTTCGGCCTTGTCGGCCGGCGTCGAGATCTCGTAGCCGTCGCCGCCGGTATAGCCGGACCGCGTCACGTAGCACTGCGCGCCGTCGATGGTGACGAACGCTCCGGTCATGAACTTCTGGGTGGCGACCGACGGCACCAGGCGGGCCAGCGCCCGGGAGGCCTGCGGCCCTTGCAGCGCCATCAGGCCGCGGGAGAACATCGGCTCGATCTCGCAGTCCGCCGACAGATGCTTGCGGATATGCGCGAGGTCGTCGTCCTTGCAGGCGGCATTGACGACCAGCAGCAGGTGATCGCCGGTCGAGGTCACCATCAGGTCGTCGAGGATGCCGCCCTGCTCGTTGGTGAACTGTGTGTAGCGCTGCTGGCCGGGCTGCAGGCCGACGATATCGCCGGGCACCAGCGTCTCCAGCGCCCTGGCCGCATTCCGGCCCGGCTTGGCGGTGAGCCGCACCTGGCCCATGTGAGAGACGTCGAACAGGCCGGCAGCGGTGCGCGTCTGCCCGTGCTCGGCGAGGATGCCGGTGGGGTACTGAACCGGCATCTCGTAGCCGGCGAACGGGACCAGCCGCGCGCCCAGTTCCTTGTGCAGGGCGTGAAGCGGTGTGCGCTTGAGAGGACCTGGATCGCTCAAAACGAATCTCCGACAGAGCCCGCGTTGACGCAAAAGCTGCGCCGCTCGCGACCCCCTCTGTCCGGAGACCTGAAAGATTCGGCCGGCGAACTCGAACCAGCCTTACTTCGTCGGTGGGCCGGCGCTCGTGCGCCAACCGCTTTCCAGAGACCCAATCCCCCTGCGGTCCGTTTGCCTGAGAGTTTCCGGGGCCGGTTGCTCCTTCGGCGCCGCCTGCGCAGGCGGTCTCTCCCACAGGGATCATCTGGGTGCGGCGACCTTAAGCGCCGCCACGGCCAGCGTCCAGCCGGATAAGTCGGACCCCTGGAGGTGATCATCCGCTCATTTTATATGAGTATATGCTCACCTCGAGCCGCCATTCGCCGCTTGCGCCGACCGCTCGAGTCTTCCGCAAATGAGCGGCGCCTCATACACTCAGCCGATGGGGAAAGCCGAGGACACCAAGGCGAGGGTCGAACGCGCCGCACTCACCCTGTTCGTGGCGCGCGGTGTGGCGGAGACCACGACCAAGGAAATCGCGATGGCGGCCTCGATCGCCGAGGGTACGATCTACCGCTACTTCCCGAGCAAGGAGCAGCTCGCGCTCGACCTGTTCCTGTCACACCATCGCGCGCTCGCCGAGGCACTGGCTGCCGCGCACAAGCCGCTCAAGGGATTGAAGACCAAGATCGAGGCGATCGTGCGCTGCTATTGCGAATCGGCCGACCGCGACTGGACGCTGTTCGCCTATCACCTGCTGAACCAGCATTCCTTCCTGATTCAGGTGCCGGACGGCACGCCCAATCCGGTGCTGGTGGTCCGCGAGGTGATCGCCCAGGCAATGAAGGCCGGCGAGATCCCGCGGCGCAATGCCGACCTCGCCGCTGCCGCCGCGATCGGCGTGGTCATGCAGCCGGCAGCCTGCAAGGTCTACGGCCGGTTCAGCGGGCCGCTCCTGACTCATGTCCGCTACTTCGCCGACGCGGCTTGGGCGGTGCTGTCGGTCAAGGACAAGTAGATCACGACTGGCGTGCCAGCGCCGTGAAAGCCGTCGCGAAGGCCTCGCGGCCGGCGCCGAGGCTGGTTTCGTTGAAGATGTCGGCGGTGAGCGACTGCAGCGACCCCGGCTCGAGTTTCACACCATTGTCCTGCAGGAAGCGGGCGGCCGCGGCGACGGCCTCGTCCATCGCCCCGCCCTTCTTGTAGAGCTGATAGTAATCCGGATGCCCGCCGCGCCCCAGCGCCTCGGCGATCACGTCGGTGAAGTTCACCACGCGCAGCGGATAGAGCGCCTCGGCGCCGGCGAAAGCGCGGTGGCAGGAATGATACATCGTGACGATGGTGTCGGCGCCGGCCGCGACCACGCCCTCTGCGAGCGCGCGATGGATCGCCGCCTCGCGGTCCTTGAACTTTGCCGCTTGCCCGCCGCAGGCATAGGAAAAGCCCGAGTCCTGCGGCAGCTCGACCAGCTCGAGGCCGGGCACCGCCTTCAGCAGCGCAGCGATGCTCTGCAGCGTCGCGCCGATGCCGAGATGCTCGTGGATCACGACGCGGCGCCTGGGCTGGTCCGGACGGAAGCGCGACTTCAGCGCATCGAGGTTGCTCACCAGGAACTCGCTGACGTGGCCCAGATCGAAGCTCGGCGGCTCGACATCCTTCTCCAGCTCGTCGAAGTTCTTGGTGCAGGTCGGGCACCAGGTCAGCACCTTCGACGCGCCCGACCGGCCGAAGCGCTGGAAGGTGCGATGGCCCATGCGCTCGTAGGTCGGCAGATCGGCTTCCTGGAACTGGTAGACGCCGCAGCAATGGGCGGCGCCGCCGACCACGTCGAAGTCGAGCTCCAGCGCGTCGAGGATGTCCATCACGTTCAGCACGATGTGCGGGGTGCGCAGCACGTTGCAGCCGGTGTAGAACAGCACGTCGGCGGTGCGCCGCTCGGCCGGCGCGAGGATGCGCTGCAGGGTCTCAGACGGCAGCTGCATGCTGGCCAGCAGCCGCACCGCCTGCGCCATGTGGCGGAAGCGGTTGGCCGCGTTGGTCGCCCCGATGGTGCGCGGCCGGGTCGCTTCCAGCGCCTTCATCTTGGCGATGGTCACCCACTGGCGGACGTTGATTTCCTCCGGGCAGGCCGCGCTGCAGCGCGCGCTGCCGTCGCAGGCGTTGAGCCACTTCTGCAGGCCGCCGGCGGGCGCCGCGCCGCGCGTCAGCGCCAGCAGCTCGCCGACGCGGTCCTTCGCGCCGGCGACATCGAGGCCGCTCTCGCGCGCCGTCGGGCAGACCTCGAAACACTTGCCGCAGCCGGTGCAGCGATCCGCCGCCTCGGCCGCCAGAACCTCCAACCGGTCCGCGTATGCGCTCACGCTGATCTCCCTCGGGGGTGTTGCCGGCAGTGTAGCGCTTCGGCACCGACCGAAACATCCGCACGCAGATGACTTTAGCTTGGGTCGTACCTTAGGAGGCCTCCATGACCGTCACCTGCGCCATCCGCTACGTGCTCGACCCGTTCAAGCGCGATGCCTTCGAGACCTATGCCCGCAACTGGCTGACCATCATCCCGGCCTGCGGCGGCGACCTGATCGGCTACTTCATGCCGCATGAGGGCACCAACAACATCGCCCACGCGCTGATCTCGTTCGAGAGCCTCGCCGCCTACGAGGCCTATCGCGCGCGGCTCAGGACCGATCCGGCCGCCATGGCCAATTTCCGCTTTGCCCAGGAGCAGCGCTGCATCCTGGTCGAGGAACGCACCTGGCTGACGCCGGTTACGAAGTGATCAACGCGCCTCGCCGCGGCGGTTGTACTGCAGCTCCTCGGCCGTCGGCTTCAGGCCGACGGCGATGCGATAGCCGCCGAGCTCGCGCAGCTCGTTGAACGGCAGGGTCACCGCCATGGTTTCCTCGCTCACGCCGCGCGGGCTGGTCTGGCTGATCTTGTAGTCGGCGAGCTGGTCGCTGCCCTGCACGACGCGGTCTCCCGGCCCGATCACGCGCACGAAGAACGGAACCCGGGTCACATCGCCGCTGATCGACGGGCCGGCATTGACGGCGATGCGCATCACCACGTCGACTTCCATCGAGCGGCGGCTCATCGAGCACTTGGTGACGGCGCCCAGCAACTGCGCCTCGAACACCACGTCGCGCGGGTCGCGGCCGCTGCCCGGCTTGAAGCGGGTGATGCGCTGGGCGTCCTGCACGGTGAGGGGCTCCGGGCAATAGGACGCTGCCGTCATCTCCTTCTGCGAGCGGCCGCAGCCGGTCAGGGCCAGCGCGACTGCGGCCAAAAGCGCCCATTTGACGATCGTCATACCCGCAGAATCCCCGTTGCGTTGCGGCCGGACTCTAGGCAATGGTCTGGTGGCCCGCAAGCGAACGGGTCTCGCCTCGCTGTTTTCTCATGACGCACGTCAAGAAGCCGCTCACGATTCTGCTCGCCAGTCCGCGCGGCTTCTGCGCGGGAGTCGAACGCGCGATCCAGATCGTCGAGCGCGCGATCGAGCGCTACGGCCGGCCGGTTTATGTCCGGCACGAGATCGTGCACAATCGCTTCGTGGTCGAGAGCCTGGAGGCCAAGGGTGCCGTCTTCGTCGAGGAACTCGACGAGGTGCCGGATGACCGGCCGGTGGTATTCTCCGCGCACGGCGTGCCGAAGACCGTGCCGGCCGAGGCGGCGCGCCGCCAAATGCTCTACCTCGATGCGACCTGCCCGCTGGTCTCCAAGGTCCATCGCGAAGCCGAACGCCATGCCGAGTCGGGTCGCACCGTCATCCTGATCGGCCATGCCGGCCATCCCGAGGTGGTCGGCACGATGGGCCAGTTGCCGCCGGGCAAGGTGTTGCTGGTCGAGGACGCGGCGCAGGTCGAGCGGCTTTGCGTGCCCGAGCCGTCGAACCTCGCCTATGCGACGCAGACGACACTGTCGGTCGACGACACGATCGGGATCGTCAGCGCGCTGCGCCGCCGCTTCCCGGCGATCCAGGGCCCCAAGATGGAAGACATCTGCTACGCGACCACCAACCGCCAGGGTGCGGTCAAGGCGATCGCCGAACGGTGCGATGCGCTGGTCGTGATCGGCGCGCCGAACTCGTCGAACTCGATGCGGCTGGTCGAGGTCGCGGCCAGCTACGGCTGCGTCAGGGCGAAGCTGGTGCAGCGCGCCGCCGACATGGACTGGGCATGGCTGGGCGATGCCGGCCGGCTCGGCATCACCGCCGGCGCCTCGGCCCCCGAGCTGCTGGTCGAGGAGCTGATCGCCGCCTGCCGCGAACGCTACGAGGTCACGATCGAGGAAATACGCACGACCGACGAGAACATGGTCTTCAAGCTGCCGCGTCAACTGGTGGCTTGATGGCGGTCTACACGGAAGTCAGCGACGCCGAGCTCGAGGCCTTTCTCGCGGACTACGACATCGGACAGGCGGAATCCTTCAAGGGCATCGCCGAGGGCGTCGAGAACACCAACTACGTGCTGACCACCACGCGCGGCCAAGATCGCAGCCAGTACATGGTGACGCTGTACGAAAAGCGCGTCGACCCGAAGGACCTGCCGTTCTTCCTCGGCCTGATGGACCACCTCGCCGAGCGCGGCATCAACTGCCCGCGGCCGATCCACGGCAGGGACGGCCAGGCGCTGCGCACGCTGGCCGGCAAGCCCGCCGCGATCACCACCTTCCTGCAGGGCATGTGGCCGCGCCGCACGACCGTGCGGCATTGCGGGCCGGTGGGCGAGGCGATGGCGGCGCTGCATCTCGCCGGCCGCGACTTCGCGCTGAAGCGCCCCAACGCGCTCTCGGTGTCCGGCTGGCGGCCGCTGTTCGCCGGCGCGCGGGATCACATCGATCGCGAGCTCGCGCGGGAGCTCACCGCCGAGCTCGATTTCTTCGACGCCGCCTGGCCGAAGGACTTGCCGGCCGGCGTGATTCATGCCGACCTGTTCAACGACAACGTCTTTTTCCTGAACGAACGGCTGTCGGGGATCATCGACTTCTACTTCGCCTGCAACGACTTCCTCGCCTACGACGTGGCGATCTGCCTGAACGCCTGGTGCTTCGAGCCGGACAACGCCTTCAATGCCACCAAGGCGCGCGCCCTGCTGCAGGGCTACGACAGGGTGCGCACGCTCGATGACGACGAACGCAAGGCGCTGCCGACCCTCGCGCGCGGCTCGGCGCTGCGCTTCATGCTGACGCGGCTGTACGACTGGGTGCACACCCCGGCCGGCGCGCTGGTGAAGCGCAAGGACCCGAACGAGTATCTCGCCAGGCTGCGCTTCCACCGCAGCGTGACCTCGCTGGCGGACTACGGCCTGTGAGCACGCCGCCCTCGGGTAAGCCGCCCTCGGGTAAGCCGCCCTCTGGCAAACCGCCCTCTGGCAAACCGGAAGTCGAGCTGTTCACCGACGGCGCCTGCAGCGGCAACCCGGGCCCGGGTGGCTGGGCCGCCATCCTGCGGATGGGCGAGCGCGAGAAGGAGCTGTCGGGCGGCGATCCGGTCACGACCAACAACAAGATGGAGCTGATGGGCGCGATCTCGGGCCTCGAGGCGCTGAAGCGGCCGTGCGTGGTGATGCTCTACACCGACAGCCGGTACGTGCTCGACGGCGCCACCAGGTGGATCCACGGCTGGAAAAAGAACGGCTGGCGCACCGCCGACAAGAAGCCGGTCAAGAACGTCGAGCTGTGGCAGCGCCTCGACGCCGCCGCCAGGCCGCATCGCGTGCACTGGGCCTGGGTGAAGGGCCACAGCGGCCACCCCGAAAACGACCGCGCCGACGCGCTGGCCCGGGGAGAGATCGCGAAGCTTCGTTGATCTTGCCGAACCGCGGGCGTCTCGCCCGCTCATAAAGCATGAGGAAGAGAAGAGCGGGCGGGACGCCCGCGGTCCGGCGAGAGATCAGCCCTTCTTCGGCGCCGGCTTCTTCTCGACCGGCGGCTTTTCGTAGACCAGGTCGAAGAACTCCTGCGAGCCGTCGCAGGGATTGTCGCCCTCGGCGAGGCGCCAGACCTGCGACTTGCCGGAGCGGTGGAAGTGCAGAACGCCTGCGACCTTGCACGGCGTGCCGTTCTGCACCTTGGCGACCCGGAATGCGACCTCGCCGCGCACCGTCACATGGTTGGGCGCGATGCGCTCGACCACCGCGTCGATCGAAGCCCAGTCGCCCTCGGTGCCGGGCGCCACGCTGTCGAGCCTGCCCTTGATGGTCCACAGCGCGCCCTTGGTGACGACCGCGGTGCCATGCTTGGCGCCCTTGATCCGGGAATAGCGCCCCCAGACGATGCGAGAGGCGTGCGTGAACATCTCGGCTTCGGCTTCCGAGTCGATCGCGGTGCGCGTCGGCTTGACCTGGTCGGCCGCCAGCGGCGAGGTGAGGTTGCCGACCGGCGCACCGGTGTCGACTTCGGGCGCCTTCAGGGGCGGCGGCGCCGGATAGAAGGACGACGGCGCGTCGCTGCCGGAAGAAGACGACGACGACTGGGCGAATGCCGTGCCGGCAAGCACCAGGACGGCGAGCGAGAGGGCGAGACCGAGGCGTTGCATTGCGGTTGGTCTTAGCTCACGCGACGGCTCCTTTCTAGCGCTTGGGCGCGACCTCGGGACGACTGGCCGCAGGGGCTGTCGGCAACTCGCCCCTCAAGCCTGCCTCGGCGCGCTTGGCCTCGACGGTGCCCGGCACCAGCTTCAGCACCCTATGGAAGTCCGCGTTGGCGGCCGTACGCTCGCCACGGGCCAGCAGCGCGAAGCCATGCTCGAGCAGCGCCCCGGAATGGTCGGGCGCGCTTTGCAGCGCGCGCGCGGCCTCCGCCAGCGCCCGCGTCGGATCGCCGGCATTGCGCCACGCCGCCGCCAGCAACACCCGGGTCTCGACGTTGCCGGCCTTGAGCTGCAGCGACCGTTCGAAGTCGGAGATGGCGCGCGGCCATTGACCCAGGGTGGCGTAGCTGAGGCCGCGGTCGACCCACAGGTCGGGATCGTCGGTCTTGAGCGCCAGCGCCTTGCTCTGCGCCTTCGCCGCGTCCTCCGGCTGGTCGGCTTCGGCCCACGCCTGGCCCGCCTGCGCCAGCAGCTCGGCGCGGAGGCCCGGCCGCTCGCCGCCCATGTCGCGCTCGATCGCCTCGAGCTGCCGTGCCGCCTGCACGTAGCGACCGGCCTCGAACATGGCGATCGCCACGCAATGGCGCGCCCCCAGCTCGCCGCCCTCCGCCATCCACTTCTCCGCCGCGGGCAGCGCCTTCAACGGCTCGTGCCGTGCAAGCTTCATGCATTCGGTGTAGCGGCGCAGGTGATCGGGCGTCGGCGCGAAGGGGTTGACCTCCTTCTGTTGCGCCAGCGCCGGCAAGGGCGCGGCGAGCGCGGCGAGAACAAGGGCTTGCCTGAACAACATGGTTGAAAAGAACCGCGTGCCGGCGATCCTGACAAGATGACCAATCGCCTTTTCGTCTTCGGCCTGGGCTTCAGCGGCCGCGAGATCGCCCGCCAGGCGAAGGCCGCAGGATGGAGCGTCGCCGGCACGGTGCGCGGCGACGACAAGGCGCAGCAGCTCGCCGCCGAAGGCATCGAGACGCATCTGTTCGACGGCACGGGTGCGCTGCCCGCGGACGCGTTCGGCGCAACGACGCACGTCCTCTGCACGATCGCGCCGGGCAGCACCGGCGATCCGGTGCTGAGGCTGTGTGCATCGCTGCTGCGCGGGGCGCGCTGGCTGGGCTATCTCTCGACCACCGGCGTCTACGGCGATCGGGCCGGCGGCTGGGTCGACGAGACGACGCCAACCAATCCCAGCCAGCCACGCAGCGCCGCGCGGCTGGCGACCGAGCGCGCGTGGCAGGCGATGGGCGCCACCCTCTTCCGCCTGCCCGGCATCTACGGACCGGGGCGCAGCGCCATCGACCAGGTGAAGGCCGGCACGGCGCGCCGCATCGACAAGCCGGGCCAGGTCTTCTCGCGCATCCATGTCGAGGACATCGCCGCCACGGTGCTGGCGGCGATCGCGCAGCCTTCGCCCGGCGCCCTCTACAACGTGGCGGACGACCTGCCGGCGTCGACCGCCGACGTCATCGCCTATGCCTGCGAGCTGCTGGCGGTGCCGGTGCCGCCGCTCGTGCCGTGGGCCGAGATCGCGCCGACCATGAGCGCGATGGCGCGCTCCTTCTACGCCGAGAACCGCCGCGTCCGGAACGACCGCATCAAGCGCGAGCTCGGCGTCCGGCTACGCTATCCCACCTACCGCGAGGGCCTGCGGGCGTTGGTGGAAGCACAGCAGGCCGTCGATGCCGGGACCCGGGAGGAGTCGTGAACCGGTGACTCCATCCCTTTCACAGAAGCCGAGGGCCCGCTGCGGCCAGCGGGAAATCCGCTAGCCGCGCAGTCGCGGGTTCACCAGCCAGCGCTTGAGCGGCCGGCCGCGGCCATCGCGCTCCACTTCGTCGCGCCGCAGCACCCCGAAGTCCTCGAGGCGAAGCGCGATGCGGTCTGTTTCCGCGGCATCGACCGACTGGCTGAGGGCGTCGCGGCGCAGGTCCTGCCGAGTCACCGACGGCAGGCGGTTCTGGCGCAGCCACCGCACCACCTTGCGTGCCTCCCGGTCGCGCTCGGTGCGGCCGGCCCGCGTGAACACCGTGCGCGCGTGCGGCCAGAAGTAGCCGTGCCACAGGTCGATCGCGCCCGAGAGAGCATCGCGGCCAATCAGCGGAATCGGCATGCCCGGCCCCTGCTCCGACCATCCCAGCACGGTCAGGATGGCGGCCAGGCGCACGACGGTGCCCTTGCCCTTGCCGAGCCAGCCCGCCTCCAGGCCCTCCGACTGGCGCAGGCGGGCGTGCAGATCGCGCAGGAAGTCGTCGAGCTGAATGAAGGCTTCGTGATCGAGCGAGAGATGCAACGGGCTGGTGCCGCCGCCAAGGCCGGCGATGCCCTGCAGCCGCGCGAGGGCGCTGTCGTCGTCGGCGAGCCGGGACTCGCCGATGCCGCAATAGGGCGGCGCATCCGGCCAGGCATAGAGGAAGCGCGCCGCCATGCCGTCGTCGCTGCCCGACAGGGCTTCGGCAATCCGGTCCGGCTGGATCGATCCGATGACGCTGACCGGGAACCGGCGCAGGTGAAGCGGCCGGTTGCGCGAGCGGCGGTTCACGGTGATGCCGGCTGCCGCCCAGGCTTCCAGCCAGTGCGCGCGGTCGCTGCCGCCGTTGGCGTAGCGGCCGAGATTGGCGAGCCACGCCGCCAGCTCGTCGCGCCACATGATGACGCCGCGCGGATTTCCCGACACCACGTCGGCCAGCGCTTCGAGCGTCGCATCGCCCACCACGATCTGCGACGGCACGTACACCTCGTCGAAGTGGGCTTCCAGCGGACGCGGCGGCGGCGTCTTGCCGTCGGCCAGCGCGGCGGCGCAGCGCTCGCGCCACTTGTCGCCGATCATCTGTGCCTGCTCGCTGCGCGCCTGGTGATCGTTGCACCGCGCGCCGTCGCGGGCGCGCATCAACTCCTCGATCTGCTCCAGCAGCTTGTGGGTCGCGGCGAGCGCCGGCGACTTGCCGCTCGACGGCCAGCCGACCAGCGCCTGCCACAGCACCAGCGGCTCGGCCCACGCCGCCGACACGCGCGCCATCACGCCGGCGCCGCACAGCGCGCTCACCGCGGCGAGCAGCGACTGCGCCACGTAGTCGACCGGCGCGCCCGACGCCTCGGCGCTGGCGCACACCCAGCGATTCCATTCCGGCGACAGAACGCCGATCGGGAACTCCGGCACGACGCCGCGTCCGTCGTCCATCAGTGTCGGATCGATCTCGGGCCATTCCATTCCGGGCTCGTCGAACACGACGTAGCCGGGCGGCGGTTGGACAGGTTCATGCAACATCACGATGCTCCTTGCTGTGGCTGACGCCCGAGCCGCAGCAGCGCGGCGATCCATCGTCAGCGTGTTCATGGACGGTAAATTATCAATTCAGTCCATTACCATCAAGATGAACCGAACAGGCCGGAGCGGATTTATTCGAGCCCCGGCAGTCGCTGGCGGGAAATCGGCGGCAATTCCCGCTGACCGCAGCAGGCCCTCGCGCGCGGCTTAACCGATTTCCCGCTATCCGCTACCCACCCTCCGGCTCGCCAACGAAGGACCGGGAAAGGGCTGAGCCGCTGATGGTGCGGAAGTTCATATGGGCTACGCTCCGCGCAAAAGAACCGTGGGGAGGACCAAGAGCGATGGCGTCGAGCGAGTCCACGGCCTATCGGATCCTGCGCGAGGCCATCATCGGACGCCGATCACTCAGAACCAACTATGGCGATTACGTTCGGTTGTTTTGTCCCTACATGCCCATGATCGACGTTGTCGCTGAAGCTTGAGCGCCTCGTCGAGCCCTCCTCTCCCGGCGAACCGTAGGGCTAACCAGAGGGGCCGTAGCGGCCAGCGGGAAATGCCGCTCGATAGGCAACCCTGGCAGATCCAGCCGCCGGGGCTTGTCGGTAAGCCGTGAAACCACGCCCGGTCTCGTACGTTACCGTCTCCCGAGGACAGACCCATGCAGGACAAGCCCAATCTTGCATTGCTGGACGGGCATCAGGGACGGCTGGCCCGGCTCGAGGCGGCGGTCGAGAGTATGACCCGCACCCGGGTCCAGCTCGAGCGCTCACTACGGCTGATCGCCCGATCCCAGGCGCTCCTGGCCCAGAAGGTGATCACCCTGCACGAGATCGCGCGCGGACCATCCCGGCAGGGCGCCTGGCCGTCACGAGGGCGCGCTCTTCCAGCGGCGCCGGCGGCGCGCGAGCCTCTGGTAGACCTCGGCAATCTCGAACAGCAATGATCGAAGGTCGGACGCCGGGATCGCCAGCGCCCAGGCCCTGGCCTCGTCCGATCGCCGCTGCAGGTAACAGGCGGAGTCGAGGCGCTCGTCCTGCTCTCCCATCTTCTACCTATCGCAGTCGCTGCGGATATATTCGACCGCAATCTCCAGCCTCTCCGGATCGGCGACCTTCCCGCAGCGAACGTCGTTCCTGCCGTGCCAGCACAAAGCCCGCATGAATTGGCTCCCGCGAGAAGGTCACACAGGCCAACGTCGTGCACGAGGGCACTGTTGCTGCCGGGCGACCGACTGGTACGCCACCGGACGGCGATTGCACTTCTGCGCGTCGCCTCGCACGGCGCTGGCGCATGGTGGACAACGGCCATCGGCAGACCATGGGCATCGTCCCGTAGCGACGAATTCCCGCCAACCGCAGCGGCGGCTCTGGAGAGCCGCGCTCCCGGCGCGCTAGTGCGCCAGCTCCTCGACCATGGCGACCAGGCGGGCGATGTCGGCGGGTGTGCTGAGGCGGTGATCGCCGTGTTTGACGAAAGTGGTGATCACCTCCGGCGCCTCGAGATGCTCGGCGATCCGCAGCGAATAGTCCCACGGCACGTCGGGGTCACGCTGGCCGTGCAGCAGCCGCACCGGACAGGGCAGCGCCAGCGGCTTGTCGAGCACCAGGTGATTGCGACCCTCCTCGATCAGCTTCCAGGTGAAGACCGACGGCTCGGGTGAATATTGCGACGGTCGCTCCAGCCGGCCCTCGCGCTGCAAGGTCGCGCGGTCCTCGGGCGACAGGCCGGTGAGCAGCATGCGCTCGGTGAAGTCGGGTGCGGCGGCGATCAGCACCAGCCCGGCCAGCCGCGAGGGCCGCTTCAACGCCACCAGCAGCGCCAGCCAGCCGCCCATGCTCGAGCCCACCAATACCAGCCGCCCTGCGGTTCTTGAATCGATCACCGCCAACGAATCGTCGAGCCAGCGGCCGATCGTGCCGTCCTCGAAGCGGCCCGACGATTGGCCGTGACCGAGATAGTCGAAGCGGAGGTAGGAGCGCCCGGTGAGCTGGGCCCAGCTCTCCAGGGCCATCGCCTTGGTGCCCGTCATGTCCGAGCGGAAGCCGCCCAGGAACACCACGGTGGGCTCGCTGCCCTCGGTCCGCGCAAAGGCCACGGTGTTGCCATCGGGCCGCTGCAGCCGCTCGACCCTGTTTCCGTTGTCCATGGCGTGTTACGTGCCATAGCCGTGCCGTCTCCGCACCTGCTTCAGATCGTGCCGTCGCTCGACGGCGGCGGCCTGGCCCGCGCCACGCTCGACACCGCCCAGGCCGCGATCGCCGCCGGCGGCAGCGCCACGGTCGCGTCGGCCGGCGGCATGCTGATCCCGCAACTGCTGCGGTCGCACGTCAGGCATGTCGACTTTTCCTGCGACGGCAACCCGCTGTGGGCGCGGCTGTCGCTGCCGGCGCGGCTGTTCGGCGAGGTGCGCGACCACGGCATCGACATCGTGCAGACGCGCACCCCGCTCACCACCTGGATCGGCCGCGCGGTGGCGCGGCGGCTCAAGGCCAGGTGCATCGCCACCCTGCACACGCCGTTCGTCGCCACGACGCGGATCGAGCACCTGGTCGAGCAGCGCCAGGCGCGTGCCGACGCGCTGGTCGCGGTGTCCGATTACATCGCCAGGAATGCGATCGCCCACATGCCGGCGCTCGCCGGGCGGATCGAGACCATCCGGCCCGGCATCAATCTCGACCGCTTCGATCCCGCGGCGGTGCGGGCCGAGCGCCTGATCAAGCTGTCGGCCGAGCTCGCCATCCCCGACGGCGCCCACGTCGTCCTCTGCGGCGCGCGCAGCGAACCCGGCCGGCTCACGCTGATCCAGGCGATCAAGCAGCTCGGACGCGAGGACGTGTTCTGCCTGCTGCTCGGATCGGGCGACACCAAGACGCCGTTCGACAGGGAACTGGAGCGCCAGATCGTGCAGGCCGATCTGCTGGGCCGCGTGCAGCTCGGTCCGCATGTCGAGGACATGCCGGCGGCCTACATGCTGGCCGACGTGGTGGTCGCGACCGGCGGCACGCGCCGCGGCTTCAGCCGCACGCTGGTCGAGGCGCAGGCGATGGGCCGGCCGGTCGTCGCCGAGGAAGGCGGCGGTGCCGCCGAGTCGGTGCGCCCGGGCATCACCGGCTGGCTCGCCGGGCTCGCGGATGCGACGTCGCTCGCCCAGGCGATCGACACGGCGATCTCGCTGCCGCCGGAGCGCCGCGCCGAGCTGGCGCGCAATGCCCAGGACCATGTGCGCAGGCACTACTCGCTAAACAACAGCAACGAGCGCCTGATGCGGCTCTACCAGCGGCTGACGGAGCCGGCCTGATCACGTCGGTGGGCGACTTGACGGAAAAGCCCGCAATCTCTATCTCCGATCGCATGGACCGGATGTTTTTCCCCGTCCCGACGTCACTGACCACCGTTCGAACTTGATTCGGCCGGGCGCGCGCCCTCGTGCCGCCTCCCGGCCTCGCGCCGCCGATGCTTTGCGTCGGCCGCAGCCTCGCGTTCGAATTCTTCTTTCCCGGTGGTTCCCATGATCAATATTTCCTTGCCGGACGGGTCGGTCCGGCACTTCGACAAGCCGGTAAGCGGCGCCGATATCGCCGCCTCGATCGGCCCGGGCCTCGCCAAGGCGGCACTCGCCGTCAAGGTCGATGGCAAGCTCAAGGACCTCTCCGCAGTGGTCGACCGCGACGCCAGGATCGGCATCGTGACGTCGAAGGATCCGGAGGCGCTCGAGCTGTTGCGGCACGACGCGGCGCACGTGCTCGCGCAGGCGGTGCAGGAGCTCTATCCCGGCACGCAGATCACGTTCGGTCCGGCGACGGAGGACGGCTTCTACTACGACTTCGTGCGCGACCAGCCGTTCACGCCCGAGGACTTCGCCCGGATCGAGCAGCGCATGGCGGAGATCGTCGACCGCAACCTGCCGATCGAGCGCGAGGTGTGGGACCGCAGCAGGATCAAGCAGTACTTCGTCGACCACGGCGAGAAGTTCAAGGCCGAATGGGCCGACGAGCTGCCGAAGGACGAGGAGATCTCGGTCTACAAACAGGGCGACTGGCTCGACATGTGCCTCGGCCCGCACCTGCCCTCGACGGGCAAGCTCGGCAAGGCGTTCAAGCTCACGAAGGTGTCGGGCGCCTACTGGCGCGGCGATGCCAGGAACGCCCAGCTCCAGCGCGTCTACGGCACGGTGTTCTTCTCGGACAAGGACCTCAAGGCGTACCTCCATCGGATCGAGGAAGCCGAGAAGCGCGACCATCGCCGCATCGGCAGGGAGATGGGTCTCTTCCATCAGCAGGAAGAGGCGGCCGGCATGGTGTTCTGGCATCCCAAGGGCTGGACGTTCTGGCGCACGATCGAGGGCTATCTCCGGCGCAAGCTCGAGGCCGGCGGCTATGTCGAGGTGAAGACGCCGCAGCTCGTCGACCGCAAGCTGTGGGAAGAGTCGGGCCACTGGGAGAAGTTCCGCGAGAACATGTATCTCAGCGAGAACGAGGAAGGCCTGCGGGAGTACATCGCCGATCCGGCGCACCGCATCTTCGCGCTGAAGCCGATGAACTGCCCGTGCCACGTGCAGATCTTCAACCAGGGCCTGCGCAGCTACCGTGAGCTGCCCTTGCGCATGGCCGAGATGGGATCGTGCCACCGCTTCGAGCCGTCGGGCGCGCTGCACGGCATCCTGCGGGTGCGCAACTTCACGCAGGACGATGCCCACATCTTCTGCAGCGAGGACATGATCGAGGCCGAGACGATCCGCTTCTGCGAGCTGCTCGGCTCGATCTATCGCGACCTCGGCTTCCCGGACTACTTCGTGAAGTTCTCCGACCGGCCGCCGGTGCGCGCGGGGTCGGACGCGGTGTGGGACCAGGCTGAGGGCGCGCTCAAGTCGGCGTCGAAGGCGGCCGGCCTCGACCTGATCCTCAATCCCGGCGAGGGCGCCTTCTATGGGCCCAAGCTCGAATTCGTGCTGCGCGACGCGATCGGCCGCGACTGGCAGTGCGGAACGCTGCAGGTCGATTTCGTGCTGCCCGATCGCCTCGGTGCGGAGTACGTGGCCGAGGACGGCTCGCGCAAGATGCCGGTCATGCTGCACCGGGCGATCTTCGGCAGCTTCGAGCGGATGATCGGCATCCTGATCGAGCACTATGCCGGGCGATTCCCGCTCTGGTTGGCGCCGACCCAAGCAGTGGTAGCCACGATCGTCAGCGACGCCGACAGCTATGCCGGGGAGGTCGCTGCGAAACTGCGGGCTGCGGGCATGCGGGTCGAGATCGACAGCAGCAACCAGAAGATCAACTACAAGGTCCGCGAGCACTCGCTGGCCCACGTGCCGCTGATCTTAGCGGTCGGCCGACGCGACATGGACAACAAGACGGTCGCGATCCGACGGTTGGGCTCGGAAAAGCAGGAGGTCCTTGAATTGGGGGCCGCCGTCACTACACTTTCAAGGGAGGCCCAGCCGCCCTTCTAGGGGCGGTTGCGGCCTCGTTTTCGGCCCCGAGAGGGGCATCAACGAGGGAGAAGTTAGCCATAGCACGTCCTGCACAACAAAGCGCGCCGACCCGCGACGGTCCGCGCGTCAACGGCGAAATCAGAGCGCCGCAAGTCCGACTGATCGACGAGAACGGCGATATGGTCGGCGTCGTCAGTGCCCGCGAAGCGTTGGAGATGGCCGAGGAGGCCAGCCTCGATCTGATCGAGATCTCGCCCAACGCCGTCCCGCCGGTCTGCAAGATCTCCGATTACGGCAAGTACAAGTACGAGGCCCAGAAGAAGGCGCACGAGGCCCGGAAGCACCAGAAGGTGATCGAGGTCAAGGAGATCAAGATGCGCCCGAACATCGACGACCACGACTACGAAGTGAAGATGAAGGCGATGAAGCGCTTCATCGAGGAAGGCGACAAGGTGAAGGTCACCCTGCGCTTCCGCGGTCGCGAGATGGTCCATTCCGAGCTCGGCCTGCAGGTCCTGAACCGCGTGCGCGGCGAGATGGATCCGCTCACCAAGATCGAATCCATGCCGCGCATGGAAGGCCGGCAGATGGTCATGGTGCTGGCGCCCAAGTGACGGTCAAGTGACGTCAAGAGACGGGCGAGCGACACCCCCGGTGAAGTGAGCAAGTGAAGTGAGCAGGTGACGCCGCAGGTCCGGCGTCCGCCTCTACACCTTCATCGCGACGGGAGGGCGCCAGGCTCCGTGCAGCCGAGCCCGTCTTCGCCGGCCGCCTGCACCAGGCCCTCGTAGTCGAGGATCTCGACGAGGTTGCGGCGCGAGCGGAGGACCTTGCGGGCCTCGAGCATGTGCAGCGCCACCGTGACGCCCGAGCGCCGCACCGCCAGCAGCTTGGCGAGGGCTTCATGGGTCAACACGAGCTGCGGCGTGCCGAGCCGCAGGGAGGCGAGCAGCAGGCGACGCGCCAGGCGCTGCTCGATCGTGCTGCTGCCGATCGACACCGCGCTGTCCGACATCTGGCCGACGAAGGCATGCACAGCCGCGAGCAGCACGGTCCGAAGCTCGGGACGCCGCTCGAGCAACGGCATCAGCGCACCGGCCGGTGCGCGCCACGCGCTGCCCGCCACCTGCATCACGCTCTCCAATCCCGGGCTGCGCGACGGGCCGAGCATCAGCATGCCGCCGGCGATGCCCTCGCGGCCGACCAGCGCGACCTCGACCGCCTTGCCGCGCGCATTGCGTGCCGAGACCGACACCAGTCCGGTGATCGGAAAGTAAACCCAGTCGATCTCGCCGTCGGCCGTACTCAGCTTCTCTCCGGCTGTCAGGGTGACCCGCTCGAGATGAGGCTGCAGCGCCTGCCAGTCGGCCGGCGCGAGGCGCCCGAGCACGTGGTTGGCGCGCTCGCCCTCCATCGACGGCCGCGCGAAGCCGGCGAGCGCGCGGCCGAACTCGCGATCGTCGACCGGCTTCTTGAGCAGCATGAAGGGGATGTCGCGCTTGCGCAGTTGCTCGCACAGCGGCGAGCTGCCGTCGCCCTGCAGGTCGCCGTCGATCACCGCACCGTCCAGCGCGTTGTCGCGCACGAACTCGAGTCCCTTGTCGACGTGCTCGACCATGCCGGCGACGTCGCAGCCATGCCGCACGATCATGTCGCACACCGCGAGCGCCGTCGGATAACTCTCTTCGACAACCAGGATGCGGGGCCGGGACTGCATCATCAGAACTCCTCCTGTGTGTCGACAAGCCGTCGAATGAACGCCCTGCCGTCACAAAGGAAACACACCGCGACAAAAGGGTCGGTCAGGGCATGTACGAACCGCCGTTCACATGCAGCACCTGGCCGGTGACCGCACTTGCTTCATCGGAGGCGAGAAAAACCGCGGTTCGGGCGATTTGATCGGGTGTCAGCAGCCTGCCGCCGAGCGGGATCGAGGTGCGCGCCATCTCGGCCAGCTCGACATCGGTGTTTCCATAACGCGGTTGTGCAGTGTCGGTGAGGCCGGGGGCGATGGCGTTGACGCGGATGCCGTGCGGCGCGAGCTCGAGCGCCATCGCGCGGGTCATCGACACCACACCGCCCTTGCTCGCGCTGTAATGCACGCCCCGCACCGCCCCGCGCACCGAGGCCGAGGCGAGATTGACGACCACGCCCGGCTTCTTCGCCGCGACCAGTGCCCTGGCGACCGCAATCGTCGCGAAGCAGCCGGCCTTGAGGTTGATGTCGAGGACATAGTCCCAGTCGCTCTCGCGCATCTCGAGCAGGGGCACGCGCGGATAAACGCCGGCATTGTTGACCAGGATGTCGACGGTCCCGAGCTGGCGCGCCGCCTCCGCGACCATCGAATCGATCTCGCCGAGCCTGGCCATATCGGCCTTGATCAGGGCCGCGCGCCGGCCTTTCTCGCGGACCCCTCTGGCAACCGCCTCGGCGTCGGCCAAGTTGTCGAGCCAGTTGATGGCCATGTCCGCGCCCTCGCCCGCCAGGGCGAGCGCGATCGCCGCCCCGATGCCCTGCTGGGCGCCGGTGACCAGGGCGACTTTACCGTGCAATTTCATAGGAACTCCCCTGCTTGCGTGGCTCGAGGGGCATCGCTATAAGCCCCCTTCCTTCGGCGGTCTGGCCCAAAGGGCATTGCCTCGATCGCCTAACGTAACCCTTTGAAAAGGAAAGAAAATGCCCAAGATGAAGACCAAGAGCGGGGCCAAGAAGCGTTTTCGCTTCACGGCATCCGGCAAAGTGAAGCATGGCGTGGTCGGAAAGCGCCACGGCATGACCAAGCGGGGCAACCGCTTCCTGCGCCAGGCCACCGGCATGGCGATCGTGTCGGAGCCCGACACCCGCATCATCAAGCGCAACTTTTTCCCGTACGAGAGGTAATCCGCCATGGCACGCGTCAAGCGGGGCGTGGCTGCACACGCTCGTCACAAGAAGGTCCTGAAGCTCGCCAAGGGCTATCGCGGCCGCGCCAAGGTCGCGTTCCGCGTCGGCATCGAGAAGGTCGAGAAGGGCCTGCAGTACGCCTACCGCGATCGCCGCAACAAGAAGCGCGCGTTCCGCGGCCTGTGGATCCAGCGCATCAACGCGGCGGTCCGCGAGCACGGTATGACCTACTCGAAGTTCATGAACGGCATTCTCAAGGCCGGCATCGAGGTCGACCGCAAGGTGATGGCCGATCTCGCCGCCCGCGAGCCGGCAGCGTTCAAGGCCCTGGTCGAACAGGCCCAGGCCGCCCTCAAGTAATTCGCGCCGCCCTCCCCTCGACCGAATCGAGGGCGCGCTGAATCGAAGTCCAAGAGGGAGCCTGTGCCGCAGGCTCCCTCTTTTCGTCTGGAGTTGGCGATGGATGATCTTGCGACGATCCGTAACGAGGCGCTGAGCGCCGTCGAAAGCGCGGCCGATCTCGGTGCGCTCGACGCCGTGCGCGTCGCCGCCCTCGGCAAGAAGGGCAGCGTCACCGGCCTGATGAAGACGCTGGGCGCGCTCGCCCCCGAGCAGCGCAAGGAGTTCGGCGCGCGGGTCAACCAGCTCAAGGGCGAGATCGAGGCCGCCCTCGAGGCGCGCAAGTCGACGCTCGGCACCGCCGCGCTCGCCGCCAGGCTCGCCAGCGAGAAGGTCGACGTCACCCTGCCGGCGCGGCCCGAAAGCCGCGGCACGCTGCATCCGATCGGCGAGGTGATGGACGAGCTCGCCTCGATCTTCGGCGAGATGGGCTTCACCTGGGCCGAAGGCCCGGACATCGAGGACGACTGGCACAACTTCACCGCCCTCAACATCCCGCCCGACCATCCGGCGCGGCAGATGCAGGACACCTTCTACCTGCCGTCGCGCGCCGACGGCACGCCGATGGTGCTGCGCACGCACACCTCGCCGGTGCAGGCCCGCACCATGCTCGACAAGGACGTGCAGAAGATGCTGGCCGACGGCGGGTCGCTGCGCGTCATCGTGCCGGGCCGCACCTTCCGCATCGACAACGACGCCACGCACACGCCGATGTTCCACCAGGTCGAAGGCCTGGTGATCGACCGCGTCACCCACATGGGCCACCTCAAGGGCTGCATCTACGACTTCTGCCGCGCCTACTTCGAGGTCGAAGGCGAGCTGCCGATCCGCTTCCGACCCTCCTACTTCCCCTTCACCGAACCGTCGGCCGAGGTAGACATCGGCTGCTCGTGGAAGGACGGCGAACTCAGGATCGGCGCCGGCGAGTCGTGGCTCGAGATTCTCGGTTGCGGCATGGTGCATCCACGCGCGATCGCCAACTGCGGGCTCGACCCCGCGGTCTACCAGGGCTTCGCCTTCGGCATGGGCATCGACCGCATCGCCATGCTGAAGTACGGCATCCCCGACCTGCGCAGCTTCTTCGATTCGGATCTCAGGTGGCTGCGCCACTACGGCTTCTCTGCTTTGGAGGCCGTGCGATGAAGTTCACGCTCTCCTGGCTGAAGGAGCATCTCGACACCACCGCGACCCTCGAGCAGGTTCGCGACGCATTGACCATGCTCGGGCTCGAGGTCGAGGGGATCGACAATGCCGCCGAGACCTTCAAGGGCTTCGTCGTGGGCTACGTCGTCGAGGCGGTACAGCATCCCAACGCCGACCGGCTGCGGGTCTGCAAGGTCGACACCGGCTCGGGGGTGGTCCAGGTCGTATGCGGCGCGCCCAACGCGCGCACCGGCATGAAGGGCGTGTTCGCGCCGGCCGGCAGCTACATTCCCGGCACCGACCTGCATCTGAAGGCGAGCAAGATCCGCGGCCAGGACAGCAATGGCATGCTGTGCTCCATGCGCGAGCTTCAGCTCAGCGACGATCACACCGGCATCATCGATCTGCCGGCCGATGCCAAGGTCGGCATGCCGGCGGCCGCAGCGCTGGGTCTCGACGATCCCGTGATCGAGATCAAGGTGACGCCCAACCGCGGCGACTGCCTCGGCGTGCACGGCATTGCGCGCGACCTCGCGGCGGCGGGTATCGGTACGCTGAAGCCGTTCAGGGCCGAGCGTGTGAAGGGCAGCTACGCCAGCCCGATCAAGTGGACGCACGGCTACGAGGCCAGGCCCGACAGCCCCTGCCCGATCGTGGTCGGACGTCACTTCCGCGGCGTGAAGAACGGTCCCTCGCCCGACTGGCTGCAGCGCCGCCTGAAGGCGATTGGGCTCCGACCCATTTCGGTCCTGGTCGACATCACCAACCTCGTGACCTTCGACCTCAACCGGCCCTTGCACGTGTTCGACGCCCGAAAGCTCTCGGGCGACCTCGTCATGCGCCAGGCGCGCGACGGCGAGCAGCTTCTGGCGCTCGACGGCAAGACCTACACGCTCGATCCCTCGATCGCGGTGATCGCCGATTCGCGTGCCGTGCACGGCCTGGGCGGCATCATGGGCGGCGAGGACACCGGCGTTCAGGCCGACACGACCGACGTCTTCCTCGAAGTGGCCTATTTCGACCCCATCCGGACCGCCGCCTCGGGCCGCAAGCTCGGCATCCAGTCCGACGCACGCTACCGTTTCGAGCGGGGCATCGATCCCGAATCGGTGCACTGGGGCGCCGACATGGCGACAATGCTGATCCTCGAGCTGTGCGGCGGCGAGGCGAGCGAGCTGACGCAGAGTGGCGTCATGCCCGACTGGCGACGCGACTTCACCCTGCGCGCCGACCGCGTGAAGGGCCTGAGCGGCATCGACGTCCCGGCGAAAGACACCACGGGCATCCTCACCAAGCTCGGCTTCAAGGTAGCCGGCACGGGACCGTGGACCGCCTCGGTGCCGTCGTGGCGGCCGGACATCGTGGGCGAGGCGGATCTCGTCGAAGAGGTCACGCGCGTCTACGGCTTCGACCATATCCCGACGACCTCCCTGCCCCGTCTGTCGGCGATCTCCAGGCCGGTGCGCACGCCGATGCAGCGGCGCGTGCCCCAGGCTCGTCGTGCGCTCGCCGCGCGGGGCATGAACGAGGCCGTCACCTGGTCGTTCATGGCGCGCGCCAAGGCCGAGCGGTTCGGCGCGCAGCAGAAGACCGAGCTGCGGCTATTGAACTCGATCGACGCCACGCTCGACACCATGCGGCCGTCGATCCTGCCCAACCTGATCGATGCCGCCGCGCGCAACGAGGCGCGGGGCTTGAGCGATCCCGCCCTGTTCGAGGTCGGCCCGCAGTACAAGGATGCTTCGCCGACCGGCCAGGTGCGCGTCGCGGCCGGCGTCCGCCACAACATGGCGGTGCCGCGCAACTGGGCCGGCCCGACGCGCACGGTCGACGTGTTCGACGCCAAGGCCGACGCGCTCGCGGTGCTCGCGGCGATCGGCGCGCCCGACAACCTGAGCGCCAGCACCGGCGCGCCGGACTGGTATCACCCCGGCCGCTCGGGCGTGATCAAGCTCGGCGACCGCGTCATGGCCTATTTCGGCGAGCTGCATCCCGAGATCGTCGCCGAGGCCGATCTCAAGGGCCCGGTCGCCGCCTTCGAGGTGTTCCTCGAGGCGCCGCCGCTGCCCAAGCAGAAGGCCACCAAGGCGCGGTCCAAGCTCATCCTGTCGCCCTTCCAGCCGGTCGAGCGCGATTTCGCCTTCCTGGTCGATGCCGCGGTCGAGGCCGACAAGCTCGTCCGTGCCGCGCGCAACGCCGACAAGGCGCTGATTACGGCTGCGCGCGTATTCGACCTCTATGCCGGCAAGGGCGTGCCCGACGGCAAGAAGTCGCTCGCGATCGCCGTCACTCTGCAGCCGATGGAGCGGACGCTCACGGATGCGGAGATCGAGGCTGTTTCGAACAAGATCGTCGCTGCCGTCGCCAAGGCGACGGGGGCAACGTTGCGTGGGTAGCTCACCCCCTCCCTGCCCTCCCCCTGAGGGGGAGGGGATCGCGGGGCCTCCTCTTCGCCCTCCCCCTGAGGGGGAGGGTCGGGTGGGGGTCGGCTCCAGACGAGTATGAAATGACCGACCTGTCGTTGATCCGCAATTTCTCGATCATCGCCCATATCGACCATGGCAAGAGCACGCTGGCCGACCGGCTGCTGCTGCGCTGCGGGGCGGTGACGGAGCGCGAGTTCCACGACCAGATGCTCGATTCGATGGACATCGAGCGCGAACGCGGCATCACCATCAAGGCGCAGACGGTGCGGCTCAACTATCCGGCGCAGGACGGCAAGACCTACGTGCTGAACCTGATGGACACGCCGGGCCACGTCGACTTCGCCTACGAGGTTAGCCGCTCGCTCGCCGCTTGCGAGGGCTCGCTGCTCGTGGTCGATGCCAGCCAGGGCGTCGAGGCGCAGACGCTCGCCAACGCCTATCACGCGATCGACGCCAACCACGAGATCATCCCGGTCCTCAACAAGATCGACCTGCCGTCGGCCGATCCCGAGCGTGTCGCCAAGGAGATCGAGGACGTGGTCGGCATCGACACGTCCGAGGCGATCAAGGTCTCGGCCAAGACCGGCATCGGCATCGACGACCTGCTCGAGGCCATGGTCAAGCGCCTGCCGCCCCCCAGGGGCGACCGCAACGCGCCGCTCAAGGCGCTGCTGGTCGACAGCTGGTACGACCCGTACCTCGGCGTCGTCACCCTGGTCCGCGTGCAGGACGGCGTGCTCAGGAAGGGCATGCGCATCCGCATGATGGCGGTCGGCGCGGCCTACGACCTCGACCGGGTCGGCATCTTCGCGCCCAAGCCGACCGACATGGCCGAGCTTGGCCCCGGCGAGATCGGCTTCATCATCGCCGGCATCAAGACCATTGCCGACTGCAAGGTCGGCGACACCATCACCGACGACCGGAAGCCGGCGGCGGCAATGCTGGCCGGCTTCAAGCCGTCGGTGCCGGTGGTGTTCTGCGGCCTGTTCCCGGCGGACGCCGCCGAGTTCGAGACCCTGCGCGAATCGCTCGGCAAGCTCCGGCTCAACGACGCCTCGTTCCACTTCGAGCCCGAGACCAGCGCGGCGCTGGGCTTCGGCTTCCGCTGCGGCTTCCTCGGCCTGCTGCACCTCGAGATCATCCAGGAGCGGCTGGAGCGCGAGTTCAACCTCGATCTGGTCACCACCGCGCCCTCGGTCGTCTACAAGGTCAGGATGACCGACGGCACGGAGATGGAGCTGCACAATCCGGCCGACTATCCCGACCCGATGAAGATCGAGTCGATGCAGGAGCCGTGGATCAAGGCCACCATCATCACGCCGGACGAGCATCTCGGCTCGGTCCTGACGCTCTGCCAGGAGCGGCGCGGCCAGCAGATCGAACTGACCTACGCCGGCACGCGCGCCATGGCGATCTACAAGCTGCCGCTCAACGAGGTGGTGTTCGACTTCTACGACCGCCTGAAGTCGGTGACGCGCGGCTATGCCAGCTTCGACTACGAGATGGCGGGCTACGAGGAGAGCGACCTGGTGAAGCTCACCATCCTGGTCAACTCAGAGCCGGTCGACGCGCTGTCGATGATCGTGCACAAGGCCGCTGCCGAATCCCGCGGCCGCGCGCTGTGCGAGCGGCTGAAGGACCTGATCCCGCGCCAGCTCTTCAAGATCGCCATCCAGGCCGCGATCGGCGGCCGCGTGATCGCGCGCGAGACGATCAGTGCGCTGCGCAAGGACGTGCTGGCGAAGTGCTATGGCGGCGACATCAGCCGCAAGAAGAAGCTTCTCGAGAAGCAGAAGAAGGGCAAGAAGCGCATGCGCCAGATCGGCGATGTGGAGATTCCGCAGTCGGCCTTCATCGCCGCGCTGAAGATGGACAGCCGTTGAGCGGGACACTCCCGGGCCGTTCAGGCCTTCCGGCGCAAAGCTGAGCAATCGCGCGAGTCAGCGCCCAGGAATTTCGACCGGACGAAGGCTCTCTTTCTGTCGTCCTGAGCGCCGCGCTCCCGCTAGATCACCTTCCGCACGACGTGGCTGCGGTTGAAGGTGTAGGGGCGGACTTCCTTGGGCCAGCGGCCCTGCTCGCCGGCGGCAGCCCATTCCTTGCTGAGCAGGACGTCGGGGCTGTCGAGCTCGTACATCGCGACGTAGTGGGCCATGCCGGCGCCGTCGAGCGTCTTGCGCTCGCCGCCGATGTTGAAGGCGGCCGGCTCGGTCTTGAGCCGGGTGATGGCGCCGACGCCCGGCACCTTGCCCAGCAGCGGCACATGCTCCTTGTCGTAGACCTCGTTGAACAGCGCTTCCTTGTCCTTCTGCACATCCATGCTGACGATGAACAGATACTTCTTGGCGATCGGCATGTTCCTTCCTTCCGTTCATATTCCTCTCCCCCGATAGGGGAGAGGAGAAAGAGTCTAGACGCCGCCGGTGACGTCGATCGTCAGCCCGGTGACGAAGTCGGCGTCGGCCGAGGCGAGGAAACAGATCACCCGCGCCTGGTCCTCCGGCAGAGCGACGCGGCGCAGCGGCGTGCGCTCGATCTCCTCGGCCTGCGCCGCCTGCGAGCGCTTCTCCCAGTGCGGCCGGATGCGTTCGGTCAGCGTGACGCTGGGCGCGATCGCGTTGACGTTGATGTTGTCGGGCCCGAGCTCGTGCGCGAGCTTGCGGGTGAAGGCGATGATGCCGCCCTTGGCCGCCGCATAGGCGCTCGAGCTGTTGACGCTGAGGCCGCGGCCCGCGATCGAGGCCAGGTTGACGATCTTGCCGCTGCGCTGGCGCCGCATCTGCGGGATCACCGCATGCGTCACCAGGAAGGTGCCGTCGAGATTGAAGGCGATCAGCTTCTGCCAGTCGGCGAAGCTCATCTGCTCCGTCGTGACCTGCGGGTTGGCGATCACCGTGCTGCCGCCTACCGCATTCACCAGGATATCGATCGCGCCGTGCTCCTTCACGACGTCGGCGACCAACCCATCGACCTCGGCCGGCGCCAGGGCATCCGCGAGCCGCCCATCGGCGCAGCCGCTGCGCTTCAGCGACGCCATCGCCTCCTCGAGCCGGCCCTGGTGGTTGTCGACGGCGATCACCGTCGCCCCCTCGCGTACCATGATCTCCGCGGTCGCCCGACCGATGCCGTTGGCCGCCGCGGTGATCAGCGCGACCTTGTTGGTGAAACGCACGAGCCGACCTCTCTACTCGGCCGCCTGGGCGGTGGTTTTCTTGACCGGCCCCCACTTCTTGACCACCGGCAGGACTTCCCTGGCGAACAGCTTGAGGCCGCGTTCGGCCACCTCGTAGGGTGTGCCACCGAAGCGGAAGGCGACGTTCATCTCGAAGTCGCCCAGCAGCTTTCGCCGCGCCTCGAGCCCGCGCAGGATCCTGTCGGGCGTGCCCCAGGAGGCGGCCTGCATGAAGCCGGTGATCGCGCCCTCCAGCCCGCCGCCCTTGCGGGCGAGGTCGGCCTTCTGCTGGTAGGCGTCGTAGCCCTTCACGCTCTTGAAGTGCTCGCCCAGGAATTCGTAGTGGTGGAAGTTGCTCTCGACGAACTTGCCCTGATAGCGGCGCGCCTCTTCCTCCAACCCGACCGGATTGGGCCCGCAGACGCAGAACTCGGTCAGCATCACCGCGGGCGGCTCGGTGCCGTGATACGTGCGGTGCAGGGCACGGCCGCGCTCGATGTTGGGCGCGCGCATCTCCCACGGCCGGTCGGCGAACATCACCATGTGGGCGCCGAGCCTGGCGGCCGAGTCGATCGAATCCTCGCTCGAGGCGACGGCGTAGATGCGGCCGTCGAAGGAATGCTGCGGCCGCGGGCGGATCTCGGTGCGGGGTTGCTTGTAGTATGGGCCGTCGCCCTCCATCACGCCGGTCTTGAGCGCCTTGACGATCATCGGTGCGGCCTCGTCGAAGCGGCCGCGCGATTCGTCCATGCTCTGGCGGAACGCCGCGAACTCGCGCCGCGCCAGCCCGCGGCCCATGCCGAAACGGAACCTGCCGCCGCTCAGCAGGTCGAGGACGGCAGCGTTCTCCGCCACGCGCAGCGGGTCGTGCCACGGCAGGATGACGGCGGCCGTGCCGACATCCATGTGCGGATGGCGCGCCGTCAGGTAGCTCATCAGCTGGATGTTGTCGGGCACGAACGAGTAGTCGTTGAAATGGTGCTCGGCCGACCACAGGCAGTCGAAGCCCGAATCGGCGGCCAGCCGGGCGAGCCGGATCTCCTCCTTCCAGACGCGATCGTCGGAGCAGTCGTCCCAGCCGTAGCTGGCGAAGACCATCATCATCCCAACGTCCATGGCTTCCTCCGGATCCTGTCGACCCGGATGGTTTCACGGACGGACGGTCAGGACAATCCGCTCAGGAGAGGCGGCTCAGGAAAGGCCGCGGCTGCGGCGCCGCCTCGGAGGGCGGCTGCCGCCCAGGAAACTGGGGTCGGTACGGCCGCCAATCCGCCGACCAAGCCACAGGAACAGCACACCGGCGATCACGAAGGCCGGCAGCGCCGGCATCCTGAGGATGGGCAGCAGCACGCGCGTCCAGACAGTGGCTCCGAGGTCGCGCTCGAAGGCGGTCAGAGAGGCGAGATCGAGCCGCGACCACACGTCGCCCAGGGCCAGCAGATGGAACGCGCCATCGGACCACCAGCTCAGGCCGTCGAAAACGACCGCGCCCACAGCCAGCGCCAGCAACAGCCAACCCAAGGCCCGAAACAGGACCATTACGGCTCCCCAAGAACCCCAATGAGCCAGCAGGGTACCGAACCCCTGCCGCCGAGGGAAGATGCCGTTGCCCCCAGCCGAGACCGCGCTATAAGAGCGGCCACTATTGGGACAGGTGGCCGAGTGGTTTAAGGCACACGCTTGGAAAGCGTGCGTGGTGTAACAGCCACCGCGGGTTCGAATCCCGCCCTGTCCGCCAGTCAGTCTGCACGTGGCGGTAGTTTCCGCGCGTGGACCGAGAATGGTCCCGCAATGGGGACTTTCTTCGTCGAGGCGTCCGTGCCGAGTGCGAAGCGGAGCATGCGGCAACTCCGCAATGTCGCCCCCAGACCCCATACCGGACGTCATCCAGCCGATTATTTTGGCGATATACCGCGGACGGCTCGAGAGCGTTGCCTCTGAGACTTGCTACGCCAACGCCAACCGCCTGGTGTCGCGGTAGCCGGTTTCCGACAACTCGCCCCAATCCATGACGCCGGCGAGGAAGCTCATGTAGCTGTCGTGAACCTTGCGGGTCAGCGGATCCTTGGCGGCGGCGGCAGCGAGGACCTCCCTGCTGAGCGTGCCGAACGTCCTGATCAGCTCGTCGCTGAAGCGCAGGATCTTGATGCGCTTGTCTTGCCGCAGGAGCTTGAGCGATTTCACGTTCTCGGTGTTGAACTCGGCCAGCGATCGGGTGACCTCGGCTTGTGCCGCCGCCTCGATCAATGCCCGTTCGCCCGCCGTCAATCCCTCCCACAGCGTTTTGTTGACGCCCAGGGTCAAGCTTGTTCCGGGCTCGTGAAACCCGGGATAGTAGTAGTGATCGGCCGCCTTGTTGAGCCCGAGGTCCAGGTCCATCCACGGTCCGATCCACTCGGCGGCATCGATTGCACCGGACTTGAGCGCCGTAGCGATATCGCCGGGCGCGGTCGTCACCACCGTCGCGCCCATGCGGCGCAGCACTTCGGCGCCGGGTCCAGCCATGCGATAGCGCAGCCCCTTGTAATCGCCCGGCCGATTGATTTCCTTGGTGAACCAGCCACCCATCTGCACGCCGGTATTCGTGGCCATCAACGGCTTGATATTGAACTGTGCGTCGACCTCGTCCCACAATTGTTGGCCGCCGCCGAAGTCGATCCACGAGCACAACTCGTCGGTGGTCATGCCATAGGGCACCGTGGTGAAGAAATACAGCGCCGACGACTTGCTGCCGAAGTAGCCTTCGTAGGTGTGATACATATCGGCGACGCCGGCAGAAACGGCATCGAAAGTCTCCAAAGCTCGCACAAGACGGCCTGCCGGATAGACGGTGACCGTTAGTCGCCGTTCCGACATCGCCGTAATCGATCGCGCCAGCCGCTCCGCGCTGGTCTGCAGCCCGACCGTGTTCTCGGGCCAGTCGGTCACCATCTTGAGTTCTTTGAGTCCTTGCGCGATCGCCGGCGCCGGCAAGCTCCCGGCGGTTGCAATAGCGCTCGTGCCCAGCAGCAGCTGGCGGCGTCGCGTTTTCATCGTCCGCCTCCCTGGCGGAAGCTACGACAGGTTGTGCCCTGCCTGATTTTCATCCACTATCGCCGCGTGAAGCGAGGCATCAGATCGAGCTCACGGAGGAGATAGCGCACGGGAGACTAAAGGTTGTGGAAAGGCCGCACAATAGCGAGCGGGGTCGGGACGCGGCTGCTGCTCGTCATTTTCGGCGTTGGCGCGGTTTCCGCGCTGGTCGCGGGTGCGGCACTATATGCATTCGTTGAGGTTGGGCATTCGCTCGCGCTGATCGATCGCCGCGTCGAGCCGATCCTGGCTTCGGCCGAAGTATCGCGCACGGTCGAGCGCATCGTAACCGCGGTCTCAGCGCTGTCGGCCGCCACCACCGAACAGAGGCGCGAACATCTGTTCGCCAAGCTCTCCAACCAATCGGCCAGGTTGCGGTCGTCTTTGAACGAATTGCACGAGGCCGGAATCGGTCAGGAACAGCTCGCGCCGATCGAGGGTTACGCTGTCGAATTGGAGGCCAATCTGACGGCGTTGGATGCGGATGTCAGGCTGCGCCTGAATTTGATCGGCAGAATCAGGAACCTGATGCAGGACCTGTTCCGTATCAATGAAGAGACCCGGCAGTTGTTGGGACCCACGTTCCTCGTCTACGACAGCCAACTCGATCACCTCGCCAAGCTGTCGGCTGACGCCGGACAAGCGTCCGTTTTGCGCGAACAAGACCTGCGTTCGCTGATAGCCGGCCTGCTCGCTGCCCGGCCGGTGCAGAAGGTGCAGCGACAGGCCTCGGATGTCGCCGACACGCTGGCGCAGGCCGCAGTCAGCGAGCAAGAGCAGCGGCTGCAGGTCCTCGCTTTTCAGCTGCGCCGCGCGATCAGCGAGCTGGAGAAGGGATCGCAGACGCTCGACCCGAAGCTACGCCCGCTGTTCCTGGCGCAGGTCGACAAGCTCAAGCCCCTTGCCGACGGGCCGAATTCGATATCGCAGTTGCGTCGGCACGAGCTGGCGCTGATCGCCGATACTGGCCGGCTGCTGGCCGAGAACGATACCCTGTCGACCGGACTCACCGCCGCCGCCCAGAGGCTCGTAGAGCAAACCAAGCGCGAGGTGCGGGGGGCCACCCTTTCGGCTCTTCGTATTCAGCGACTGAGCACGACGGCGATCAGCGTGCTGCTCGCTCTCGGCTTCGTCGGTTCGGTTCTGATTGTTTGGTTCTATGTGGGCCGCAACATCGTGCGGCGTCTCAACCTGCTGAGTGAGGCCATGTTCGCGATCGCAGGCGGAGGCCGCGAGGCCACCGTCCCCGTCGCCGGCGCCGATGAGATTGCAGCCATGGGACAGGCCGTCGAGGTGTTTCGCCAGAATGCCATCGAACGCGACGCGCTGCTGGCCGAGCGTGCTGCGGCGGCGGATCGTCTGGAACACCTCGTCGAGGAGCGCACTGCCGAGCTCGGGCAGCAACAGGCGGTGCTGCGCGTGACCTTCGACAACATGGGCGACGGCGTCGTGAGGTTCGACGAGGAGCGGCGCCTGGTCGCGTGGAACCGCAATATCGTGAAGATCCTCGAGCTGCCGGATGCATTCCTCGGCAGGGCCCCGACCTATGCCGATTTCGTCCGCTTCCTCGCGGCACGCGGCGAGTTCGGGCCTGTCGATCCCGAAGCAGAGTTGCGCCGCTTCACCGAGAACGCCGACCATCAATGGACGACCGAGCGGACACGGCCGAACGGCCGAATACTCGAAGTGCGCCACAACCCAGTCCCCGGCGGCGGGTTCGTGCTGATCTACAGCGACGTCACCGAGCGCAAGAAGGCCGAGGCCGAGATCCGGGCTGCCCGCGATGCGGCGGAAGCGGCGCTCGACAAGCTGAAAGCGGTGCAGGCCAATCTCGTGCAGTCCGAGAAGATGGCCTCGCTCGGCCAGCTCACTGCGGGCATCGCGCACGAGATCAAGAACCCGCTGAACTTCGTCAACAACTTTGCCGACCTGTCGAGCGAGCTGGTCGACGAACTGAAACAGGCACTCGATGCGCTGTTGGCCGAACCCGACGATGACAAGCGGGCGGAGCTTCAGGACACGATGGACCTGCTGACGGGCAATTTGGCCAAGATCGTCGAGCACGGCCGGCGGGCTGACGGCATCGTCAAGAGCATGCTTGCACACTCCCGCGGCGGCACCGGTGACTGGCAGACGGTCAACATCAATAATCTGGTCGAGGAGGCACTAAACCTTGCGTTCCATGGCGCGCGCGCCCAGGACAAGGACTTCAACGTCACCCTGGAGCGGGACTTCGAGACAACGCCCGAGCCGATCGACGTGGTGCCGCAGGATGTGATGCGCGTCTTCCTCAACCTGTTTGGCAACGGCTTCTATGCCATCCGCAAGCGGCAAAGCAACGGAACTGCCAGTCATTATCGGCCAACGCTCAGGGTTTCTACCCGCGATCTGGGCGGGGCGATCGAGGTCCGAGTGCGCGACAACGGCATCGGCATTCCGCCCGATGTACGCGACAAGCTTTTTCAGCCTTTCTTCACGACCAAGCCGACGGGTGAAGGCACGGGGCTGGGCCTGTCGATCAGCTACGACATCGTCACACAGGAGCACGGCGGTTCGATCGAGGTCGCAAGCGAGGTCGGACGGTTCACCGAATTCACGATCCGGCTGCCACGGGCACGGCGGGCGGCAGCGACATCGGCGGAGGCGAATGATGAGCGTCAGCATTCTGATCGTCGATGATGAATCCGACGTCGTGGACCTGTTCCGCCAGCAGTTTCGTCGCGAAGTGCGGCAGGGTCTTTACGTGCTGCATTTCGCCAACTCCGGCGAAGACGCGCTTGCCAGGTTGGGCGAAGGCATCCGGCCGCAACTGATCGTCATCCTGTCCGATATCAACATGCCCGGCATGGATGGGCTAACGCTCTTGAGCGAGATCAAACGGCGTTGGCCGGAACTCAGGGTCATGATGGTGACAGCCTACGGAGACGAGGAACGCCGCCGCATAGCCCATGACCACGGCGCGGCGGATTTCATCGCCAAGCCTGTCGATTTCAGCCTCCTCAAGCGACAACTCGAGCAGTTGCCGTCGGCACCAGCCTGACGGTGTACGAGCTCAACGGGTTCCCGAACACTTTGAGCGGCCAATAAGCGCGGAACGCCGGTCGGGATGGTCCGATGCGATGCACCGCATTGATCCGACGCAATGCGCCGGATCGCAGACGGCTTTCGCGGCATGTGCCGAAATGACCCTTCGTCACCCTGAAGGAGAAAGTCATGCCGACCATCATCCTGCATGTCGTGTCACTTCTGCGAAGCGTGTTGTCGAGGACCAGCGGACCACAGATCAGCCGCATCCCAGTGCCGGTGCGACAGCTGCCTCGTTTCGATCGCAGGCGATAACAGTGGAACCGGACATCGACCGGTTCTACCGGACTCTGGCGCGGGAGGCGCCCGATGCCATCATCTATGCTGACGCCGAAGGCCTGATCCGATTCTGGAACAAGGGAGCAGAGCGGATCTTCGGCTTTTCGGCGGCCGAGGCCCTGGGCAAGTCACTCGACATCATCATTCCCCAGGGTCTTCGCTCGCGCCACTGGGCCGGTTATCGCGAGGTCGTACGAAGCGGTGAGAGCCGCTACGGGGCGGGCGATGTTCTCGCCGTCCCTGCCCTGCGGAAGGACGGCACGCGCATCTCCGTGGAATTCACCATTCTGCCGTTCCACGACAAAGGCGGCCGCACGCTGGGAATGGCAGCGACGCTGCGCGACGTCACCAAGCGGTTCGAGGAGATGAAGGCGTTGCGAAGTGCAGCAACCGTCAAATCCTAGACTTAGACTAGGGAGCCGGCCTGTGAACAGGTGTGCGGCTCAGATACGCCGGATGAAACTCCCCGAGAATCTGCAGCGCTGCGCGGTCGAGAATCCTGATCTCATGCCCGCTCATGGCGATCAGCCCGTCGCGTCTCAGCTCGGCAAGCATGCGATTGACATGGGGCGCGCTCAACCCGATGACGTCGCCAATCCCCTCTTGAGACAACGGCATGGTGAACGAATCCTCCGACGCAGCGCCGAT
>JAFEFF010000211.1 GCA_018240745.1 Pseudomonadota bacterium
CCTCTGCCGTGGCGGTTCGGCCATCCGAAAAGGCCGCCGTCACCTCGCCGGCGGTCTGACGCAGCTCTGTCAGCCTGCAATTCATGTGCACGGTGATCGGGCAGGGCAACCCGCTGCCGGGACCGAACTCGAACACCCGCTTGTACAGGCACATCAACAGGTCCAGCCGGTGCATGTGATGAAACCCGGCGCCGTCGCCCGCCGCGGTGACATGATCGAACGGCCGCTTCGTCATGCTGCCATCGGCGTTGAACTGCCGGGTCGACTCCAGGATTGCCGCCCGGCCACCGTCGATCGCACCATCGGGGCCCTTGGGATCCCCGCCATCGAGGTCGACGCCCAGCCAACGACATATCCGCGCCCCGTTGGGCGGGACGTTCAACCCGGCGCCTGCAGTGCTGGGCACTTTCGTCTGCTCGTAGACATCGACCGACGCGAAGACGCCGGACTGTCGCAGCGCCAACGCCGTCATCAACCCGCCCATTCCCGCACCGACGATCACGGCTCGCATGCTGTCGTCCTCCGAGTAAGCCAACGCACCGATTTCCCGCAAATGACCCGACCTGCCTGAGCAGACGTGAGCGTAACATGGAGAAACCTGCGCTCGCAGTGTTGGAGCGCTTCCCATTTCTGCCTCTCACGGCGATTGCAGCGGCGATTCCGTCGCCGATTGGGCGGCTCGCCCGTCCGCGTGAACGCTATCGACCGACGGGCAGCGCCGGAAAGTCGCGCACCACGACCTCCTCCGTCACCGTGTCGAGGACGGCGCAGCTCAACTGCCCGCCGTTGCGCGGGTCGCGGGCCTCGCCGGCCGAGCCGGGATTGACCACCAGCACTCGGCCGACGCGACGGACGAGCTGCCGGTGCGTGTGGCCGTAGAGCACGATATCGGCGTCGGCCTCGCCAAATCGTTCCAACGCCGAGCTGTGGGGCAGCACATAGCTGCCGCGCGGCTCCCACGGCGTCGAGTGCACCAGCAGGATGCGCTTGCCGCCGATCCGCAGCTCGCGCCGATGCGGCCGTTCGGCGAGCCACTCGAGCAAGGACCGGTCGATGTCCGCGCGGGAACGCGCCCGCACGCCGGCCGCGCCGAGGAACACCTCCTCGTGGTTGCCCTGGATGGTGAACGCGTCGAGCTCACGCAGCCGGCCGATCACCGCATTGGAGAAGCTGTACTCGGAGATGCTGTCGCCGAGGCACAGCAGCGCATCGATCGGGCCCATGATCTCGAGCGCGCGATCGAGGCCATCGATGTTGCAATGCAGGTCGGAGACGATGCCGAGCTTCAACGGAGGCCTCGAGCGGCAGGCGGATCGATCTTATCGAGGTGGTCTTCTGCGTCTACCCTCCGTGCCGCGAACGTACTATTGCTGTGCCCGATGAACAGGAGGCCACCATGATCCATCACCTGTCGATCGCCGCGCGTGACCCGAAGCACTCCGCCGAGGTTCTGGCGGAGATCATGGGCGGCAAGGCGGTGCCGTTCCCGCCCAACCCGGGCAGCTTCTTCGCGTTGCAGCTCGACGACCACGGCTCCGGAGTCGAGGTCTATCCGGCCGGGACCGAATTGCAGCCCGCCGGCGAGGAAGGCGGCAGCTTCGTCAGGAAGCCCCGGGAGGGGCGCGGCTTCGGCGCCACGCACTTCGCGCTCAGTGTCGCGACCGACGCCGGCAAGGTGAAACAGATTGCCGAGCGCGCCGGCTGGCATTGTGTGACCTGCAGCCGCGGGCCGTTCCACGTGATCGAGGTCTGGGTCGAGAACGATACGATGGTCGAGGTCCTGCCGCCGGACTTCGCGGCCGAATACCTGGCCTGGACCCGCCCCGACTCGGTCGCGACCCGCATGGCCGACGCGCCGCGCTCATCCGCCCGCCGCGCTCGCTCGGCCTAGCTCACAGGTAGACTGTCGAGTAGATCTCGTAAGGCAGAGCACAGGGTCGCGCGGAGCAGGCCGCCGCCGCCGCGCAACGATGTCCGACGCCATTTTGTCTACTGCGCGGCGTCGTTCTGCGGGGCGTCGTTCTGCGGGGCAGGCGAACCGGCGCGGCCGATCGCCGGGAGCGACAGAGCTTGCAAGTAGGAGGGGGAGCGCCCATGTTGGGTTGGTCGATACACGGACTGACGATCTGGCCGCCCTGTCTCTTCTGCGGCCGTCTCCGATATCCCGAAACAATGCGATTTCGACGGGCTTCCCTTTTCGGGGCAGCCAGCAGCCCATGCCCGAAAGGCACCCTATGTCTCAAGGAACCGTAAAGTGGTTCAACTCCGCCAAGGGCTTCGGCTTCATCAAGCCGGATGACGGCAGCGCCGATGCCTTTGTCCATATCAGCGCGGTCGAACGGGCCGGCCTGCCGCATCTGACCGAGGGACAGAAGCTCTCGTTCGAGCTGGTCCCCGACCGCCGCGGCAAGATGTCGGCCGAGAATTTGAAGCCCGTCGCCTGATCGGGCGCCGGCAACGGCGTCCCCGTTCTTCGCCGCCGCCGAGGATGTACTGGCGGCACGTGTGGCGGGGGACGAACCGGATTTTTGCGCGTTCTGCGATGAGGAGGCCGGCCAGTGGAAACAAGCAAGGATACTCTTCTGCGAACCGCCGATGCACTGCTCGGCGAAGCCCGCCGGGCGCGCAAGCTGTCCCAGGGACGGATATCGGACGCTGATCGCTCGCAATTGCTGGAAGACGCAGAGGAACTCGAAAGGAGAGCCGCGCGCCTGGAGAAGGACGCGGTCTCCGCGAAGAACGGCGTCTTCGTCGGCCTGCGCCAGGGCGCCCGATGAGATTCCTGGGCAAGTTGCGCGGCAGCGGGACGCTGGCCGCCGCCGACGGGACGATCGGTCCTGCGGACTATGAGCTGGACGGCTACCTGATGCGGCCCGGCGCAGTGGTCGCCTCCGGCGAGCTGCAGATGGCATGTGGCGCTCTCGACGCGACCGTCGATCGCCCGGGCCTGCGCCTCATCACCGCCGAGGGCCATGTCCTGCCGTTCCGCTTCACCGGAAAATCGTCCGACCGCCGGGGGCGGTTCGCGCACATCGACATCTCCGAAGGCTTGCCTGCGGAGGGTGAATGGCGGCGACTGGCGCGTGCGTCAGCCTCCCTTCCTTCCTCCTCGGAATGACTGCCGGCGCGCCGCGAACCCCGCGAGCGCCCTCTCCACAACCAGGTGTCCCTTTGCGTTCAGAACGCACCCTCATCCTCGAACGCCTCGTACGGGACGAACTCGCCCTCCAACGTCTTCTCGCCGGCGCGCGCCGGAGTGCGTCTGCCCGCATGTCTGCGCTTCGCCGGACCGTGCCCACCCCGTCATCGACCGCTTCGACGCCGCGGATCACAGCCTCAGCGGAGGCAAACCCTGGCTCTTTGGAGATATGCGGACTCGATCGCGCGCCCATGCCGCCGGTCATCCGAAAGCGGGCCGCACCATGAGGCGAGCGGCCGACTGCCGAGTTTTCCCCGACGCCAGACTGTAACCCCGATTGGAGGCGTGCCGATGACGACGGTCGAACAGGAGACGCTGTTGCTGCAAGCGCAGGCGGCCCGTGATCTGGCCCAGCGCTCGCGACGCCAGGCCGAACGTGCCATCAATGCCGATGACCAGGGACGCCTTCTGTCCCAGGCCGAGCAACTCGCCAACCGGGCTCGGCAATTGGAAGAAAAGGCCAACAGCCCCCTTCGCCCTGGGATGGAATGATCTGCCCTCCAGGCTCGGCTTGCGACGATCTCTCGGGCCGGCCTGTCTCCGGCGGTCTCTCTCCGAGGCCTCATGCCTTGATGGTGAGCTTGCGGATCTTCTCCCCGTCCTTGCCGTCGACCAGGACGCAGAGCGTCAGTTCGTAGCGGCAGGCCTTCAGGACGAGCTTGGCGACTTTCCGGGAGCGGCTGTGGAAGACGTGCCGTTCGCCGCAATCGTCGAGCACGAAGCCGGTGAATTCACCGTGGCAGTCGAACAGGACCTCGCAGACCTTGCCGCAGTGTTCGCGCTGGGGCTGATGCGGCAGCGGCAACGGCGGCACATAGGTCAGCGACGGCGGCACGGCGCTGGAATCGCCACCCAGCCCGTCGACCCGGTCGGAGATATACTTGATGTAGCGAACGAGCACCGGGTGCCAGCGATTGGACGGCGACATGTGCTCGAGCCGCCATTTCATGATCGCCAGCGTCGTCTGCTCCGAGGGGAGAATCCGGTCGCCGGTCGTCACCGGGATGCGGATCTGGAACGTGCCGACGACATAGCGCCACTGCGCGCGGCGCTCCACCTGGATCGGCCGCTCGGTTGGTTGCCGTGACCGGCCCTTGGCGGTCTGGGGCCCTTTCGCCCTGCCCTCCGGGTGAAACAGGGCGGCGGCGGATCGCAGAATGGGCGGCGGCGGTGGCGCAGCCTTGCCGATGCGGGTGCCCAATCGTTTGACGGTCACGTCGAAGACCTGCCCGCTCTGCACCCCCACGGGGAGCTCGATCGTGATGAGGCCGGCGAAGTTCTCGCCGGCGCCGGCGGGAATGGGGACGTAGCTGACGCCGCGCGTGATCGGGATGCGGATCGTGTTGGCGTCGCTCATGCCGAGCGGCGAGACGCGATAGAAGGTCCTGGCGAGCGCGAGCACGTCGCTCGCCTGGACCTGCGGCCAGTAGAGCGAGGCGACCGAGCCTGCCGGCACGTTGCCCCAGTCGATCACCAGCTCGTCCGGATAGATCGCGTTGGGCCCGGTCGGCGGCTCTACGCCCCGGCCCGGCCGCGTGTCGAAGGTCTGCGGGATGCGATGCGTGGCGGCGGGGCCCGGATTGTCGGAGTGCGTGACCTGGAGATTGCGCTGCGCGAGCTGGTCCCAGGACAGCGGCGACACGCCCTGGGGGATCGGCGCGTCGTCGAAGGCGATCTGCGCGACGATGCAATGGTGGGTGCCGTTGAGGTAGGTCTGCACCTGCGCGCCGTTGATGACGTTCGCCGGATCGTAGAGATTGAGGAAGCAGCCGTAATACGCCCACAGCGTGTCCTGACCGTCGGGTATCGTCAGCTTCTGGATGTTGGGGCCGGTCGTGTAGTCGGTCTGGCTGGAGAAATTGTTGGTGGCGAAGAACGGGATCGAGGTGTTGCCGGCGCCCAGGCGGGGCGAGCCCGGCTTGCCGGCGGCGTCGGGGTCGGAGAGATAGGCGCCGTTGACGTCGTAGTCGGTGTCGTTGGTCTGGGTCGTGAACAGACGGAAGAACACCCGCACCTTGTCGGCCTGCGCTCCCGCCGTCCCCTGCAGGCGAACGCGCGCGATCGCAAAGTTGTAGTTGTTGCTGATCGTGATGTTGGGCGGGAAGACGCCCGTGATCTGCACCGTCAGCGGATTGACCGACGAATCGCCCTGGTTGGCGTCGCTCTGGCCGGGAAGGATCGTCGTGAAGGGATCGGGCCCGTCCGGATTGGTGAAGCCGTTGGTCTGCGAATTCCAGCGCGACAGCAGGTTCTGCATATAGGTGTAGGCGCCTGAAACGCTGTCGGCCATCGCCGGCACGCCGGGGATCGGCGTCGCGTTGAGCGCCGGGGTGACGGTGAACACGCGCAGGTCCTGGCTGAGGTACGGGAGATTGGTCAGGTCCTTGTTCAGGTTGGTGAAGTAGGGGTCGGCGCCGGCGAGCAGCTCGAACTGCATCGTGGCCGTCGAGCCGCTGATCTGGCCGGCCGCGGTATTGAGCGCGATCGTCAGGTCGTAGGTGTTGCCGCCGCTCGCCGGGAAATACGACGGGACATGCGAGGTGAAGGTGCTGCCGAGCCGGACGTCGAACGGGATTTCGATCCGCTGCGGCGCCGCGTCGGCGACGCCGCTTTCGAATTTGACGCCGAGCGGGCTCGGACTGATGGTGACCCCCGACAGGTTGAAGAACGATCCGCTGAAGGCGCCCACCGAGACGCCGAGCGATTGGAACGAGTTCTTGCTGAACCCCTCGATGAACAGCGTGAAGGCTTCGGGGACCAGGCCGCCATGCCTGTCGATGATGTCCTGCGCCTCGTCCTTGCCGAAGGTGTTCTTGCCGGCGCCGAAGCTCACGCGGGCGATCGGGAACGGATTGTTCCTGTTCGAGCCCGCGATCGATGCCGTCGCCGAGGCGGGATAGACGGTTTCGAGCAGGCCGAGGAAGATGGCGAACGGGTCGGAATGGTCCCCGGTCAGGGCGCGGTAGACGCTCGCGAGGTTGGAATCGTAGTTGGAGATGATCTGGTTGATGCTGAAGCCGAGCTGGACGTTCAGATAGTAGATGAAGGCGAGCGCGCAGCCGTAGCTGACCGGGTCGCCGTCGCCATGGACGAACGTGCCGTCGCTGACGGTCGCGCCCGTGAAGGTCGTGTTGACCCAATCCGTCCGCGCCGCGTTCGGCAGGATCGTTCCCTGATTGGGCGAGCCGGTCCCGTTCAGCCAATTCGCGACGAACGAGCCGTAGTAGTTGTCGTGGCCCTGCTGGAAGCGGGTGATGGCCGACCAATGCGAAAGTCCCTCGCCGCTGCTGTCGCCCGCGTTCCAGTTGCCGCGGATGCCCATCAGCACCTCGACCCACTCGGCCATGAACACCATAGCGACCCGCTGCCCCGGCAGCGGCGCGTCGCTCATCAGGTTCTGCGAGTCGAGGCTGATCGGATTGCCGAAGCCGCTGTTGCTGGCGCCCGGGAAGGTGAAGCTGCCGTCCGCATTGGCGGTGTCGGCCTGGTCGAGGCGCACTTCCTGGCGATGGGCGGTGCCGAACTGACCGGACGGCGTTCCGAACCAGCCGGTGGTCACGGTGAACTCGTTCTCGACGACGGCGAGCAGGGAATTGGCGTTGTTCTTGACGTTCGCCTGGTCGGCCAGCGAGTCCTCGTAGCGGACCCAGAAGTTGGTCGTGAACCCCTTGCCTTGGCCGATATCGGTCAGACTGGCGCTGCTGAGGGCCATATCGCATCTCCGTGGCTGACGGCTCTCGGCCGGCTCGAAGGACGCAAGGCCGAACAGTACGCATCCGGTTTCGGCAGGTTCCGTGATCAAACCGTGATCACTCGACCGAATGCGAATCCATGGGCGATCGCCGTCGTCGGCGGGCCGAATCACACCTTGCGCAAATCCGCCAACAGCGGCAGCGCCTCGCTGGCGAAGCGCTCGATCTCCTCGAACCGTTCCTCGTAGGGGCCGACGAAGTCGAGAACGACGTGCCGCGCGCCCGCCTCATGAAACCGGCGGATACTTTCGACGACCTGCGCCGCCGGCCCGAGCGCACAATAGCGCTGGGCGGCCTTGCGAAAGTCCATCGCGTATCGCCGGCTGAGGGAGATCGTCGCGGCGTCGAGCGCCTCTTCGTAGGTGTCGTCGACGCGCGTGAACAACAGATGAGCGGTGCCGAAGCCGCGGTCGAAGGAACGGCCGCCGGCCTCGGCGGCGGCGCGAATCTTGTCCAACCCCTGCCGGAACATGTCGGGCGTCACGACATACGACATCCAACCGTCGGCCAGGGTTGCGGTGCGCCGTAGCGCGGCGTCGGACCGGCCGCCGCACCAGATCGGCGGGCCGCCCGGCTGGCGGGGCGGCGGTTGCATCATGACTCCCTCGAACTGGAAGAAACGGCCGGCATGGGAGGCCGCCTCCCCGCTCCACAGCTTGCGCAGCACGGTGAGGCTCTCCGACAGGCGCGCGCCGCGCTCGGCGATGGGCACACCACAGGCCTCGTATTCCTTGGGAAATTCGCCGCCCACGCCGACGCCGAATACGAAGCGGCCCTCGGTCAGGTGGTCGAGGGTCGAGACCTGCTTGGCCACCGGCGCAGGATGACGCAACGGCAAGAGGTAGACGCCGGTGCCGAGCTGCAGGCGGCGACTGACCACCGCGGCCTGCGCAAGCTGAAGCAGGGGATCGAAGATGGAAAGCGGGAAGGAGATGTGGTCGCCCACCCAAAGGGAATCGTAGCCGCCGCGGTCGACCAGCTCGACCAGCGTGCACATTTCGTCGATGGTCGGCAGCCACGGGCCTTCGGCCGGTTCGGTGCGTCGATGGATGGTTTGCACGCCGATGCGCAAACGGTCGTCCAGCGGGAGATCCATGGCTCACCTATTCCGGTAGTCCGACCTGTCTCAGCGGACCGACGATCGCCTCGAGGTCTTCCCGGCGCTTGTAGGGAAGCCTGCTCGCCCAGCGGCCGACCGAGAAGGTTGGATGCTCCGCGAGCAGGTCCCTGCCAATCGATCGCGCCTCTGCGGTCTTTCCGAGGTTCCACAGCGCCGCGATCAGGGTTGTCTGCGCGGTGAGCCATCGGCTCTGGCTTTTCAGGACACGCAGGCTGATGTCGCGGGCCGCGGCGAAATCGCCGAGATGAAATCTCGCCCGCGCTTCGTCGACCATGGACTGTGTGATACTGAGCGGGCTCAATCGCTGCGCCTGCGCCTCGTACGCGGCGGCTTTGCGAAAGTCGCCGGCGTAACCGTGAAACATCCCCGCCATATGATAGGCAGCGTGGCTGCTGGGGCTGAGAGCGACCGCTTTCTCGCCAGCCTCGGTCGCCTCGTCGTGACGCCGCAGGAATGTCCAGGCGTACCCCCTGATCATATAGGCTTCGCTGCTTTGCGGATCGGCCCGCAGGGCGCGATCGGCGCAATCGAGCGCCGCATCGTAGGCGGCGGCCGCATCGGCGACCCAGCCAAAACGAGCCTGGTCGACCAGCGTGAACCCCAGGATCAGGAGTGCCGGCGTATATCCGGGGTTGATGGCCAGTGCGCGCTCGCACGCTTCCTTTGCCCGCACATGAGTGTGCTTTCCGAAATCGACGTAATAGTTCCAGGCCTTCGAGAAGTGCTCATAGACGAGCGGACTGCCCGAGCGCTTGCGCCAAACCCTCACCTCCTCGCCGTAGGTCAGGCGGACCTCCAGCGCCGTGACGATCTCCTGGGTGATCCTGTCCTGCAGCTCGAACACGTCGTCGAGGTCGCCGTCGAACCTGTCCGCCCACACATGGCTGCCGTCCAGGCTGTCGATCAATTGCGCGGTCAGCCTGACGCGGTTGCCGCTCTTGCGGACGCTGCCCTCCAGCACGTAGCGGACACCCAGGATGCGGCCGATCTCGCGAACGTCCCTGGATTGGCCTTTGAAGACGAAGCTGGAATTGCGCGCGATCACCATCAGATGCGCGATCTTGGACAGGGTGGTGATCACATCCTCGGCAATGCCGTCGGCGAAGTATTCCTGCTCGGGATCGCCGCTCATGTTCTGGAACGGCAGGACCGCGATCGACGGGTTGCCGGGCAGCGGCGGCGGCAGATCCGGGCGGCGAAGCGGCTCGATCTCCGCGGCCGGCGACTGCGCCGAGCCCGAATCCGGCCAGTCGTCCGGACTCCACTTCACGAGGAAGGCCTCGACGGGTCGCTCGATATTCTTGAGGTCGAGGGCGCCGAGATCCTCGAAATCGGCTTTGACACGTCCGGCAACCGACTCGTGGACCGTCCGCGAGATCACGATGCCGCCCGGCGGCGCCGTCGATTCGATCCGCGACGCGACGTTGACGCCATCGCCATAAAGGTCATCGCCGTCGACGATCAGGTCTCCCAGGTGCAGGCCTATCCGGAAACGAAGAGCGATGTCGGCCGGGATCCCACGGTTGGCTTCGACCATCGACTGCTGGAACTCGATGGAGGCATTGAGGGCTTCGACGGCGCTGGCGAACTCGACCAAAGCCCCGTCGCCGGCCAGCTTGACCAGGCGGCCGGCGTGGCGCGCCAACGCGGGCTCGAAGGTCTGTCTGCGATGTCCCTGCAAGCGCGCCAGCGTGCCGCTCTCGTCCCGGCCCATCAGCCGGGAGTAGCCGACCACGTCCACTGCCATTATGGCGGCCAGCTTGCGCTGCTCTCGGGCCAATGATCTTCCCCGAATCGCTCGAGCAAAAGCGTAGGTGCACGCTGGCGGTGGGGCAAGTTTTCTGTGAGCCCGTCTCTGGAGGCCACCGCCTTTCGGGTAGCTCAGTACCCCTCGAGCATGTCGTTCAGCAGGCGCGCCGCCGCCGGCCAGTCGTAGGTCCGGTAGGAATGGCCGGTCGTCACGAAGCTCGCGCCCGAATAGAACATCTCGTACTGCTCGTGGCGCGAGGCGAACTCCGAGCCGACCGCGTCCCAGGCGAGCTTGTAGAACCTGATCTTGTCGCGGGCGCTCGCCGCCGGCGACTGCTGGGTCTTCTCGATCAGGGCGGCGATCTCGGGATTGGCGAAGTCCTCGACCGAGGAGGGCAGCATGATCATGCCGCCGCCCGCCAGGTCGCGCAGCGTGTCGAGCACCCTGGGATAGAGCTTCTGCGTCAGCGTCACCGCGGCATAGAGCGTGTGGCGGTCGGGCACGAAGTACGGGCCGTGACGTGTGCCCTTGGCCTCCATCGCCGCGACGAAGGCGTCGACCATCGCCGCTTCCGCGGCGAGATGGCCGAGCGTCTCGCGCACCTGGGGGAAGCCGGTCGTGCCGTTGACCTCGGTGATGCGGTGCGCCACGCCCATCAGGAAGCGCAGCTTGACCGACAGCCGCACCATTGCCTGGTAGTTCTGGTAGACGTGCGCCGGCGTCGCGTGGAACTGCTTCTGGCACATCTCCAGGCTGTCGACGACGAACACCCGCTCCCACGGCACGTTTACGTCGTCGAAATAGAGCACGGCATCGTTCTCGTCGAAGCGGCTGGCCAGCGGATTGTCGAAGGTGCTGGGCGCCGCCTGCTCGTACGACTTGCGCGACAGGATCTTGAGGCCTTTGGCGTTCATCGGCACGGCGAAGGTGACGGCGTGCTTCTCGTCGCCCGGCTGCAGCGGCTGGATGCTGGTGACCAGGACCTCGTTGGCGAGGATGCCGCCGGTCGACAGCATCTTGGCGCCACGCACCGTGATGCCCTGGGCGTCGCGATCGACCACGCCCAACGTCAGGTACGGGTCCTTCTGCTGGCTGGCGCTCTTCGAGCGGTCGGCCTGGGGATTGATGATGACGTAGGTCAGGTAGAGATCGTTGTCCCGCGCCTGGCGGTAGTAGTCGGCCAGAGCCCCGGCACGCGCGGTGTCGTAGGCCTCGAACACGTCGAGGCCCATGAACATGCCGGAGACGCACGAGGCGACATGGTCGGGCGCGCGGCCCATGAAGCCGGCATGCAGGGCGTTCCACGCCTCGAGCGCCTTGCGGCGATCGACCAGCTCCTCGTAGCTGGTCGGCAACTGCCAGATCCGGTTGGCGCGCTCACCGGTATCGGCGACGAAGCTCATCAGCTCGGGCTGCTGCCGCGCGAAGTCGAACAGGCGGCCGGTCGTCCTCACCGCGTTGGCATAGGCCGGATGGCGGGTGACATCGGCGACGCTGCGGCCGTGCAGGTAGACGGCCCGCCCGTCGCGCAGGCTGGCAATGTGGTCGGCTCCGGACTTGATCATGTCGGAAGGCTACACCATTCGGGGAGACCCGAGAGACGATCCGCTGTCGTTTCTATGCGGACAGCGGGTGATGGCAGGCTGCGAATTGCCCGCCGCCGATCTCGCGCAGCTGCGGCACCTCGGCCGCGCACTTCGCATCGGCCCGCGGGCAGCGGGTGCGGAAGCGGCAGCCTGACGGGGGCGCAAGCGGCGACGGCGGCTCGCCGACCGCGACGTTGGCGGCGGGGCGGACGGTGGGATCGGGCACCGGGATCGCCTCGAGCAGCAGCGCCGTGTAGGGGTGCGCCGGTTGGGCGAACAGGCGCTCGGTCGGGCCGATCTCGGCGAGCTTGCCGAGATACATCACGGCGATCCGGTCGCTGACCGCCTTCACCACCGCGAGGTCGTGGGCGATGAACAGCAAGGTCAGGCCGTAGCGCCGCTTCATCTCCTCGAGCAGGTTCAGGATCTGGGCGCGGATCGAGACGTCGAGCGCCGACACCGGCTCGTCGCAGATCACCAGCTCGGGCTCGAGGATCAGGGCCCGGGCGATGCAGATGCGCTGGCACTGGCCGCCCGAGAATTCGTGCGGCAGCCGGCCGAGCGCATTGTCGGGGTCGAGGCCGACCGCGACCATCACCTCGCGCACCCGCCGATCGCGCTCGGCCTTGTCGGCGACGCCGGCGATGACCAGCGGCTCGGCGATGATGTCGCCGATGCAGCGGCGCGGATTCAGCGAGGCGATCGGGTCCTGGAAGATGAGCTGCAGGCGCCGGCGCATCAGCCGCATCGCCTCGCTCCCCAGGGTCGTGAGCTCGGTGCCGTCGAACGTCACCGTCCCGCCGGTCGGCTTGCGGAGCTGCAGCACGGCGCGGCCGAGCGTGGACTTGCCGCAGCCCGATTCGCCCACCAGGCCCAGCGTCTCGCCCTTGCCGACGGTGAGGCTGACCCCCGCCACGGCCGACAGGGTCTTGCCGCCGACGTCGTACTCGACGGTGAGGTCGTCGATCGAGAGCAGCGGGTTCATGTCAGCGGATGCCAGCAGGCGAACAGCGCGCCCGCGCCCTCGGGATCGTCGAGAGCAGGCTTGGTGTGCTCGCACACCGCGTCGGCGTACTTGCAGCGCGGCGCGAAGGAGCAGCCGGGCAAGGGCCGCGTCGGATCGGGCGGGCGGCCGCCGATCGCCGGCAGCGGCGTGTGCGGCGCGCTGTCGAGCTTGGGGATCGCGGCCAGCAGCGCCTCGGTGTAGGGCATGCGCATGTGCTTGAAGAGGCGCGGCGTCGGCGCGCGCTCGACGACGCGGCCGGCATACATGACAGCGACCTCGTCGGTGCGGCCGGCGACGACGCCAAGATCGTGCGTGATCAGGATCATCGCCATATGGCGGCGCTGCTGCTCGCGCGCCAGCAGGTCGAGGATCTGCGCCTGCACCGTGACGTCCAACGCAGTGGTCGGCTCGTCGGCGATCAGCAGCCTGGGCTCGCACGAGAGCGCGATCGCGATCGCCACGCGCTGGCGCATGCCGCCGGAGAGCTGGTGCGGGTACTGGCGCAGCCGTTGCGCCGGCGCGGGGATGCCGACCTCGGCGAGGAGCTCGGTGGCCCGCTGCGTCGCCTTGGCGGTGTCGAGGCCGAGATGGGCCTGCAGGGTCTCGACGATCTGCGTGCCGATGGTCAGCACGGGATTGAGCGACGTCATCGGATCCTGGAAGACGACCGCGAGCTCGGGTCCGCGCAGGCGGCGCAATTCCTCGCGCGGCAGGGCGGCGAGGTCGCGGCCGTCGAACATCACCCGGCCCCTGAGCGCGGCCCGCTTGGGCAGGAGCTGCAGGATGGCGCGCGACAGCATGGTCTTGCCGCAGCCCGATTCACCGACCACGCCCAGCGTGCGGCCGGCCGGCAAGGCGAGATCGACGCCGTCGACCGCGCGCAGCGTGCCGCGCGGCGTCGGCAGGCTCACCGAGACGCCCTCGATCGAGAGAAGCGGCGTGTCGTTCATCACAGGGCGCCGGGTCGGGGATCGGTGAGGGCGCGCAGCGTGTCGCCGACGACGTTGAAGGCGAGCACGGTCAGGAACATGAACAGCGCCGGCAGGAAGGCGAGCCACGGCGCGATGTCGAGGCTCTCGCGGCCCTCGCCGATCATGCTGCCCCACGATGGCGCCGGCGGCGGCACGCCGAGGCCGAGGAAGGAGAGCGCACCCTCGACCACGATGGTCACCGCCACGCCGAGCAGGAAGAAGGCGACCAGCGGCAGCGCGACGTTGGGCAGAAGCTCGCGCAGGATGATGCGGCTGTGGGTCGCGCCGAGCGCGCGCGCCGCCGTGACGAACTCGCGCTCGCTGAGCGACAGCGTCACCGCGCGGGCCACGCGCGTGAAGGCCGGAATGCCGAGCACGCCGATCACCAGGGTGATGTTCGCGATCGACTGGCCGAGATAGGCCGTGACCGCCAGGGCGAACACCAGCGGCGGGAAGGCGAGCAGCACGTCCACGCCGCCGGTGATGAAAGTCTCCAGCCGGCCGCGGAAGTAGCCGGCCAACAGGCCGAGCGCGCCGCCGATCGTGACGCCCAGCACCGGGGCGAGCAGGCCGACCGTCAGCGAGATGCGGCCGCCATAGATCAGCCGCGAGAACACGTCGCGCCCCAGCACGTCGTTGCCCAGCCAGTGCTCGGCGCTGGGCAGCGCGCGCTTGCCCAGCATGTCCATGTCGGTCGGGCTGGGGATCGGCAGCAGGTCGGCGAAGATGGCGCCGAGCGCGACCAGCGCGATCCAGATCACCGAGGCGACGAACAACCCGCCGACTCGCCGCTGCCGGCGCACCGGGGCGACCGTCGAGGTATCGACGCCGACGTCGAGCACGGCCCCCCTAGGCGCGGCCATGGCGGATCCTGGGATCGAGGACGGCGTAGAGCATGTCGACGATGAAGTTCACGACCACGAAGCCGACGGCGACGAACAGCACCACGCCCTGCAGGATGATGAAGTCGCGGGCATAGATCGCGCCGACCAGCAGGCGGCCGATGCCCGGCAGGGCGAAGATCGTCTCGACGATCAGCGCGCCGCCGATCAGCCGGCCGATGTTGATGCCTGTTACTGTCACCAGGGTGAGGGACGAGGGCTTGAGTGCATGCACCAGCAGGATGCGCGCGGGCCGGAGCCCCTTGGCCTTGGCCATCGCGATGTAGTCCTCCTGCAGGGTGGCGATCATGTCGGAGCGCAGCACCCGCATCAGCACCGGCCATTCGGCGATCGCCAGGGTCAGCGCCGGCAGCACGAAGCTGCGGATATTGGCGATCGGGTCCTCGGCGAACGGGATCCACCCGGTCGCCGGCAGCAGGTTGAGCGACACCGCGAACAGGTAGATCAGCAGGATCGCCACCATGAACGGCGGCAGCGACAGCTTGCCGAAGGCGAGGCCGGTCAGGAAACGGTCGGTCGCGCTGCCGCTCCTGACCGCGCACAGGATGGCGAGGGGAATCGCGATCAGCAGCGCCGTCACCTCGGCCATCACCATCAGCTCGAGCGAGATCGGCAGGCGGTCGCCGACGGCGGAGAGCACCGTCTCGCCGGTGCGGAACGAACGGCCGAGGTCGCCGTGCAGGACGTCCCACAGCCACAGCAGGTAGCGCTGCCACAGCGGCAGATCGAGCCCCATCTGGGCGCGGAGCGCCGCCACCTTCTCCGGCGTCGCCTGGTCGCCCAGGATGGTGACGGCGAGATCGCCCGGCAGCAGCGAGGCGATCAGGAAGGTCAGCAGCGTGACGGCGAGCAGGACCGGCAGCAGATAGAGCAGCCGCCGGCCGATGAAGCGGGCCATCTAGACCACCTCGAGCTCTTCTGGACCACGGGCCTCCGGCCCGTTCGTGAATGCGGGCCGGAGGCCCGCGGTCCGGAAGACCATGATCTACTCCAGCCAGGCGTGGGACACGTCGATGACGCCGCCGTAGAGCTTCGGCACGCCCTTCACCCTGGCCTTGGCCATCGCGTAGTAGGTGTTCTGGAAGGTCCAGAACCAGGTCGCGTTCTTGTTGATGATGCGGCTGGCCTCGCAGTAGTACTCGGAGCGCTTGGCCTCGTCGGCCGTCGTGCGCGCGGCCTCCAGCGCCTTGTCGAGGTCGGGATCGGTGAAGTTCGCGAGGTTGAGCGGGCTCTTGCTGTAGAAGTTGGCGAACATCTGCAAGTCGGGATCGGGGAAGTCGACGATACGCCACGGCGTGATGTCGAACTTGCGCTGGAAGGCGCGCGCCGGGATCGTCGCCTGGTCGACCTGCTCGATCTCCATCTCGGCGCCGACATTCTTCCAGAGCTGCTGCAGCACCTGGCCGTTGGCGCGGCCGCGCGGCGTCGCGGTGAACAGCATCTTGAACTTGACCGGCTTGCCGTACTCCTTGATCAGCGCCGCCGCCTTCTTCGGATCCTCCGGCAGCGCGCCGTCGTCCTTGCACTTGACCCACGAGCCGTCGCCGAAAGGATTGCTGGCCGGGCGGGCGAGGCCGTTGGTGATCGCCTGCGACATCTTCTTGCGGTCGAGCGCCATGACCAGCGCCTGGCGCACGCGCACGTCGTCGAGCGGCGGCACCTTGGTGTTGAACACGTTCACCGCGGCGCCCGAGCCGGCGTAGCTCAGGACCTGCAGGGTCTTGTCCTGCTTCGCACGCTGGATGTTGTCGGCCTCGAATTCGTCGGCCCACACCAGGTCGGTCTCGCCCGACTTCAGGCTGGCGAAGCGCGACTGCGAATCGGGCAGCGGACGCAGCACGACGCGGTCGAGCGAAATCTTGTCCTTGTCCCAGTAGTCGGGATTGCGTTCGAGCACCATGCGGTCGCCCGCCGTCCAGGACTTGAGGATGAAGGGGCCGGTACCCACCGGGTTGCGGTTGAAGTCGTCACCCTTCGTCTGGATCGCGGTCGGCGACTGGACGGTGTTGATCTCGGTGGGCCTGGTCAGCGTGGCGGGGTAGTTCGCCGACGGATCCTTGAGCGTATGGACGACCGTGAGGTCGTCCTTGGCTTCGACGGAGAGAACGTTGGCGATATAGAATGCGCAACGGCAGTTGTTCTTCGGGTCCTTCAGGCGGGCGAAGGTCCAGGCCAGGGCCTGGGCATTGAACGGCGTGCCGTCGTGGAACTTCACGTTCGGCCTGAGCTTGAAGGTCCAGACCTTGAAGTCGTCGGAGTGCGACCATGAGACGGCGAGGCCGGGCTCGGGCTTGCCCTGGTCGTCGAGCTTCACGAGCGTGTCGAAGATCAGGCTTGCGGCGATGTTGGCCGCGGTGTCGTAGACGCCGACTTTCAGGCCATCGAAACCCGGAATGTCGAGCTCCAGCCCGACGGTCAGCGTGCCGCCCTTCTTCTGGGCCGTCGCCGGCCCGGCGGCGAGCAGCGCGGCCGAGGCCGCGAGGGCCAGTGCCTTGACTATCGTCCTCATGACGTTCCTCCCTGCATCAGCGTTCGGCCGCTTCCTTGACGGCCACTCTAGGCCCGGATGGGCGTGCTGCAAATCGCAAGCGGCGCATGTCACTCGGCCGCAACGGAAACGGCGCGCTGGCCGGCCATCGCCGCCATCATGTGATCGCGCGAGGCTTCGAGCAGAGAGCGTGCGAGTCGCTCGGCCTCGTCGGCATCACCGGCTTTCATTGCCTTCAGCAACTCCCCCCAGCGCCGGGCCGACTGCTGGCGGCGCGCCCGCGTCGTGAAGTCGAGCGGCGTGTCGCGCCACGCCATGCGCCACAGCGCCCGACTCGACAGCTCCTCCAGCATCTTGAGCAGCGGGCGGTTGGCGCTGAAGCGCGCGATCAGGTGCTGGTTCTCCCCGGCGATGGTTGCATGCTCGCGCGGGCTCGGCTTCATCGTCTCGGCCGACTGGCGCAGCCGCGCGACCTGCGGCGCGAGCTGATCGAACAGGCCGGGATCGCCGCGCTCCGCGGCCTGGCGTGCGGCAAGGCCGAACAGCACGGCGCGGACGCTGAAGATGTTGGCGAGATCGGCCGGATCGAACACGCGCACACGGGCGCCGTGGCGCGGCACGATCTCGACGAAGCCGCGGCGTTCGAGCAGCCGGAACGCCTCGCGGACCGGCCCGCGGCTCACCTCATAGAGCTCGGCGGATTCCTTTTCTTTCAGGCGGCTGCCCGGCACCAGCTCGCCGGTCATGATGCGATGGCCGAGATGATCGGCGATCTGCTGCGGCAGCGTCAGCGCGCAAATCGGTCCCGTCGCCGCCGGCGGCTGTTGGTCCACGCAATTCCTCCCGATGGGCGCTCTTGTCGGCGCATCACCTCGCGGGAATTAGCTTCGTTCGTCTGAAAACTGTCAACAAAAAACAGTCACCGGAGGACTGCAGGATCTGCCGGCTCGGCATAGAGCCGCGCCACGTCGGCCGCGCGTCGCTCGAGCACCCGTCGCGTGTTGATCGAACGCTTGTCGGTGACCTCGCCCGAGCTGGCGTCGGGCGGCTCGGTGAGGGGCAGCAGGCGCCGGATGCGCATGCTCGATCCGCCGGACCGCTCGTTGAAAGCGTGCAGCAGCCGTTCGAGTGCCGGCCGCCACGCGCCCTCGCCGCCGGCTTCGCGACAGGCCTTTTCGTCCAGCCATACCAGTGCGCCGAGCCACGGCCGGTCCGGCGCGGCGATCACCAGATCGCGGACGTAAGGCTGCAGCGCGTCGATCAACTGCGTCCGCAGGGTCGTGGCGCGCACCCAGGTGCCGGACGCGAGCTTGAATTCCTCCGACAGGCGGCCGGCGAATGCGATGCCCGCTTCGGGCCGGCTCTCGTCGACCCAGCGCGCGGCGTCGCCGGTCTTGAAGAAGCCTTCCTCGTCGAACGCCTCGGCGGTCGCCTCGGGATCGCGCCAGTAGCCCGGCATCACGTTCGGGCCCTTCACGCGCACCTCGTAGCGGTCGCCCGCAGGGACCAGCTTGGCGAGCATGCCGGGCTGCGGCAGGCCGAGCAGCCCGGCGCGATCGACGTTCCAGTAGACCATCAGCCCGGTGCTCGTGGTCTCGGTCATGCCCCAGCCGCAGCCGAACGGCAGACGCTCACCGAGCTCGGCGGTCGCCACGTTCTGCAGGCGGTCGAAGCTCTCCTGCGGCAGCAGCGCACCGCCGTATCCGAGCGCCCGCATGTTCTTGAAGAACCTGGCACGCAGGTCCTCGTCGCGCTCCAGCGCCTCGAGCAACAGCGGATAGGCCGCCGGTACGTTGCCGAAGCTCGACGGCGAGAGTTCGCGCAGGTTCTCCAGCGTCTCCTGGAAGCGGCCCGGCAGGGGCCGGCCGCCATCTATATAAAGAGACCCCGCAACGCGGACCGCGCCGTTGAGGTTGGAATTGCCGCCCCAGGTGTGATGCCACGGCAGCCAATCGAGCGCCAGCGACACGCGGTCGGGGTCGAGCGGCTCGCCGACCATGCGGATCATCTCGATCGCCGACGAGAGATTGCCGTGCGTGTTCAGCACGCCCTTGGCCGTGCCGGTCGAGCCGGAGGTGAACATGATCTTGGCCGGCGTGTCGGCCGTTATGTGCAGGCGCCGCTCGGCGACCGCGGCATCGATCGACGACGAGACGAGCGCGCCGAACGGGAGGCCGCGCCCCTTCGTATACTTGCCGTCGACCGTGACGATCCGCGCGCTCGTGCGATCGAGCGCCTTGCCGTAGGCGACCGAGTCCTGGGCGAACACCAAGGCCGGCTGCACGAGGTTCAGCGCCTGATCGAGGCGGGCGTAGTCGCCGGACAACGAATAGTTGGGCGAGATCGGCGCCACCAGCAGGCCCGCACGCATCGCGCCGAACAGGAACAACGCGTTCTCCAGGCTGTTATCCGACAGGATCGCCGCCGGGGCCGAGTCCGGTCCATAGCCCTGCGCTATGAGCCACGACGCGACCGCACCCGTCTTCGCCCACGCCTCGGCGTAGGTCAGCCGGTGCCACGCACGATCGGGCCCGCGGCGCTCGGCGAGGAAGGTGACATGAGGCCGCCGGTCGGCCGCGCGCTGCAGCCAGTCGATCATCAGCGGCCGGTCCGCCGGCAATTCGCGACCGGCGGAGAGCATCAGGACGCCGTCCGCGCGGCGCTCGACGACGACCGACGGCCTGGGCCGGTTGAGCGTGCGCATCGGCGCGAGCGCGCTCATTGGGTCGGATGCCCGGTGACGTATTTCACCAGCGCGTCGGCGACGATGCCGTTCAGCAACGGCGTCGGATGGCCATCGTGCGGGATGAAGTACGGACCCCAGGTCGAAGGCGGGCCGATCAGGTTACGCACCGAGATGACCGGCGCGCCGATCGCGCGCAGGCCGTCGAACGCCGGCAGGTACTGCAGGTCGGGTTGGTCGGGCGATCCCGGCGGGGCGGGCTCCGGCCCGTTGCTGAGCAGGATCAGGGGTGCGTGGTAGCGCTCCTCGACCAGTTCCTTCAGCCGCTTCGTCAGCGCGACATAGAGCCTGGCCTGCTCGCGATCCATCCCGGCGGTGGTGATGCGGCGCACGAAGCGGAAGTGGGTGCGCGCGAGATAGCCCAGCCCTGCCCACGGATGGGCCCAACGGTAGTGCTCGAACGTTCCGGAGTAGTGCAGCTTGCCGTCGGCGCCGGTGTCGTAGCGCGGCGCGCCGGCGAGCCATGGCGCATCGCCGGTGACGCGCTCGAGATGCGGCGGCGTCACCCATACGATCACCGCCGCCACCTTGCCGACGATCGCCTTGTCGAACAGGCCGGTCTCGAGCGCGCGCACCTGATGCGTGGCCCCCCAGCCCGGCACGCCGAAGTTCACGACATGCGCCGGCGGCTCGAGGCGCTGCGCGAACAGCGACGCCGCCGTCTGGTCGTCGTTGACGCCCTCCGAGAAGGCATACGAATCGCCCATCACGATGTAGGTCGGCCCGCGGTCGACCGAACCGGGCGTCACGCGCGCCCCGTCAGCATCGATGTGATAGGTGACGTCGTAGAGCGGCTTGCCGTCGTAGGTCGCGGTGGCCTTCACCGTCGTGTCGGGGCGCAGCTTGTACTGCAGCACCGGATCGTAGGGATACCAGTCGGGCGGCGTCTGCACGCGCACTGCGCCGATTTCCTGGCCTTTCGGCTCCAGCAGGTAAAGCCCGAACTCGATGCCGGCGAGGCCGAGCAGGAAAGCCGCCGCCGCCAGCATGGTGTTGCGCCACAGCGGCTTCCTGAAGCGCACGATCGCGACCAGGCAGACCAGCGCGATCACCGCGAGCGCCGCCGCGAACGGCAACACGATCAGCGAGACGACCGTCACGGCTATCGCGGCCAGCGACGGCCAAAGCTTTCGCAAGAACGACGACATTGATCTGGGCGTGGCCTGTACGGCTTCGCGCGGGAAACATCAATGGGGCCGCGCGTCCCGGCGAGCCGCCCCGAACGGCATGCTCAGTCGGCGGCCTCGGCCGCCGGCGCGCGCTTCACCTCGTGCGCCTGCAGCACCGGCAGCACGTCGCGCGCGAAGCGGCGGATCTGCTCGAGGAACATCTCCTGGGGCATGGCACCGCGATTGAGGCTGATCTGCACCATATTGGCGCCGGCCTGATCGGCCTGGGCGATGATGCGCTCGGCCACTTCCCCGGGCGGGCCCCACGGCAATGTCTCGGCCATGCGCTCGACATCGGCCATCGTCATGTTGCGGAAATCCTCGCGCAGCAACTCGGCCGCGCGCTGGTTCTCCGGCCGCACATAGTCGGTCGAGTTCTGGCTCGAATATCCCGCCTGCCGCTGCAGCGCCGTCTCGGTGAAGTTGCCATGGCTGAACAGCGTGCGGTTGAAATAGAGATGGTACGGCGCCATCTCGCGGATCGCCTGGGCCTTGGAATCGGCGACGTAGGCATTGATGCCGAGCGAGAGGTGGTCGGGCGTGAGCTTGTGGCCCGAAGCGGCGAGGCACCTGGCGTAGTAGCGGATGATGTCGGCGCGCAAACCGCCGCCGCCCAGGCCCGGCGTGATCGGGATGTTGTGCTGGCCGGCGAACTCGATCGATTCCTTGCTGCCGACGATCGGGATCCAGATCGGCGGATGCGGCTTCTGCACCGGCCGCGGCCAGATCGCCACGTCCTTGTAGGCCCAGAACTTGCCCCGGTAGGAGAAGACGTCCTCCGTCCAGGCGCGCGTGACGATGTCGTAGGCCTCCTCGAAGCGCGCGCGGCTGTCGGAAAGCGGCACGTTGTGCACCTGGTACTCGCGCGGGATGCCGCGCGCGAAGCCCGAGATCAGCCGGCCGTTGGAAAGGCAGTCGAGCATGGCGAGCTCTTCGGCGAGGCGCAGCGGCTCGTGCAAGGGCAGCAGGTTGCCGTAGATCAGGAGCTTGAGCTTCCGGGTGCGCTGCGCCGCCGACGCCGCCATCAGGTTGGGCGAGTTCATCAGCCCGTAGGGCGAGCAGTGATGCTCGTTGAAGCCGACGCCGTCATAGCCCAGGCGATCCATCTCCTCCCAGGCGTCGAGATGCTCGGCGTAGGTGCGCACGGCGACATCCGCCTTGAAATGCTGCTTGCTGAGCGGATAGGGCAGCTCGGTCGCGCCCCGCTTCAGATGGTCGAGATTCTCGCCATAGGCGAGCAGGTCGAAGACGAAGACTTTCATGGGCCGCGAGGCTAGCGCGAAGAGCCGGGCTCGCGCCATGCTCGCTGGGCGATGCCCGTGCGGTGCGCCATCCCCGCGCCGCTGATCCGGAAGCGTCCAGGCGTCCGGTCGGAGTCCAGACCGTATCTGGACACCTCCGAGGCCGATTCCATAAGGGTTTTGCTCTCGTCAGCCGGCAGCGACGGGCGCCGGTGCGTCCCTGTTTGCCGCGACTGCCGGAACGGCCTCGGCGCCTTCGGACGGCGCGGCAGTGGACTGCAGGATGACGGTCGCGCCCTCCTTGGCGAACTCGATGCCGAGGCCAGGGAACGTCTTGAACATGCGCTTCACCGCCTCGCGCTGGATCATCGCCGGATTGCCCGGCCGCGCCGTGAACTTGAATCGTATCAGCAGGGCGTTGTCGATGATGTCGGCCACGCCCTGCATCTTGAACGGCGCCAGGATCTCCGACTTGATCTCCGGCACCTCCAGCATGTCCTGGCCGATCTTCTTGGCCGCCTTGCGCAGCTTCTCGATGTCGGTGTCCCGCGCGAAGCGCAGGTTGAACTTCACCGTGAGCCAGTCCCGGCTGAAGTTGGTGATCTGGCCGAGCTGGCCGAACGGGATGGTGTGGACCTGCCCGTTCTGGTGGCGCAGCTTGATCGAGCGCAGCGTGAAGCCCTCGACCGTGCCCTTGGCCCTGCCGCAGTCGATGTACTCGCCGACCCGGAACGCATCGTCGGTGAGGTAGAAGATCCCCGAGACGATGTCCCTGACCAGGGTCTGGCTGCCGAACGAGATGGCGATCCCGAAGATCGAGGCGCCGGCGAGCAACGGCAGGACGTTGATGCCGAAATCCTCGAGCGCAATCATGACCGCGATGAACACGATCAGGATCGCGACCGCCACGCGCAGCAGCGGCATCATCGTGCTGAGGCGCGAAGCGGGTGTCGACGCCGCGTCGCCGTCGAGGATCGCTGCCGCCGCGTCTTTGGGCTTGTGCGCCATGTAGGGATCGGTCGCGTGCTTGAAGAACTCCCACAGCACGTAGGCGAGGAACAGCGTGACGCCTGCCGTCCGCGAGGAGCGCGTTATCTGCTCCCACTGGTCTGGGCTGGCGAGCGCCAGCACCTCCACCACCCACATTTCGGCGACCGTCACCGCAACGCCGATGAACACGGCGACGCGAACGCAGCGCGCCACGACATCGGGAAGCTTCGGCCGGTCGCTGGCCGGCGTGCTGCCCGGCAGAAACGAATCGAGTCGCCGCACGAAGGCCTGCATCAGCGTCTCGAAGACCAGGAGACCGATCACCAGGCTGAGGGTCAACAGGATCGCCCCGCCGACCTGGGCCCGCCCGGAAACCGCGCTGTAGATCTGGGTCGCCGCCAGGGCGACGAAGAACGACGTGGCCACGCCCAGCCAGTGGCGGCCAATCACGCCGGTCAACGGCGCCGCCGTGGCCAGCCCGCCCAGCCATTGGCGCGCCGCTTCCCGGGAGCCGAAGACGATCCAGAGAAGAGCCGCAAGCGTGACCGTCGTGCCAACGATCTGGTAGGCGGCGAACGCATCGGGCGGCGTGCCCATCGAAACCAGGACACTGCCCACGATACGGCCGGCAATGATCATCAGCATCACGGTCGCGATCTGCCGGTACATCGTCCGCGCCCGGTCGCTGTCGATGTCGCAAAGCCGCGCCGGCTGCATGTCCGGTTGCAGCACGACACGAATCATCAGCATGTAGAGGCGCCAGGCGAAGATGCCGGCGAACACTGCCTCGGCGAACGTGTCCTGTACCGTGCCACTGGAGAACCATGCTCCGGCTGCATTGCAGACCAGCCAGACCGCGAGCAGGCCGACCGCGTCGAGCGCCACCAGCGCCGCCAGATTGGCCAGCGACGATAGGCCGTGTTCGGGGCCGGCCCGGGTTGCGAGATGCCGCCTGGCCCGGCCCAGCAGCAGGCGCAGCGCGCGTTCCGCGGTGACGGCCGCAGCACCGACCAGGCCGAGGATGATGATGAAGGCTCCTGCTCCCAGTCCGCCCGTCGATCGTTGGTGAAGATCACTGACGAGCACTGCGAGCTGGTGACCGAGCACCGGAAACGCCGCGATGGCCCTGCCGAAGTTCTGGAGGAAGACGACGAACTCGCCAGGTCCCTGCTTGGGCGGGGTCCTGATGATCTGCGGCGGGGGCGCACCCTTGCCGGACTTCGGCTTGGCCGCCGGATCGGGCGTCGTGGCAGGACCGCCCTCGGCCTTGATCTTTTCGACGACGGACTTGCTGATCGCGTCGACCAGCATGTCGAACTGCTGCTGGGTCATACCCGCGGGCGGCGGCGGCGCGGGCTGGGCGCGGAGCTCACCCGCGCCCACGATGATGCCGAGAACCAATACCAGTGCGCGGAGCTGCATCGGGTACCCTCCCTCGGTTGAAGGGGTTTCAGGCGCTACAAGTCTACCCTGTCGAGGCCCCAGGTGACCTTGGGAATATCGGGCAGCTCGCGGCCGTCGTCCTTGCCGATCTCCGCCTTGATCACGGCTTCGAGCTTGCCGTTCATCGACATCAGGGCCTCGGCATTCCGGGCGCGGTCGTTGGCGAGATTGTTCACCTCGTCCGGGTCGCTCTGCAGATCGTAGAGTTCCACGTCGTTCCACTTGAAGAGCTCATCGAGCGTCGCCGGGCTGTTGTGGTCGACCGGCGCGAAATAGCGCGTGAAACGGTAGCGCCCGTCGAACGCCGAGCGCACATGGCCGCGCTTCTTGAGGTCGGGGTGGAAGCCCTGCCTCCTGGCCTCCTCCTTCGGGTCCTTGCCGGCCATCACCGCCTTGGCGGCGAAGTCGAAGACGCCCGAATCGTTGCTGGCGAGGCCCGAGTAGGTGAACAGCGTGGCCGCGCGCGCCGCATCGACCGGCTGGCGGCCGGGATTGCCGAGCAGCGGCGAGAGATCCTTGCCCGGCAATGCCCGCCCGGCCAGCTCGGCCGCGCGGTCGGGCTTCACGCCGGCCATCGCCAGCAGCGTCGGCACCAGGTCGATGTGGCCCGACAGCGCCGGGCACTGCTGGCCGCCGGCGACGTCGGGATGGACGACGTACAGTGGCAGGTGCGTGGTCTCGCGATAGGCGAACGGCCCCTTGCCGCGCAGGCCGTGCGCACCGGCCATCTCGCCGTGGTCGGAGGTGAAGACGACGATGGTGCTCTCGTCGAGCCGCAGCGCCTGCAGCTCGGCCAGCAGCGCCTCGAGCGAGCGGTCGACGTTGCGCGTGCAGTTTACGTAGTAGTCGTTGAAGCGCTTCCAGCGCGCGTCCTCGAGCGGCACGTTGCCGAGGATGTAGTCCCAGATGCGGTCGAACTCGCCATGCGCCTTCGGGCGGCCCGGCGCATCGAACGGCTGGCGCAGGCTCGCCGGGATCGGCACGTCCCAGGTCGCCCTGTAGAGCGCGTGCTCGGGCGCGCGCGCGGCATGCATCCGAAGCTTCCCCGTGTCCTGGACGTTCTCGCCGGGCGCGTCGGTGTTGAAGTACATGACATCGTGCGGATTGACGAAGCTCACGAACATGCACCACGGCTTGCCGTCGTCGGCCAGCGGCCGGCCCCTGGTGCGCAGCCAGTTGATCGCACTGCCGGCCGTTATGTGGTCGTAGCTGTAGCCCCCCAGCGCATGGCCGATCAGGTCGCCCGGCGAGAAATTGTCGGCGAAGCCGTACTTCTCCATGTTGGGCGTCATGAACTGCTCGACCGACTTCGTGTCGAACTCGCGGCTCAGGTGCCACTTGCCCTTGTAGGCGGTGTAGTAGCCCGCCTTGCGCAGCATGTGGCCGATCGTCGGATGGCTGGTCGAAAGGCTCTGCATCCACGGCACGTCGAGATTCTCGAACATGCCGTTGTCGGCGGTCTGCAGGCCGGTCAGCAGCACCGAGCGCGAGGAGGTGCACATGGTCGCCGGACACTGATGATTGGTGAAGGTCACGCCCTTCTGCTGCAGCCGCTCGTGGCCCGGCAGCGACAGGCCGGTCGGCCGGCGGTCGGAGAAACGCTCCTGGTCGGTGAAGACGAACAGGATATTGGGACCGCTCTTCGCCGTCCGGGTCGCCGGTGCCGGCGTCTGGGCGCGCGCCGACCCGACCAGCGGGCCCAGCAGCGAAACGCCGGCGGCGACCGCTCCCGTGTTCAGAAAACGACGCCGACCGTGAGACGCGATGGCGCTAACTTGCCGGTCCATGATCCCATCCCTTCGCCGCAGTCCCACCCGCAGCTCCAGGATCGCTTGTACGCGAGAACGGAAATCCGTGCTAGAGTTTTTTAACAGGTTATAAAAAAATGAAGCGGACCGCACGGAGCGAACGCGACGTCATCGCCATGCTGCTGGACTCCCCTGCCGAGGGCCCGCCTCTGCGCAAGCGCGAGCGCACGCGCCGCGGGCTGGTGCTGGCGGCGATCCAGGTCATTGCACGCGAGGGGCTGGCCGCGGCGACGCCCGGGCAAATTGCAGCGGCGGCCGGCGTGACCTCCGTCACGTTCTACAACTACTTCAAATCCAAGGCGGAGATCGTGGCGGCGGTGGGGTTGTTCATCGCCGAGACGATCCGCGAGCGCAGTGCCGCCAGCCGCGCCACGCTGGCGACCGCCGCCGAGCGCATGGCAGCGGGCTGCCTGCGCTATCTCCATCTCGCCGAGCTCAGCCCGGGATTCGCCATGCTGGTCGTCGAGGTCGCCGAAGCGGAGCCCGCCTTCCTGGAGCTCGTCGGCACGTTCGTGAAGCAGGAGCTCCGCCAGGGAATCCGGGACAAGGACTTCGCCCCGCTGCGCGACGCCGTGGCGACCGATCTGGTGGTCGGCGCCGTCATGCGTGCCATGCGGCGCATCGCACAGGGCGGCGCGCCACGGTCCCACCGGACGGAGATCACTCTCGCCATCCTGCGCGGCCTCGGCCTGCCGGCCGCCGAGGCGAGCCGGATCGTCGGCCGGCCGCTCGATGCGCTGATCGGAAAGGTACCGTAGCCCCCGCTTGCGGGCCGCCGGGGCCGGTCCGACAATCCTCCCCAAAGCAAACAGGAGGAACGCATGAAGGTCGGTGTCGCCCTGAACATGCTCTACGAGCACGGCAAGCATGACGCCGCGGTGGTGCACGAGCATCTGGCCGAAGGCGACCTGGCCGAGCCGCTGGGCTTCAACTCGTTGTGGGCGCTGGAGCATCACTTCACCGGCTACGCCATGTCGCCGGCGCCGACCCAGACGCTCGCCTACTTCGCCGGCCGCACCCGCCGCGTGCAGCTCGGCACCGCGGTGATCGTGCTGCCGTGGCATGACCCGGTGCGCGTCGCCGAGCAGATCGCGCTGCTCGACATCATGTGCGGCGGCCGCTGCCTGTTCGGCTTCGGCCGCGGCGCCGCCTCGACCGAGTACGAGGGCTTCCGCATCCCGATGGGCGAGGCACGACCGCGCTTCGCCGAAGCGGCGCAGGTCGTCGTCAAGGCGCTCTCGCAGGAGGTGTTCGAGCATCACGGCGAGTTCTTCCAGATCCCGAAGATGTCGATCCGGCCGAGGCCGATCTCCCATCCCGAGCGGCGATTCTATGCCAGCTCGGTAAGCCCGGAGTCGGCCGAGATCATCGCCAAGCTCGGCTTCGGCATGCTCTTCATCATGCAGAACGAATGGGCCAAGTGCCGCGAGGACATCGAGAAGTTCCAGACGATGAGCACGGCCGCCGGGTTCGATCCCAAGCCGCCGATCATCCTGACCAACATCTCCTGCGCCGAGAGCCGCCAGGAAGCGCAGGAGCGCGCGCACCAGTATCTCGGCCGCAAGTGGCAGTCGATCGACGACCACTATCATTTCTCCGACGGCCATCTCGCCAACGTCAAGGGCTACGAGGCCTACGGCAAGACGGCGAAGACCTACGCCAAGCTCAAGGATCCGGCCAACCTCAAGAAGGCGACCGACTTCTACGTCTCGATCCAGATCGTCGGCACGCCCGACGACTGCCTCCAGCAGCTCGGCCGCCTGCAGCAGATCACGGGGCTCGAGCACCTCGTCGCCGAGTTCTCGTTCGGCAACCTGCCGCACCACGAGGCCGAGACCAACATGCGGCTGTTCGCCGAGCGCTGCCTTCCGACCCTGCAGAACGACGCGGCGTTCGCCGCGCCCCGGCGGACGACGGCTGACACGGGCGTGCCGCGGCAGGCGGCCGGAGAAGGAATCTTCGCCCCGGCGTAGCGGCCGCTACTCGGGAACGACCTCGCCCGAGCCGCCGAACTCCTTGGGGAAGTCCTTGAGCTTGGGCAGCCCGTCCTTCATGGGCAGCACCGTCTCGGCGTAGTTGACGTGCACGCCGGGCTTGAACGCGAGGGTCGGCAGGGTGGCGGTGAAGACGTCGACCATGCCGAGCGGCGGGTGATTGGTCATCAGGTGGCCGCCGCACTTCGAGCAGTAGGTGCGCTCGCTCAGCGGCGTCTTCTTGAACACGGCGACATTGGCCTTGCCCGCCGTGACCTTCACCGCCTCCGGCTTCCACAGGCTGAAGGCGTTGACCGGCCCGCCCGACCACGACCGGCATGAGCGGCAGTGGCAGTAGCCCATCGCTTCCGGTTCGCCCGACGCTTCGAGCGTAACGGCGCCGCAAAAGCACGATCCGACATGCATGGCGAATGCCTCCTTCGATGCGAATGTGACTATTGGTGAATCGTGGCCGCGCCAAGGGAAATGGCCCGGCGGCCCAGCACAAAATGGTTGCGTGTGTTTCGCGGCAAACACCTTTCCGGCCGCGCGCGAGGAAGAGACATCGAAGACCATCGCCCACCGATGCAGCCACGCGCGCCATCCGGACGACCCGCGACAAGATCAAATTCCTGGCGAGGCATCCTCGACTGGGGCGCGTCGATTCCGATGAGCGCGATTGTCGCGAGCTGCTGATCCCATTCGGCGACTCGGGCTATGTGGCGCGCTACCGGCTGGACGGCGAGACCGTCGTCATCCTCGCCGTCCGGCATGCTCGCGAAGCGGGATACTACGTCGAAGGCTGAGCGGCGATCGGCTTGCTCATGTGGATCTGGATGCTGGTACCGAGCGGCTCCTCGCGGTCGATGCGGTAACCAAGGCTCCGGTAGAGCGCGATGTTCTCGACCATCCGAGCGTTCGTGTAGAGGCGCACCGTTCCGAGCGACTCCTGCCGCGCGAGCTGCTCTGCATGGGCGAGCAGGCGGCGGCCGAGACCGCGCTTCTGATGGGACGGCGCCACCGCGACATTGACGATCAGCAGGTGATCGTCGTTGCTCTCGGTCTCGACCAGCGCGACCAGCATGCCGTCCTCGTGCAGCAGGTCGAAGCGATGTTTGGCCAGCGCCTCGACATAGTCGACCCGCATCGGCAACGGCTCGCGGCCGGTGACCGCGACCCACTTGGCGTAGGCCTCGCGCGTCAGCGCGCGGACGGCGGCCGCGTCGGCGGCCACAGCCTGTCGCATCGGAAGCACGGGGTCAGCCGATGGCGAGGCCCGTCGCTTCGTCGACGCCGGTCTTGAGGTTGATGGTCTGCACTGCCGCGCCCGAGGCGCCCTTGCCGAGATTGTCGAGCGAGGCGATGGCGAGGATCTGCTCCTCGGCAGGGTTGGCGTAGACCGCGAGCTCCATCGAGTTGGTGTCGATCAGCCGGTCGGCCCGCAGGAAGCGGTCGCGCTCCAGCCAGCTCTTGTCGGCGAACGGCCGCACCTTGACGAACTTCTCGCCGGCGTAGCGCTCCTCCAGCACGTGCTGCACGTCTTTGGCGTCGACCTTCTTGGTCGTGATGTCGCGCGTGATCGGCACGATCACCAGCATGCCCTGGGCATAGTGGCCGACCGACGGGACGAACAGCGGCGCGTGGCTGAGGCCCGAGTACTTCTTCATCTCGGGCACGTGCTTGTGCGTGAGCTCCATGCCGTAGAGGCCGAACGGCTCGACGTCGGGCTTCTCGTGCACCGCGATCAGCTCCTTGCCGCCGCCGGTGTAGCCCGAGACGCCGAACACCGCCGGCGTGGAATCGGCGCGCAGGATGCCGGCGTCGATCAGCGGCCGCATCAGGCCGATCGCGCCGGTCGGGTAGCAGCCGGGATTGGAGATGCGCGTGCTGTCGAGCAGCTTCTGGCGCTGCTGCGCGCTGAGCTCGGGGAAGCCGTAGGTCCAGCCGTCGGCGACGCGGTGCGCGGTGCTGGCGTCGATCACCACGGTGGCGGCGTCTCCCAGCGCCGCGACCAGCTCCTTGGCGGCGGCGTCGGGCAGGCAGAGTACGGCGATGTCGGCAGCGCGGGCGATCTCGGCCCGCTTGGCGAGGTCCTTGCGTTCGGCCATCGGCAGCTCGAGCAGCTCGATGTCCGGGCGGTCCTTCAGCCGGTCCTGGATCTGCAGGCCGGTGGTGCCGTGCTGGCCGTCGATGAAAATCTTGGTCTTGTTGCTGTTCATGGTCTTCTCTCTCGCGAGGTCAGGGCCTCAAGGGGGCCGGCTGGAGAAGAAGGAAGGGAATGATGGAAGCCGCCCGAACCTCTCCAGCGGCTTCACGAACGACGCGCAGTCTACGCGCGCGCGTCTTCACGCCGCTTGTCGAAGCGGCGGCGTCGCGACCGGATGGGAGCGCACGTCTTCATCGGGCGCGGATATTTCACCCGACGGGCACGATGTCAAGGTGTAGGTTCGGCAATCATCACCGGGAGTGCCCGCCATGACCCAGTCCGCCCATCCCGAAAACCTGTCGATGCTCGACAAGCGCAAGATCGAGGCCGAGATCCTGAAGGAAGTCTACGAGACCTTGAAGGCGAGCCACGGCGAGGAGGTCGCAAAGAAGACCATTGCCGAATCGGTGCGCCGGTCGGCGATCGAGCAGGCCAAGGCTTTTGCCGCGGCGGCGCCGGGCGGGCCGTCGCTCAAGGCCTTCCAGGACGTGATGCCGCTGTGGACCAAGGGCGGCGCGCTGGAGATCGAGATCAAGGAGCAGACCGACCAGAGCTTCGCCTTCAACGTCACGCGCTGCCGCTACGCCGAGACCTACAAGGCGATGGGGCTGGGCGAGATCGGCCACCTCCTGTCCTGCAACCGCGACGGGGCGTTCTGCGAGGGCTACGATCCCAAGCTCAAGCTCGACCGCAGCCAGACCATCATGCAGGGCGCGAGCCACTGCGACTTCCGGTACACGTACAGGAAGTAACGAGGCTCTCCATGGGCGCGGTGCGGCGCCCGCGCTTCGGTCGCTCCGCTCCCTGCAGCGCTACACGCCGCCGGCCGCTTCGCCGAGGCGAAGCGGCCTAATTCATGAACTCCGCGACCACGATGTGGTTGTGCTGGGCGGACCAGGTGCGGGTCGGGATGGTCTCGTTGTTGAACACCGCCAGCACGGTGCGCGGGGTCGCGTCGAAGGCAAGACGGCCGGTCGACACCGCCGGCACTCCCTCGCTGATGCCGGGCGGTACCTTGCCGTCGAGCGAGAACTTGTCGCGACCGACGCCGAAGTAGCCGCGCGGCCGGCTCATCACCACGACGGCCGCCGCATGCTCGTCGGCCTTGGCGAACGGTTCGGGGCGCAGATGCACCACCTCGCTCGAGCGCAGGAACGGCGAGCGATAGGTGTGGGTGATCGGCTGGCCCGCCATCTGCAGCACGAACTCGTAATAGGCATCGGAGCTGCCGATGAAGGGGCCCCACTGGCCGTCGGTGCCGGTGGTCTTGCGATGCACCGGCTGCAGCGTCTTGCGCTCGCCGGTCTTGGGATCGACCTCGTAGATATCGACGTCGGCATCGGCGACCGGAAGGTTGGTGTAGAGGCCGTCGGCCATGCCGGTGACGCGGCCGTTCAGCGTCGGCTTGGGCTCCTGGGTGATGAACAGGGTTGCGGCGGCCTTGCCGGTGATGAACTGGTACTGCGTGGCGAAAGCGAGCTTGTGGAAAGCCGTCTCGCGATGGTCGAGGCCGTCGATGATGACGTTGTGCGCGCCGCGCAGCTCCGAGGAATCGTAGCTGACACCCGTCGGCTTGCCCGGATGGCCGACGAAGCGCGCGTCGGGCTGGGAGTACTTGTCGTTCTTGTCCGAGCGGATCGCCATCAGCTCGACGCCGGGGATCAGGTCGTCCGGCCCGCTGTTCAGCCCCTCGAGGAACGGCGAGGCGCCGTTGAACTCGCTGCCGACCAGCATGGTGTCGGAGATGACGATGCCCTTGTTGGGCGTGCCGCACAGCACCGCATGGCTCACCGATTCAGCGCCACCGCCGTTCTTCAGGTAGTTGCGCACCGTGTTGCCGCCGCGTGACGAGGCGACCAGCGCCACCTTGCGGCGGCGCGTCTCCTTCCTCACCTGCGCCACGAAGGCCTGCAGCTCCTTCATCGCGTCTTCCGTAGAGGACCGGAACGGCTGGACCCTGGAATCGTCGGCCCGCGCGGAGGGATAGCTGAAGTCGATCGCGAACAGGTGGCTGCGCTTGTAGCCGTTGGATTCGAAGCGCCAGATGTTGTTGATCCACAGTGCGCCCGAATCGCCGTTGCCGTGCACGAACACCACCGGCGGCGCCGGCTCGGTCGAGGCCTGCCGCTTCTGCGACGGCTGGCCGAGCGCCGCCGCCGGCCACAGCGCCGCGGCCGCAAGAACGGTTCGTCTCTTTATTGTCCCACCCTCCGCCATCGCCTCATGTTGGCAAACGAAGCGCTCGAACGCTACGCTCATGCCATGACGATTTGTTGTTACCTCGACAGTCCGGTCGGCCGGCTGGCGCTGGAAGCCGACGGCGAGATGCTGACCGGCGTGCGCTGGACGAGCGCCGGAGAACGGGCAACGAACGTCAGGCTCCCGCCGGTCCTGAAGGAGGCACGACGGCAGCTCGAGCGCTACTTCGCGAAGAAGCTCGAGACATTCGACCTGCCGCTCGCGGCGAAAGGCACCGATTTCCAGAAGAGCGTCTGGAAGATGATGCGCGAGATCCCCTACGGCCGGACCGCGACCTACGGCGGCATCGCCATGGCGCTCGACTCGGGGCCGCGCGCGGTCGGCATGGCGTGCGGCCGCAATCCCATCCCGATCATCGTGCCGTGCCATCGGGTGCTGGGCAGCGGCGGCACCGAGGGTGGCTTCTCGGGTGGCCGGGGGCTGCCGACCAAGCGCAAGCTGCTCGCCCTCGAAGGCGTCGTTCTTCCTTAAGCATCGATCATGCGCGTACTGATCATCCGGCCGGAACGCGAGGCCGCGGCCCTCGCCCAGGCGCTGGCGGCGCGCGGACACCAGGCGGTGATCGCGCCCCTGTTTCACGTGCAGGTGCTGCATCCGCCCGAGGACTTCGCGGCGATGCTTGCCGCATGCCAGGCGATCCTGATCACGTCGGCCAATGGCGCACGCGCCCTGGCCGAAGCGAGCGAGCAGCGCAGCAAGCCGGTCTTCGCCGTCGGCGACGCCACGGCGGCAACCGCCGAAGGCCTCGGTTTCCACAGCGTGACCTCGGCGTCGGGCGAGGCCGCGGCGCTGGCCAACCTGGTGCGGCAGCGGCTCGACCCCGCCAAGGGCCCGCTGCTGCATGTCAGCGGGGCCGACGTCGCGGGCTCGCCGGCGCCGGACGGCTTCGAGGTGAAGCGGGTCGTGCTTTACGAGGCGCGCCAGGCCGCCGCCCTGCCCGACTCCGCGCGCGCCGCCCTGGCCGCACGGGCGGTCGATGTCGCGACCTTCTTCTCGCCGCGTTCCTCCGACGCCTTCGTGCAGTTGGTGACGGCAGCCGGGCTGGCCGACGCGTGCCGCGCCGTGAGCGCGATCGCCATCAGCCCGGCGGCCGCCCAGCCGCTCGGCGCGCTGCCCTTCGCCCGCACCGTCGCGGCAGAGCGTCCCACCCGGCAGGCGGTGCTGGATGAGATCGACCGCCTGCCCCCGCCCGGCGTACAAAGCCCGCGAGAGACCATGACCGACGCCGACCCACCCCCGGACTCCCCGATCGAGCCCAAGCCCGTCGACGCCACCATCGTGCCGGTACGGCGCGGGCTGGGCGTCGTCGGTGCCTTCGTCATCGGCCTGGTCGCCGCCGTGATCGTGCTCGCCGCCGCCGTGCTGTCGCTGCCCTACTGGCCGCAGGAGGCGCGGACCCTGTGGCGCGGCCCCCCCACGGCGCCGCCCGCTGCGCCGCCACCCGCCGCGCCGGCGATCGACACCGCCCAGCTCGACGCCGCCAAGCGCGAGCTCAACGCGCGGCTGGACGATCTCGACAAGAAGGTGCGCGCCGCCGCCAACACGGCCGCGCAGGCCGTCCCCTCCGACAATCGGCCAGCCGCGCCGGACCCCGCAATCGCGGAGCTGCGCCGCAAGGTCGAGGCGCTGGAGAACAAGCCGCAGCCCGAGGCCGACACGTCGGCGTTGAAGACGGAGATCACGGCCCTGCGTGCGGCGGTGCAGTCGCTCGACCAGACCGTTGCCGGCCAGAAGGCCTCGGTCGACAAGGCGACCGAAGCCGCGACCGCCAGCACCGCCAACGAACAGAAGGCGCTCGCGGCCGCGCGCGGCTCGGCCGTGATCGGCATCGCCGCCCGCATCAGCGCCGCGCTCACGGCAGGCCTGCCCTTCACCACCGATCTCGCCCTTCTCCAGCCACTGGCGGCGGGTGACGCCAAGCTCGGCGAGCTCATCGCGGCGCTGCAGCCCACGGCCGCCAAGGGCGTCGCTTCGCGGGCAAGCCTTGCCGGCTCGTTCCCGGCGATGGCCAAGGCGGCGATGGCCGACGATCTGGCCGACGACTCGTTCTGGCAGCGCCTGCTCGGCAAGCTCAAGAGCGTGGTGTCGCTGCGCCGCGTCGGCGCCGATGTGCAGGGCGATTCGGTCGAGGCCAGGCTCGCCCGCGCCGAGGCCGCGGTGAATGACGGCGACCTCGCGAAGGCGGTCGAGCTGGTGAAGTCCCTGCCGCCGCAGACCTCGCGCGCCACCGCCGACTGGCTCGCCCGCGCCGACGCGCATCTCGCCGCCCGGCACGCGGTCGACCAGCTCGCGGCGCAGGGCGTCGCCCTGCTGGGAAGCGCGCAGCGATGACCCTCGTCCGCACGCTGATCTGGTTCGCGCTGGCCGGCATCGCGATGCTGGCGGCGGTCTGGCTGGCCGAACGGCCGGGCACCGTCACGGTCGTCTTCCGCGGCTGGCGCCTCGACACCAGCCTCGGCGTCCTGCTGGTGGCGGTCGTCGTCCTGATCCTGCTCGGCATGGCCCTGTGGCTGCTCTACCGCTGGATCGTCGGCGCGCCGAGCGCGCTGCTCGAAGGCTGGGGCGACAGCCGCCGCCGCAAGGGCTATCGCGAGCTGACGCAAGGCCTCGCCGCCGTGGCCGCGGGCGACGGCGGCGAAGCACAGCGCCATGCCAGGCGCGCCGAGCAGCTCCTGTCCGAGCCGCCGCTCACGCTGCTCCTGTCGGCGCAGGCGGCGCAGCTCAACGGCGACCGCGAGGGCGCCGACCGCGCCTTCAAGGCGATGCTCGAGGACGACGAGATGGCGTTCCTCGGCCTGCGCGGGCTGATCGCCCAGTCGCTGCGCGACGGCAACCAGCAGCGGGCGCTCGACTACGCCCAGCGGGCCTTCGCTCTGCGGCCGCAGACGCCGTGGGTCGTGCACTCGCTGTTCGACATGCAGGCGCAGACCGGCCAGTGGAAGGCGGCGCAGGAGACGCTGGAAACTGGCATGCGCAAGAAGGTGGTGACCGCCAACCGCGGCCGCACGCTGCGCGCGCTGCTGCTGGTCGAGCGCAGCCGCATCGCCGAGCATGACGGCAAGGACAGCGACGCGATGGCGTTCGCCCGCGAAGCCTTCCACCTCGCGCCCGAGCGCATCGCCGTGGCGAGCCGGCTCGCCGAGCTGCAGATCAAGACCGGCGACGGCAGGCGGGCGATGAAGACGCTGGAGCGCACCTGGTCGCTGGCGCCGCATCCCGACCTCGCCGAGCTCTATCTCAAGGCCGCCGACGAGAACGATCCCCTGAAGCGGGTCGGCATCATGCGCAAGCTCGCGGCGCAGAAGCCCGACGACATGGAGAGCAACCTGGCCCTGGCACAGGCTGCGCTCGATGCCGGCCTGTGGGGCGAGGCGCGGCGCCATCTCGATGCCGCCGGCGGCGGCAATCCGTCGGTGCGGGTCTGCCGCCTGATGGCCGAGGTCGAGGAGCGCGCGCAATCCGACCAGGCGAAGGTGCACGAATGGCTGACGCGGGCGGCGCTCGCGCCGGCCGACAAGGCATGGCGCTGCGCGGCATGTCACGCGCATCACGAGAGCTGGCGCTCGGTGTGCGAGAGCTGCGGTGCGTTCGGTACGCTGCATTGGCGCGCGCCCGGCACCTACGGTCAGGTGCTGCCGCCGGAAGCCCGGCCGGCGCTCGGCATGACGACGATGAACATCGTTTCGGGAGGATAGGATGTTCGAGACGACCATCGCGGGCAGCCTGCCCAAGCCCAGTTGGCTCGCCACGCCCAACGTGCTGTGGGCGCCGTGGACGCTGAGCGGCGCACCGCTGCAGGAGGCGAAGGAGGACGCGACTGCGCTCTCCATCAAGCGCCAGGAGGAAGCCGGCATCGACATCGTCAGCGACGGCGAGCAGGCGCGGCAGCATTTCGTGCACGGCTTCCTGGCGGAGATCGACGGCGTCGACTTCGACAGGAAGGTCCGTATGGGCATCCGCAACAAGCGCTACGACGCCGACTGCCCGACCGTCACCGCGGCGCTGAAGCGGCGCAAGTTCGTGCATGAGAAAGAGGCGCGCGTGGCCCGCGCCACGACGGCGCGCAAGCTCAAGTTCACCCTGCCCGGGCCGATGACCCTGATCGACACCCTGGCCGACGGCTACTACGGCGACCGCGTGAAGATGGCCTTCGCCTTCGCCGAGCTCCTGAACCAGGAAGCCCGGGACCTCGAGAAGCTCGGCGTCGACGTCATCCAGTTCGACGAGCCCGCCTTCAATGTCTATCTCGACGAAACCGTCGAATGGGGCGTGCCGGCACTGGAGAAGGCGGCCGAGGGGCTGAAATGCACGACCGCCGTGCACATCTGCTACGGCTACGGCATCGAGGCCAACATCAGGTGGAAGGAGACGCTCGGCGAGAGCTGGCGTCAGTACGAGAACACCTTCCCGGCGCTCGACCGCAGCCGGATCGACCAGGTCTCGCTGGAGTGCCGGCAGAGCCATGTGCCGCCCGAGCTGATGAGGCTCCTGCCCAACAAGACCGTGCTGGTCGGCGCGATCGACGTTGCCTCGGAGAAGGTCGAGACGCCGGAGGAAGTGGCGGCAACGCTGACGCTCGCGTCGAAGTACGTCGCCCCCGAGCGCATCCAGGCCTGCACCAACTGTGGCATGGCGCCGATGACGCTCGGCGCCGCCTACGGCAAGCTGCGCGCGCTCGCCAAGGGGGCGGCGCTGGCGCGCAAGCAGCTGTAGCCCGGGGCGAATTCAGACCGGGTGCGATAACCGGGTGTGATACGGGGCCGAAACAATTGACGCCGAGACGCTCGGTGGCGCCTCCGGTAGACTTGGACGCGTGGTCGAGCCGGGGACCGAGCCGGGGGCAGTGTCATCGAGCGCACGCCGCTCTTCTTCCTGATCATCGATGCGATCGCCTTCTGGCTTCGCAACCAGGCGATCTTTTGGCTGCTCGCCCTGCCGATCGCCGGCCTCGCCGCGCTGGCCGCCTATCTGACCAACGCCCACGAGCGGTTCGCGTTCCTGCGCCATCCCGAGGCATGGGATTTTCTCTACGCGCTGATCTACGCGATGTTCGCCGATCGCTGGATCAAGGAATCGCTGCTCGATGGTGCGGCACCGTGCGACGAGGTCGATGCCTTCCGACGCGCGCTGGTACCGCCGGCGCTGCTCCTGTTCGCCATCGTCTTCTTCCTGTTCGCGACGGCTTTGAGCTGGCTGCATCTGGAAGGCATCGAATCGACCCTGCTGCACTGGCACCTGCCCCGTGCGATCGCAGCCATCGCCGGCATCGTGCTGTCGTGGCTGCCTCACGCACTGGTATGGGCGACCGCGCTCGGCTTCGTCGTTCTGCTGGTCCCGGCATGGTGCGCCGGCGAGCGGATGTCGCTCGGCAAGGCCTGGAGGATATCGGGGTCGGCGCGGTCCCGGCTGTTCCGCCTGGTGCTCGGTTCGACCGTCCTGTCGCTGGTCGCCTATGCCGTGACCCGGTGGGGCCTCGAGGTGCTGCCCGGCAAGCCGTGGGCGGCCGCGGCGATGACCGGTGCGTGGCGACTGACCGACTGCCTGATCCTCGCGATCGCCGGCCATGTGCTTTCGTCGCTGTTCCAGGCCCTGACGAACTGGCATCAGCCCGAACCGGAAGACCGTCCATTCCGTCACATGCGGCTGCGTCCGCGAACGACTTCGCGCTAGAGTGTGCCGACCAAGAGTCGGAGCGCGCGATGCGGAAAGTGCTGCTGGGTAGCGCTCCGAGCCCGACGCGCTCGGCAACGTGACGATGCCCGTCACCAAGCGCGCCGACCAGGTGGTGTACTTCGACGCCGCCGGCTACCCCGGCCGCACGCTCGGCCTGCCGCCCTGGCGCGTTCGCACGCGCATTGTGGAGAACGGGCGCGCGTCAGCCCTTGAGGCGGCGCAGCTCGTACAGAAGTTCCAGCGCCTGCTTGGGCGTGAGCTCGTCGGGATTGATGCCGGCGAGCGCCTTCTCGACCTCCGACTCGGCCGCGCGGGCGACGCCGCCCGCCGGCCGCTTCGGTGCGGCCGCAAACAGCGGCAGATCGTCGGCGAGCCGTGTCACCGCGCCCGACTGCTCGCCCTTCTCCAGCGCCGCCAGCACCTCCTCGGCGCGCTTCACGACGACAGCCGGCAGGCCCGCGAGCTGCGCGACGTGGATGCCGTAGGAGCGGTCCGCCGCGCCCGGCGCCACCTCGTGCAGGAACACGACTTCGTTCTGCCATTCCTTGACGCGCATGGTGTAGGGCGCGAGGGCCGCCAGCCGCTCCTTGAGCGCGCCCAGCTCGTGATAGTGCGTGGCGAACAGCGCGCGGCACCTGTTGATCTCGTGCAGGTGCTCGAGCGTCGCCCAGGCGATCGACAGACCATCGAACGTCGCCGTGCCCCGGCCGATTTCGTCGAGGATGACGAGGCTCTTCGCCGTCGCCTGGTTCAGGATCGCCGCGGTCTCGACCATCTCGACCATGAAGGTCGAACGCCCGCGCGCCAGATCGTCGGCTGCGCCGACGCGGCTGAACAGGCGGTCGACGATGCCGAGATGAGCCTGCTTCGCCGGAACGAACGAGCCCGCCTGGGCCAGCACCGCGATCAAGGCGTTCTGGCGCAGGAACGTGGACTTGCCGGCCATATTGGGGCCGGTCAGCAGCCACAGCCGCCGCTCGGGTCCGAGCTCGCAGTCGTTCGGCACGAAACCCGTGCCCTGCCGCAGCAGCGCCGCCTCGACCACCGGATGGCGGCCGCCCTCGATGCCGAAAGATGTGTCGTCACCCAGCACGGGCCGCACGTAGTTGGCGCTGGCGGCCAGTTCGGCCAGTGCCGCGGCGACATCGAGCGCAGCGAGCGCACGACCGGCGGCAACGACCGCCGCCGACACCGCCATCGCCTCCGCCACCAGCGCCTCGAAGATCGAAAGCTCGAGGGCCAGTGCCGAATCGGCGGCGCGGCCGATGCGAGTTTCGAGATCGGCCAGCTCCGCGGTCGAGAAGCGCGTGGCGTTCGACATCGACTGCCGCCGCGTGAAGCCGAGCTTCGCGAGATCGAGCTTGTCGGCGTGCGTCGCCGTCACCTCGATGTGGTAGCCGATCATGTTGTTGTGGCGGATCTTGAGCGAGGCCACGCCGGTCGCCGTCCGGTACTTCGCCTCCAGCGCCGCCACCGTCCTGCGGCTGTCGTCGCGCAGCGTGCGCTGCTCGTCGAGCTCGGCGCGGTAGCCCGCGCGGATGAAGCCGCCGTCGCGGGCCAGCAGCGGCGGCTCGTCGGCGAGAGCCGCGGCGAGCGAATCGATCAGTGCGCGATGGTCGGCCATTGCGGTCACGATCGCCGCGAGCGGCGCCGGGGGCGGCATCAGCGCCTCGGGCTCGGCGCCCAGCAGTGCCGACATCGCCTCCGCCGAATCGAGGCCATCGCGCAGCGCGGCCAGGTCGCGGGGGCCACCGCGGCCGACCGACAGCCGCTGCAGGGCACGCTCGACATCGGGCGTGCGCTTCAGCGCCTCGCGCACCTGCTCGCGCAGAGCGGGCCGCTCGACGAAGAGCTGCACCAGGTCGAGCCGCCGCTCGATCTCGGCGCGGTCGGTCAGTGGCGCCGCCAATCGCTCCGCCAGCAGGCGCGCACCGGGTCCGGTCAAGGTGCGATCGACGGTGGCGAGCAGGCTGCCCTCGCGCCGGCCGTCGAGCCCGCGCACCAGCTCGAGATTGCGCCGCGTCGCAGGATCGATCTCCATCGTGCCATCGGCCCGCTCGCGGCGCGGCGGCGAAAGGGCGGGACGCTTGCCGGCCTGCGTCAGCTCGACGTAGTCGAGCAGCGCGCCGCACGCCGCGACCTCGGCCCGCGAGAAGGCGCCGAAGCTGTCGAGCACCGCGACATTGAACGCCGCCTGCAGCCGCCTGCGCGCATTGTCCGAATCGAACCGCGCCGAGGGCAGCGGCGTCAGGATCGTGGTCCAGTCGTCGAGCACGGCCTTCAGCGCCTCGCGGCCGAGCAACCGGTCGGGCACCAGCAGCTCGCCAGGCGTGAGCCGCGCCAGAGCGGCAGCGAGTTGGCCGGGCAGGATCGGCTGGGCGGCGAAGTCCGCGGTCGACAGATCGAGCCAGGCCAGCCCCAGCTCGCCCTGCGCTTCGGCCAGCGCGCAGAGATAGTTGTGCGCCCTCGCATCGAGCAATGCATCCTCGGTGAGCGTGCCGGGCGTGATGACGCGGACCACGGCGCGCTCGACCACCGACTTGGTGCCGCGCTTCCTGGCCTCGGCCGGGTCCTCGGTCTGCTCGCACACCGCGACCTTGAAGCCCTGGCGGATCAGGCGCGACAGGTAGGCCTCGTGGCTGTGCACCGGCACGCCGCACATCTTGATGTCTTCGCCGAGATGCTGGCCGCGCTTGGTGAGCGCGATGTCGAGCGCCGCCGAGGCCTTCACGGCGTCCTCGAAGAACATCTCGTAGAAATCGCCCATGCGGTAGAAGACGAGATGATCGGGATGCGCGGCCTTGACCGCCAGGTACTGGCGCATCATCGGCGTGGCGTCGGCCGGGATCGTCTGGTTGGCGCTGTCGGGCACGCTTCGGCCTAGCATGCGGCGGCGCCCGATTGCGATGGGGGTGGCGATGGGGATTGCGTGCACAACGTGCCGGTCTCCTCGACCAGCGTCATCAGCGCCGGCAACCCGGCCGCACCGGCTTCGATCGCTTGCGCCACCCGTGCGGCGAAGTCGGCCGGCCGCCGCGTCAGCTTCTCCGCCGCCTGCAGCGCGCCCTTCTCGTTCAGAAGGTAGGCGCCGTTCAGGGCAAACAGGGTCTGGTAGAGGCACGCCACGCAGCGGAAGGCGCAGCCCGCGACATAGGCCGGGTCGTCCCGCCCTCGGCCGTGCGCGGCATTCTCGAGCGCGAACCTCGCCTCCCAGAGGAAGGTCCGGATCAGCCCCTCGGCCAGAGCCGGCGGATAGGGCGTGCACAGTCGCTGCAGCGCCGCCATCACCCGCTCGGGATCCCACAGCACCCGGGCCAGCGCCACCTCGCCCATGTAGATCGCCGAAACGAAGGCATGCGGATGGCCGGGCTGGTAGACCCGCTCGATCCGCCCGGCGCGGCAGGCCTCGATCACGCCCCGCACCTTGCCGAGCTCGCGATAGAGCAGGTCGACCCTTGTGCCGCCTCGGGTGCCCGCGATCGTCAGCCAGGCGCCGCCATTGATCCACGGCCCCCATTCGCCGATCGCCGTGACCGACGAGGACGCCGCACCCGGCAGCAGCATCGCCGCCTTGGCGAGCCGCCCGGTATCGATCGGATGGTCGGCCTCGTAGTAGAGCCCGATGTCGTAGTCCGATTGCGCCGTCGCTTCTCCGCGCGCCCGCGACCCGCCCAGCACGATCGCACGGATTCCCGGCACGCCGCCGAACGCGCGCACCAGCCGCCCCAGCAGGACATCGTCATTGGGCTCTGCCATGCGGAAGCGGTAGCACGTCGCACGGAGCAAAACCGCCCTTACGGCCACGCTGCAGCGCGGGAACGCCTTCTGGCTCCGTCCGCCGATTGCCGCCAATATGGCCGCTCAATCGGGAGTAAACGCAGATGCCAAGCACGGGCGCGGAAGCGGCGGTCAGCAACGAGATGGGCGATCTCGACGGCGATTCGCTCATCATGCACCGCTCGGGTCGGCCGGGTAAGATCGAGATCATCGCCACCAAGCCGCTGGTGACGCAGCGCGACCTGGCGCTCGCCTATTCGCCGGGCGTGGCGGCGCCGTGCGTCGAGATCCACAAAGATCCCAACCTCGCCTACGACTACACATCGCGCGGCAACCTGGTCGCGGTGATCTCCAACGGCACCGCCGTGCTGGGCCTGGGCGACATCGGCGCGCTGGCCGGCAAGCCGGTGATGGAGGGCAAGGCCGTCCTGTTCAAGCGTTTTGCCGACGTCGACTGCATGGACCTCGAGGTCGACACCAGGGACGTCGACCAGTTCGTCAATTGCGTACGCTACCTGGGCCCCACCTTCGGCGGCGTCAATCTCGAGGATATCAAGGCGCCGGAGTGCTTCATCATCGAGCAGCGCCTGCGCGAGCTGATGGACATCCCGATCTTCCATGACGACCAGCATGGCACCGCGATCATCTCCGCCGCCGGCCTGATCAACGCCCTGCATCTGACGGGCCGCGACATCAAGGACGTCAAGCTGGTGGTGAACGGCGCCGGCGCCGCCTCGATCGCCTGCATCGAGCTGATCAAGGCGATGGGCCTGCCGCACGAGAACGCCATCCTGGTCGACACCAAGGGCGTGATCTGGCAGGGCCGCACCGAGGGCATGAACCAGTGGAAGAGCGCCCACGCCGTGCGCACCAAGGCGCGCACGCTGAAAGAGGCGATGGAGGGCGCCGACGTGTTCTTCGGCCTGTCGGTCAAGGGCGCGGTGACCAAGGACATGGTCCGCTCGATGGCCGACAAGCCGATCATCTTCGCCATGGCCAATCCCGATCCGGAGATCACGCCGCAGGATGCGCGCGCGGCGCGGCCCGACGCCATCATCGCCACCGGCCGCAGCGACTACGCCAACCAGATCAACAACGTGCTCGGCTTCCCGTACATCTTCCGCGGCGCGCTCGACGTGCGCGCCCGCACGATCAACGAGGAGATGAAGATCGCCGCCGCCGAGGCGCTGGCGAACCTGGCGCGCGAGGACGTGCCCGACGAGGTCGACCGCGCCTATTCCGGCCGGCGGCTGCGCTACGGACCCGACTACATCGTGCCGGTGCCGTTCGACCCGCGGCTGATCTCGGTCGTATCGTCGGCGGTGGCGCAGGCGGCGATGGACTCGGGCGTGGCGCGCCGGCCGATTCCCGACATGGCCGAGTATCGCCGCGCCCTGTCCGGCCGCCTCGATCCGACCAATCACTGGCTGCAGAGCCTGTTCGAGCAGGTCAAGGCCAACCCGCAGCGCATCGTCTTCGCCGAAGGCGAGGAGGAACGCACCATCCGCGCCGCCAAGATGTTCCGCGACAACGGCTACGGCACGCCGGTCCTGATCGGTCGCGAGGAGCTGGTGCGCGAGACCATGAAGCATCTCGGCATCACCGACGACGGCGGCCTGGAGATCCACAATGCGCGGCTCAGCACCCGCAACACGCCGTACGTCGACCACGTCTACAAGCGGCTGCAGCGCGACGGCTTCCTGCGCCGCGACGTGCAGCGCATGGTCAACCAGGGCCGCAACGTGTTCGGCGCCTGCATGGTGGCGTTGGGCGACGCCGACGGGCTGGTGACCGGCATCACCCGGCGCTTCCCCGAATGCTACGGCGATGTGAAGCGGGTGATCGAGGTCGAGCACAACATGGTGCCGATGGGCTATTCGATCGTCGTCGCCCGCCACGGCACGGTGTTCCTCGCCGACACGGCGATCAACGAGACGCCGACGCCCGAGCAGCTCGCGCTGATCGCCAAGCAGATGGCCAAGAACGCCCGCACCATGGGTCACCAGCCGCGCGTGGCGTTCGCCTCGTTCTCCAACTTCGGCAGCCGCGAGATCGAGCGCATCGACCGCATCCGCAAGGCGATCCGCCTGCTCGACGCCGAGAAGGTCGACTTCGAGTATGACGGCGAGATGCAGGCCGACATGGCGCTCGACTTCAAGCTCCTGAAGGCGACCTACCCGTTCGCGCGCCTGACCGGCCCGGCCAACGTGCTGGTCATGCCGGGCCTGCATTCGGCCCACATCTCGTCGCGTCTGATGCAGAGCCTGGGCGGCGTCACCGTGATCGGGCCGGTGATCGACGGTCTCGCCAAGCCGGTGCAGATCGTCCCGATGGGCGCGACCGTCAGCGATCTCGTCAACCACGCAGCGCTCGCCGCCTACGGTGCGCTCAGCCGCAAGAGGTAAGTCATGACCGACCTCGTCATTCGGGGCGCCACCGTCCTCGATGGCCTGGGCAACGATCCGATCCGCGCGGATGTCGCGGTCAAGGACGGCAAGATCGCCGCTATCGGCAGCATCCGGGATCAGGCAGCGAAGACGATCGACGCCGGCGGGCTCACCCTCTCGCCGGGCGTCGTCGACGTGCACACGCACTACGATGCGCAGGTGACGTGGGATGCCACGCTGTCGCCCTCGCCGTCGCTCGGTGTCACCACCGCCGTGATGGGCAATTGCGGCTTCGGCATCGTGCCGGCCCCGGCCGATGCGCGCGACCTCGTCATCCGCAACCTCTCGGTGGTCGAGGGCATGGACCTCGATGCGCTGCGCACCGGCATCAAGTGGGACTTCGAGAGCTTCGGCGACTACATGGCGATGCTGCGGCGGCGGGCGCCCTACGCCAACGTCGCGGTGCTGGCCGGCCATTCGACCATCCGCACCGCGGTGATGGGCGAGGCCGCGTCGCAGCGCAAGGATGCGACACCCGAGGAACTCGCGAAGATGAAGGCGATGGTGGCCGACGCCATGGCCCACGGCGCGATCGGGCTGGGCGCGTCGTATTCGCTCAATCATTCGGGCTATGGCGGCGTGCCGATGCCCTCGACCATCGCGCCGATGGAGGAGCTCGACGCGCTGGTCGGCGCGATGGGCCCGCGCGGCAAGGGCGTGATCGCGATCGCCTCGGGCGTGAAGACGCCGCAGGAGCTGGAGCCGATGGCGGCCAGGCACGGCCGGCCGTTCTTCCAGGGAACCGGCGTCGCCATGTACAACGAGCAGGCGCCCGATCGCGCCATCAAGATCTTCGACGACTGCGCGGCCGCCATCCGGCGCGGCAACGGGCTCTATGTCCAGATCCCGTGCCAGCCGCTCAGCTTCGATTTCACCATGGCGAACGCCTATCCGTTCTACAGCCATTCGGCGTTCGACCCGATCAAGGCGTACACGCCCGAGCAGCTCAAGCAGGTGTTCCGCGATTCGTCGTGGCGCGCGGCATTCCGCGAAAACGCCAGGACACCGCGGCCGGGCATGATCTTCCAGGGCAACTGGGACCGCGTCATGGTCGCGGTGACGCACAAGCCCGCCAACGCGAGATACACCAACCGCTACCTGAACGAGATCGCGGCGGCGGAGCATCGCGATCCGCTCGACATCATGCTCGACCTGTCGCTCGACGAGGATCTCGAGACGGCGTTCCTCGGCCGCTTCCTCAATGTCGGCGACGACGGCGTGGCGCGGCTTCTGAAGCACGAGGCGGGCGTGGTCGCGCTCTCCGATGCCGGCGCCCACCTCATCTACATGTGCGACGCGGGCTTCGGCCTGCACTTCCTGGCGCGCTGGGTGCGCGAGCGCGGCGACTTCGACATCGTCGAGGGCGTGCGCCGGCTCACCTCTCATCCGGCCGACCTGTACGGCATCCAGAACCGTGGCCGCATCGCCGTCGGAGCACAGGCCGATCTGCTGCTGTTCGATCCGTCGAGCGTCGGCGTCTCGCCGTCCGAGCGCGTGGCCGACCTGCCGGGCGGCGGACGGCGCACCATCCGCAAGCCGACCGGCGTGCACGGCGTGTTCTGCAACGGCGTCATGACCTTCGACGGCAAGGACTACGTCAGGCACGCCAAGGGCCCCGGCCAGGTGCTCGACCGCTTCAACGCCTCGCGCGGCAGGCACAATCTGGCGATGGCAGCGCAGTAACCTTCCCGTCGTCTCGACCGGAGCGCGAAGCGCGGGGATTATCCCGCGCGAGTCGAGACGACGGGAAATGTGAACGGCGAGGATTTGCTCTCGTGACTCTTCACACCTACGGCCTCTACCTCGCGGCGGTCGTGCTGATCTCGGCGACGCCGGGGCCGAACATCTTCTACGTCACCGCGCGCAGCATCCGCTTCGGTTTCGGCCCGGCCATGCTGGCGATGACCGGATGCCTGCTGGCGCTCGCCCTGACCCTGAGCGCGTCGGTGGCGGGAGTCAGCGCCTTCATGCTCGCCGTGCCGGCAGCCTTCGAGGCGCTGAAGTATTTTGGCGCGGCCTACCTGATCTTCCTCGGGATCCAGGCCTGGCGCGCGCCGGTCGCCGATCTCGCATCGGCATCGGCATCGGCATCGGCATCGGGGTCGCCGCGCGAAACCGCGAGCCGCTGGTCGCATTTTCGCGGCGGCTTCCTGGTCGGCATCAGCAATCCCAAGCTGCTGGTGTTCGCCGCCGCCTTCTTCCCGCAGTTCATCGCGAAGGATGCGCCGTGGTTGCCGCAGTTCGCGCTGCTCGTCGCGACCTTCCTCGCGGTCGAGGCGTGCGCCTATGTCACAGTCGCGTCGAGTGCCCGCGGCCTGGCGCGTTACCTCGTGCAAGCGGCGTGGCAGCGTAGAATCAATCGTCTGAGCGGCGTGATCTTCGCCGGCTTCGGCTGCGCCCTGCTGCGCTACCGGCCGTAACGCTTTGCGGCCTTGTGCAGGCGGTATAGGATTTTCACAAGAATCCTGCCTGGGAGGGCACGCCGTGACGAACACCATCATGAAAATCAGCAGCCGCAACCTTCCGCTGCGACGCCGCAGCCTGGTCAAGGGCGGCCTGGCCGGCATCATCGCCAGCGGCATGGCGCCGACCTTTGCGCGCGCCGAGGCCAAGAAGCTGGTGATGGCGCACATCGTGCCGCCGCCGGAATCGGGCGCGGTCGGCTTCGCCTGGCAGGCCGAGGAGGTGCGCAAGCGCTCGAACGGCGAGCTCGACATGCAGTTCTTCGGCGGCACCTTGCTCAGCAAGGAGCTCGAGATCATGAACGCCGTGAAGTCGGGCAACATCCAGATGGGCGATCCGGCCGGCGCCGCCGCCACGGTGTTCCCGGAGATGGGCGTGTTCCTGGTGCCCTACCTCGTGCAGAGCTACGCCCACGCCTACAAGATGTTCAACGGGGCGATCGGCGACGCGCTCGATAAGCAGTTCCAGGAGAAGTACAAGCTCAAGGTGATGTGCTTCTTCGATTACGGCTTCCGGCATTTCTGGATGGCCAAGAAGCAGATCATCGAGCCGAAGGACCTGCGCGGCCTGAAGGTCCGCGTTCAGCAGGGCAAGGTGTTCGCCGACACGATCAACGGGCTGGGCGGCAACGCCGTGCCGATGGCGTGGGGCGAGGTCATTTCGGCCGCCAAGTCGGGCGTGATCGACGGCGGCGACCTGCCGATCGTCAACCAGGTCGCGCTCAAGATCTACGAGGTCTCGAAGTACTGCTCGATGACCTTCCACAACTACGGTCCGACCCTCAACACCATGAACCTCGCCACCTGGGAGGGCCTCAGCCCGGCGCACAAGAAGCTGATGCTCGACACCAGCCGCGAGGCGCAGGACAAGATCCGCCAGCTCACCGAATCGGTCGACAATCTGGAAGCCGCCAAGAAGGCGCTCGAGCCCAAGGGCATGACCGTGGCGGCCGCCAAGGTCGAGGATTTCCGCAAGGTCGCGCAGGCCAAGATCTGGCCGGCCTACAAGTCGCAGTTCAGCGGCCTGTGGGAGCAGGTCGAAAGCGTGAAGGCGTAGGGGGACGGTGGCGCGCTTCATCACCGCGATTCCCAGGATCGTCGTCGCCCTCCTGCTCACCGCGGCGATCATCAACCTGCTGATCGGCGTGTTCCTGCGCTACGTGATGATCCCGGTGACCGACTGGCTGGACATGGATTCCATCCCCTTCACCTGGGTCGAGGAGGTGGGCGAGATGCTGCTCGCCTGGCTGACCCTGGTCGGCGCCGCGATCGGCGTGCGCGAGCGCAGCCACTTCACCCTGCACGTGCTGCGCTTCGCGCCGCGCAGCCAGGCGATCATCGACCGCATCCACTATGCGCTGGTCGCGGTGATGGGCGGGGTGGCGAGCTGGTTCGGCGTGCGGCTCTGCATCCTCAACCACACGCTGGTGACGCCCGGCCTGTCGATCCCGCTGTCGGTGCTCTACGCCTCGTGCGCCACCGGCGGCGCGCTGCTGGTGGTCTATGCGCTTTCGATGATCGTGAGCCCGCCCCCGCAATCCACCGATGGTGCGCACTGACGATGCTGCTGCTCCTCGTCGCCGCCATCTTCATCGTCCTGATCCTGTTTTCGATGCCCATCGTGTTCGCGCTGGGCGTCTCGGCGATGGCCGGCCTGTTCATCGGCGGCTACGACATGCAGGTCTTCTCGTCCAGCCTGGTGTCGGGCTCGCAGAGCTGGGTGCTGCTCGCCATCCCCGCCTTCGTCTTTGCCGGCGGCCTGATGGAGAAGTGCGGCATGAGCCACGCGCTGGTCGACTTCACGCGCGCGCTGGTCGGCTGGGTCAAGGGCGGGCTCGGCATGTCGGTGATCGTGGTCGCCTACTTCTTCTCCGACATCTGCGGCTCGAAGATGGCCGAGGTCTCGGCCCTCGGCTCGACCCTGATGCCGCCGCTCACCAAGGCCGGGTACAAGCGCGAGGACTCGGCCTCGCTGATCGCCGCCGGCACGGCGATGGGCATGCTGGTGCCTCCGGCGATCTTCATGATCGTGATCGCCCAGGTGACCAACACCTCGGCGGTGGCGCTGTTCCTCGCGGGCTTCGTGCCGGCCGCCACCATCATGGCCTGCCTGATGGTCCTGGTCTGGCTGCGCGCCCGCAAGTACGACTGGCCGGTCGACACGCGGCCGAGCGTCAGGCTGATCGCGACCACCGGCCGGCGCGCCGCGGTTCCGCTGGTCATCCCGATCGTCATCCTGGTCGGCTTCGTGATGGGCGTCTTCACCGCCACCGAGGCCGGCGCCGTGGTCGCGGGCTACGCCTTCTTCGCCGCGATCCTCTACTACCGCAACGTCAGCTTCATCGAGATGGTCCGTCTCGCCTACGACAGCGCGATCCTGACCGCGGCGGTGATCTTCCTGCTCGCCGTCGCCTCGGTGTTCCAGTACCTGATGGGCGTCACCGGCGTGCCGACCCTGCTGGCCGAAGTGCTGCTGCCGCTCAAGTCGGCGCACTGGCTGTTCCTGATCGCCATCGCCCTCATCACCATGATGTTCGGCATGGTGCTGGAAGGCCTGCCCGCGGCGGTAGTGCTGATCCCCGTGGTCTTCCCGATCGCCGAGAAGATGGGAATTGACCCCTACCACTTCAACATCGTCATCACCGCCTCGGTCGGCATCGGCCTGTTCCTGCCGCCGATGGGCGTCGGCCTGCTGATGGCGCTGCGCTTCGCCAACCTGTCGGTCGGCCAGCACTGGCGCGCCTACATGCCCTACATCGCCGCGCTGATGATCGGCCTGCTGCTGATCATCCTGTTCCCGCAGCTCTCGCTGTTCCTGCCGCGGCTCGCCGGCGCGATTCCGTAATCCGGTTCAGCCGACCTTCGTCACGGTCAGGCGATGGTGCTTGCCGTCTCGCGCGGTCCACGAGATCGACTGGCCGGTGCCCAGCCCGATCAATGCCGCACCGACCGGCGTCATCACCGAGATGCGATGCTGGTCGAGGCTCTCGTCGGCGGGATAGACCAGCTTCAGGGTCCGCGTGTTGCCGTCGTCGGACTTGAAGGTCACGGTCGTGCCCATGCGCACGACGTCCTTCGGCACTTCCTTGTCGTCGACGATCTGCGCGCGTTCGAGCTCGTCCAGGAGCTCCTGCGCCACTTCGGGCAGCCGCTCCATCGAGGCGTTGGCGAGATCGGTCAGCCGCTCGTACTCGGCGTTGCTGACGATAAGGGTCGTCGAGCGTGTGCGCGTCGTTGCCATTCTGGAGCCTAACCCGCGCGAGGCCGGCGGGCCAAATAGACTTGCAGGTGCGCGTAGGCCATCCGAAGGTTGGGCGTTGATATTCCAGCCTTTTTCGCCCGCGCGATCATGTCGCCGACGATATGGTCGGCCTCGACCATCGCGCCTTTCTCGAGGTCGTGCAGCATCGAGGCGGTGAAGCGCGAGCCCTTGACGGTCAGAAACCCGCGAATCGTCTGCATGCCCTTGTCGCCGGGATCGCAGCCGGCCGCCGCGGCCGTCCGGCGGCACTCGTCGACCGTCTCCATGACGATGGCGCGGCCCTCGTCAGCCTCGAGAATGTCACCGGACGAGCCGCGCATCAGGCAATTCGTCGAGGCCAGCGAACACAGCATGATCCACTTGTCCCACAGGTCCTGCACGATGTTGGGATGCAGCCCACCGTCGATACCGGACTTCCTGATCGCCGCATCGAGCTCCTTCAACGAAGCGCGCGGCTCGCGCCCATCGCGCTCGCCGAAGGAGATCGCGGCGAACGGGCTGGTGTGGAGGATCGTGCCCTCGGGCGACATCGCCACGCCGACACGCGCCAGACCGCCCACCACCCTGTCCTTGCCGAACTTCGCGTCGAGCACGTCGAGATGGCGCATGCCGTTCAGGAGCGGCACGATCGTCGTGGTCGGGCCGACCGCCGGCGCGATCGCCTCGATCGCCGAGTCGAGATCGTAGGCCTTGGGCGTCAACAGCACGATGTCGTACGGCCCGCCCGCGCTGCCCGTGAGGACGGTCTTCACCTTCTGGGTGATGTCTCCCTTGGGGCTCTTGATCACGAGACCGTCGCGCTCGATCGCCTTCTGCCGTGGCGGCCGCACGAGGAACGTCACGTCGGCACCGCTCTGATGCAGCCGGCCGCCGACATAGCCGCCGATCGCGCCGGCGCCCAGGATCAGGATCTTCACGTCACGCCCCCTTCAGTCCCTTTCGCGCCCGCCGCGCCTCGTAGGTTTGCAGATGCGCATAGGCGAAGCGCAGGTTGGGCGCCGCCACGCCGAGCTTGCGGGCGCGCGCCAGCATGTCGCCGACGATCGACTTCGCCTCGACCGCGCCGCCTTTCTCGATGTCGCCCAGGATCGACGCGACGGCCTTGCTGCCCTTCTGGGTCAGGCTCGCCCTGATCGCGCCGACGACCGCATCGCTCGGCGGATAGCCCTCGGCTGCCGCGACCTTGCGGCACTCCTCGAGGATCTCGGCCGTGATCGCGCCGCCATCCTCGGACTCCATGATGTCGCCGACCGTCCCGCGCATCGCCGAGCACATCGAGGCGATGGCGCCCAGCATGATCCACTTGTCCCACAGATCCTGGTTGATGTCGGGATTGAGCCCGCCTTCGATGCCGGCCTTCCTGCAGGCTGCATCGAGCTCGACCAGGGCGGCGCGCGGCGCCTTGCCGTCGCGCTCGCCGAACGACACGCCCGACGCGCCGGAATGGAGAATCTCGCCGTTCGGGCCCAGCATGCCGGAAATGCG
>JAFEFF010000212.1 GCA_018240745.1 Pseudomonadota bacterium
CATCTACGTGACCTACAACGCCGTCTCCAACGCGATCCGCCGCTTCAAGCGACCGGCCTACATCGCCCATCGCGACTTCACGCCGATCGACGCCTGGCAGGACGATGCCGTGGCGCGCGCCGCGCGCCGCAAGGCCGCCGCAGAATAAGGGAGGAACGAATGAACCTGCATCGCATGCTATTGCAGCGCGCGGCCGAGAATAAGCCACTGCGCATCGGCCTGATCGGCGCCGGCAAGTTCGGCGCCATGTATCTCAGCCAGATCCCGACCACGCCGGGCATCCATCTGCTGGGCATCGCCGATCTTTCGCCGACACGCGCCAAGGAGAACCTGGCGCGGCTCGGCTGGAAGCCGGAAGTCACCGGTGCAGGCTCGTTCGCCGAAGCGAAGAAGCACGGCAATACCTTCCTGACCGACGACTGGCGGGCGCTGGTCAGCCATCCGGAGATAGATGTCGTGGTCGAATCGACCGGCGATCCCATCGCCGCGGTCGAGCATGCGCTCGAGGCCTTCAGGCACGGCAAGAGCGTGGTGATGGTGACGGTCGAGGCCGACGCCTTCTGCGGCCCGCTGCTGGCGCAGCGCGCGGCCAAGGCCGGCGTGATCTACAGCCTCGCCTACGGCGACCAGCCGGCGCTGATCTGCGAGCTCGTCGATTGGGCGCGCGCGTCGGGGTTCTCGGTGACGGCGGCCGGGCGCGGCCACAAGTGGCTGCCGCATTACGCGCAGTCGACGCCGGAGACGGTCTGGAAGTACTGGGGCCTCAACGAGGAGCAGGCCAGGCGCGGCGGCCTTAACCCCAAGATGTTCAACAGCTTCCTCGACGGCTCCAAGCCGGCGATCGAGAGCACGGCGGTCGCCAATGCCACCGGCCTGACGCCGGCGCCGGACGGCCTCGCCTTCCCGCCCTGCTCGGTCGAGGACCTGCCGTTCGTGATGCGCCCGACCTCCGAGGGCGGACATCTGCACCACAAGGGCCAGGTCGAGGTCGCCTCGTCGCTCGAGCGCGACGGCCGGGCGATCCCCTACGAGATCCGCAAGGGCGTGTGGGTCGTGTTCGAGGCGTCGACCGAGTACCAGAAAAACTGCTTCGAGGAGTACATGCTGCAGACCGACCCGAGCGGCCGGTACTCGGTGATGTACAAGCGCTGGCACCTGATCGGCCTCGAGGTCGGCGTGTCGGTCGCCTCGGTCGGCCTGCGCAAGGAGCCGACGGGCTGCGCCATCGGCTTCCATGCCGACGTGATCGCGACGGCCAAGCGCGACCTCGGGGCCGGCGAGATGCTCGACGGCGAGGGCGGCTACACGGTCTACGGCAAGCTGTTCCCGTCGGAAAAGTCGACCGGCCTCGGCAGCCTGCCGCTCGGCTTGGCCCACAACGTCAAACTCCTGAAGCCGATCAAGGCCGGCCAGTCGCTGACTTATGCCGACGTGGCGATGGACGAGACCCTGACCGCGGTGAAGCTGCGCCGCGAGATGGAGCAGGCCTTCGCGCCCGCGGCGTCGAAGATCGCCGCTCAGTAAGTCTTCTTCGGACCGCGCGCATCCAGCGCGCGGTCCGATGAGCTAGGCTGCGGCTGACTCTTTCTTCTTCTTCGGCTTCGAGGCCGGCTTGCCGTCGGCCTCGTCGCGCTCCTGCTCCTTCCGGGCTTTCAGGAGCTTGCGCAGGATCATGTTCCGCTTGAGCGCGGAGATGTGGTCGATGAACAGGATGCCGTCGAGATGGTCGATCTCGTGCTGCACGCAGGTCGCCAGCAGGCCCTCGCAGGCCATCTCCCTGGCCTCGCCGTCACGGTCGAGGTAGCGCACCGTCACCCTGGCCGGCCGCACCACATCGGAATAGTGCTCGGGCACCGACAGGCAGCCTTCCTCGTAGGTCGCGTCCTCGTCGGAGGCCTCGATGATCTCGGGATTGGCCATCAGGATCGGGCCGGTCTTGAGCTCCTCGCGGTCGATGTCGAGCACGATCACGCGCCTCAGCTCGCCGATCTGCGGCGCGGCGAGGCCGATGCCGGGCGCGTCGTACATCGTCTCCAGCATGTCATCCATCAGCCGGCGCACCTCGGCATCGACCGAGTCGACCGGCTTGGACTTCTTCTTGAGACGCGGATCGGGCGCCGTGAGGATGGTCCGAATGGCCATGGCGGTTAAATATGCAATGAAATCAACGATTTCAAGACGTCAAACGGGTCACGGGACGGTCAGGAGCGCTTGACCATGGTCCCCACCCCCGCCTCGGTGAAGACCTCCAGCAGCAGGCTATGGGGCACCCGGCCGTCCATGATGACCGCTGCCTCGACGCCGGAATTCACCGCGTCGATGCAGTTCTCGACCTTGGGGATCATGCCGCCCGAGATGGTGCCGTCGGCGATCAGGGCGCGCGCCTGCTCGACGGTCATCTCGGGAATCAGGTTGCCGCTCTTGTCCAGCACGCCCGGAACGTCGGTCAGGAACAGGAGCCGCTTGGCCTTCATGGCGCCGGCAATCGCGCCGGCCGAGGTGTCGGCGTTGATGTTGTAGGTCAGCTCGTCGTTGACGCCGAACCCGATCGGCGCCACCACCGGGATGACGTCGGCGCGGCGGAGCTGCTCCAGCACCATGACGTTGATCTTGGCCGGCTCGCCGACCTGCTTGAGGTCGACCTTGAGCAGCTCGCCGGTCTTGGGATCGCGCATCTCGGTGACCTTGTTGGCCAGGATCAGGTTGCCGTCCTTGCCGCAGATGCCGACGGCGGTGCCGCCGCATTCGTTGATGTCGGCCACGATCGCCTTGTTGATCGAGCCCGCCAGGACCATCTCGACGATCTCCATGGTCGCCGCATCGGTCACGCGCAGGCCGTTGACGAAGGTGCTCTTGATGCCGACCCGCTCCAGCATCTTGTTGATCTGCGGGCCGCCGCCATGGACCACGATCGGGTTCATGCCGACCTGCTTCATCAGCACCACGTCGCGCGCCACCAGATCGCCAAGCTTGGGATCGGTCATGGCATGGCCGCCGTACTTCACGACGAAGGTCGCGTCGTTGTGCCGGCGCATGTAGGGCAGGGCCTTCGAGATCGTCTCGGCCATGCGGATGAGCCGCCTCTGCTCCTTGTCGGTCTGGACCGCGACGTCCGCCATGTCTGGAAACCCTTTGGCTAGCAAAAGCCCTCTACCCGGGCCGGGAGAGGGCTAAGTCGGCATCATATATGAGGATGCCTGCGGATAGAAGAAGACCCCTCGGCGCGTCAGGATGTCCGGCATGTTCGACAGTGGAAATCTCGACGATCGTGGCTTCACCGTAGCGCGCGGGCTGATCGCCCCCGAGGAGTGCCGGGCCCTGGCCAGCCTGTGGCCGCAGCAGGACCGCTTCCGCAGCCACGTCGTCATGCAGCGCCACGGCTACGGCCAAGGCGAGTACCAGTACTTCCGCTATCCGCTGCCCGAGGCGGTCGAGCGGCTGCGCCAGGCGCTCTACCCGGAGCTCGCCACGGTCGCCAACCGCTGGAACGAGGTGCTGGGCGTCGAGCGCCGCTTCCCGCCGACGCTCGCGGGCTGGCTGCGCGAATGCCATGCCGGCGGACAGAAGCGGCCGACACCGCTCCTGCTGCGCTACCGGCCGGGTGACTACAACTGCCTGCACCGCGACCTCTACGGCGACCTCGTCTTCCCGATCCAGGCGACCATCCTGCTGAGCGAGCCGAGGCGCGACTTCGAGGGCGGCGAATTCATGCTGGTCGAGCAGCGGCCGCGCATGCAGTCACGCGGCGAGGTCGTTCCCCTGGCCCAGGGCGACGCCGTGCTGTTCGCGGTCAATCAGCGGCCGGCCCCAAGCTCGAGGAAAGGGGGAACCCGCGGCTGGCATCGCACGGCGATGCGCCACGGCGTCTCGAGCCTGCTGGCCGGCGAGCGCTTCACGCTGGGCATCATCTTCCACGACGCGGCCTGAGCGGCCCGCACAGTCCCGCCGGACACGGCCGCGGGCTGCCAGCGCGGCGGGAATACAATACGGCAGCCGTCATCGCGCGGAGCTCGTGCCGAGCGCCACGTCCATGATCTCCGCGCGCAATGCAGCGATGCCGAAGCCGGTTTCGCTGCTGGTCGGCAGCGCCTGCGGATGAGCCGCGCCATGCTTGCGCGCCACCGCCTCGGCCGCGGCGATCGCCCTGGGGATTTGCGCCGGCTTGAGGTGATCGGTCTTGGTCAGGACGAGCTGGTAGGACACCGCGGCCGCGTCGAGGTTTTTCATCGTCTCGCGATCGGCGTCCTTCACGCCGTGCCGCGAATCGATCAGCAGGCAGACCCGCTTCAGGGTCGGCCGGCCGCGCAGATAGGCCGAGGCGAGATCCTGCCAGGTCTCCTTCATCGACTTCGACACCTGGGCGAAGCCGTAGCCCGGCAGGTCGACCAAGAACAGACGATGGCCGAGGTCGAAGAAGTTGATCTGCCGCGTGTGGCCGGGGCTCGACGAGGTGCGCGCCAGCGTGCGGCGGCCGGTCAGCGCATTGACCAGGCTCGACTTGCCGACATTGGAGCGGCCGGCGAACGCGACTTCCGGCAGCGAGGTCGGGATCAGGGAGTCGAACGAGGCCGCGCCGGCGACGAACTCGCACGGTCCGGCGAACAGCTTGCGCGCCGCCTCGACGGCTTCCGACGCCCGACTCTCGGGAGCTCGAGGGGCCATCAGCCCTTCTTCTTGCCGCCCTTCTTGCCGCCGCCGCCATTGGCCGGCACGGGCGGACCGGCCGCCGCAGTCTTGGCCGCCGCCTTGGCCTGCGCCTTGGCGCCGATCGGCGTGCCGTGGCGACGCATGATCGTGTACTGCTGGGCGATCGACAGGGTGTTGCTCCACGCCCAGTAGATCACCAGACCCGCCTGGAACTGCGCCATCATGAAGGTGAACATGATCGGCAGGAACTGGAACACCTTCGCCTGAACCGGATCGGCCGGCGCGGGGTTCAGCTTCTGCTGCAGGTACATCGTCACGCCCATGATCAGCGGCCAGACGCCGATATTGAAGAAGTGCAGGTAGGGCGGAACGTCCCACGGGAAGAAACCGAAGCCGGTGAGCAGGGTGGCGGGATCGGGCGCCGACAGGTCGTGGATCCAGCCGAAGAACGGCTGGTGGCGCATCTCGATCGTGGTGTAGAGCACCTTGTAGAGCGCGAAGAACACCGGGATCTGCACCACGATCGGCAGGCAGCCGGCCGCCGGATTGACCTTCTCTCGGCGATAGAGCTGCATCATCTCCTGGTTCAGGCGCTGCTTGTCCTCGCCGTAGCGCTGCTTGAGCTTCTCCATCTCCGGCTGCAGCGCCTTCATCTTGCTCATCGCCGCGTACGACTTGTTGGCGAGCGGGAAGAACAGCGCCTTGACGATCACGGTCAGGATCAGGATGGCGACGCCGAAGTTGCCGATCTGGCCGTACAACCACTCGAGCAGGTAGAACATCGGCTTGGTGAAGAACCAGAACCAGCCCCAGTCGATCGTCAGGTCGAAGCGGTCGATTCCCAGATTCTCGCGATAGGCGTCGACCACCCGCACGATCTTGGCGCCGGCGAAAAGGTGCGAATCGTAACTGCCGGTGGCACCCGGGGCGACGGTCACGCCCGGTGCGACGTAGTCGGCCTGGTACTTGATGCCGGGACCCGCGCCGCTGCCCTTGATCGTGACATCGACCTTGGACTTCTGGTCGGGCACCAGGGTCGCCATCCAGTACTTGTCGGTGAAACCGACCCAGCCTCCGGTGGTCGTGAACTTCTGCTGCTTGTTGTCGTCGAAGTCCTTGTACCCGAACTCCTTGGAGGTGCCGTTGAAGACGCCGTAAGGGCCTTCATGCAGCACGTAGGTGCCCTCGTTCTTGTGCTCGCCCTCGCGGACGACGAGGCTCCACGGAAAGAGCGTCACCGGCTTGTCGGTCTTGTTGTCGACGCTCTGCTTGACCGCGAACATGAAGTTCTCGTCGATCGCGATGTCGAGACCGAACACCAGACCGGCGCCATTGTCCCAGCTGAGATGCACCGGCTTGCCCGGCGCCAGCGTGGTGTTGCTCGCGGTCCAGAGGGAGTCCGGGCCCGGCACCTTTATGCCGGCATCGGACGAGGACCAGCCGAACTCGGCGTAATAGGGATGCTCCCCGCCGAGCGGCGACAGCACCGGCACCGGCGGGCTCTTGGGATCGAGGTCCTCGCGATGCTTGGCGAGCCGCACGTCGTCGATGCGCGCCCCCTTGAGCGCAATCGAACCGATGAGCTGCGGCGTGTGGAAGCTGACGCGCGGCGAGGCCGCGAGCGCTTCCTCGCGGCTCATGACCTTCTCCGCGGCAGGCTGGCCGGACGATGGCGCGCCCGGCGCGCCGGGCGGCCGGGCGCCGGTCTGGCCGTTGTTCGGCGAGTTGGTTGCCGACTGCTCGGTGGCCTGCTGCTGCGGCGGCGTGTGCTTGGCCGGGAACAGCGTCTGCCAGCCCATGATGATGATCACCGAGAGCACGATCGCGACGATGAAATTCTTCTGATCCATTTTCAGAGGCGCTCGGCGGAATGACAGGAAAGGGACGGCCGCGGCGGGACCGGGTCGTAGCCGCCGGGCGTCCACGGGCCGCAACGGCAAAAGCGATGGGCGGCGAGATAGCTTCCCTTCAGCGCGCCATGCCGCGCGACCGCCTCGGCCGCGTAAGCCGAGCACGACGGCTCGAAGCGGCAGGCGCCGACGAAGAAGTAGGCGAGCGTCAGCTGGTAAAGACGGATCGCCCCCCGCAACAACAGCGAGGGCAGGAGCAGGAAGACCATGAGGCCCGGAAACTGGCGATTCGGCGCGGCCGGTGCAAGGCGTGTGGTGAGGGTCATGGCGTCGCGACGGCCAGCGCCTTCAGCCGCTTCAGCGCTTCGACCAGCTCCTGGCGCATGATGGCAAAATCGCGCTCGCGGGCGGCCTGGCGGCCGACCAGGACATAGTCGAGGTCGGTGCGGGCCTGGCCGGGAATGACCTGGCGGGCGATCTCGCGCAGGCGGCGGCGGACACGGTTGCGGACGACGGCGTTGCCGACCTTCTTGCTGACCGTGAAACCGACCCGAACCGGCATCGACGGAAGATCGGCCGGCACCGGCGCGGCCTGAAGCACGAATCCCGGCATGGCGCAGCGGCGTCCGGCCTGGACGCGCAGGAAATCCCGACGATTTGGCAGACGCCCGGGGCGAACCGGCGCCACGGGCAGGGGCCCCGGCTCTAGGCCGACAGGCGCTTGCGGCCCGAACGGCGGCGGTTGGCGATGACCTTGCGGCCCCCGACCGTGGCCATGCGCGACCGGAAGCCATGCCGACGCTTACGAACCAGCTTCGAGGGCTGATAAGTGCGTTTCATGACGCAACTCCTTCAAACACAAGCCCCCGAGCGCTGCCGCCGGGGGCGAAATTCCGTAGGCCGTGGGTAATAGTCGCGACAACCCGCAGAGTCAACGAAAGGCTAGGATGGCGGCATGCCGCTCGTCCTGCACGGTTACCGCTACAGCGTCTACGTCCGCATCGCCCGGCTGGCCCTGGCCGAGAAGCGCGTCGCCTATGACAGGGTCGAGGTCAACCCGTTCGCCCCGGACGTGCCGGCGTCCTATCCGGCCCTGCACCCGTTCGGGCGGGTGCCGACCTTGGTCCATGACGGATTCACTCTTTATGAAACCGGAGCGATCACCCGCTACATCGACCGCGCCTTTCCCGGCCCGGCCCTGCAGCCGACCGACCCGCAGGCGCTCGCGCGGATGGATCAAATCATCGGCATCGCCGACGCCTACGCCTATTGGCCGCTCGTCCGGCAGGTGTTCTCGCATCGGGTTTTTCGACCGAGCACGGGCCGGCCGGGCGACGAGACCGAGATCGCGCGCGGCGCGCAAGCCTCGGCCAAGGTGCTGGCCGCGCTCGAGCCGTTGGTCGGCGACGGCGTCACCCTCGCCGACCTGCATCTCGGCGCGATGATCGCCTATTTCGTACAGGCGCCCGAGGGTCGGCAGGCCTTGCGCCAGCATCCGCGGCTCGCGGCGTGGTGGGCGCGGCTGTCGGCGCGGCCCGGCTTCGCAGCGACCGATCCGGGCCTGCCGGGTGCGCCCGCGCCGCAAAGCCGATAAAATCGACCCATCATGGCCGCCGACATCACCCTGCGCGCCGGCGCCCGCCAGAACCTGCGGCGGCTGCCGACCTTCGGCCTGTCGTGGCGCATCCTCGGCCTGGTGATCGCCGCGGTCATGACGGCCGAGCTCCTGCTGTTCCTGCCGTCGATCGCGCGCTACCGGCTGGTCTATCTCGAGCAGCTGATCGAAAGCGGCACGCTGGCCGCGCTGGCCCTCGACGCCACGCCGGACAACATGGTGACCGACGACGTGAAGCGCGCGTTGCTGAACCACGCGCGCGTCGACGCCGTGGTGCTGGTCGAGCCCAACAAGCCGCGCCGCGCCCTGCTCAACATTCCGCCGCGGCCCGACATGCCGACCTTCAACCTGAAGGAACGCGGCGCGCTCGGCCTGATCTGGGACGCGCTGGCGACGATGTCGCGCGACGGCGCCTACTACACCCGGGTCGGCGGCGAATCGATGCGGCTGCCCAAGGCAATGGTCTGGATCGTCGTCGACGAGCTGCCGATGCGCATCGCGATGTACGACTACACCGTGCGCGTGCTGGTGCTGTCGATCATCATCGCCCTGTTCACCGCCGCCCTGCTTTATCTCGCGCTGCGCTGGCTGGTGATCCGGCCGTTGCAGGATCTGTCGGCCGACATGGTTGCGTTCCGGCGAGATCCCGAAGAAGCCGGCAGCGACCGACCGCCGTCGAACCGCAACGACGAGATCGGCGTGGTCGACCGCGAGTTCCAGAACCTGCAGCGCGAGCTGCGCGCCTCGCTGCGCCAGAAGTCGCGCCTGGCCGAGGTCGGCGCGGCCTCGAACAAGATCAACCACGACCTGCGCAACATCCTGTCGACTGCGCGCCTGCTGTCGGACCGGCTGGCGCACAGCGGCGACGAGCGCACCCGCAAGCTCGCGCCGACCATCCTGAACACGATCGACCGCGCGACCCGGATGGCGAGCGAGGCGATCGAGTATGTGCGCGACCGGCCGACGCCGCGGCTCGAGCTGTTCGACCTCGCCGACCTCGTCGACGAGGTGGGCATCACCCTGCAGGAGCAGGGCGAGGATTCCGATCCCAACACGCTGCGCAACTGGGTGAATGCGCTGGGCAGCGAGCGGCGGGTGCGGGCGGACCGCGACCTGCTCTATCGCGTATTCGTCAATCTCGGCCGCAACGCCTTCGACGCCGGCGCGAGCACCGTGACGGTGCGGGCCGAGAATGGCGGCGACCATGTGCTGATCGAGGTGTCGGACAATGGGCCGGGCGTTCCAGGCAGCGTCGTGGCCCAGCTCTTCCGGCCCTTCACCACCGGCGGCCGCGCCGGCGGCGCGGGCCTCGGCCTCGCCATCGCCCGCGACCTGGTGCGCGCCCACGGCGGTGACATCGCCATGGCTGCGACGGGCCCCGGCGGCACCACGTTCCGCTTCTCCCTGCCGACGACGGTGCACTGAGTCTTCGCCCTCCCCCGTCTTCGGGGGAGGTGTCAGCGTCTTACGCTGACGGAGGGGTCAGAAGCCGAACGCCATGACCCCTCCGTCGCGGATTACCGCGCCACCTCCCCCGAAGACGAGGGAGGGCGTCAATGCATCGTCCTCAGCCTGTCGCGAAAGGTGCGGATGCGGCGGGCGTTCTCGCCGAAGTCCGATTCACCGACCCGGCTTTTCGAGCGGATATCGATGCGCGTGCCGCTGGTGCCTTCGGGGCGGATGCGCACGACGATGTCGTCCGTCATGCCGAACCAGTCGGAGGTGTCGACCGCCTCGAGGCGCCCCTCGTTGGGCGCGCGGGCGACGACGTCCCAGCCCATCGACATCGCGACCTCGTCGGCCCGTTGAAAGGCTTCGGCTGGCGTGACGTTCAGCATGATCGGCACGATGTCGGGATAGGCGGCGCGCTGCTGCGCGGCGACGCCGTTGCCGGGATAGGCCGCCGGATTGGGCGCCCCCCGCCGCATCTGCTGCGTGACGACCATGGCCGGCGGCTCGGCGGTGTCGGTCGAGAGGTCGTTGATGCGCGGCGCGGCGCGGGCGTCCAGCAGCCATCCGGCCGGCGCCCAGGCGGCGGCCAGCCCGATCAGCAGGCCGAGCAGCGCGGCGACGAAGCCCCGCCGGCGGTCGCCCGGCCGGGTCGGCACGAGGGTGGCCAGCGCCAGCGCGATGGCGGCGGCGGCGAGATAGAAGCCGTAGCGGTACGCCGCCAGCACGAGGTCGAGATCGATGCCGAGATAGCGGTGGGCGGGGCCGCAGGCCGCGACGATCAATGCGGACAGCAACGCCAGGAAGAACGAGAGGCGCGCGAGACGATGGCTGGCGGGATTGGTCGGACGATGAAACATGCCATCCCTGTTGGCGAGCCATCGTAACCGGCCCTATCGACACACGCGACGGGGTTGTCTATGCGGCGGGGATGACAAGCATCCCCGCCGACCGCCGTCGGGCGATGGCGGCGGGACTCGGCGCCATCGCGCTGTGGGGGGCGCTCGCCACCCTGTCCGTCCTCGCCGGACCCATCCCGCCCTTCCAGATGGTCTCCATGACCTTCGCCATCGGCGCAGCGATCGGCATCGTCCGGGCGCGCGCCCGTGGGCTGCCATGGATCGCGCTGCTGCGCTGGCCGGGGCGCGTCTGGCTGCTCGGGGTCGGCGGCCTGTTCGGCTACCACGCGCTCTACTTCGCCGCCCTGCAGCTCGCCCCGCCGGCCGAGGCGAACCTCGTGAACTACCTCTGGCCGCTGCTGATCGTGCTGCTGTCGGCGCCGCTGGCGGGTGAGCGGCTGGGCTGGCCGCATCTGGTCGGCGCGCTGCTGGGCTTTGCCGGCGTGGCGCTGCTGGCGATCGGCCGTGGCGTCAGCTTCACCGGCGCCTACGCCGCAGGCTACGCGCTGGCGCTCGGCTGCGCCTTCGCCTGGTCGCTCTACTCGGTGTTGTCGCGCCGCTTCGGCGAGACGCCGACCGACGCCATCGCCTCCTTCTGCGCCGCCGCCGCGATCCTCTCGCTCGCCTGCCACTGGCTGTTCGAGGCGACCGTATGGCCGGCAACGCCGCTCGCCTGGCTCGCCGTCCTCGCGCTCGGCCTGGGCCCGACCGGCGGCGCGTTCTATCTCTGGGACCACGCCGTGAAGCGCGGCGACATCCGCGCGCTCGGGGCCCTGAGCTATGCCGCGCCGATCCTGTCGACCGCGCTGCTCGTCATCTGCGGCTTGGCGCCTCCGACGATGACGTTGGTGGGAGCAGCTTTTCTGGTAACCGTGGGCGCTGTCCTGGCCGCACGCTCCTCTCTGTCTTAGCGGCACGCTCCTCTCTGTGATCCTCAACGAATTTGTCGTCCTGAGCGAAGCGAAGGACCTCATGCCGGTTGCAAGCGGCGATGAGGTCCTTCGCTTCGCTCAGGACGACAGAAAATCTACTCCGGACAGTCGGGTTCCGAACCGTCGTCGTTGTGCGTGTGGTTGAACTGCCCGCTGTGCAAGGCGCGACGGCGCCAGGCGCCGGACCATCGGACTAGCCGGGGCGCCATCTCGAAGCCCTCGAACTGGAAGGCCGGCGCCACCGTCGCGCCGATCAGCGTCCAGGCGCCGAGCGAACGTGCGGCCTGCCAGACGCCGCGCGGCACCACGAGCTGCGGCTGCTCGCCGAGATCGAAGTCGGTGCCGAGCCGCAGGCAGCGCACCGTACGGCCGTCCTCGCTCAGCGACAGCTCGAGCGGCGCGCCCGCGTAGTAGTGCCAGATCTCGTCGGCATCGACCTTGTGCCAGTACGAGCGCTCGCCCGACTTGAGCAGGAAATAGATCGCCGTCGATGCGCCGCGCGGTCGATCGGGCGCGCGGAAGGTCTGGCGGTAGTGCCCGCCCTCGGGATGCGGCTCCAGCCCGAGCAGGGCGATCATCTCGTCCGCTGTTTTCACGCGGCCCCGATCACGCGGCGGGAGGCACCGTCGCCTTGATCGACGGCAGCTTGGAGGTCTGCGCGAACCACTTGGCGAGCTTGGGTCGCTTGTCGCGCCAGCCCATGTCGGCAAAGCGCAGGTCGAGATAGCCCAGCGCGCAGGCGACCGAGATGGTACCGATGGTGAGCTTGCCCTTGAGGGACTTGGCCTCGGCCTCGAGCTGGTCGAGCACGCCATTCATCTTCTTGATCTGGCCCTGGCTCCACTCCGACCAGCGCTTCTCCTCCGGCCGCAGCGCGCCCTCATAGCGCGCCAGCAGCGCGGCATCGAGCAGGCCGTCGCCCATCGCCTGCTGGCGCAGCGCCAGCCAGCGACTACGGCCCTTGCGCGGGAAGAGCTTGCGGCCCTTGTGCTGGCTGTCGAGGTACTCGCAGATCACCGGCGAGTCGAAGAGGTCCATGCCCTTCACCGACAGCGCCGGAATCTTGCCGATCGGGTTGTGCTTGTCGACGTCGGCATTGGGCGCGACCGGCGTCAGCGCGACGTTGACCATCTCGATCTTCTTGTCGAGCCCGGTCTCCATCGCGAGCACCCGGACCTTGCGCGCGTACGGCGACGAAGGCGAGTAGTAGAGCTTCATCTTGGCCATGGTCGTCCCCCTAGGCGGCGATCTTCGGGATGTCGGTATCGTTGAGCCGGACCTTGCGCGCGACCTCGACGAGCTGCTGCCAGGTCGTGGTGTCGATCGGCACGCCGTTCTTCTCGCGGTCGGCTTTGCGCATGCGCTCGGGCTCGCCCGGCGCCAGCACTTCCTTCACGCCGGGCTGCGGCCTGGCCGACTTCACCCAGGTGATGAAGGTCTCGACCTCGTCCTCGAACAAGGCGGTGCCGCCCATCGCTGCCGGATCGATGATCACCGACAGCATGTTGTTGATGATGTCGTGGCCGTCCTTCTTGATGGTGCGCGGGCTGTGGGTGCGGCCGCCGGTCAGCGCGCCGGCCAGCAGGTCGCAGATCACCGCGAGGCCGCCGCCCTTGTGCAGGCCGAACGGCAGGATGGCGCCGAACGGCGGGTTGTACATCACGCCCGGATCGGTGGTCGGCGCGCCGCGCGAATCGATCAGCAGGCCCTCGTCCATCTGCACCTTCTTGTTGTTGGCGACGCGGACCTTGCCCATCGCCACCTGGCTGGTGGCGAAGTCGAGCACGATCGGCTCCTGGCCCTTGCGCGGGATGGCGGTGCAGTAGGGATTGGTGGTGAAGCGCGGCTCGGCGCCGCCGAACGGCGCCACGAGCGACTTGTGGCCGTGCACGTTCACCCAGTGGGTGGAGACCATGCCGGCACGTGCGCATTGCTCGGCCCAATGACCGATGCGGCCGATGTGATGGGAATTGGTGAGGCCGACCACACAGACGCCGTGCTTCCTCGCGCGCTCGATGCCGAAATCCATCGCCTCCTTCGCGATCACCTGGCCGTAGCCGGCCCCGCCGTCGATCACGATGACGGCACCATTGTCCTTCACGATCTTTGCATGATGGTTACGGACACAGCGTCCCGTCGTGGTGTTGCCGATATAGGCCGGCATCATCCCGACGCCGTGGCTGTCGTGGCCGAACAGGTTGGCCAGCACCAGATGGTCTGCAACGAGCCGTGCCTCCTGCTCGGAGCTGCCGTCCGCCCGGCAGATCGCCATGGTGAAGGCATGCAGCCGGTCGGGCGCGACCCTGACTTCCCCTACTCCCTGCCCGTCAGCCATCGCGAATACTCCTGCAAAGCCCTCGATTTGGGATGCAAGGTTCCCCGGCCTGCCCAAGCTGTCAACTGAGCGCCGGTCTGCCGGTCGCGCGGCGCCTGCCAAGCGGTGCCTTTCCCCCGAATGGGGCGGATAAACCACATTTATCAACGGACTAACGTGGTACCAAAGGCGCATGCGGGGTCTCTTCCGTCTCGCCTGCCTGCTGCTGGCGCTGGCAGGTGCGCTGCCGGCGCTGGCCCAGACCCAGCCGCCGGCGCAGCGCCCCTTCTCCCAGCTCGTCGACCTGTGGACCCGCCAGCTCGACCGCATCACGGCTCGGATCGATCAGGCCGGCATCATCGAGAGCGAGATCGATGCGTTGCGCCAGCAGACCTCCGACGTGCGCGCCGCCGCCCTCGCCGCCGAGCAACTGGCGCGCAACGATCTCGCCGACACCAAGCGCCTGCTGGCCCCGCTCGAGATCAAGCCCGGCGCCGACCAGCCGCCGGAGACCGATGCCGTCAGGGCCGAGCGCGAACGGCTGACCGAGCAGGCGACGATCAGCGAAAGCCGGGTCAAGCAATGCGAGGTCGTCATCGCCCGCGCCGACCAGTTGCTCGAGCGCATGACCAAGCTCCGCTCGCAGGTCGTGTTGCAGACCCTGTTGCAGCGGGGCGAAGCGCCGCTCTCGGTCACCGTCTGGCAGAAGATCGGGCCCGAGATCGCCCAGTCCTGGCGGATGCTGACGGCGGCGTTCGCCGCATGGGCGCGCGAAGGGCTGAGCGGCCTGCGATCGGGCCAGCAGGATCTGGCGCCGCTCGCCTTCTGGGCGGTTCTGACGGTCGCGCTGTGGTGGCTCGGCCGCTACCTGCGCCGCCACTACGGCCGCGGCGACCTTGCCGAGCCGATGCAGCGCGACCGCACCCTGGCCGCGGCGATCGACGGCGTCGGCCTGGTGCTGGTGCCGATCCTGGCGGTGTGGCTGATCGGCCGGCTGCTCGCCGCCACCATGCCGCCACCGCCGCTCGACACCCTGCTGACGGACCTCATCGTCCGGCTGATCACGGTGCTGCTGGTGGTCGGCCTGACCGCGACGGCGCTCGTACCGCAGCGGCCGGCGTGGCGCGTGCTGCCCTTCACCGACAGCAGCGCACAGCAACTCTCCACCGCCCTGCGGCGTCTGCTGATCGTGGGCGTGCTGATCGACTTCGTTTATATCGCCTTGCGGCAGGGCCGCGAGCACGACGCCATCGTTTCCGTCGGCTCGCTGGTGATCGCGACGCTGGTCGCCGGCCTGACCCTGCCTGCGCTCGCGAACCGCGCCTGGGAGGCAGCCCGGCCGGTCGGCTCGGATGCGCCGCCGATGGTCGGCGGCACCTGGTGGTCGGTGCTGCGGCTCTTGATCAGCGTCGCCGTGCTGGCGTCGATCCCGATCGCGCTGGCGGGATACTCGACCCTCGCCCAGCATATCCATGCCGGCATCGCCGAGACCTGCATGTGGGTGGCGCTCGCCTTGCTGGCGCATCAGCTTGCCGGCGATCTGCTCGATGCCGTCGCCGCCCCCGACATGCCGAGCGGCCGCTGGGTGCGCGGGCGGCTCGGCCTGCCCGCCGACTTCGAGCTGCGCGGCCAGAACATCGTGCTGCTGCTGATGGACCTCGTGCTCGTGGTCCTGCTGGCAGCCATCATCCCGGCCGCGTGGAGCGTCGACGTCGATTCGGTGTGGCGCGGCTTCGACCAGTTGATGCAGGGCGTGCATATCGGCGGCGTCCGGATCTCGCTGATCAACATCGGCTGGGCCCTGGTGGCGTTCGGCATCGTTGCGCTGCTGGCGCGCCTGATCCGGCGGGTGGTGCGCGACCGGGTGATGCCGACGGTCGACGCCCCCATGCCGATCCGCCAATCGGTGGATGCGGCGTTGAATTACGTCGGCGTGATCGTCGCCATCCTGGTTGGAATCACCGCGCTCGGCATCGATTTCACCAATCTGGCGATCGTCCTGGGCGCGCTGTCTGTCGGCATCGGTCTTGGCTTGCAGAATATCGCCAACAACGTCATCTCGGGCGTCGTGCTGCTGCTGGAGCGGCCGATCAAGGCGGGCGACTGGGTGTCGGTGTCGGGCCATGAGGGCTTCGTGCGGCGCATCAACATCCGCGCCACCGAGATCGAGACCTTCCAGCGCACCAGCGTGATCGTGCCCAACAGCGTGTTCCTGCAGAACCCGGTGATCAACCGCACCTACGCCGACACCTCGAGCCGCATCGAAATAGCACTGACGGTCGGCTTCGGCACCGACGTGCCGCGCATGGAGGCGATCCTGCGCGAATCGGCGCTCGATCATCCGCGGGTGCTGCGCGTGCCCTCGCCGATCGTGCGCTTCGCCAGGGTCGGCGCGACCGGCCTGGAGTTCGAGCTGATGGTGTTCGTGGCCCAGCTCGAGGACCGGTTGCCGGTCAACAACGATCTCAACCGCACCATCCTCGCCAAGCTGATCGAGGCGAAGATCCTCGACCCGGCGCCGGTGCCGGAGCTCAGAGTGCGCAATCTCGATGCGCTGGCCGCCGCCTTGCGCAGCCGCCCGGACGATCATGCCGACCCGGCGCCGTCGCGGTGACGAGCCGCGCTCGCGCTGGCGGTCCGTCTTGCGACGGGCGCCGCTGGTGCTGCTGTTCGTTCTCGGCGCGCTGAGCGGTGTGTTCCTGTGGGCGTACGCGCCCGACCTGCCGCGCGACTACCTGGTCGGGCGTTACGGCCAGCCGCCCTCCACCTTCATCGATGTCGGCGGCACGCGCGCTCATGTGCTCGACCGGGGCAAGCCGGATGCGATGCCGCTGGTGCTGATCCACGGCTCGCTGGAATCGCTGCAGGTGTGGGACGGATGGGTCGCCGAGCTCGAGGGCCGCTACCGGTTGATCTCGGTCGACCTGCCGGGCCATGGCCTGACCGGCCCGTGGGCACGCGGCGAGTACACCGTCGACGCCTATGCCGACTTCATCGAGGTGCTGGCCGACACGCTGCGGCTCGACCGCTTCGCGATCGCCGGCCATTCTATGGGTGGCGCGGTCGCCTGGACCTTCGCGGCGACGCGGCCGGAGCGGGTCAGCCAGTTGATCCTGGTCGACGCGGCGGCGTTCCCGCGCGAGGCCGGCCCGACGTGGCGCAGGCGGCTCGCGCGGGCGCCGGTGATCGGCGACCTCGGCATCTACTTCAAGCCAAGCTGGATGGCTCGGGAGGCCCTGAAGGAGGTCTACGCCGACCCGGCAATGCTCACCCCCGAACGCGTGCGCCGCTTCGCCGAGCTGCAGCGCTATCCGGGCAACCGCAAAGCGACGCTGCAACGGCTGCGCACCCAGGAGCCGCTCGATCCGACGCCGCTGAAGCGACTCGACGTGCCGACACTGATCATCTGGGGTGCACAGGATCGCTGGACGCCGGTCGCCGACGCCTTCCGGCTGCAGACCGACATCAAGGGCGCCAAGCTCGCGCTGTTCGAGAAGCCCGGCCACAACCCGATGGAAGAGGATCCGAAGGGCACGGCCGCGGCTGTGGCGGGCTTCCTGCCGAGCGAGCCGCCGCCGCCCATCAGACCGCCACCGCCACCGACGAGCGACCAGGTCACGCCGGCGGTGGTTCCGGAGAAGGACTGAAGCGATCCACTTTTCCCGCAGCGATGTCGAGTTCCGTGCGGTGCGTGCCGGTCGGAACAGCAGCAGCGGCGAAAGGATCGCGCGGACCCGGGTTAGCGGTAACGGTACTCCGCGAGAAACGCCGTCAGCCGGCGGCGGCTATCGGAGGCGGCCTGCGGATCCTTGCCGATCAGAAATCCCTGGTACTTCTGCGTGATCACCTCGAGATCGAAGGAATGCGCGGCCTGCGGATACACCACGACGTCGAACGGAGCTCCAGTCGTCCGCAACGCTGCGCATTCCGCAGCCGACGTCCAGGTGTCCTGTCCTCCGCTGAAGATCTGCAAGGGCACGGTCAACTTGACGGTTCCCTGATAGACACCGCACCAGGGATAGAATGCAGCGACTCCCCGAAATCGCGCATCGGCCGGCGACGGGGCGTACTTTCCGACGACATCTGCGCGCGCGGCCCTCATCGCCACGCTGCCTCCGTTGCTCTGCCCCATGAGGAACATATGGTTGCGATCGACGAAGGGCTGAGCGCCGAGGTAGCGCGCCGCGTCGAAAGCGTCGGCCGTGCGGTAGCTCAGCGCCTGCTGGAGCTGGTAGTTGCTGGCGCACATCTCGTCGCCCGCGTAGTAGCGAGGCCCGAAGCTGTCGAGATTGAGCACGACGTAGCCGCGGCTTTGCATGTCGGCTGCATAGTCCCTGAGGGAGTAGCGCACCGCGGGTTGCCAGCCGCTGCAGCCATGCATCATCACCAATGCGGGGGCAGGGCCCTGGACCTTCGGGAGATAGAGCTCGGCCCGCAGCTCGATCGGCTTGCGTTCATTCGGCTGGCTCGCCGGAAATTTCACGATCTGCTGGGCGGCAACGGGCGCGATCGTAAACATGCACGCCTCGAGCCCGACTACGATGGTCGCCAATCTGCGCTGCATGGACCCTCGTTACGGATCGGAACGGTATGGTCCATACGGAGCCGGAAAGCAACGTTCGTGAAGCGAGCGTCGTAGAACATCGCGGAGTTGGCGGAGATGGCCTCGACCGGGCTTCACCGTGGGCCGGCGCCGTTGACTTCGAGTGTGAACAGCCCGTAATGGTCCGAAACCTATTGGCCGCCGCATGCGCACGATTCTCTCCGTTCTCCTGGCAATGGCCGCGTCGCTCGGCGTCGCGCGCGCCGAGCCCGCCCTGGACGACAGCCGGATAAACGCGCTGCTGGTCGGCAAGTCGGCCGTGTTCGGCGACGGCAGCATCTCGACCTACAATGCCAACGGCAGCTACAGCTACGTGGCCGCGAACAACCGCCACTACACCGGCAAGTACACGGTCTCGAAGGGCAAGGTGTGCCTTGCCATCGACGGCGGCGAACGTCGTTGCGACACCGTCGCCAGCGATGCCAATGGCATGTTCCTGGTCAATGCCGCCGGTGAACCGCTGCGCTTCACGCTCCAGCCGCCGATAGTCCTGCAGAACGTGACCACGCTCTGCGGCGTTCCGATGGCCTACAACGTCTACCCGCCTCCCGACTATCTGCCGGCGGACGTGAAGGCCTTTTCCGGCACCTGGATCGGCAAGTGGGACTACGGGATGTGCGGCGCGATGATCGTCGAGAGCATCAAGGCG
>JAFEFF010000213.1 GCA_018240745.1 Pseudomonadota bacterium
CCACCGCACAGAAGGAGAAGGACGGAACGCATCGAGGTCACTCCAAAGGGGGAATTATCTCTTCCGAGGCCGGGAATCGATATAGGCCTTGAGGTCCTGCGCCCGCTGCCACGCCGGCGTGCCGCGCGGCAGCGCGTGCTCGGCGGCGGCGGCGTGGGCCTGCGCTTCGGCGCGATTGCCGCGCAGCACTGCCATCTCGGCCCGGGCCAGCGACGTCATGCCGGGATTGTTCAGTCGCGAGTAGGCCGCGGCCTCCAGGCGCCACAGCTCGAAGTTGCCCGATTCGCCCTGCGTCGCCGCCAGCTCGAGATTGCGGATCGCCTCGCGGGCGTTGTCGGGGTTGTTGCTTTCGATCAGTATGCGCGCGAAATCGACCTTGATGATACCGGTCGCCGGCAATAGCTGGACCGCCCGCCGATACGACGGCACCGCTTCATTGATGCGGCCGTTGTCGAACAGCATCTGGCCGCGCACCTCGTGGAAGTACGGGTCGTTCGGATGCTCCTTCAGCAGCCCGTCTATGGTGAGCAGCGCCGAGCCCAGCGCACCGGTGCGGTAGAGCGCGATCGCGCGAGCATAGCGCGCCGGCACCGAGCGGTCGGCCTCCGAGAAGTGCTGCAGCGCCGTCGTCGGCGCGAGGAAGCCCATCAGCTTCGCCACCATGCGATGGTGCATCTCGAGGTACTGCGGCGGGTCGGGCGTATTGGTGTAGGGCGAGCGCGCGGCGGCCTGCTCGAACGCCTCGATGCGCTCGGGCGTCAGCGGATGCGTCGACAGGTACGGATCGCGCCGGCCGATCGCCATCCGCTCTTCGCGCTGCAGGATCTTCAGGAATTCGATCGCGCCCTTGCACGACTGGTGGGTGCGTTCGAGGAAGGTCATCGCCGCCTGGTCGGCCGAGCTTTCCTGGGTCTGGGTATATTTGAGGTAGGACAGCAACGAGCCGGGCGCGATGCCGCCGCCGGCATCGGCCGGTGCCGGCCGGCCCACGCCGCCGCCGCCGATTGCACTGCCGGCCATGGCGCCCGCCCCGAGCAGCGCCTCGAGGATCTGCAGCGTGCTCAGCTTTTCCATCTCCTCCTGGGCGCGCGCGAGGTGGCCGCCGGCGATGTGGCCGGTCTCGTGCGCCAGCACGCCGATCAGCTGATTGGGCCGCTCGGTGCGCATCAGCAGGCCGGTATTGATGAAGATGCGCTGGCCGCCCGCGACGAAGGCATTGAGCGTGCCGTCCTGCACGATCATGATCTGGATCGCCGTGGGATCGAGCCCGGCGACCTTCCAGATCGGCGTCATCATGGCGCGGATGTCGTTCTCGATCTCGGCGTCGCGCACCAGATTGAGTCGTTGACCTTGCTGCGCTACAGCGGCACGAAGCGGCGCGAGCGCAAGCAGGACGACACAGGCGAGGGCGAGGATGCGGCGGGACACGGGCACGGGTGGAAGCGAAGCTAGGAACGGCCGGCCCCGCCGTCAATTGCGCAGCCTGGCACTGATTGGTGTTCTCGTAGCCTCGGCTTGTGGCGGAAGTGAGCCCGCGCCCGAAAACGTCGCGAATCCCGGGGGTATCGCCTCCAATCGCGCGCCGCTCAGCGCCATTCTGCGCGGCGGCGTCAAGTTTGCCGCGGCGTCCGCCGACGAGAGCCGCGCCGCCGAGGTCGGCCGCGACGTGCTGTTGGGCGGCGGCAACGCGACCGATGCCGCAGTCGCGATGTATTTCGCGATGGCGGTCACCTTGCCGTCGGCCGCAGGCCTCGGCGCCTCGGGCGTCTGCATCGTCCACGATTCCAAGACACGCGCCGCCGAGGCGTTCGTGTTCCCGCCGGTGGCGGCGCCGGGCAGCATTCGCGGCATACAGGTCACCGTGCCGAGCGGCGTGCGGGCGATCACGCTGATGCATGCCCGCCACGGCTCCGCTCCCTGGCCAGCCGTCGTGGCGCCAGCCGAGCGGCTGGCGCGGCTCGGCGTTCCGGTCTCGCGCGCGCTCTCGCGCGATCTGCAGGTCAGCGCGGTGGCGCTCGGCGCCGACAGCGAGGCGCGCCGCGTGTTCGGCCGCGGCACCGGCACCGCGGTGACCGAAGGCGACAATTTCGTGCAAACCGATCTTGCCGCGACCCTTGGCATCCTTCGCCAGCGCGGCGGCACCGATCTGTCGATGGGCACCCTGGCGCGCGTGGTGTCCGACCAGATCGCGCAGATTGGCGGCAGCATGCCGACGGAGACGCTGCGCAGCGCCGTGCCGCAGGCGGGTCCGCCGGCGGGCGAGCGCTACGGCGGCTTCCGCGTCTATGTCGCCCCGCCGCCGATGGCAGGCGCGATGGCGCTCGCCGGATGGAACGGGCAGCCCGGGCCGAGCGGCGCCGTTCCGGCCGACTCGGGCGGCATTTCGGGCCTGGCGGCGATCGATTCGAAGGGGGGCGGGGCAGCCTGCAGCCTGTCGATGGGCCAGGTGTTCGGCGCGCGCGTGATGGTGCCGAACACCGGCATCCTGCTCGGCACGCCCACTGCGGACAGCACGTCGATCAGTCCCGTGGTGATCGGCAATCCGGGCAATGCCGAGGTGCTGTTCGCGGGAGCCGGCGGAGGCTCGCCGTCGGCCGCCTATGCGACCGGCCTGATCGCGCGCGGCACGGTGGAGAACAAGCAGTACGTCGCGGCGGCGCTGAGGGCGCATGGCGGGCAGGGCGGCTACGTCAACGCGATCGCTTGCCCCGATGGCATCCGCAGCGGCGGGGCGAGCTGCAACTCGGGCACCGATCCCGCCGGCTCCGGGCTGGCGCTCAACGCGTCGCCGCGCTGAGCGATGTCGCGTCCGCTCTCGCGTCGCTCCGGCGCCGTCGATCCGTTCATCGTCATGGACGTGATGGCCGCCGCCGCCGAGAAGGAGGCGGCCGGCGACACGGTGATCCATCTCGAGGTCGGCCAGCCCAGCACGCCGGCACCGAAGGGCGCGCTGGCGGCGGCGCATGCCGCCCTCGATGCCGACCGCATAGGCTACGTCGCGGCGCTCGGTCTTCCGGCGCTGCGCGAGCGCATCGCGCGCTACTATCGCGAAAGCCATGGCGTCGACGTCTCGCCCGAGCGTGTCGTGGTGACGACCGGCTCGTCGGGCGGCTTTCCGCTCGCCTTCCTCGCGAGCTTCGATCCGGGCGATCGCGTGGCGCTGGCCGCGCCCGGCTACCCCGCCTATCGCAACATCCTCGCGGCACTCAATCTCGAGGCGGTCGACTTGCCGACCTCGGCCGCCGACCGCTTCCAGCCGACCGTTGCGGCGCTGGAGAAGGCGGGGCCGATCGCCGGCCTGATCGTCGCCAGCCCGTCCAATCCGACCGGCACGATGGTGACCCGCACCGAGCTCACGGCGCTGGCCGACTGGTGCGAGGCGCATCGCGTGCGGCTGATCTCGGACGAGATCTATCACGGCATCGTGTACGAAGGTGAGGCGGCCTCCGCCGTCGAAGTCTCCGAGCATGCGATCGTGGTCAACAGCTTCTCGAAGTACTTCTCGATGACCGGCTGGCGCGTCGGCTGGCTGGTGGTGCCGCCGGAGCTGGTGCGGCCGATCGAGCGGCTGACCCAGAACTTCTTCATCTCGGTGCCGACGCTCAGCCAGCACGCCGCGCTCGCCGCCTTCGACTGCCGTGACGAGCTCGACGGCCATGTCCGCCGCTACAAGGCCAACCGCGATTTGCTGATGGCGGGGCTGCCGGCGGTCGGGTTGGAACGGCTCGCGCCGGCACAGGGCGCTTTCTATCTCTACGCCGACGTCTCGCATCTCACCAACGACAGTCGCGATTTCTGCAAGCGCATGCTGGCCGAGGCGGGCGTCGCCACCACGCCGGGGATCGACTTCGACCGTGCGCGCGGTTCGGGCACCTTGCGCATTTCCTTCGCCGGCTCGACGGCCGAGATGGAAGAGGCGGTCCGGCGTTTGCGGCAATGGAGACGGGTGTGAGGCTGCTGCTCGCCGTCGCTGCGGTCCTGCTGCTCGGCCCGGATCTCGCCTGGGCGCAACCGAGCTTCGACTGCGCCAAGGCATCGACGCCGGTCGAGCACGCGATCTGCCGCAACGACAAGCTCGCCGCTGCCGACCGCGACCTTGCCGCGACCTACAGCGCGCTGCTCGCCCGGTTGGGGGGCGCGGCCAGGGCGCACCTGATCGACGATCAGGCCCGCTGGCTCGACGATCGTGCGCAGGCGTGCATCGGCGAGATCGCCGCGATCGCACGATGCCTGACGCTGCGCTACACCCAGCGCAGCGCGACGCTGAAGGCGGCGGGCGAGGGCGCCTATCCCTTCGTCAGCGAGCACGACCTGATCCGGCGCGGCAAGGTGAAGTCGGTCAGCTACGAGATCGATGCGCGCTATCCCCGGTTCGACGGGACCGACGCCGATTTCTCCGTCGTGAACAAGCTGTTCGCCAGGCAGGCGCGTGAGGGCGTGCAGGACGCCACGCCGAAGCGGGATATCGACAGCGAGCGCGAGCAGATCTGGACCTACGAGCAGGGCTTCGAGCTTCACCGGCCGGGCCTGTACGGCCTGTCGGTTGCGGTGAGCTTCTACATCTTTACCGGCGGCGCGCACGGCTCGAGCGGGGTGAGCGCGACCCTGGTCGACCTGCGCACCGGCCGCAGCGCGACGCCGGCCGATGTCTTTCAGCCGACGGCGCCCTGGGAGCGCACGCTGGCCGACATTGCCCGCGACGATCTCAGGCGCCAGTTCGTCGAGCGGCCGGGATTCCCGGATGCCCTGGAGCCCGCCAGGTTCGACAAGCTGATGAAGGATCCGCAGCGCTACCTCTTCAAGGCGTTCGCGCTGGAGCTGATCTTCAACCAGTACGAGGTCGCGCCCTATTCCTCGGGCATTTACCGCGTCGTCATCCCCTACGCCCGTCTGACCGGCATGCTCCGCCCCGGCGCTCCGGTCGGCCGGTGATCAAAATCCTCCCCGTTCATACGGGGAGGTGGCGCGGTATTCCGCGACGGAGGGGTCGGAGGCGACAACAAGATTGGCGCTTCTGACCCTCCGCCCGCGTAGGACGCGGGCACCTTCCCATCGGAATGGGGAGGGTTCCTTTCAATGCAACTTGCGTCGGTCGGGTAGCGGCGCGCCGGCCGAGGCGGCAGTGGTCGGCCGCTCGACGGCGGGGACCGGGCCGGAATGATGGCCGACCATGCGCCAGCCCTCGCTCGTCCGGGCATAGGTGTTGGTCGCCATCAACTGGCCGTTGGCCAGGATCTCGCGGCACACCACGATGGCGAGGCCGGACCGGCCGACCACCCATTCGTCGACGCAGCGCACGCGAGGCGCTTCGGGATGGCTCAGGATGCCCTGCCAACTGTCCAGGATGGCCGTGCGCTCGTGCAGCGGTCCCTGGCCGGGATGCAGGCAGACCATCGCCCCGGTCGACGCCCAGATCTGCTCCATGGACCCGTAGTCGCGGTCGTTGAAGGCCCGATAGAAGGCCCGGTTGGCTGCCAGGACGGCATCCCTTTCGTCATCGTCGAACTCCGCCATCAGGGGCGGCAGGCGGGGCGGACGGCGCGGCATTCGACCCTCGAAACTCCTCGGTTGCGCGGTCTAGGATTAGCCGACACAGAGGAAGCATCCAACCGTCGAGAATTCCGATGTCGATCCCCAAGCTCGAGTTCCCGCCCTTCCACCTGCCGCCCGAAGCCGAGGCGCTGCGCCACGAAGTGCGGGCGTTCCTGAAGGAGACGCTGCCCAAGGTGAGGTCCGAGGACCGCTTCGCGAGCTGGAATACCTTTTCGCCGCAGTTCTCCCGCGAGCTCGGCAAGAAGGGCTGGATCGGCATCACCTGGCCCCGGAAGTACGGCGGTTCGGAGAAGAGTTTCCTCGAGCGCTACGTCATCACCGAGGAGCTGCTGGGCAACAGCGCACCGGCCGGCGCGCATTGGGTCGCCGACCGCCAGTCGGGCCCGTTGCTGCTGCGCTTCGGCAACGAGCAGCAGCGCGAGTCGATCCTGCCCAGGATCACCAGGGGCGAGTGCTACTTCTCGATCGGCATGAGCGAGCCCGACTCCGGATCGGACCTCGCATCGGTGCGCACGCGCGCCGAGCCGGTGCCGGGCGGCTTTCGCGTCAACGGCACCAAGGTCTGGACCTCGGGGGCGCATCGCAACCACTATTGCATCGCCCTGGTGCGCACCTCGGGCCAGCACGGCGACCGCCACAAGGGCCTCAGCCAGCTGCTGGTCGATCTCAAGACACCCAACATCACCATCCGGCCGATCATCAACCTCGCCGGCCGCCACGACTGGAACGAGGTGACGTTCAGCGACGCTTTCATTCCCGAGAGCTGCCTGATCGGCAACGAAGGCGACGGCTGGCTGCAGGTGACGAGCGAGCTCGCCTTCGAGCGCTCCGGTCCGGAGCGCTTCATGCAGAACTACTACATCCTGCGCGAGCTGGTGCGGGTGCTGGGCCGACAGCCGGCGAAGCGCGGCGCAGCGATCCTCGGCCGCATCATCGCGCGGCTGTGGACCTTGCGGCAGATGTCGGTTGCGGTGGCCGGCATGATGCAGGGCGGCAAGTCGCCGGCCATCGAGGCATCGCTGGTGAAGGACCTCGGCACGATCTACCAGCAGGACCTGCCGGAAATCGCGCGCGTGCTGGCGGAGAGCGATGCCACGACCGAGGAAGACATGGCCGATTTCCTCGACGTCGCGCAGTACGCCACCATGATGGCGCCGAGCTACACCATCCAGGGCGGCACCACCCAGGTCCTGCGCGGCATCGTCGCCCGCGGGTTGGGACTCCGGTGATCCCTCCCCATTCATATGGGGAGGTGCCCGCGTCTTCGCGGGCGGAGGGGTCATGCCCGCCGCCCATGACCCCTCCGTCGGCGTATGACGCCGACACCTCCCCCGCTGACGGGGGAGGATCTGCGGATGGAGACTCTTAAATGGACAAGGAAACCCGCGACATGCTGCTGGAGACGGCGGATCGCTTCTTCGCCGAGCGCGCCGGCAAGGACGTCGTCAACGGCGTCGAGAAGGGCGTGTGGCCGAAGGATCTCTGGAAGGAGATCGAGGAGATGGGCCTGCCGCTGATCGCCGTGCCGGAGGACAAGGGCGGGGCGGGCGGCACGCTGGCCGACATGCTGGCGGTGATGCGGCTCGCCGGCTCGCACGCCGTGCCGGTGCCGATCGCCGAGACCGCGCTGGCGAACATGCTGATCGCCGCGGCCGACGGCGTGCCGGCGACGGGGCCGAGCACGCTGGCGCTGGGTGACGTGGTGTTCGAGGGCAATCGCCTGAGCGGCAAGGTCGATCGCGTGCCGTTCGCCGCTGTCGCCGACCACTTCGTGACGGTGGCGAACGCTGCCGGCCGGCCGATGGTCGCCGTCGTGTCGGCCTCCAACGCCAGCATCAACGAGGTGCCGAGCCATGCCGGCGAGCCCTACGGCACGGTGACCTTCGACAACCCGCCGTGCGAGTTCGCCGAGGTCTCGCCGGTCAGCGCCGAGCGCGCCATCGAGCTGGCCGCCCTGATGCGGTCCATGCAGATGGCCGGCGCGGCCGACAAGGTGCTGGCGACGGCGGTCGAGTACTGCAAGCAGCGCGTCCAGTTCGGGCGGCCGATCTCGACCTTCCAGGCGATCCAGCAGATGCTGGCCGAGCTGGCGAGCTTCGTCGCCGCGGTGATCGCCTCGGCCGAGGCGGCGGCGCGCGACGCCGACGAGGGCGGGCTGGCCGACGGCGGCCGCTTCTCGATCGCCGCGGCGAAGAGCCAGGCCTCGGAGTTTGCCCAGCGCATCGCCGCCATCGCCCACCAGTCGATGGGCGCGATGGGCTTCACCCACGAGCACATCCTGCACCACTACACGCGCCGCCTCTGGGTATGGCGCCGCGACTTCGGCAGCGAGACCTTCTGGGGCGAGAAGATCGGCTCGGCCTTTGCGAAAGCGGGGCCGCAAGCATTGTGGCCCTCCCTCACGGCGAGCAGATACGCGGAATGACATGAGCAAGGAAAGCCTTCCCATCATCGATTTCTCGGGCGCGAGCGACGAGGCGCTGGCGCGCCAGCTCGACCAGGCCTTCACCGACATGGGCTTCTGCTATTTCGAGGGCATCGGCGTCGCGCCGGCGCTGGTCGACGGCGTGTTCGAGGCGTCGCGCCGCTTCCATGCGCAGCCGCGCGCGGCCAAGGACGCGATCGCGATGAACGAGTTCCATCGCGGCTACATGGCGCCCAAGAGCTCGATCATCCAGACCTCGTCGGTGGCCAAGGTCACCAAGCCGAACGATTCGGAATCGTTCATGTGGATGCATGAAGTGCCGGAGAGCGATCCACGCTACGGCCGTCCGCTCGATGGACCGAACCTGTGGCCCGATCTCGCGGGCTTCCGCGAGCCGGTCGAGGCCTACGAGAAGGCGATGCAGGCCTTCTGCCGGCGCCTGCTGGAGCCGCTGGCGCTGGCGCTCGGCCTGCAGCGCGACTGGTTCATGCCGTTCTTCCGCCAGCCGACGCTGTTCCTGCGGCTGCTGCACTATCCGCCGCATGCGCCGGACGACAGTGCATTCGGTTCGGCGCCGCATACCGACTACGGCTTCATCACGATTCTCTGCCAGGACCGGCAGGGCGGGCTTGAGGTCCGGCGCAAGGACGGCACGTGGCTCGCGGCGCCGCCGATCGACGGCACCTGGGTGGTCAACGTCGCCGACATGCTGTCGCGCTGGACCAACGGCCGCTGGCAGTCGACGCCGCATCGGGTGACGAACCTGTCGGGCGGCGACCGCTACTCCTGCCCGTACTTCTTCGACATGTCGATGGACAGCATCGTCGAGGTCCTGCCGACCTGCGGCGCGCCCAAGTACCCGCCGGTGCGCTACGGCGACTACCTGCTCGAGCGGCTGGACAAGAACTACGCCTACCGCCAGCAGCCCGCGGCCCGGCAGCCCGCGGCATGAGCGCGCTCGAAGTCTCAGGGCTCGCCTTCGCCTACGACGGCGCGCTCGCGGTGCGCGACGTCTCGCTCGCCGTGCAGCCGGGCGAGATCGTGGCGCTGCTGGGCGCCAATGGCGCCGGCAAGTCGACCACGGTGCGGATGATCGCGGGCGTGCTCAATCCGCAGAAGGGCGCGATCCGCTTCGGCGGCGAGCCGCTGGCCGGCGTGCCGAGCCACACCGTCGTGCGGCGCGGCATCACCCTGGTGCCGGAGGGCCGGCTGGTCTTCCCGCAGATGACGGTGATGGAGAACCTGCAGCTCGGTGCCCACATCAAGCAGCGCGGCGAGGTCGGTGCCCTGGTCGACCACGCCTTCGCGCTGTTCCCGCGGCTGGCCGAGCGGAAGAGCCAGCTCGCCGGATCGATGAGCGGCGGCGAGCAGCAGATGCTGGCGATCGCCCGAGGCCTGATGGCCGAGCCCAGGCTGATCATCCTCGACGAGCCGTCGCTCGGCCTGATGCCGATCGTGACGCAGGAGGTCTTCCGGCTGATCGAGGCGGTGAACGAACGCGGCATCAGCGTGCTGCTGGTCGAGCAGAACCTGCACCAGGCGCTGCGCATCGCCCATCGCGGCTACGTGCTGGAGAAGGGCTCGGTGGTGCTCGCCGGCACCGGCCGGGAGCTGCTCGCCAACGAGTACGTGCGCAAGGCGTTCCTCGGCCACTGATGCCGGGGCCGCGCCCCGCCAGTGGCGGGTCATGATCTTCCGGACCGCGGGCCTCCAGGCCCGCTCATGATTCATGATGCGGGCCTGGAGGCCCGCGGTCCAATGAGCATAAGACGACGCGCCACTGGCGGGGCGCGCTTCCGGGCTAAGCGGCGTCGGGGGTGCCGAGATAGGCGGCGATCACTTTGGGATCGTTGGCGACCACCGGCGGCGGCCCTTCGGCGATCAGGCGGCCGGCATCGAGCACCAGCAGGCGGTCGGATACTTCCATCACCGACGGCATGTCGTGCTCGACCAGCACGACGGTGACGCCGTTCTTCCGCACCTGGCGCAGCACGTCGATCATCGCCGCCGTCTCGGTCGGGTTGAGGCCGGCGCACGGCTCGTCGGCCAGCAGCAGGTCGGCGCGGGTGGCGATGGCGCGGGCGACCTCGAGATGGCGGAGCTGGCCGACGGTGAGGGCGCTTGCCGGCTGCGTCGCGAGGTGGGCGATCGAGGCGAGCTCCATCGCGCGGCGCGTGGCGGCCTCGACGTCGCGCCGGCCGGCCTTGCCGAACAGCGCACCGATGCGGACGTTGTCGAACACGCTGAGGTCGCGGAACGGGCGGGCGATCTGGAAGGCGCGGGCGACCCCCAGCTCGGCGATGCGGTTAGTGGCGAGGCCGGTGATGCGCCTGTCCCTGAACCGGACCTCGCCGGCGGTCGGCGCGAGGTAGCCGGTGATCAGGTTGAACATCGTCGACTTGCCGGCGCCGTTGGGGCCGATGATGCTGGTGATCGAGCCCTCGGCGATCGCGAACGAGACGTCGCTGATCGCCGCCAGGCCGCGGAAGTTCTTCGACAGGCCGCGGACCTCGAGCAGGCTCATGCCGGCCGCCGCTTGCGGTTCAGCAGGCCGTTCACGCCGCCCGGCGCCATCAGGATCAGCAGCACCAGCAGCAGGCCGGTCGCGAACAGGTGGAAGTCGAGCAGGCGGCCGAGGATCACCTGGGTGATGAAGACCAGCAGGCCGGCGCCGATCACCGGCCCGAACAGCGTGCCCATGCCGCCCAGCAGCGAATAGACGATCAGGCTGAGGTTGGTGTCGTCGCGATAGACCGACTCGGTCGTGATGTAGCCCAGCGAGTGGGCGTAGATCACGCCCATCAGGCCGGTCAGCACCGCCGACACCACGAACGCCACGCGCTTGTAGCGCTCGGTCGGCACCCCCAGCATGCGGGCGGTATCCTCGTCCTCGCGGATGCTGAGCAGGCCGGCGCCGAAGCGGCTGCGGCGGATCAGCCACGAGATCAGCAGGATCGACAGGGCGCCGGCCAGGAACAGCTCGTAGTAGAACGCGGCTGGATCCATGTCGGCCGGCGCCAGCGGCGGGAAGTTGAGGCCGAGCGCGCCCTGGAAGAAGTCGATGTTGTTGGTGACCTCGGCGCCGACATGGCTGACGCCCAGCATGGCGATGGCGAAGAACGTGCCGCGCAGCCGCAGGATCGGATAGGCGATCGCGGCCGACAGGATGGCGCAGGCGAGCCCGCCGGCGGCGAGGCCGAGCGGCAGGAGCAGCACCGGCGGCAGGCCGGAATACCGGCTCTCGACCAGGCCGGCCGCGAAGGCGCCGATGCCGATGAAGGCCGAGTGGCCGAAGCTCGCATAGCCCGCGAAGCCGCCGAGGATCGCCCAGGCGAGGCCGAGGCCGGCGGAATAGAGCATGAGCTGGCCGACGCGCACGTAGAACGGCGGCAGGAAGGCCGGCCCGGCGGCCAGCAGCACGACGGCCAACACGACCGCTGCCGCGATCAGCCTGGGATCGTGTTTCATCGCGACGCCGCGAACGCGTTGCCCAGCAGCCCGTGCGGCCGCACCAGCAGCAGGAACACCAGCAGGAGGAACATGGTGACGTTGGGGAAGGCGGGACCGATGTACTGCGCCGTCAGGGTGCTCACCAGGCCGAGCAGCAGGCCGCCGATCAGCGCGCCGGCCGGGCTGCCGACACCGCCCAGCACCACGACCACGAAGGCGTTGAGCGTCCAGGTGCCCTCGTCGTTGGGCGAGAAGGGCAGGATGATGCCGATGACGATCCCGGCCGCGCCGGCGAACGCCGCCGAGACCGCGAAGGTGAGGGCATAGACGTGCCGCACGTTCACGCCGCACAGCCGCGCCGCCATGGTCTGCTGCGCGGTGGCGCGGATCACCCGGCCCATCGGCGAGTAGCGCAGGAACGCCGCCAGCAGCGACAGCAGCGCCAGGCTCGCGAGCAGGGCGCTGACGCGCACCGCGTCGAAGTTCACCGGGCCGAGCTTGAACGAGTTGAAGGCGTAGCTCGGCGTGATGTTCTTCATGTCCGGCGAGAACAGCCAGATCATCACGTTCTGCAGCATCAGCGCCACGCCGAAGGTCAGCAGCATCGAGTTGACCGAGGCGCGGTCGACCGCGTGCTGGATCAGGAACCGCTGGTAGCCGTAACCGATGCAGAACAGCACCGCCATGACCGGCGGGATGCAGAGCAGCGGGTCGATGTGCAGCAGCTCGGAGAACAGCAGCGCGAGGTAGGCGCCGAGCAGCACCAGGACGCCGTGGCTGAGGTTGATCACGTGCAGCACGCCGAAGATCAGCGAGAAGCCGACCGCGGCGAGGGCATAGATGCCCCCCAGCACCAGGCCATCGGCCAGCGTCTGCGCAATCAGGTCCATCGGAAGCCCTCCCCATTCTGATGGGGAGGTGGCGCGGTAATCCGCGACGGAGGGGTCATGACCCCCTCCGTCAGCGAGATCCCTCGCTTCGCTCGGGACAGGCGCTGACACCTCCCCCGAAGACGGGGGAGGGCGGCTTCTTCAATCACGCCTTCTTGTCCCAGGTCGGGGCGGGATAGATCGGTGCGGCCGACTTGGCGGCGTCGGGGAAGACCGTCTCGAGCTTGCCCTTCTGCACCTGGCCGATCATCGAGCCGAGCGCGATCGGATCGCCGTCGCCTTCCGGCGAGAACTTGATGCGGGCGTAGAAGGTCTCGAAGTCGGCCGCGGCCAGCGCCTCGCGCACCGCCTCGGGCTTGAGGCTCTTGGCCGCCTGCATGGCCATGATGTAGGTCTCGATGCAGGCCGCCGCGCCCGCCACGTGATAGGCGATCGGCCGCGTGTACTTGCTGCGGTAGTACTCGGCGAACTTCTTGGAATTGCCGAAGAACTTGTCCTTGTACGGCACGTCCTCGTTCCAGTAGTTCGAGCACATGATCGCCTCGGCGTACTTGCCGAGCGCCTCGCGATAGGAGCCGAGCTGCGGCCCCAGGCCCTGGAACAGCAGCTTCACGTTGGTGTTGGTCGCCACCATCTGGCGGGCGATCAGCAGCGAATCCTGGTCGTGCACGACGCAGATCAGCATGTCCGGCGTCTTGGCGCGCACCGAGGCCAGCACGCTCGACACGTCGGTCACCTTGGCCGGCAGCTCGAACTGGTCGAGCCGCTTGAAGCCCTGGCCGTCGCACGAGATCTTCACGCCTTCCGCCGCCGTCTTGGAGAAGGCGTCGTTGTTGTAGATCAGCGAGTAGCTCTCCGGCGCCGGCTGCAGCGACTTGAACAGCGCCGCGGCCGAGGTGAACTGCCGCGTCGCGCGCGGATACATGCCGAACACGTACTTGTAGCCGCGGGTGAAGATCGCGTCGGAGCCGCCGCCGGTCTGCACCATCGGCTTCTTCGCCCGCTCCGTGATCGCCGCCGTCGGCAGCACGATGTTGGAGCCGAAGGAGCCCAGGAAGAAATTCGTGCCCTCGTCGATCTGCCGCTGCAGCAGGGTGGTCGCGCGGGCGGGGTCGCTGGCATCGTCGAACAGCTTGAGCTCGATCCGGTACTTGTCGCCGGCGATCTCGACGCCGCCCAGCACCTCGTTGATGTAGGTCGCGGCGGTGACGTAGCCGTTGTTGACGTTGAGGCCGGTCTCGGCCGCGGCGCCGGTGAGCGGCACCGAGCCGCCGATCACCAGGGGCTTCAGGGTCTGGGCGCTCGCTCGGCGAATCGCGGGAGCTGCGAAAGCAACGGCTCCCAGGCCAGCGGTCAAAACCTCACGACGCCTCATCTCTGTCCCTCCAGTGGTCGCCGCGATGCTCCCAGATGCATATCTCGAGTGCAAGATGCGTGCCCTGCAGGGAGAAATTGTGCCACCGCCGTCCGTCTCCCGTTCGCTCGGCGAGAAATCCCATTGCCGAATTCCCGCTACCCGCTGGAGGCCCTCGGTCCCACAGGAGAGAGCCGGCAGCCTTACATATAAGGAGAGTCGCTTCCCACTCTCTCTCGTCTTCCCTGCCACGGTATCCCAATTGCCTCCCCGTCGTCTCGACCAAGGCCCGAAGGGCCGCGCGGAGAGACCTTCTCTCTACGACAAGCCGCTTATTGCCGAGAGAAGGTCTCTCCGCTCCGCGCTTCGCGCTCCGGTCGAGACGACGGAACCGAGGGCCCGTTGCGGGTAGCGGGAATTCGGGCCGACAGCCCTTCGGCATTTCCCGCTGGCCGCAACAGGCCCTCCGCTGACGCCGGCGCCTAACCCTTGATCTCGACGCCGGACCATTCCTCGAGCAGCCTGGCGATGTGGGTGAAGTCGGAATCGGCGCCGAAACGGGCGCGGGTGATGGCGAGCATCTCGCGCACCGCCGCGCCGACCACCATCGGCACGCCCATCGCCTCGGCTTCCTCGACGCACAGCCGCACGTCCTTGTAGCTCAAGCCCGTCGTGAAGCCGAAGTCGAAGGTTCGGGGCAGGATGGCGCGGGGGAACTTGTCCTGCGTGGCGCTGTTGCGGCCGCTCGACGCGTTGATGATGTCGAGCAGCACCCTGGGATCGAGTCCCGCCTTCACGCCCATCGCCAGCGCCTCGGAGGTCGCGACCATGGCCGTGGCAGCCAGCAGGTTGTTGGCGAGCTTGGCGCTCTGGGCGAGGCCGGGCTTCTCGCCGGTGTAGAAGATCTTGCCGAACGTCTTGAGGATCGGCTCGACCTCGCCGAACGCCGGCTTCGGGCACGACACCATCACCGCCAGCGTGCCGGCCCTGGCGCCCGTCACGCCGCCGCTGACCGGCGCATCGACCCAGCCGATGCGCGGCGCGAGCTGGTTCGCGACCTCGGTGGCGACGCCCGGTCCGGTGGTCGAGAGATCGATCATCAGCCGCGCCCGGGTGCCGTTGATCACGCCGCCGTTGCCGCCCAGTGCGACCGTGCGGACGATGTCCGGCGTCGGCAGGCTCACCAGCACCAGCTCGGCGCGCGAGGCGACCTCCGCCGGCGACCCGACGATCTCCGCGCCGCGCGCGGCGAACGGTTTGGTGGCGTCGGCCGAGACGTCGTAGATGCAGAGCCGATGGCCCGCATCGAGCAGGCGCGACGCCATCGGCCCGCCCATGCGCCCCACGCCGATGAAGCCCAGCACCGCCCCCAGCACCGCCATTGTCTCCTCCACGGCATCGATTGGCTGCTAACCTATCATCCGGAGGAACCATGCTCAGAGACAAATCGGCTCTGGTCACCGGCTCGACGCAGGGCATCGGACTGGCGATCGCCACGCGGCTCGCGGCGGAAGGCTGCAACATCATGTTGAACGGTCTCGGGCATCCCGACGAGATCGAGGCCAACCGCAAGCAACTGGAAGAGGTGCATGGTGCCCACGTCCTGTTCGACGGCGCCGATCTCGCCGACCCGGCCGAGGTCGCACGGCTCGTCGAGCGCACGATTGCCGAGTATGGCGGCATCGACATCCTGGTGAACAATGCCGTCGTGCGCCACTTCGCGCCGATCGAGCAGTTCAAGCCGCAGGACTGGGATCGCGCGCTGGCGGTCAATCTCTCATCGGCCTTCCACACCACGCGGCTGGCGCTGCCCGGCATGCGGCAGCGCGACTTCGGCCGCATCGTCAACATGGCGTCGATCTACGGCACGCGCGCGGTGATCAATCGCGTCGACTACGTGACGACCAAGACGGCGATGATCGGCTTCACCCGCGCCGTGGCCCTGGAGACCGCGGCGCAGAACATCACCTGCAACGCCATCTGTCCGGGCGCCTCGCCGACGCCGTCGATCGAGCAGCGCTTCGCCGACTTCATGGCGACGTCCAATCTTTCGCGCGGCGAAGCGGAGAAGGCATTCATGGGCTCGCGCCAGCCGTCGGGCCGGTTCGTCTCGCCGAACCGCATCGCGGGACTCGTCGCCTTCCTGTGCGGGCCCGACGGCGCCGACACGACCGGCGCGGCCATTTCAATCGACGGTGGTTGGAGCGCGGCGTAGTCTTCCTCGGACTGACGAGGAGGAGACGTCATGCTCATTTCACGACCCGTATCACGTCGAAAATTCCTGCCCGCAGCGGGCGCCGCGGTGGCGGCGAGCACGCTCGCGGCGCCGGCGATCGCCCAGGACGCGCCGACCATCAAGTGGCGCCTGACCGCGAGCTATCCCAAGAGCCTCGACACGCTGTTCGGCGCGGTCAACACGATCGCGCGCGTCACCGGCGAGCTGACCGACGGCAAGTTCGAGCTGCAGCCGTTCGCGGCCGGCGAGATCGTACCCGGCCTGCAGGTGCTCGACGCGGTGTCCAACGGCACGGTCGAGGCGGGCTACACCTACATGGGCTACTACATCGGCAAGAACTCGGCGTCGATCTTCGACGCGTCGCTGCCGTTCGGGCTGACGCCGCGCATGCATGCCGCGTGGCTGAACTACGGCGGCGGCCGCGCGCTGATGGACGAGCTCTACGACGGCTTCGGCGTGGTCGCGATCACCGCCGGCAACACCGGCGGCCAGATGTTCGGCTGGTTCCGCAAGGAGCTGAAGACGCCGAAGGACTTCGAGGGCCTGAAGATGCGGACCGCCGGTTTCGGCGGCAAGGTGATGGCCAAGCTCGGCGTGGTGCCGCAGCAGATCGCCGGCGGCGACATCTATCCGGCGCTCGAGCGCGGCACGATCGATGCCTGCGAATGGGTCGGCCCGTACGACGACGAGAAGCTCGGCTTCAACAAGGTCGCCAAGTACTACTACACGCCGGGCGTGATGGAGCTCGAGGCGACCAACCAGCTCATGATCGGCAAGCAGCCCTGGGCGACCCTGCCGCCGCGCTACCAGGCGGCCTTGCGGGCGGCCGGCGCCGTCGCGAACCAGGAGATGCTCGCTTCGTACGACGCCAAGAACGCCGAGGCGATCGCCCGCCTGGTCGCCGCCGGCACGCAGCTCTCGGTGCTGCCGGAGGAGATCATCAAGGCGCTGCGCGTCGCGCTCGAGCAGGTGCTCGACGAGGAGGCGGCGCAGAGCCCGCAGTTCAAGAAGATCCTGACCAACTGGCGGGCGTTCCGCGCCAACCAGCACCGCTGGTTCTCGATCGCCGACACGCGCGCCGAGTTCGCCGTCTACCGGTCGGAGGCCCGCTAGCGCCGGGAGCGCGCCACTCATAGGCGCGTCATGATCTTCCGGACCGCGGGCCTCCAGGCCCGCTCATGAATCAAGATGCGGGCCTGGAGGCCCGCGGTCCGATGAGCATGAGAAGACGCGCCACGGAGTGGCACGCCCCCAGCGGAAGTCAACGGAACGTGCGTGGCGCGCGTCGCCTGCGCTGCCTAGATTCGGGCGTGCAGGAGGTGGACCATGGCGCGTTCACTGCAACTGATGGTGATCGGGCTGCTTGCCCTGCCGGCCGCCGCCCAGGCCCAGACGCCGGCCGATCGCGACTACTGCGGCCGTCTCGGCTCCATCTACGAGCACTATCTCGGCAAGTCCTATGGCGGGCCCTACGACGACTATCGTCGCGGCCCGCTTTCGGCACAGGTCGCGGTGACGCAGTGCCAGGGCGGCAACGTCACCGAGGCGATCGCCGTGCTGGAAGATCAGTTGAAGCGGAACGGCTTCAGTCTGCCGCCGCGCGGCTGAACTCCTGGTCCGCGTCACGGTCGCGGTCACGCGGCTCGCCCTTCAGAGCGCGGTCGACCGCGTGCAGCAGGCGCACCACGGCCTCGTCGACGGCAGGGTCCCGGTCGAGCGGGCGGCGCCATTCGGCCAACTGCCGGCCGAGCGCGAAAGAGGGCGGGGGTTTCTGCCGCATGCGGGAACAACACCCGGGCCACCTTGTCAGTTGCGTGGCGGCGCGTGTGACATTTGAGTGTGATCTCGGTGCTACAGTACGGTCACCGCCAATTCGAAAACCTGCTCGGATTGTGTCGGAATCGTGACGATTCCCGGCTTTTCCGCCAATTCTCCGTCAAAATCGACCGGGCTGGCGAAGCCGTGCCAGGGTTCGAGGCAGACGAACCCTGCACCGGGCTTGGACCAGATTCCGACATGCGGCATGGCCGGGAAGTCGAGCTGCAGCCGGCGGCCGGACCCCGGGCCGTAGGTCAGCCGCCGGCTGTGCAACCGGTCGAAGATCAGGGCGTCGCGTTCGAACAGGGCATCGGCCAGCGCGAGGCGGGCGCCCGAGACCGGCGTCGGCTCCGGCCCGCCGAGCAGGCCGCCCGCCAGCCGGCGGATCGGCTCGGGCTCGGCCTTCTCGAACCGCACGTCGTGGTCCTCGCGCGCCACGCCGGGAACGAGCGGCCAGCGAAAGGCAGGATGGAAGCCGAACGAGGCGGGCATCGGCTCGGCCCCGTCGTTGGCGACGGTGGCGCGCATCGCGAGCCTCGCGCCGTCGAGGGCGTAGGTCACGTCGAGCCGGAAGGCGAAGGGATAGCGCGCCCGGGTCTCGTCGCTGGAGCGCAGTCGCCAGGTGCAGTGCACGGTGCTCGCTTCCACCAGCTCGAAGGTCGAGGTGCGCGCGAAGCCGTGCCGCTGCAACGGATAGCGCCGCCCGCGCACGGTGATGCGATCGTCCTTCACGCTGCCGACGACCGGGAACAGCAACGGCGAGCGGCCGGACCAGACATCGGGATTGCCGTCCCACAACAGCTCCTCGCCGGCAACGGTGTGCAGGCGCTGCAGCTCCGCGCCGCGCGCGGATACCGCGGCGCCCAGAGTCCCGTTCCGAAGAGCGACGATCCCGACCATGTCTAACCTTTCACCGCGACCAGCACGGCGCCCACCGCGATCAGGGCGACGCCGGCCCAATTCACGCCGCTCAATCGTTCGCCGAGGAAGACGACGCCGAACAGCGCGACCAGCACGACGCTCAGCTTGTCGATCGGGGCGACGCGCGCGGCATCGCCGAGCTTGAGGGCGCGAAAGTAGCAGAGCCACGACGCGCCGGTCGCCAGGCCCGACAGCGCCAGGAAGATCCAGGTCTTGCCCGGGATCGTGCCTGGCGCCTGCCACTGCCCGGTCGCGGCGACGATCGCGGCGAGCGTGCCGAGGATCACGACGGTGCGAATCAGGGTGGCGAGATCGGAGCCGATATCGGCGACGCCCACCTTGCCGAAGATGGCGGTGAGGGCGGCGAAGGCAGCCGATAGCAGCGCCCAGGGTAGCCATGAGAAAAATGTGGGCATGGTTTCTCCCGAGGTCCGGCATGTTAGGCTTCGATTGCGCGTCCCGAAGCTGGAGCAGCGTGAAAGGAAAAGAAAGATGAGCGTGCGTGCGGGACGTGAGTTCCTGGCGATCCCTGGTCCGACCAACGTGCCCGACGAGGTGCTGCGGGCGATGCATCGCCCGGCGGTCGACATTTACGCAGGACCGCTGCTGGCGCTGACCGACGGCCTGCTGAAGGACATCGCCCGGCTCTTCCGCACCGACGGCCATTCCTACATCTACATCGCCAACGGCCACGGCGCCTGGGAAGCCTCGCTGACCAACGTGCTGAGCAAGGGCGACAGGATCCTCGTGCTGGAATCGGGCCGCTTCGCCATCGGCTGGGGCGAGAGCGCGCGCCGCATGGGCGTCGAAGTCGAGATCCTGAAGGGCGACATGCGCCGCGCCGTGCGGCCGGCCGAGGTCGAGGCCCGCCTCAAGGCCGACAAGGCCAATGGGGGCAACACCATCAAGGCGATCCTGGTGGCGCAGATCGACACCGCGTCGGGGGTGGTGAACGACATCGAGGCGATCGGCCAGGCGATCCGCGCGGCCGGGCACGAGGCGCTGCTGATGGTCGACGCCGTGGCGTCGCTCGGCTGCGTGCCGTTCGAGATGGACAAGTGGGGCGTCGACGTCGCCATGTCGGGCTCGCAGAAGGGCATGATGACGCCGCCGGGCCTGGGCTTCGTCGTCGCCAACGACCGGGCGCGCGAGGTGCACAGGAAGGCCGGGCTGCGCACGCCGTACTGGGACTGGACCGACCGCGAGGGCAGCGCCCATTACCAGAAGTATGCCGGCACGCCGCCCGAGCACCTGCTGTTCGCGCTGCGCCAGGCGCTCGACATGGTGTTCGAGGAGGGGCTCGAGAACGTGTGGCGCCGCCATATGCTGCTGGCCGAAGCCGTCCGCCGCGCGGTCGGCGTGTGGGCCGAGGGGCAGGCGATCGGGTTCAACATCATCGAGCCCAACGAGCGCTCGAACTCGGTGACCTGCGTGCTGATGAACGGCCGCGATCCCGAGACGCTCCGCGCCTACTGCAACGAGAAGTGCGGCGTGGTCCTCGGCCACGGGATCGGCGAGCTGACCGGCAAGGCGTTCCGCATCGCCCACATGGGCCACGTCAACGCGCCGATGATCCTCGGCACGCTCGGCGTGATCGAGACGGCGTTGGGCGCGCTCGAGATCCCGCACGCCCGCGGCGGCGCCCAGGCCGCCATCGACTGGCTGAGCGCCGAGGTCAAGCCCTAGTCATCGGACCTCGCCACTCCAGCGACGCGTCATCTCATGCTCATCGGACCGCGGGCCTCCAGGCCCGCATCATGATTCATGAGCGGGCCTGGAGGCCCGCGGTCCGGAAGATCGTGGCGCACCCCCAGCACAAGAGCGTCGAGACACTTCGATCGCGGCGGCGACCTTGGTAATATCGCGGGCTGGCGAGAACGGTGGCAGAGTGGGCGCCGAATGACCGAAAGCCGCGTTCGCCTGCGCGCCGTCCTGCTCGGGCTGCGCATCGACACCAGAAGCCTCGATCATCCCGACACGATGGCGCTGTCGCCGCTCACCCTGCGCGTGGGGGCACGCGGCGCGGCCTTCGTGTTCCGCTACGGCGTCGCGGTGTTGTGCGACGCGTCGCCGGACGAGGAGCGCACCGTGCTCGACTCGCTGCAATCGAACACCGTCGAGGCGCTGGCGACGCCCGAAACCGATGAGATCCAGGTGCTGGTGCGGCCGGAGGAGGACGACAGGCTCGATCCCAACGGCGTCATCGTCCTGAAGGACAGCTCGAACGAGCGGCTTCAGATCATCGCCGACGTGCTGTCGAAGAGCCTGGTGCTGGCGCACCTCGAGGCGCAGCTCAACACCACCTTCGACCGGATCGACCGGCTGGCGATCGGGATCAAGCGGCGCGGGCGCAGCGGCCGGCGGGTGCGCGAGCTGGTGCGCCAGATCGGCGACGTGCTGCTGACGCAGCACCGGATGATCGGCCGGGTGGCGGCGGGCGACAAACCGGACCTGCTGTGGGACCGGCCCGATCTCGAGCGGCTCTACGGCCGGCTCGCCGCCGAATACGAGTTGCTCGAGCGCAGCGCAGCCGTCGATCGCAAGCTCGAGCTCGTCGGCGACACCACGCGGACCGTGCTCGAGCTGATGCAGGACCAGCGCAGCACGCGGCTCGAATGGTACATCATCGGCCTGATCGCCATCGAGATCCTGCTGTCGGTGTACGAGCTGTTCGGCCGACAGCACTAAAGAGCAGTATCGTTCGAAGTGGAAACGGTGCGAGCGATTTCTTGCGCTGGGGGCGCGCCACTCCCGTGGCGCGTCTTCTCATGGTCTTATGGACCGCGCGCTTCCAGCGCGCCTCGTGATCATGAGCGCGCAAGATGCGCTCGGTCGTGCGTCCGCGAGGGTGTCTGGCTGGAAGGATGGAAGTCGCTTTCGGACATACCCACTCCGGCCTGTAGCTGACTGTGACCGCGTCGCCGCGAGGCGAGCATCGGCTGCAGCTTTCTCCGAAGCTCTAAATCCATCCAGTTGATCAAGGAGCGATGCGGCTGACGCAGCGATACAAGGACGAGACGATCGATACAAACGCGAAAGTTGTGTCTGTCATTCGTATACGACCGTATGGTCTTTAGATATGCATAGATGAGTCGCGCGGCGGCGACCGCTTTCTGAGATCGTACCGGGTCTGTCGGTGGCGGAAGGAACATCCCCGATGCGATGGATGAGTGGCGTTGCGCTTGGCTTGGTCGCTGCGTTGTTGGCATTCCCCATGGCTGGGCCGGCAAGTGCCCAGTGTGCCCTTCCCTACACGCTCGCCGATGGTCAGAAGGCGGATGCCTTCCAGGTGATGGCGAACTTCAACGCTCTGGCCAATTGCCTGAGCGCCGGCGGATCGACCAACTCGGTTCAATACAACAATGGCGGCGGCCTCGGTGGCGTCGCGCCGCTTGGCGACGGCCAGCTGGTC
>JAFEFF010000214.1 GCA_018240745.1 Pseudomonadota bacterium
CGGCACCGGTCTGCCATGAGATGAAATCGGGAACCCCATACCCGTCGGCGCTGTTAGCCTGACCGCAAAGGAGGACGTCCCATGCGGGTCGGAGTGCCGAAGGAGATCAAGGATCACGAGGATCGCGTCGGCCTCGTCCCGTCGTCGGTCGCCGAGCTGGTGCGGCACGGCCATGAGGTGCTGATCCAGGCGGGCGCAGGCCTCGGCGCGGGGCTGGAGGACGCCCTCTACCTCGCCGCGGGCGGGCGCATCGTGGCCGATGCCGAGACGGTCTTCCGCGACGCCGAGATGGTCGTGAAGGTGAAGGAGCCGCTGGCGCCCGAGCGCAAGCGGCTGCGGCCCGGCCAGGTGCTGTTCACCTATCTCCATCTCGCGCCGGATCGCGAGCAGACCCAGGAGCTGCTGCAGAGCGGCGTCACCGCGATCGCCTACGAGACCGTCACCTCGCCGATCGGCACGCTCCCTCTCCTGACGCCGATGTCGGAGATCGCCGGCCGCCTGGCGCCGCAGGTCGGCGCGCGCTACCTCGAGCGCACCTCGGGCGGGCGCGGCGTGCTGCTGGGCGGCGTCCCGGGCGTGCCGCCGGCCGATGTGGTGGTGCTGGGCGGCGGCGTGTCGGGCACCCATGCCGCGACGATCGCGCTCGGCATGGGCGCCAGCGTCACCGTGGTCGACCGCTCGGCCGAGGTGCTGCGCCGCATCGCCGTGCAGCTTCCGGCCGCGCGCACCATCTTCTCGACCCACGACGCGCTGGTGCAGGTGGTGCGCCGCGCCGACCTGCTGATCGGCGCCGTGCTGGTGCCGGGCGCCGCCGCCCCCAAGCTGATCACGCGCGACATGGTGAAGACCATGAAGACCGGCAGCGTGCTGGTCGACATCGCCATCGACCAGGGAGGCTGCAGCGAGACCTCGAAGCCGACCACCCATTCCGACCCGGTCTACGTGGTCGAGGGCGTGACCCACTTCTGCGTCACCAACATGCCGGGCGCGGTGTCGCGCACCTCGACCTTCGCGCTCAACAACGCGACGCTGCCGTTCGTGCTGGCGCTGGCCGACAAGGGCTGGCGGCGCGCGATCGTCGAGGACCCGCACCTGCGCAACGGGCTCAACGTCCATGCCGGCAAGCTGACCTGCAGGCCGGTCGCCGAGGCGCAGGGCCTCGCCTACACGGCGCCGGAGCAACTCGCCGCGTGAGCGAGGCCCGCGTCCTGGTCTTCGACCTCGAGACCGTGCCGGACGTGAAGGGTTTCGCGCGGGCGGAGAACATGACGCAGCATCCCGAGCGCGAGGTGCGCCGGCAGATGGGCGAGAAGGTCGCGCGCCAGCTTTTCCAGCGCATCGTCTGCATCGGCAGCCTCGCCGCCGAGCGCGTCGACGGGGCGTGGCGTCCGACATCGCTCGACACGCCGCACGCGCCGCAGCAGGACGAGCGGGCGCTGATCGAGGGCTTCGCCGCGCGGCTTGAAGGCGCGCCGCAGCTCGGGGGCGCGCCGCAGCTCGTGACCTTCAACGGCCACGCCTTCGACCTGCCGGTGCTGCGCTACCGCGCCATGCTGCATTCGGTGAGCGCGCCGGGACTCGCGGCGCGTCCCTACTTCGACCGCGCCGGCAGCGACACGATCGACCTGTGCGATCTGCTCTCGGGCCAGGAGCGGCACGCGCGCGCCGGCCTCGACGAGCTCGCGCGCCTGCTCGACCTGCCCGGCAAGCCGCACGGCGTCGGCGGTCAGGCGGTCGGGGGCCAGGCGGTCGAGAGCATGTTCGCGGAAGGCCGGCACGACGAGATCGCCGCCTATTGCCGAAGCGACGTCGTGAACACCTATCGCTGCTGGCTGCGCTACGAGCTGTTCTGCGGCCGGCTCGACGAGCGGAAGTTCACTGCGAGCGAAACGGCACTGGCGGACTTCCTAAGCACGCGAGGCTGAGCGACACTTCTGCCAACGACAAGGAGGAAGCGTATGGCCAGGATTTCCCGCCGTGCCATCGTCGGCTCGGCTGCCGCTTTTGCGTTCGCCCCGAGTATCGTTCGTGCCCAGAAGAAGTACGATCCCGGCGTCACCGACAAGGAGATCAAGCTCGGCCATACCAACCCCTATTCGGGGCCATTGTCGGCCTACGGCGTGATCGGCAAGGGCATCACCGCCTACTGGCAGATGGTCAACGACCAGGGCGGCATCAACGGCCGCAAGGTCGACTTCATCACCTACGACGACGGCTTCCAGCCGCCCAAGACGGTCGAGATGGTGCGCAAGCTGGTCGAGGACGACCAGGTGTTCGCGATCTACCAGCTGCTCGGCACGGCGACCAACACGGTGGTGCAGAAGTACCTGAACCAGAAGAAGGTGCCGCAGCTCTTCGTCGCCACCGGCGCGTCCAAGTGGGGCCGGCCCAAGGAGTTCCCGTGGACGATGGGCTGGCAGCCCGACTACGCTACCGAGGCGGCGATCTACGCCAAGCACATCATGGCCAACCACCCCGACGCCAAGGTGGCCATGCTCTACCAGAACGACGATTCGGGTAAGGACTACCTGAACGGCTTCATCGCCGGCTTCGGCGATAAGAAAGACAAGTTCCTGATCAAGACGGCGAGCTACGAGGTCACCGACCCGACGGTCGACAGCCAGATCATCCAGCTCAAGGATTCGGGCGCCGACGTTCTGTTCAACGACGCCGCTCCGAAAGCGGCGGCGCAGGCGATCCGCAAGGTTGCCGATCTCGGCTGGAAACCGGCGCACTATCTCGCCAACGTCGCCGCCTCGGTCGCCTCGACCTTGAAACCGGCCGGCCTCGACAACAGCAAGGACATCATCACCGCGGCCTACCTCAAGGATCCGACCGACCCGCAATGGGCCAAGGCGCCGGACTACCTCGAATGGAAGGCGTGGATGGAGAAGTACATCCCGCAGGGCAACCAGTCGGACGCGTCCTACACCTATGCCTACTCGGTGTCGGCGACGATGCGCCACGTGCTGACCGAGTGCGGCGATAACCTGACGCGCGCCAACCTGATGAAGCAGGCGGCCAGCATGAAGAAGCTGGTCGTGCCGTTGCTGCTGCCCGGCATCACCATCAACACCAGCCCGACCGACTTCTACCCGATCCAGGCGGTGCAGCTCGCCCGCTTCGACGGCGCGACCTGGAAGCTGTTCGGCGACGTGCTGAGCAGCGAGAGCAGCTGACGATCCCCCTCGCGCGTCTGATCTAGACGACGCCTGCTCTAGGCCGCGGCGGCGGAGCGTGCTTTCTGTGGAAGGACGGCCGGCTTGGCGACGAGCCGCTTGGCGGCGGGGCGTTCCAGCAGCGCCCGGGCCGCCTTGGTCCGCAAAGTCTTGCTCATCTGCTTGAGCTGACGCAATTCATCCGACACCCGCGCCCGTTGCTCGCCGTTGCCGTTGACCTTCGCCAGTGCTCGCATCACCACTCCGTCCAATTTGAGCCCAATTTGACCTGCTGTTGGAGGAACAACGGCACAGCGGGCGGTTTGGTTTCCCGAAAATGTCACAGTTATCCCCGTTTCTCACGCAACCGTCCGCAAACGCACACGTAGCGGGCCTTGCCTATTGGCCGGATGCCTTCACGCTGGCGGAGGAGTGCCTCTGGCTCCCTGGGATCGAGACGCTGCCGTTCAAGCCATTCGAATTCCACGGTTATCTCGGCAAGCGACGCATCGTGCCATTCGGCTGGCGCTACGATTACAGCCGCCGTGCGCTGCGCCCGAGCCCGCCGATCCCGGCCTTCCTCGAACCTTTGCGCACGCGGGCCGCAGCCATCGCCGGGCTCGATACGGCGCTGTTGCAGCAGGCGCTCGTCACCGAATACGACGCCGGCGTGACCATCGGATGGCACCGCGACAAGCCGATCTTCGAAGATGTTGTGGCGCTGTCGTTCCTCTCGCCCTGCCGGTTGCGGCTGCGCCGCAAGCGCGGCAGCGGCTGGGAGCGCCGGGCGATGGCGATCGCGCCGCGCTCGCTCTATCGCCTGAGCGGGCCGGCGCGCCACGACTGGGAACACAGCATCCCGCCGGTCGAGTCGAAGCGCTACTCGGTAACCTTCCGGACCTTCGTCGAAGGCCGTCGGCCCTGATCCTTCCCGCGCCGGGTCACGGGCGCCATCTCGATCCAGACCGGCGCGTGATCGCTGCTCTTCTCCCAGCCGCGCACGTCGCGATCGACGCCGGCCGCGACGAGGCGCCTGGCGACGACGGGATTGAGGAGCAGGTGATCGATGCGCAGCCCGGCGTTCCGCGGCCAGGCATTCCGGAAGTAGTCCCAGAACGTGTAGATGCGCTCGCCGGGATGGAGCTTGCGCACCGCGTCGGTCCAGCCCTGCTTCATCAGCTTCTGGAACGCCGCGCGCGACTCGGGGCGGAACAGTGCATCGTCGACCCAGCGCTCGGGTTTGTAGACGTCGATATCGGTCGGCATGACGTTGTAGTCGCCGGCCAGCACGACCGGATCCTTGCTCTTCTGCAGCGTCGCGGCATAGCGCCCGAGCCGCGCGAACCAGGCGAGCTTGTAGTCGAACTTCGGTCCCGGCGCGGGATTGCCGTTCGGCAGGTAGAGGCAGCCGATCAACACGCCGTTCACCGCCGCCTCGATGTAGCGGCTATGCACGTCGCCGGGATCGCCGGGAAGGCCGCGCCGCGTCTCGACCGGCTTGGTGCCTTTGGCGAGGATCGCGACGCCGTTCCAGCTCTTCTGGCCGTGCCAGATCGCGCCGTAGCCCGCATCGGCAAGCGCCTGCTCGGGGAACTTTTCCTGCGGCGCCTTCAGCTCCTGCAGGCAGACCGCGTCGGGCTGCGCCTGCTTCAGCCAGCGCAACAGCACCGGCAGGCGGCCGTTGACGCCGTTGACGTTGTAGGTGGCGATCCTCATCAGGCGGGCACGCGGACCCAGCCTTCCATGAGCCGGCGGGCCGAACGGCTCATCATCACCTTCTTGACCGCCCACTGGCCCGCTTCCTCGCGCGCCTCGGCGCCGACGCTCAGCACGCCCGAGGGATGGCCGAAGCGCACGCGGCCGTCGGCGCCGACCGGCGCGAGGCGGCTCACGACGGTCCCGGGAATTGCCGCGGCCGCGGCGATCGCCACCGCTCCGGTGCCGGTCATGGCGTGATGCAGCACGCCCATCGAGAAGATGCGCGCCAGCATGTCGATCTGCTCCGGCGTCACCGCCTTGCCGTCGGATGCCGTGTAGCCCGCCGGCCTGGCGATGAAGGCGAGCTTGGGCGTGTGCTGGCGCTTCCCGGTCGCCTCCTGCGGCGTCTTCACCAGGCCCATCGCCACCGCGCCGTGCGCGCGCACCGTCTCGGCCAGCGCCAGCATCTTCGGATTGCCGTTGATGTCCTTCTGCAGCTCGGCGCCGGTGAGGCCAAGCCGCGCGGCGTCGACGAAGATCGTCGGATTGCCGGCATTGATCAGCGTCACCTCGATCGCGCCGACGCCGGGCACGTCGAGCGTGTCGATGCGCTTGCCGCTGGGGAACATCGCGCCGCCTTCGCTACCGTCATCGTCGTCGGCCGGATCGAGGAATTCGAGCTTCACCTCGGCGGCGGGGAACGCCACGCCGTCGAGCTCGAAGTCGCCCAGCTCCTGCACCGCGCCGTCCTTCATCGGCACGCGGGCGATGATCCGCTTCCCGATGTTGGCCTGCCAGATGCGCACGGTCGCCGTGCCGTCGGCCGGCGCCTCGACCAGGCCCTGCTCGATCGCGAAGGGGCCCACCGCGGTCGAGAGGTTGCCGCAGTTGCCCGACCAGTCGATCACCGGGGCATCGATCGCCACCTGCCCGAACAGGTAGTCGACGTCGCTGTCGGGCCGCTCCGACTTCGACAGGATCACGATCTTGCTGGTGCTCGAGGTGGCGCCGCCCATGCCGTCGGTGTGCTTGCCGTAGCGGTCGGGACTGCCGATCACCCGGATCATCAGCCGATCGAGCGCAGCCTGGTCGGCGGGCAGGTCGTCCTTGAGGAAGAACACGCCCTTGCTGGTGCCGCCGCGCATGTACACGGCCGGGATCCTGAGCTGCTTCATGCCACCTTGATATTCGCCGCCTTCATCGGCGGCCACCATTTTTCGACGTCGATCGCCAATACGCGGGACTCACGCCGGAACAGGCGGCAGACTACCGCCAAATCCGGGAGGAGGCATGAAGAGCGTTCCCGTCCTGATCGTCGGCGGCGGCCCGGTCGGCCTTGCCGCCTCGTTCCTGTTGAGCCGTCAGGGCGTCGATTCGCTGCTGGTCGAGCGCCATCCCGGCACCGCCATCCATCCCAAGGCGCGCGGCATCAATGCCCGCACCATGGAGGTGTTTCGCCAGCATGGCGTCGAAGCGGCCGTGCGCGCCGCCGGCCTGGCGCCGCGGCATACCGGCCTGATCGTGTGGGCCAGGACGCTGGCCGGCGAGGAGATCGAGCGGCGCGTGCCGTGGCGCGCCGGCGCGCAGAGCGCTGCGGTCAGCCCGGTGCGCAATTGCCTGTGCGCGCAGGACGATCTCGAGCCGGTGCTGCGCGCCCATGCCGAGAAGCAGCCGCTCGGGCAACTGCGTTTCAACGCCGAGCTGGAGTCGTTCGACCAGGACGATCGCGGCGTCATCGCGGCGGTGGTCGACACCACGACCGGCCAGCGGGAGGAGATCTGCGCCCAGTACATGATCGCCGCCGACGGCGCGCAGAGCCGCGTTCGCCGCGCGCTCGGTGTCGCGATGCTGGGCCAGGAAGACGTCTATGACAGCGTGAACATCCTGATCAACGCCGACCTCCGGCCATGGACCGCCGATCGGCCGGCGGCGCTCTACTTCATCGAGAACCCGCGGCTGCGCGCGACCTTCCTCACCATCAACGCCCACGACCGCTGGGGCTTCCTGGTGAACTCGCTCGAGGCCTACGGCTACACCGCGGATTATTTCACGCCCGAGCATTCGACCGAGCTGGTGCGCTACGCCGCCGGCGTGCCGGACCTGCCGGTGAAGGTGCTGGGCGTGGCGCCGTGGACGGCGTCGGCCCATGTCGCCGAGCAGTACCGCCACGGCCGCGTGTTCCTGGCCGGCGATGCCGCGCACGAGATGCCCCCGACCGGCGGCTTCGGCCTGAACACCGGCGTGCAGGACGTGCACAATCTCGCCTGGAAGCTGGCGCTGGTGCTGAAAGGCCTCGCGCACGATGCGCTGCTCGACAGCTACCACGCCGAGCGCCAGCCGCTCGGCCGCATCATCACCGAGCAGAGCCTGACCAACGCGATCTCGATGGGGCGGCTGGCCAGCGACAACAGGGCGGCCGGCGCGCGGCCCGAATACCTCAACGAGCAGGGCATGATCTTCGGCGCCAGCTATGTTTCGAGCGCGGTCGTGCCCGACGGCAGCCCGCCGACGCCGGTCGCCAATCCGGTGACCGACTACGTGCCCTCGGCGCGGCCGGGCGGCCGGGCGCCGCATGTCTGGCTGGAGAGGAACAACGACAAGCTCTCGACCGTCGACCTGGTCGGCAACGGCTTCGTGCTGCTGGCCGGGGCGAAGGGCAAGGCGTGGCGCGCGAACGGCGCGGGCCTGCCGATGCACTTTCACGTCATCGCCGACAAGGCCTTCGCCGACGCCTACGAGCTCTCCGACGGCGGCGCGGTGCTGGTGCGGCCCGACGGCTATGTGGCGTGGCGCAGCGCGACGATGGCGGCCGATCCGAAAGCTGCCCTCGGCGCCGCCGTCCACGCTATGCTCGGCCAATAATCAGCCGGTAATCAGCCAGTAATCAGGAGGAAAGACGATGGCACTCACCCTCACCAGCTCGAGCTTCAAGGAAGGCGCGACCCTCGGCATGGATCACATCCTGTCGGCCGACTACGGCTTCGGCTGCGCCGGCGGCAACAAGAGCCCGCAGCTCAGTTGGTCCGGCGCGCCGGCCGGCACCAGGAGCTTCGCGGTGCACTGCTTCGATCCCGACGCGCCGACCGGCTCGGGCTTCTGGCACTGGGTGGTGGTCAACATCCCGGCCAACGTCACCGGGCTCGAGCTCGACGCCGGCAATCCCAATTCGGGCCTTCTGCCGAAGGGCGCGCTGCAGACCCGCACCGACTTCGGCAAGCCCGGCTACGGCGGGCCCTGCCCGCCCGAGGGCCACGGCCCGCACCGCTACCAGTTCACCGTGTTCGCGGTGAAGGAGGAGAGCCTGCCGGTCAACGCCGACACCTCGGCCGCGGTCGTCGGCTTCTACCTGCACTTCAACACGCTCGAACGGACGACCCTGACCGGCAAGTTTCAGCGGTGACCCACTGCGAACACTGTCATGCCTACTACCACCAGCATGATAGTCCTGAAAAGTACACCGGCGTGCATTTCAGGCACTTTGTGTCAACTGTCACCCCCTGTTAGGGCGACCGAGTGAAGGAAGCCTCGTCGTCCGAAGTGCCGTAGGAAGGCCTTTCAGATATCCACCTTCGTGGATAATCTATAGACCATTAGTTAATTGACTAAATGTACATGCCGTCCCATATTGGAGCGCATGAGCAGATATCCTCTCGAATGGGGCTGGGAGCAGTCCGCGCTCGTGCAGACTTCCACTGCACAAACTCCAACGCCAAGGGAAACCTTGCTCGGTCGACGCCCTGAGCACGACGGCGACTTGGACGTCGCTGCAGCAGGTGATTTGCGGTGCGACTCATGCCCGAAAGGAGGAACTTGGGGTACGACTGGACACTACGAGATCGGTGGAAGCATCTACTGTCGAGACTGCGCGGTAAAAATACTCAGGCTTGATGGCGTTCCTGGGAAGGAACAAGATCGAACGCTGAAGAGGCACGAACTGCAGGGTCGATGAACAACAGAAGGGCAGCGCTGCGCCAACTGGCCGTTGGTGACATATTTCATGCCAGCGTAAAGGGTGACGGACCGAGTTACGTCTGCTTGGTACTACAGGTTCGAGAGGACGCCATCTTCGCTCGACGAATCAGCACGCAGTCGGTGCACTGGTTCGATCGTGCGACGGGGGTCGAGATCGATGATGATCGGATCGTCATCGACTCCGTTGCGCCACTTCCCGAGGATATCAGCAAGATCATGCGCGGCCTCGATCGTTTCTATCGCGAGGCCGAACATCGACGTGCCGAGGAGCCGAATTGGGTGCCGGCGGAGAACTATTTCCACCTGTCCAAGGACCAGATACGGGCCTACAGCTTCATTCACGACTTCTATCCGGCTCATCCGCTGTCGCCACAATGATGACAGTGCGGGAGGCGGCGTTGCGGAAGATCGCCGTCGGCGACATCTTTCACGCCAGCATGCGGCCCAACAGCGGACCAAGCTACATCTGCCTTGCGCTGCAGGTCCATGAGGACAGGATCTTCGCCCGGCGGACGACGATACAGTCCGTGCACTGGTTCGACCGGAGAACGGGCGTGGAGATCGACGACGATAGGGTAGTCATCGACTCCATCGAGCCGCTTCCCGATGACGTCCGCGAAATCGTGCTTGGCCTCGATCAGAAGTACCGCGAGGACGAATATCGGTGGGCCGATGATCCTGATTGGGAGCCACCCGAGGGCTCGTCGCGCCTAACGCCTGACCAGCGCCGCGCCATCCTCTTTATTGCCAAGTTCTACTCCGCCCATCCATTGCCGCCGCGACAATGACACCCGGCAAACTGCACAACCCGCGCTGGCACTTCGGCTACTAGGGTCGGCTTCGTGACTCAGCCCACGCTGCCCCGCCGCCGGCGGCGTTGCGCTTTCCGGCCGGCTTCCGCTGGGGGACGGCAACCTCGTCCTACCAGGTCGAAGGCGCGGTCAACGAGGACGGCCGACGGGTACGCGAGGCGCTTCGGCGTGGTCCATGTCGACTTCGCCACCCAGAAGCACAACCCCAAGCTCAGCGCTTCGTTCTACCGCGAGGTCATCGCGCGGAACGCGACGGCCTAGCCGCCGTCTCGACCGGAGCCTCGCAAGGCGCGAGATGACGGAGGTGGCTGACAGCGCCGAGCGTCTCTGGTCAACTCGGCGGCAACGAGGGACGGAAACGCCACATGAAGATCCGCACGCACGCCGACATCGTCGAGCTCGAGAAGACGCCGGTCACCGAGCGCATCAAGCAGAAGAACGTGTATGAGCTGGTGCGCGACAGCGGCGCGCAATACGCCGACCGTATCGCCTTCCGGGCGCTCTCCGGCACCACGCCCGACGACCCGGTGCGCGACGTCACGTACGCCGAGATGCTGAAGCGGGTGATCCAGGCGGCCAACCTGTTCCACGCCGAGGGGATCGGCCCGGACGACACCGTCACGATCCTGATGCCGGGCGTGCCCGAGACCTTCATCGCCCTGTGGGGCGCGGAGATCGCCGCGGTCGCCAACCCGGTGAACTACTTCCTCGCCGCCTCGCAGATCGCCGGCATCATGAAGGAGGCCGGCGCCAGGGCGCTGGTCGCCGCCGACCCGTCGCTGTTCGCCGACATCTGGCCCAAGGTCGAGGAGATCCGGGCCGCGATGCCCGGCCTCAAGGTGTTCCGCGCCGGCGGCACGGGACCCGCACCGGCGGGCGTGATCGACTTCGAGCCCGCCCTCGACAAGCAACCCGGCGACAGGCTCGTCGCGCCCAAGCCGCTGGAGCGCGACACCGTAGCGGCGCTGTTCCACACCGGCGGCACGACCGGCCTGCCGAAGCTCGCGCGCCACACCCACGGTGCGCTGACGCTCGCCGCCTGGAGCAACGTGCTGGTGTTCGACCTCGGGCCGGGCACCGTGCAGATCAATCCGCTGCCGCAGTTCCATGTCGGCGGCTCGATCGTCGGCGGCCTGTCGCCGATCGCCAGCGGCTGGACGGTGGTGCTGCCGACGCCGCTCGGCGCGCGCAATCCCAACGTGGTTCGCGACTTCTGGAGCATCGTCGAGCGCAACAGGATCACGGTCGGCGGCGCGGTGCCGACCAGCCTGGCGGCGATCATGAACGTGCCGCGCGAGGGCCACGACCTCTCCTCGCTCGAGGTGTTCGTGTCGGGTGGCTCGGCCGTGCCGGTCGAGCTGCTCCGCCGCATCGAGGGCGAGCTCGGCGTGCCGGTGGTCGAGGGCTACGGCATGACCGAGGTGCACTGCTACTCGACCATGAACCCGATGCACGGCGAGCGCCGGCCGGGCTCGGTCGGCCTGCGCCTGCCCTACACCGAGGTGCGGGTGGCCGACGTGGCGGGCGACGGCACGATCCGCGGCGACTGCCCGCCCGGCACGATCGGCCATGTGCTGATGCGGGGGCCGCAGGTCACGCCGGGCTATCTCGATCCGCGCCACGACAGGGGCGCGATGCTGGCCGACGGCTGGCTCGACAGCGGCGACCTCGGCCGGCTCGACAGGGACGGCTATCTCTGGCTGACCGGCCGCTCGAAGGATCTGATCATCCGCGGCGGCCACAACATCGACCCGATCGTGATCGAGGAGGCGCTGGTGCGCCATCCCGCAGTCGAGACCGCCGCGGCGGTCGGCCTGCCCGACACCTATGCCGGCGAGCTGCCGATGGCCTTCGTGCAGCTCAAGCCCGGCGCCGAGGCGACACCCGAGGAGCTGCGCGAGTTCTGCCGCAAGGAGATCCCCGAGCGCGCCGCCGTGCCGGTGCAGGTCACGCTGATCCCGCAGATGCCGCTCACCGGCGTCGGCAAGATCTTCAAGCCGGCGCTGCGCCTCGACGCGGCACGCTGCGCCTTCGAGGCCGCGCTGGCGCCACTCGAGGCCGAGGGCGTGGCAGTCGACGTCATCGTCCGCAACGACGCCACGCACGGCACGCTCGCCGTGGTGCGCGTCGCCGGCGGGCCGAGCGAGAACGTGGTCGAGCGCTGCGCCGAGCTGCTGGGCGGCTTCCAGATCCGCCACGTCGTGGAATGAAGAAGCGCAGCGCCGGCATCCTCGCCTGGAGGCGGCGCCCCGACGGGCCGGAAGTCTTCCTGGTCCATCCCGGCGGGCCGTTCTGGAGGAACAAGGACGACGGCGCCTGGTCGATCCCCAAGGGCGAGATCGATCCCGACGAGGAGCCGCTCGGCGCCGCGCAACGCGAGTTCGAGGAGGAGACCGGCCAGAAGATCGGCGGCATCTTCACGCCGCTCAGCCCGGTGACGATCGCCAGCGGCAAGGTGATCGAGGCCTGGGCGATCGAGCACGATCTCGACGCCTCGGCGATCGTCAGCAACACGTTCGAGATCGAATGGCCGCCGCGCTCGGGCAGGAAGCAGGCCTTCCCCGAGGTGGATCGGGCGGCCTGGTTCCCGGCACCGATCGCGCTTCAGAAGATCACGCCGGGGCAGGTGCCCCTGCTGCTCCAGGTGCTGGAAAAGCTCGGGGCTACTCCGCCGGCGCCACCGCCGGCCGCGAAGCCTCGCCCGCCCGCTCGCTCCGGAACACGAGCCAGGCGAACAGCAGCATCGAAACGAACACCATGAGCGAGCCGGCGGCGGCCAGCGGTTCGCCGGCCTCCGTCCCGGTGTGCACCAGCCCGACGCCGATCGCCATCACGACCGTGCCGACCAGCCAGCTCCAGACCTGCAGGTGGGCGCTCCGGGCGCGCTCCAGCGCCGGGTGCAGGCGGTAGTAGATGCCGATCAGGAACAGCGACACCCAGCCGACCAGGTTGAGATGGGCATGGGCGGGAAAGGCCGAATGGTCGTCCGAGATCGCCATCTGGAGACCCCACGCCATGCCGGCGATCACGCACAGTACGGCACCCCTGAAGCTCAACGACGATGCTCTCATTTCCTGCCCCCGCTGTTATTCCGCGGCGACCTTCGTTCTGAGGCGCGCCGTCGCGGTCTCGTCTATCACACCGTCCTGTGAAACCTCTACGCCATACAACTCGCGCGCGGCCTTGACCGAGACCAGGCCCAGCATCACGTCCTCGGCCACCTTGGCGGCCGGGCGCTTGTGCGGATCGCCGTAGCCGCCGCCGCCCGGCATCGAGACGCGCAGGCGCTCGCCGGCGGGGATCGAGGAGTGGGCCTTGGGCGGCAGCGGCTTGCCGTTGATGATCTCGATGTTGCCTGCGGCGCCGGGCTGGCCGCCGAGCCGGCCGCGCGCCGGGAAGACGACACGGTCGAAGGTCGGCGATATGCCGAACGGCATGTTCTCGGCGCTGCCGATCTCCATCACCTGGCCGAGACCGCCGCGATGCTCGCCGGCGCCGCCGGAGTCCTGGCGGTATTCCTTCGACCAGACCACGAGAGGGGCGAGCGTCTCGGTGATCTCGACCGGCACGTTCTTCACCCCGCTCGGGAACGCTGTCGCGCTGAGGCCGTCGCAATAGGGCCTGGCCCCGGTGCCGCCGGAATGGAATGACATCACGTTGTAGGACGTGGCCGTCTTCATCTGCTCGGGCGTCAGCTCGGCGCGGCCGAGGCCGCCCATCAGGCGCAGGTTCCACAGGCACGAGGTGCCCTCGGCCGGCACCCCGTCGGGCAATGCCTGGATCAGGCAGCCGAACATCACGTCGGGCAGCATGTGGCCGATCGTCGAGCGCGCGGCGACGGCGGCGGGATGCCGGGTGTTGAGAATGCTGCCGTCGGGCGCCGTCGTGCGGATCGTCGCCAGCGAGGCGTAGTTGTTCGGCACCTTCGGCGCCACGATGCACTTGATGCCGAACGCGGTGTAGGCGTCGGTGTAGCACATCGGCACGTTGAGCCCGAGCGCGACCGTGGGCGGCGCGTCGTAGTATTCGACGTCGATGCCGTCGGGCCCGACGGTCAGCCGCGCCTTGAGCGTCATCGGCTTGCCGTTGATGCCGTCGACCGTCATCTCGTTCGAGTAGGTGCCGGGCTTCAGCCGGCCGATCGCGGCGAGGCTGGCGGCGCGGCTATGGTCGAGAATGTGCCTGGCGAGGTCGTCGAGATGCTCGAGCTCGAACTCGTCCATCATGTCGTTGAGGCGGCGGCCGCCAATCTCGTTGCTCGAGATCAGCGAGTAGATGTCGCCGATCACCTGGATCGGCTCGCGCACGTTGGCGGCGATCAGGTCGACCAGCCACTGGTTGACCTTGCCCTTGTCGATGATCCTGGTGATGGGGATGTAGATCCCCTCCTCGTAGACCTGCTGCGCCGCGCCGACGATGCCACGGCCGCCGATATCGACCACATGCAGCGTGTCGGCGAAGAAACCCACGGCCCTCTTTTGTCCATCGCGGCCGCGCCGGAAGGTCGGCGTGACGATCACGATGTCGTTGAGATGGCCGGTGCCCTGCCAGGGATCGTTGAGGATGAAGACGTCGCCCTCGTGCATCTCGGCGAGCGGGATCTTCTTCAGCACATGGCCGACGCTCATCGCCATCGAGTTGACGTGGCCCGGCGTGCCGGTGACGGCCTGGGCCAGCATGCGGCCCTGGGTGTCGTAGACGCCGGCCGACAGGTCGCCCGCCTCGCGGGTCGGCGTGCCGAAAGCGGTGCGCACCAGCGTCTGGGCCTGCTCCTCGACCACGGCGATCAGGCGGTCCCACATGACCTGATTGGCGATACGGGAAAGCGGATGGTTCGGTCTCATGCCGGCAGTCTAGAGCATGATCGCCCTGGCCGGGAGCGTGCGCTCTGACGCCGTGTCCGACACGCAAAAGCCGCAAACCGGCTTGGGCAATGGCTCGCGAAAATCCGCAGGCTTTTCGGCCTTGCGAGCCAGGCCATTGCCCATAATAGGTGGACACGTTGCGCGGGCGTATACTCCCGGCCTCTCGAGTTGCGTGGCGGAGAGTTCACCATGTTCGATGAATGCCCGATCAGGGGCTTCGCTGGCGGCGGCCGATGACGGGCGCCGTTTTTCACCGTTTAGGCTCCGTTTTCGACCGTTTTTCGAACGACGCGACCGCCCGGAAATGCCGTGGCACCGCTCTTTTGTCGCGTCGGCTGGTGCGCAAGCCGTTTAAAAACGGCGAAAACGGTCGAAATGGCGAGCGAGCGACGATGCTCTTGCCGAGCCCGCGACCGGTTGGCCATTCTGCCGCCGAAGGGGAAGTCCGATGACATTGCCGGTGCCGACGCTCGACCACGTGGTGATCAACGCGCGCGACGACATGGATCGTGCCGCGGACATCTATCGCCGGCTGGGCTTCACCCTGACCGAGCGCGGCTATCACTCGCTGGGCTCGATGAACCACCTGGCGATGTTCGGCACCGACTATCTCGAGCTGATCGCCGTTCCGAAGAACGCAACATCGGGCCGGCTCGACCTGCTGAACTACGCCTACGGCCTGAACGGGCTGGTGTTCGGCTCGGAGGATTCGGCCATCACCTACGCCGCACTGGCCAGGGCCGGCCTGCCGTTCGATCCACCCAGCGAATTCACCCGGCCGGTGAAATACACCGGTGGCAAAGGTGACGCCCGCTTCCGCACCATCCGCATGAAAGCCGGCGTCGTGCCTTACGGCCGAATCTACTACTGCCACCACTTCACCCGCGACCTGGTCTGGCGCGACGAGTGGCGCCACCACGCGAACGGCACCGTCGCCGTCGAGCGCGCGGTGATCGTCGAGCCCGATCCGGCAGCCGGAGCAAAGCTCTACGCCGACATGTTCGGTCCCGACGCGGTGCGCGACATCCGGAACGGCAAGAAGGTCGTGATCGGCAATTCGCGCTTCGACATCGTCACGGAGCCCGAGATGACGGCGCAGCTCGGCGACGCCGCTCCCGATGCCGAGGGCCGCAGGGCCTACATGGCGGCGCTGACCTTGCGCACCACCTCGCTCGCCAAGGCGGCCCAAGCGCTGAAGGCTGGCAAGATCCCGTTCACCGAGAAGGACGGCCGCCTCGTCGTGGCCGCGAAGGAAGCGATGAACGCGACCCTGGAGTTCACCGAGTGATCGGCCTGCGGTGCCCTCTTGAGCTGGGGGCGCGCCACTCCAGTGGCGCGATCATCGTCGATGCCCGCAAGGACGCGCGACTGGAGTCGCGCGCCCCCAGCACAAGAAGTTTCCGATGATCGACGGTCTCCGGTACGACAACCAGGGGGCCGCCCTGTCGCGCGACGTGCCGGCGACGGCGCTCGCCCTGATCGACGAAGGCGGCAACGGCAAGGAGCGCCGCTTCGACTACGGCGACCTGATGCGGCTGAGCGGCGCCGTCGCGCGCGGCCTGCGGCGGCGTGGGCTCCGGCGCGGCGATCGCGTCGCCATCCTGTCGGCCAATCGCGCCGAATTCCTGATCAGCTTCCTCGGCACCATGCAGGCCGGTTTCGTCTCGGTGCCGGTCAATTGGAAGCTGCCGGCCGAGACCGTGGCCTACGTGGTGAACGACTGCGATGCCAAGATGGTGCTGGGGGACGAGGCTCGGCTGGCGCTGGCGCCCGACTCCGTGCCGAAGGTCTCGTTCGACAAGGACTGGAATTCTTTTCTCGACGAAGGACCGTTCACGCCGATGAAGATGGAGCCGGACGAGCCGGCGCTGTTCCTCTACACCTCGGGATCGACCGGCAAACCCAAGGGCGTGGTGCTGTCGCACTACTCGCATCTCTGGGTGATGAGCCAGCGCAAGCGACGGCCGGGGCCGCAGGGCCAGCGCGCGCTGGTGGCGGCGCCGCTCTATCACATGAACGGTCTCGCCATGTGCCAGACCACCTTCGAGCAAGGCGACACCGTGGTGCTGCTGCCGCAGTTCACCCCCAAGGGATACATCGAGGCGGCGGCCCGGCATCGCGTCGGCTTCCTCACCTCGGTGCCGACCATGATGGCCATGCTGGTGCGCGAGAAGGAGCTGCTGGCCAAGGTCGATCTCTCCGCCGTCGAGGCGGTGCGCATGGGCTCCGCGCCGCTCACCCAGGGGCTGATCGACCAGGTGCGGGCGGCGTTCCCGAAGGCCACGATCGGCAACGGCTACGGCACCACCGAAGCAGGCCCCGTCGTGTTCGGCCCGCATCCGCAAGGGCTAAAGCAGCCCGAGCTGTCGCCGGGGACGGCGCATCCGGCGGTGCAGCTTCGGCTGGTGCACGATGGCAAGGAAGCCGACGAGGGCGAGCTTCAGATGAGGTGCGGCGCGCTGATGACGCACTATCACAAGCTGCCCGAGACGACCGCAAAGGTGATGACGCCGGACGGCTACTACCGCACCGGCGACGTGTTCCGTCGCGACGAGAACGGCTTCTTCTTCTTCGTCGGCCGGGTCGACGACATGTTCGTGTGCGGCGGCGAGAACATCTATCCGGGCGAGGTCGAGAAGATGCTGGAGAAGCATCCCGCGATCGACCAGGCGGCGGTCCTCCCGGTGCCGGACGAGCTGAAAGGCTACAAGCCAGTCGCCTTCGTGGTGCGCAGCAAGGGTGCGGCACTCGACGAGCAGGCGGTGAAGACCTACGCACTGGCCAACGCGCCGGCCTACCAGCATCCGCGCCGCGTGTTCTTCGTCGACGAGATGCCGCTCGCCGGAACCAACAAGATCGATAAGCGCGTGCTGGCGAGACAGATCCCACCGGGTGTCATCCCGAGCGAAGCGAGGGATCTATGAGGCCGCAGCATAGATCCCTCGCTTCGCTCGGGATGACACGGACCTTGAAATGAGGACATCACCATGAGAGCTGCCGTCGTTCGCGCCCATGGCGGGCCCGAAGCGCTCGCCTTCGAGAAGGACTTTCCCGATCCCAGGCCCGGCGAGGGCGACGTGATCGTGGCGGTGAAGGCGGCGTCACTGAACTACCACGACGTCTTCACGCGCCGCGGCATGCCGGGCATCAAGGTGCCGATGCCCGCCATCATGGGCCTCGACGTCGCCGGCGAGATCGCCGAGGTCGGGCCGGGGGTGACCGGCTGGAAGAAGGGCGACCGCGTGCTGGTCGATCCGATCAACCGCGTCGAGGGCGGCTTGATGGGCGAGACGGTGCACGGCGGCCTGGCCGAATTGTGCCGGGCGCGGGCGCACCAGCTGGTCAGGATTCCCGACGGCGTATCGTTCGCCGACGCGGCGGCGCTGCCTGTCGCCTACGGCACGGCGCTGCGCATGATGGTGACCAACGGCCATGTCGCCAAAGGCGAGAAGGTGCTGATCCTCGGCGCCTCGGGCGGCGTCGGCGTGTGCTGCCTTCAGCTCGCCAAGCTGGCCGGCGCCGAGGTGATCGCCTGCGCCGGCACCGATGCCAAGGCCAAGCGCCTGATGGAGCTCGGCGCCGACAAGACGATCAACTACACCGAGAAGGACTTCGTGAAGGAAGTCTACGCGACGTACGGCAAGCCGACGCGGCGCGGTTCCGGCACCGATCTCGGCGTCGACGTGGTGGTGAACTACACCGGCGGCGACACCTGGGTGAAGTCGCTGCGCGTGCTGAAGGTCGGCGGCCGCCTGCTGACCTGCGGCGCCACCGCGGGCTTCGATCCCAAGGAGGACATCCGCTTCATCTGGACCTTCGAGCTCAAGGTGCTGGGCTCCAACGGCTGGATGCGGACCGACATCGAGAAGCTGCTCGAGCTGGTGCAGAGCGGCAAGCTCAAGGTGCTGGTCGACAGGACCTTCAGGCTCGAGGAGGCGCGCGAGGCGCTGCGCGTCATCGAGGACCGCGAGGTGTTCGGCAAGATCGTGGTGACGCCGTGAGCGAGGAGAAGACTTCGCCCCCCGGGCCGCTGACGGACGCCGAGCTGCAGAGGATGCTCGACGGTTCGCCCTTCATTTCCTTCCTGGGGCTGAAGGTGACCGAGGCCGATCCGGTCAAGGAGCGCGTCACCATGCGCTGCGAGATGCGGCCGGAATTCGAGCGCGGCAAGGGCAGCGGCCAGTGGCACGGCGGCCCGCTGGCGGCGATCATCGACACGGTGGGCGACTATGCGCTGATCATGGCGCTGCGCCGGCCGTTGCCGACCATCAACTTCCGCGTCGACTATCTGCGGCCGGCGATCAAGACGTCCCTGATCACCACCGCGACCGTGCGGCGAAACGGCAAGAGCGTGGGCATCGTCGACGTCGACGTGTTCAACGAGCAGAAGGCGCTTCTCGCGATCGGCCGCGCAACCTATTCGACCCTCGGTGGTTAGCGTCCCTTGGCAGGGAGACCGATGATCCACGTTTCGCGCCGCGCGTTCGGCGCCGGGTTGGCTGTGGCGGGCCTTGTCGGCAGACCGTCGTTTGCCCAGGAACCGCGACGCGGCGGCACGCTGGTCGCCACCTGGGGCGGCGGCGAGCCGCAGGCCGTCTACGTACCGTCGGGCGGTGGGCCCGGCCCGACCTTCTCCTCGTCGAAGGTTCTGGAGCGGCTGGCCCGCCGCAGGATGGACGGCGCGTTCGAAGGCGAGCTGGCCGAGGGCTGGAAGGCGGCCGAGGACTTCAAATCCTACACCGTGAAGCTGCGCGAGGACGTGAAGTTCCACGACGGCCATCCGATGACCGCCGACGACGTGGTCTACTCGGTCGACGAGATCTGGAAGAAGTATGCCGCACCCGCCTCGATGCCCGACTACACCGGCACCGAGGCCCCCTACGCCGGCACCGTCGTCATCAAGTTCTCCAGGCCAATGCCGGAATTCACCTTCGCCTCGCTGCTGAGCAGCCCGGCGAGCTACATCGTGCCGAAGCACGTCTATGCCGGCAGCGATCCGGCCGGCAATCCGGCGAACAACGCGCCGGTCGGCACCGGCCCCTGGAAGTTCAAGACGTGGGTCCGCGGCAGCCATTTCGAGTACGCCCGCAACGACGACTACTGGCGGCCGGGCTTCCCCTATATGGACCACCTGGTCCTTCGCTTCGTCCGCGATCCCGCCGGCCGCGCCGCCGCGATCGAGTCGGGCGAGATCCAGATCGGCGTGTTCGATGCGATCGCCGCGGCCGACATCAAGCGCCTGACCGCCATGCCCGGGTTCGTCGCCACCACGCAGGGCTACGAGGAAGCGGTGTGGGCGACCACGATGGAGTGCAACTGCCGCAAGCCGCTGTTCGCCAAGCGCGAAGTACGGCAAGCGATGTTCTTTGCGGTCAATCGGGAGCACATCGCCAAGACGGTCTACTACGGCTATGCGCGGCCGGGTACCGGGCCGATCTTCTCGGCGAACACCGAGTTCTATTCACCGGACACGTTCAGCACCGCCTACGATCCCAGGAAAGCGGCAGCGCTGCTCGACGCGGCGGGCCACAAGAAGCCCGCCAAGGGCTCGCGCTTCCGCATCACTCTCGTGGCCGGCGGCTGGTTCGCCGACAACGGCCGGGTGGCCGGCATCGTCAAGCAGGGGCTGGAGGAGATCGGTATCGCCGTCGAGCTCGCAGTGCCCGACCGCGCCGCCGCGATCAAGCGCATCTACACCGATTACGACTTCGACCTCGCGATCTCCAACCAGCAGAACCCGTCGGAGCCGGTGCCGATCACCACGCAATACTTCACCACCGACGGCATCAAGAAGGCCGTGCCGTTCCGCAACGCCTCGGGCTTCTCCTCGCCCGAGATGGATGAGCTGGTCGAGAAGATCAAGGTCGAGACCGAGCCGGCCCGGCGCCGCTCGCTGGTGGTCGACTTCGAGAAGCTCGCCGCACTGGAGGCGTGCAATCTGCCGCTGGTCGAGGTCGAGACCAGCACCGTCGCCAGCATCCGGGTGCAGAACTACGCCAACACCCCCAACACCCTTGCGGCGAGCTGGCACGACGTCTGGCTGGCCGCCTAGACGAGGGCATGCCAGGAGCTCGCGGTCCAAAAGAGCATGAGAAGACGCGCCACTTGAAGCAGGCATATTCCGTCCGGCCGATTCCGGCCGAACGGAATATGCTCTGGCTCTCGGCTGGTCTAGGGTTGGCCGATTCAGGTCGGCCGGAGAGACGAGAGACGTGGCGCGGCACATTCTGGGAGCCCTGGGCGTTGCTGCCGTCGCCGTGGTCGCGCTGCTGGCCTTCGCCTACCGCCCGGCGTTTGCGCCGATCGCGCCACCGGCCGCAGCGGGCTTTCCGCCCGAGCTGGTTGCGGCCGGGGAGACGCTGGCCGGCGCCGGCAACTGCATCAACTGCCACACCGCGCCAGGCGGGCCCGCCAACGCCGGTGGAAAGGTGACCCATACGCGGGTCGGCCGCTTCTATTCGCCCAATCTCACGCCCGACGCCGAAACCGGCATCGGCAACTGGTCGCAGGCCGCCTTCACGCGGGCGCTGCGCGAGGGCGTGTCGCGCGACGGCCGCCACCTGTTCCCGGTGTTCCCCTACCCGCACTACACGCAGCTCACCGATGCCGACATCGAGGCGCTCTATGCCTACTTCATGACCCGGCCGCCGGTGAAGGCGCCGGGCCGGCCGAACACGGTTCTGTTTCCGCTCGACATCCGGGCATTGCAGGCGGTGTGGAAGGCCCTCTTCTTCAAGCCCGGCCCCTATCGCCCGGACCCCGGCCACGACACGCGCTGGAATCGCGGCGCCTATCTCGCCGAGGCGGTCGCGGCCTGCGCCGATTGCCATACCGATCGCAACGGCGTCGGCGCCGAGCAGGTCGGCCATCCCTACGCCGGCGCGATGATCGACGGCTGGTATGCGACCTCGCTCGACATCAGCCCCTCGCCGGCGCGCTGGACCGAGGACGAGTTCTTCGCCTTTCTGCGGCATGGCGAGAGCCCGCCGCACGGCGTGGCGTTGGGTCCGATGCGGGCGGTGGTGCGCGGCCTCGCCCGGCTGCCCGACGACGACTTGCGCGCCATGGCGACGTACTTCATCAGCCTCAACCGGCCGTCCGGCCGCGCGCCGCAACCGGACATCGCCCGAGCCCTGTCGCCGGTCCCGCCGGCCACCGACGTGCAGAAGCGCGGCGCAGCGCTCTATCTCGAGAGCTGCGCCTCCTGCCATGGCGCGCCGGGCCAGCCGCCGAGCGTCGCCCACTCGCCGATCGGGTTGAGCGAGGCGCTGTGGAACCCGTACCGGCCGTACAATCTCCTGCTGGCCATGCTCGACGGCGTCGACGGTCACGACGGTCTGCCGGGCGCGATGCCCGCCTTCCGCCGGAAGTTCAGCAACGACGATCTCATCGCGATCGCGGACTACCTGCGCGCTTCCTACACCACGTTGCCGCAATGGGGCCTGCTCGAGGAGTCCACCACGCAGGCGGCGCGGAACGATCCGCTATCGCTGCGCTGAGTTTGGTCTAAGATCGCCCGCATGCTGCTGCGCCGCTTCTCTTTCGCCGCCGCCCTCGCCCTGGTGGCCGGCGCCGCATCCGCCCAGACCATGGCGTTCGGCTGTCCCAAGCCGGGCACGACCTTCACGTTCGACAGCGGCACCAGCATGACGGCGCGCAGCCAGGACGGCATGGACTGCGTCATGCAGAAGGCCGGCGGCCCGGTGGTCAAAGTGCGCGCGCTGCTGTTCGACAATCCCGGGCCCGACGGCAAGGACATCTCGGCCTTCATCGCCGCGATCAGGCCTGAGCGGCTGTGGCCGCTCGCGGTCGGCAAGAAGATCGAGGCGTCCTACGACGCCGGCAAGCAGACCTGGACCTACGTGCTGAGTGTCGCGCGGTTCGAGAGGCGCCTGGGACCGGACGACGCCCTGTTCGACGCCTTCGTCATTGAAATGAACGAGCAGGGCGACAAGGGTTATCGCTCGATCTCACGCTGGTGGGTGTCGCCGGCGGAGCACTACGCGCTGCGCTACGATTTCAGCAACAGCAACGGCAGCGCCAACCGTGCCGTCGTCACCAGCATCAAGCGTTAGCCAATGAGCAACCCTTCCCATTCAGGTGGGGAGGAGTTAGACGACCGAGCCGGGATCGGTATTGGCGCCGCAGATCAGGGTGGCGACGCGCTCGCCGGCGGCCGGCCTGTAGGCGCCGGACATCAGGGCCGCGAGGCCGGTCGCGCCGGACGGCTCGGCGACGATCCGCAGTTCGTCCCACAACGCGCGCTGCGCGGCGCGCACGGCATCGTCGGTGACGAGGACGGCGTCATGCACCCACTTCTGCGCGACCTCGAAGTTGGGGGTGCCGATGCGGCTGGCGCCCAGCGCATCGGCGGCGATGCCCGAGATCGCCACGTCGACCGGCTTGCCGGCACGCCGCGCCTCGTACAGCGTCGGCGTGCCCTCGGTCTCGACCGCGACGATCTTGATCCTGTCGCCGACTGCCGCGGCACAACCGGCGATCAGGCCGCCGCCGCCGACCGCGACCACCAGGGTGTCGAACCTGGCCTGCTCGGCGAATTCCAGCGCGACGCTGCCGGCGCCGGCGAACACAACCTCGTCCTCGTAGGCCGGCACGATCAGTGCGCCGGTCTCGGCCGCGCGCTTTTCCGACGCCGCGCGCGCCTCGGCATAGACGGCGCCGACCTGGTTCACGACCGCGCCATAACTCCTGAGCCGCGCGACCTTGGTCGGCGACGATGTCGTCGGCACGAAGATCTCCGCCTTGTGGCCGAGCGCCCGCGCGGCATAGGCAGCGGCGACGCCATGATTGCCGCCCGACGCGGCGACGATGCCGGCGGTCGGCACCTTGCTGGCCAGCAGCTTGTGGAAGGCACCGCGCGCCTTGAACGAACCGCCGGGTTGCATCGCCTCGAGCTTGAGCGCGACCGGCGCGGCAACACCCAGCGTGCCGGCCGGCAATTCGATCACCGGCGTGCAGCGTACGTGCGGCCTGATCTTCTGCCAGGCCGCTTCAACCTCGGAGCGGCCGATCATTGTTCGCGGCAACCCTCGACGCGGCGCGGGGAGTGGTCGAAGTCCGGCGTCGCGGCGGGCACGGCGTCGCCGCTCAGCCCGTAGCGCCTGGCGGCGCGGCCGACGAAGACATCGAGGAGCTCCTGGCGCAAATCGGTCATGCGCGTTTCTTAGCACGGACCGGTGGAGGCCGGACCATCGGATAGCCGGGAATCATCGTCAGCGCCTGCCTGAGCGGATCAGGCGCCCAGGCGCGTGTCATGAAATCGCCATGCATCTCCCACGACCCGCACGACACGAACGCCATCGTGCCGGGCGTCAGCGTCTTGGGCAGCGAATCGGCGTGAGGGATGCGGCGCCTGTCGAGCAGGCTGCGCAGCATGGCGTTCTCGTCCTTGGTCGATTCGGTGTAGGCGCTCAGCAGGAAGGCGAGTCGCCGGCGCGCCGCCGCCCAGCCGGCGACCTTCTCCTCTTCGCCATAGAGCGAATCCATCAGGATCAGCCCCTTGATGCGATGGATCGCGCCGCCATAGAGCAGCGAGTAGGCCGCCGAGAGATAGCCGCCGCTATAGGAGACGATGACCACGCCGGCGGCGTTGAAGTGCGGGCCGACGCGCTTGTCGCCGTAGAGGCGCATCAGCCGCTCGGCCGCCTCGTCGATGTACGCCGCGAAGTGTCCCGGCCGCCAGAAATTGCCGGCGCTCGAGTCAGGAGCGTCGAAGGCGAGCTGCGGCGCGACGAGGGCGATGTTCTGGCCCGACTCGGCGATCTGGCGCGGAATTCCCTGCCGCCCGATGACGTCGCGCTCGAGCGTGGCACCCTGGCCGTGCAGGAACAGCACGATCAAGGAAGGCAGTTGCGGATTGTAGCCGGCCGGCAGGTAGAGCAGCGACCGGCGGTCGCTGTAGGTCGTGTCCTCCCAGCAGACATCGCCCTTGGGCGTGGTGTGGCCGCGCCGCCTGCCCTCGTGCGCGTCGAGGAACGGTTTCTTCGTGCCGGGGATCAGGCCGCGATAGGGAAAGGCCGATGCGTTGAAGGCGACGAGCTGGGTCTTCGCCTCCTTCAGCGGCTGGGGGCCGGCGGGCGGGGCGGGTCTGTGGACGACGGCCTTCGGCGCCGGCTTCTGCTTCCCTGTCGTTCGCGCATGCGCGGCCGTCGGCATCAGGAGGGCCCCCAGCAGCAGCGCGCGGCGGTTCACGCAACCGCTGGCCGCTTCGTACCGAGCGGCATCAGCACGGAGAAGAAGGCCGGCAGCGCGACGAGATAGGCGATCGCGCCGACCAGCACGACGGCGGGCAGGCCGAAGCTGGTGGCGATGATCGGCACCAGCGCAGCGCCAATCACCGAGAAGCAGCCGTTGACGCCCCAGGCCCACAGGAACATGTGGTCCTTGCCGAGCCGGCCGAGCGTGGTCATCGCCGTCGGCATCGGGAAGCCCATCAGGAACGCCGGCGGCATCAGCAGCAGCAGGCAGAGCACGATGCGCACGAGGTACGGCAGGGTGCCGATCCAGTCGAGCGCGTAGTCGATGGTGAAGGCGTAGAGCGCCAGGATGGCGAAGATCGCGAAGAAGATCTTCGGCATGATGCTGCGCGCACGGTCGAGGAAGCGTTCCGACGTGAAGCTGCCCAGCCCCGAGAAGACCAGCATGCCGGTGATCAGCACCGAGGCCGACACGGTCGGATTGGAGAGCGCGAGCACGAAGTGGGCGATCATGCCGACCTCGACGATGATGTAGCCGAGGCCGAGGCACAGGAAATACAGCATCGTCCCGGCCTTGCCCGGGTAGCGGCTGAAGATGGTGCGCCAGCCGAAGATCAGCGGGAACAGCACCAGCGTGAAGGCGAAGATCGAGGCGATGCCGAGGGTCGCCCACAACAGCAGATAGCCCCACTCGTCCTGCACCAGCTCGAGCCGGTCGAGAAACCGCAGCAGGTCCTTCACCTTGATGTAGGCGGCGAAGTAGGGCTGGTGATTGGTGAGCTCGCGGGTGTCGAAGACGTAGTCGTCGGCCACCTTCTGCCAGCCGCCATGGACGTGGAAATGCCAGGCCAGCCGGCCGAGGGTCGTCGCCGGCACCTTGGGCACCGGCGGTGCGCCGTCGTCGGCCTTCGCCGCGTCCGGGCCGGCCGCCGCCCCCGACACTTCCGGCGGTGGCTTGTCGTGCGGCTCCTTCTCCTCCTGCGGCGCCGTCGGATCGGGCGGCGGGCCCTCGTAGAAGAACTGGTCGCGATAGTCCTGCAGCACCTGGGCGAGGTCGGAGGTGTCGACCTTGATGCCCGGGTAGTAGATCTCGTCGAACGACATCGCCCTGGTATGGGCGTTGAGCTTGGCGATCTCCTCGGGCGTGAAGCCGTCACGCTTGTAGAGTACCGTCGCGGTCGAGAGATAGGCCGAGGCGACGTAGAAGTTCTGCGAGATGTCCGGCCCGCCGACATCGCGCGCCGCGGCCGCCATGGTGGCGTAGAGCTTCAGCACCGACTTGGGCGGCTCTTCCTTGTTCCACAGCGTGACCGACAGGATGCCGTCGGGCTTCAGCGCCCGCATGTAGTTGGCCATCGCCTCGCGGGTGTAGGAAAACTTCTCGACGATGGCGAAGCCGCCGGGGCTCGACAGGCCGGCCGAATCGGCGAGCGACAGGTCGACCACGTCGTAGGCGTTCGGCGTATGCCGCACGTAGAGACGGCCGTCATAGTCGATGACGGTGATCTTCGGGTTGTTGAGGATGTCGCCGGTGAAGTCGCGCAGCCCCTTGTCGTCGCGGAACGCCGTCAGGACCGCCGGATTGCCCTCGGCGACGGTGATGTGCTTCGAGCCCTGCTTGAGCGCGACCGCCGTCGAGATGCCGCCGCCGAACTGGACGACGAAGGTGTTCGGGTCCTTCTTCAGGATGTACGGGTAGTACATCGGCAGATAGCGGAAGTACGCCGTCTCGTCGTCGGGCAGCTCCTTGATGATGCCCGACGGGCCGTCCGAATCGATGTACATGCCGAGATAGGCGTTGGCCGGCATCTTCTTGAGATTGAAGGCGGCGTTGTCGCTGAGGCCCGGCGCGAAATGCAGGTAGGAGGAGGAATAGATCTCGAGGTAGCCGAACGGCGAGGCGCGCTCGTAGGTGCGCTTGCTGTCGGGGAACTTGCGCGCGTAAGCCACGCCCTTGTAGTCCGACACCGCGAGCTTGGGGATGCCGAGCACGCCGGGCGCCACGTAGTGCACCGCGGCCGAAAGCACGGCGACCGCGACGACCGCGAGCATGCCGCGCCGGTCGACGACGGCGCTGAACCACAGCAGGCTGCCCCCCAGCCACAGCAGCAACGGCGCCATGACGATGTCGTCGGGCTTGAAGACGTAGAGCGCCAGCAGCACCGAGAGGCCGCACAGGCCGGAGCCGACGAGATCGGCAAAGTACACGCGGTTGAAGGTTTTCTTCGCCTTCAGGAAGACCACGCCGAGATACATCGCGCCGGCCAGGAACGGCAGGAAGTAGAGCACGAAGTTGGCGAACAGCCGCCACTTCTGCATCGGGTCGCTGATCAGGAAGATGGCGTTGAACGGCACCTGCTGGGCGACCAGGTTGCAGACCACCATCAGCGGGCCGAACAGCAGCAGGGCCGTCTTGATCGCGCCCTGCCAGTGGCGCTCGAACCAGCCCTTGGCGACGCACATCACCGCCGACATCAGGCCGAAACCGAACATGGCGAGGCTCACGACCAGCGAGCCGAAATGCGCCCAGCTGCCGACCGAGAACACGCGCATGATGCCGATTTGCAGCGCGATGATGCTGCCGGCGACCAGCCCGACGGACAGGTAGAAGGCAAGCGGCGGCCGGCTGTCGAGATCGACGGTGGAAGTCAGAGCAGGATCTCCTGCTGGGGGCGCGCCACTCCAGTGGCGCGATCATGAATCACGATGAAGACGCGCCACTGGAGTGGCGCGCCCCCAGCGATGAATCAGCGGTTGTGGGTACCGACGATCTTGTCGCCTTCGAGCTTGGTGAAGGGCACGAACGGCACGATCTTGCCGCCGTATATGTCCTCGCGCGAAGTGGTGATCGAGCCGTCGGCGCCCTGGGTCTTGGCGACCTTGAGCACGCGCTGCGCGCCCGGCGGGCCGACCGGGATCACCATCAGGCCACCCGCCTTGAGCTGCTGCAGCAGCGGCGGCGGCACATGGTCGATGCCGCAGGTGACGATGATCTTGTCGAAGGGCGCGGCCTCTTCCCAGCCGTAGTAGCCGTCGGCGGCCTTGGACTTGATGTGCTGGTACTCGGTGTAGCCCTTGTCGATCAGCTTGTCGTAGATGCCGCGCGTGCGGTCGGCCAGCGGCTTGATGATCTCGATCGTGTAGGCGTTCTCGGTCAGGTTGGCGATGTAGGCCGACTGCACGCCCGAGCCGGTCCCGATCTCGAGCACCTTCTCGCCGCGTTTGACGTCGATCACGTTGGTCATGCGGCCCTGCAGATGCGGGCCCGACATGGTCACGCCATAGCCGATGTCAAGGAAGGCGTGTTCGTAGGCGCGCTTGTGGATCGCCGGGTTGACCGCGGCAAACTCCTCGCGCGGTGTCAGCAGGAAGGCGCGGATGGTGGCGGCGCCCCACAGGTCCTTGTTGCGCAGCATGGCCTGGAAGCGGTCCCAGCGCTGGGCGAGGAAGTACGGATCCTCGCCGCGCCCCTTGCCCCAGGCGATGAAGTTCTCGCGCGTATCGGTCGGCGGGTTGAGGTCCCAGCTATAGGGCTTGATGGTCGCTGCGAAGGCGGGTCGGACCAGAGCGGCGGTAGCGAGCGCGGCCGTTCCGGAGACGAAGCTGCGTCTCTTCAAATCTATCCTCCTTGGCGCGGGCCCAACCTGGCGGAAAGGGGGGAGAATCCGGGGCGACCGCGCACTGAAATTGATACGGCAATTATGGCGGATTTGCCAGTGCGACAGGGGTGCGTCACCGTTGCGTCGGACGCGCGGAAACCCGTGACCGCTCGCCTCACCCACTGCGCGCGCTCATCGGGCACCGATGGCACAAGGGTTCGATTCTTCCCGCACCCCCCTGTCTTGCCACTTCCTGTGGATAAGAGCCCGGTCCTCAGGATCCGACCATCCGGTGGGACGTCCATTTGACGCGGTAGCCGCCGTTCGCAGAGGGCGTAGGCGCGGTTGCGCCCTCAGGTGTACTTGCGAATATCGTCGATCACCTTGCCGTCGTTGGGCAGGCTGCCGATGCCGGCGAACTCGACCTTGCCGCCGACCTTGCAGACGGTGCGGATCGTGCCCTCCAGCGCCGTCGCCATATCGGCCGACGGCGTGTTGGTCTCGACCTTCAGCGTCATGACGTCGGCCTGGTTGACCCAGTCGATCACCAGGCGCAGGCGGCCGAGCCCCGGATGCTTCCTGGCAATCTCGGCGACCTGCTCGGGATCGACGAACATGCCGCGCACCTTGGTGCGCTGGTCGGCGCGCCCCATCCAACCCTTGATGCGCATGTTGGTGCGGCCGCACGGGCTCGGGCCCGGAAGCACCGCCGACATGTCGCCGGTGCCGAAGCGGATCAGCGGATAGGCCCGGTTGAAGGTCGTCACGACCACTTCGCCGACATCGCCCTCGGGCACCGGATCGCCGGTGCCGGGCCGCACTATTTCCACGATGACCCCCTCGTCGACCGTCATGCCCTGGATGGCCTCTGACTCGTAGGCGATCGTGCCGACATCGGCCGTGCCGTAGCTCTGCAGGCAGGTCATGCCCCGGTCGATGAACATCTGGCGCAGCGACGGCGGCAGCGCCTCGGCGCCGACGAAGGCGTGCTTCAGCGAGGAGATGTCCTTGCCGAGCTCCGCCGCCTTCTCGATCAGGATCTTCAGGAACGACGGCGTACCGACATAGCCCTTGGGCCGGATCGCCGCGATCGCATCGAGCTGCAGCTCGGTGTTTCCGACGCCGCCCGGCACGATCACGCAGCCGAGCGCCCGCAGCGCCGATTCCATCATGATGCCGGCGGGTGTCAGGTGATAGGAGAAGGTGTTGTAGACCACGTCGCCGGGGCGGAAGCCGCCGGCGAACATTGCCCGGGCGCCGCGGAAGTAGTCCGGCTCGTCGGTATCGATCTCGAAGATCGGGCCGGGCGACATGAAGATGTGGCGCGCCTTGGAGAGCGGCACGGCGATCAGGCCGCCCATCGGCGGATTCTTCTTCTGGACCTCGCCCAGCATCGACTTGCGCAGCACCGGCAGCGTCGCCAGCGCCGCGCGCGAGGTCACCGACGCCGGATCGACGTCCTTCAGCCAGCTCGCGAAGAACGGCGCGTTCGCCTTGGCGTGCGCGATCTGCTGCGGCAGCGCCCGCATCAGCGCCTGCTCGCGTTCCTCGGGTGTGCGAGTCTCCAATGTGTCGTAGTGGCCGGGCATGGGTTTCCTCGCGCTTTTCGACGACGGTAGTCGGCCCTTCTGGCCTTGCCAAGCGACCGCGCCGAACTCACGTCAAGGTTTCGATCCGGAGCCAACCACAGCTCCTTCGGGGGATCACAGCCAGCGCTTGCGGCGGCGGTAGTGCTTGACGTCGCGGAACGAGCGGCGGCCCTCGCCGCCGACGCCGAGATAGAACTCTTTCACGTCCTCGTTCTCGCGCAGGGAGGCGGCGTCGCCGTCGAGCACGACGCGGCCGTTCTCGAGGATGTAGCCGTAATGAGCGTAGCGCAGCGCGATGTTGGTGTTCTGCTCGGCGAGCAGGATCGAGACCTTCTCCCGCTCGTTGAGATTCTTCACGATCTCGAAGATCTCCTCGACGAGCTGCGGCGCCAGGCCCATCGACGGCTCGTCGAGCAGGATGGTGCTGGGCCGGCTCATCAGGGCGCGGCCGATCGCCGTCATCTGCTGCTCGCCGCCCGACGTGTAGCCGGCCTGGCTGCTGCGCCGCTCCTTGAGCCGCGGGAAGTAGTGGTAGACCTTGTCGAGATCGTCGGCGACGCGGCGCTGGCCGCCGTGGATGAAGGCGCCGGTCAGGAGGTTCTCCTCGACCGTGAGATGGCCGAAGCAGTGGCGGCCTTCCATCACCTGGATCACGCCGCGGCGCACCAGGTCGTTGGGCGTGAGTCCGTCGATCCGCTCGCCGCGGTAGTGGATACGGCCCTTGGTGACCTGGCCGCGCTCGCTGAGCAGCAGGTTCGAGATCGCCTTGAGCGTCGTCGATTTGCCGGCGCCGTTGGCCCCCAGCAGCGCCACGATCGCCCCCTCCGGCACCGCCAGCGACACGCCCTTCAGCACGAGGATCACGTGATTGTAGATCACCTCGATGTTGGCGACGTCGAGGACGTTGGCCCGCCCTCCCCCGTCTTTGGGGGAGGTGGCACGGTAATCCGCGACGGAGGAGGTCATGAGCCGAGCCTGCGCGCCATGACCCCCTCCGTCGGCGTAGGACGCCGACACCTCCCCCGAAGACGGGGGAGGGCAGCGCTGTCGGTTGCGGTCAGCTCAGCTCTCCTTCGAGCAGTCGCGCGGGGTGATCTTCTTCTCCGCCGCGTACTTGCCGGCAACTTCCTTGACCAGCGGCAGGAGGATCGAATCGTCGCCGGTGTAGTAGTCGGAGATCACCTTCCACTCCTTGCCGTCCCACTGGTGGACGCGGCTGAGACGCGTGCCCTCGTGATCGGCGCAGGAGGGCTTGAGCGGGCCCATCATGCCCTCGAAGCCGAGCTGCTTGATGCGGTCGGCGGTGAGGTCGAGATGTTCGAAGCCCCAGCGCACCTGCTCGCCGGTCATCGGCTTGTTGCCGAACTTGGCCATGGCGGTGCGGATCGCCTCGATGCCGACCATCGAGTTGATCATGCCGCGGTTGTAGAGCACCTGGCCGACCTCTTCGGGCTTGGCCAGCGACTTGCCCTGGGAGACGACAAACTTCTCGACATCCTTGTGGACGGCGAACTTGCCGGAACCGTGCTGCAGCATCAGCGCCTTGTAGCCCTTGGCCTTGTCGCCGGCCGGCAGCACGTCGGGCTCGGCGCCCGACCACCACACGCCCAGCATCTTGTCGCGCGGATAGTTGACGTTGCCCGCCTCGCTGACCGCGGCCGAGTTCATCACGCCCCAGCCCCACAGCAGCACGTAGTCGGGCCGCGCCTGGCGGATCTGCAGCCATTGCGACTTCTGCTCGCTGCCCGGCGCCGGCACCGGGATCTGCATGAACTCGAAGCCGTACTTCTTCGACATGATCTCGAGCGCCGCGATCGGCTCCTTGCCGTACGGCGAGTCGTGATAGAGCAGCGCGATCTTCTTGCCCTTGAGCTTGTCGAAGCCGCCCCACTCCTTGGCGATGTGCTGGATGGCGACGTTGGCCGCCGTCCAGTAGGTGCCCATCAGCGGAAAGTTCCAGGTGAACACCGAGCCGTCGCGGCTGTCGGCGCGGCCGTAGCCCATCGTCAGCAGCGGGATCTTGTCGCCCGGCGCCTTCTCGGTCAGCGCGAAGGTGATGCCGGTCGAGAGCGGGCTGAAGTAGGCGGCGCCGGTCGGGCCCTTGCCTTTCAGGCGCTCGTAGCACTCGACGCCGCGGTCGGTCGCGTAGCCGGTCTCGCATTCCTCGAACAGGATTTTCACGCCGTTGATGCCGCCATCGCGCGCGTTGATCATGTTGATGTAGTCGGCGGCGCCGTCGGCGAACGGGATGCCGTTCGGTGCATAGGCACCGGTGCGATAGACGAGGCCCGGAATGAACTGCTCGTTCTGCGCTTCTGCCGTCGTGGCGAAGGTCATGCCGGCCATCAAGGCCGCGGCTCCCAGTACCGCCCATCTCCTGAATTTCATGGCTTCCTCCTCGTTATGGCGACTTTTGCCAAAGCCTAGCCCTCGCCGCTCAATGCGGGAAGGGCCAAAGCCTGAGCTTCTCCTTGGCGATCGCCCACAACCGCGCCAGCCCGTGCGGCTCGACCACCAGGAAAAAGACGATCAACGCGCCGAAGATCATCTCCTCGAAGTGCGAGACCGTAGCGGTGCTGATCCGCCAGCCGACCAGCGCGCCGAGCGGCGGCAGCGCCTGGTTGAGGAAGATCGGCAGCAGGACGATGAAGATCGCGCCCAGCACGCTGCCCAGGATCGAGCCCAGCCCGCCGATGATCACCATGAACATCAGCTGGAACGAGCGGTCGATCGAGAAGGCCGCGGGCTCCCACGAGCCGAGGTAGAGGAAGGCCCACATCGCGCCCGACACGCCGATCAGGAATGAGGAGACGGCGAAGGCGGAGAGCTTGGCGTACATCGGCCGCACGCCGATGATCTCGGCGGCGATGTCCATGTCGCGGATCGCCATCCATTGCCGGCCGACATGGCCACGCACGAGGTTCTTGGTCGCCAGCCCCAGGACGACGGTGAAGGCGAGCGTCACGATGTAGATCGCGGTCGGCGACGAAAGATCGAGGCCGAACAACTGGATCGGCGGCGCATTCACCGAGCCCGACGGGGTGTAGTTGGTGATCCACTTGATGCGCAGGAACGCCCAGTCGGCGAAGAACTGCGCCGCCAGCGTGGCGCAGGCCAGATAGAAGCCCTTGATGCGCAGGCTCGGGATGCCGAACAGGATGCCGATCCCCGCCGCCACGAAGCCGCTGAGCAGGATCGAGACCAGCGGATTGAGGAACGGCAGGTGGATGGAGAGGTTGTAGGCGGCATAGGCGCCGACGCCCATGAACGCGCCGGAACCCAGCGACACCTGTCCGCAATAGCCCATCAGGACGTTCAGGCCGATGGCGGCCAGCGCCAGGATCACCGTCGGGATGAGCACTGCGCGATAGACGTACTCGGTGGCGACCATCGGCACGGCGACGAAGGCGATCGCCAGCAGCGCCAGCATGACGAAGCGATCCTGGGCGATCGGGAAGATCGCCTGGTCGGCTTCGTAGGTGACCTTGTACTGCCCGGCCTCGCGGTAGATCACGACCGTCTCCCTACACGCGCTCGATGAGGCGCTCGCCGAACAGGCCTTGCGGCCGGAACAGCAGGAACAGCAGCGCCAGGACGTAGGCGAACCAGATCTCGATGCCGCCGCCCATCGACGGGCCGAGGAAGACCTCGGCGAGCTTCTCGCCGGCGCCGATGATCAGGCCACCGATGATCGCGCCCGGCACCGAGGTGAAGCCACCCAGGATCAGCACCGGCAGCGCCTTCAGCGCCAGCAGCGACAGCGAGAACTGCACGCCGAGCTTGCTGCCCCATACCGCGCCGGCCACCAGCGCGACCAGCCCCGCGACCAGCCAGACGATGAACCAGATCTGGTTGAGCGGGATGCCGACCGATTGTGCAGCCGCATGATCGTCGGCGACGGCGCGCAGCGCGCGGCCGATCCGGGTGCGCTGGAAGAAGATCGCCAGCCCGGCGACCAGCAGGCCCGCGATGACGGCGGCCCAGATATCGAGCTCGTTCACCAGGATGCCGCCGTCGAACACCGATTCGAGCAGGAAGATCGGCTCCTTCGGCAGGCCGATGTTGAGCGGGTAGACATCGGCGCCGAACAGGGTCTGGGAGAGGCCGCCGAGGAAGAAGGTCACGCCGATGGTCGCCATGAACAGGATGATGCCCTCCTGGTTCACCAGCTTGCGCAGCACCAGCTTCTCGGCAAGCCAGGCGATCGCCGCCATGATCGCGGCGGCGAACAGGAAGGCGCCGATCAGCGCCAGCCAGAACGGCCATTTCCAGGCCTCGAACTGCTCGAGCGCCCGCACCAGCGCCAGCGCCGCCGTCAGCACCATCGCCCCCTGGGCGAAGTTGAAGACGCCCGACGCCTTGAAGATCAGCACGAACCCCAGCGCCACCAGCGAGTACAGCACCCCCGCCAGCAACCCGCCCGTCAGCACCTCGAGGAAGAAGCCCATGGTCTAGACCTCCCCTGCCGAACCATCCCCTCCCCCGTCTTCGGGGGAGGTGGCGCGGTAATCCGCGACGGAGGGGGTAAGCCCCAGTCGAGCTGCCGGGCAGCTCAGATCATGATCTGTAACCGGCAGCAGGAACCGCGTTGCTCGCCCCCTCCGTCGGCGTATGACGCCGCCACCTCCCCCGAAGACGGGGGAGGGTGATGAGGGACGCGCCCCCAGCGAAGACATCAGTGGCTCACTCCCAGATAGGCGTCGATCACGGCGCGGTCGTTCTTCACCATGCCGGGAGCGCCGTCGCCGATCTTCTTGCCGTAGTCGAGCACCACGACGCGATCGGAGATGTCCATCACCACGCCCATGTCGTGCTCGATCAGGCAGATGGTGGTGCCGAACTCGTCGTTCACGTCGAGCACGAAGCGGCACATGTCCTGCTTCTCCTCGAGGTTCATGCCGGCCATCGGCTCGTCGAGCAGCAGCAGCTCGGGCTCGGCGGCCAGCGCCCGGCCGAGCTCGACCCGCTTCTGCAGGCCGTAGGGAAGCTGGCCGACCGGCACCTTGCGGATGTGCTGGATCTCGAGGAAGTCGATGATCTTCTCGACCGCCTTGCGGTGCTCGATCTCCTCGCGCTCGGCCGGTCCCGCACGCAGCGCCTGCCAGAAGATGCCCGTCTTCATGCGCAGATTCCGGCCGGTCATGATGTTGTCGAGCGTGCTCATGCCCCTGAACAGGGCGATGTTCTGGAAGGTGCGCGCGATGCCCTGCTCGGCCGCCTCGTGCGGCTTCATGCGGCTGCGCTTCACGCCCTTATAGGTAATGGCGCCCTGCTGCGGGTGATAGAAGCCGTTGATGCAGTTCAGCATCGACGACTTGCCCGCGCCGTTGGGGCCGATGATGGCGCGGATCTCGCCTTTCATGATGTCGAAGCTGATGTCGGTCAGCGCCTTCACGCCGCCGAACGAGAGGCTGATGCCCTCGACCGAGAGCAGGACCTCGTTGAACAGACGCTGAGGCGCCATCGCCGCTCAGCCCGCTTTCCGCAGCGGCGCCGCGGCCTGCGGAGCGAGGTCGCGGATCGCGACGGTGCCCTCGATGATGCCCTTGCGGCCGTCCTCGAAGGTGACGTCGACCTTGATGTGCGCGTCCTTCGCGCCGCCATAGAGCGCCTCGACCAGCGTCCTGTAGCGCTCGGCGATGAAGCCGCGGCGCACCTTGTTGGTGCGGGTGAGCTCGCCGTCGTCGGCGTCCAGCGCCTTCAGCAGGATCAGGAAGCGGCGGATCTGCGCCCCCGCCATGCGGGGATCCCGGGCGAGGTCGCGGTTGACCTGCCCGATCTCCCCCTCGATCAGGTCATAGACCGCGGGATGCGCGGCCAGCTCCTGGTAGCTCGCATAGGCGATATTGCGCCGCTCCGCCCAGTCGCCGACCGCCGTCATGTCGATGTTGACGAACGCGGTCACGAAATCGCGGCCGTCGCCGAATGCCACCGCCTCGTTGATGTGCGGGAAGAACTTCAGCTTGTTCTCGATGAACTTGGGGGCGAACAGCGTGCCGTCGCTCAGCTTACCGACATCCCTGGCGCGGTCGATGATCCGGAGATGGCCGCGATCGTCGAGATAGCCTGCGTCGCCGGTGTGGACCCAGCCGTCCGGTGTCTTGGTGTCGTTGGTCGCCTGCGGGTTCTTGAAATATTCCTTGAAGACGCCGGGGCTGCGATAGAGCACCTCGCCCGATTCGGCGATGCGCAGCTCGACATTGGAGACCGGCTTGCCGACGGTGTCGGAATAGACCTCGCCGTTGGGATGGATGGTGACGAACACGCTCGCTTCGGTCTGGCCGTAGAGCTGCTTCATGTTCACGCCGAGCGCGCGGAAGAAGTTGAAGATCTCCGGGCCCACGGCTTCGCCCGCGGTGTAGGCGACGCGCACCCGGCTCATGCCCAGCGTGTTCTTGAGTGGACCGTACACCAGCAGATCGCCCAGCCGATAAAGCAGGCGATCGAGCAGGCCGACAGGCCGGCCGTCGATCAATTCAGGCCCGACCCTGCGTGCGTGCGCCATGAAGGTGTGGAACAGCTTGCGCTTCAGCACCCCCGCATCCTCCATGCGGATCATCACCTGGGTGATCAGGTTCTCCAGCACACGCGGCGGCGCGAAGTAGTAGGTCGGGCCGATCTCGCGCAGGTCGGTCATCACGGTCGATGCGGACTCGGGGCAGTTCACCACCAGCCCGCAGACGTAGCCCTGCGCATAGGAAAAGAGGTGATCGCCGACCCAGGCCATCGGCAGGTAGGACAACAGCTCGTCGCCCGCCTCGAGGCCGTCGAACTCCGCGCCCGCCCTGGCGGCCCAGACGAGATTGTCGTAGCTCAGCACCGCGCCCTTGGGCCGGCCGGTCGTGCCGGAGGTGTACAGCATGATGGCGTCGTCGCCGCCGCTCCCCTTCGCGACCTGATCCGACACGAAGGTCGGCTGCTCGGCGAGCCGCTTGCGGCCGCGCTCCAGCACCTCGTCATAGGACAGCAGGCCCTGGTAATGCCGCATCCCGCGCGCGTCGTCGTAGACCAACGTCGACAGCGCCGGCACCGCCTTCTGAATCTCGAGCAGCTTGTCGATCTGTTCCTGGTTCTCGGCGATCGCGAACCGCGCGCCGGCATGCTCGACGACGTAGGCCAGCTCCTCGGTGACCGAATCCTGGTAGACCGGAACCGGAACGCCGCCCAGCGACTGCGCCGCCGCCATCGCCCAGTAGAGCCGCGGGCGGTTATCGCCGACCACGATCAGCCGCTCGCCGCGCCCGAGGCCGAGATCGGCCAGCCCGGCCGCCAACCGGTTCACCTGCTCGGCGACGTGCGCCCAGTCATAGGTCTGCCAGATGCCGTATTCCTTCTCCCGGTAGGCGGGCGCATGCGGGCGCGTGGCCGCAAGCCCAGCCAGAAGCTTGGGAAACGTGTCCTGCCGCGAGGTCGAGATTGCCGTCATCCCGCCCTGATCTCCCTGCCCGACCGCTTTTTTGCGGTTCGCTTCTTTGTTCCTCCCCATAAGAGAGCGGAGGAGCGGTGCGGTCAACTGGCGCGGCGCAGCTTCAGCGTGAAGATCGAGCCCCCGCCGGGCCGGTCGTCGACCGATACGCTGCCGTCATGCGCCTCGGCGACCCGGGCGACGATCGCCAGGCCGAGGCCGCGGCTGTCGGCCTTCTTGCGATCGCGCCGCCAGAAGCGGCGGAAGATCGATTCGCGGTCGGTGGCCGGCACGCCCGGGCCGTCGTCGAGCACCCGCACGATGCCGTCCCCGGTCACCTCGACCTCGACCGACACGCCGGCCGGGGTATGGCGGATCGCGTTCTCGACGAGGTTGCGCACGGCGCGGAACAGCGCCTCGGCATGGCCGTGCACCCAGACAGGCCCCAATGCGCCGGTGAGGGCGATGGTCTGGCCACGCTCGACCGCGAGCGGCGCCATGAAGGCGACGGCATCGGCGCAAACCTCGTGCAGGTCGGCGCGCGCGTCGGTCGCAACCAGGAAGCTCTCGAGCTCGGCGATGTCGAGCACCTGATTGACGGTGCGGGTCATGTTGACCAGGTCGGCGCGCAGCTGCTCGCGCATCGGGCCGGCCTCGAGCGAATCGACACGCGCCCGCACGATCGCCAGCGGCGTGCGCAACTCGTGCGCCATGTCGGCGGTGAAGTCGCGCTGGGCGCGGAAGCCCGCCTGCAGACGGTCGAGCGCCTGGTTCACGGCATGCACCAGCGGCGCGACCTCCGACGGCACCGCCTCCTCGGGCAGGCGCACCTCGGTGCGCTGCGGCCCGATCGAGGCGGCCGTCTGCGATGCGGCGGTCACCGAGGCAAGCGCCCGCCGGAAAATGAAGATGTCGATCAGCAGCAGCAGCAGCAGGATCGGGAAAGTGATCCAGGCGACGCGCGGGAAGAACTGCGAGACGATGTCGTCGATGATGACGTCGCGATGGGCGAGGTCCTGGCCGACCTGCACGAAGTACATGTGCTCGCCGATCGGCCGCGCCACGCTCACGCCGAAGATGATCGCGCCGCTGCGGCGCCGGCGGATGTACCAGTCGCGCACGCCCTGCTCGTCATGGGCGAACAGCGGCCCGCCGTCGTTGCGCGACGTGAACAGCACGCGGCCATCGGCATCGAGCACGGCATAGGCATAGAGACCGTACTCGCCCGAATAGAGCGGCCGCACTTCGGGCGGGATATCGAGCGCCAGGCGGCCGTCCGGCTGCGGCCGCAGGAAGCTCGCGATGGTGAAGGCGTGGCTGCGCAGCGCATCGCGATGCAGGCCGTTGGCCGCCTCGTTCAGCAGGTAATAGAGCGCCAGCGGCATCAGCACGGCTGTCACGCCGATCGCCACCACGTGAAAGGCGACGATGCGGCTGATGATCGAGCGGAAGCGGATCACCCGGCTTTTTCCTCCGCCATCAGGTAGCCGACGCCGCGCACGGTATGGATCTTCACACTGGCGCCGGCGTCACCCAGCATCTTGCGCAGCCGGTGCACGTACACTTCGACTGCGTTCGACCCGACATCGCCCGACAGGCCGAACAGCTGGTCCTCGAACAGGCGCTTGGGTGCGACGTTTCCACCGCGTCGCAGGAGGATCTCGAGAACCGCCGTCTCGCGCGCCGGAAATACACGCGCCATGCCGCCGACGAACACCTGTCGTCCCTCGGTGTCTAGCGCGACATTGCCGAAGCTCAGCAGGCGGCCGAGCAGATGGCCGGGCCGACGCAGCAGCGCCTGCAGGCGCGCGACGAGCTCCTCCATCGCGAACGGCTTGGCGAGATAGTCGTCGGCGCCTTCGCGCAGGCCCGTGACGCGATCGCTCACGCCATCGCGGGCAGTGAGCACCAGCACCGGCGTCGTATCGTGTCTGCGACGAATCTCGCGCAGCAGGGCGAGCCCGTCCTCGTCCGGCAGGCCGAGATCGAGAACGATCGCCGCATATTTCATGGTCGCAAGAACGTGAACCGCGTCACCGACGGTGCCGACCGAATCGGCCGAAAAGCCGCTCTGGCCGAGCCCCTTGATCAGAAGCGACACAAGCTCTGGGTTGTCCTCGACGAGCAGCACCCTCATTCGTGTCGGGCCTCCGGACCTGCGCGGTTCCTATGCCGCACCATACCACCGCGCAATACCGCCGTGCGCGCCTTTGCGCGTCAGGTTGACGTAATAGGAAAGGACTAGGTTGGCGCCCGTTCAGTTACCCACGTCTCGCGGAAACGCGCTGCCATGACCACCGAAGCACACTCCACCCCGACGACCAGGCACCTCAGGCGGAACCGCCTGTGGCTGGCGGGCAGCGGCGTCGCCGCCGTCGCGGCCCTCATCGTCGGGGTCTGGTTGCTCGACAGCGGACAGGGCAATGCGGTCGCCCGCGCCGAGAAGGCCAGCAGTGAAACCGACGGCGCGTTCCGGCCGAGCGACACGCAGTGGGCGGGCTTGAAGCTCGCCGCGGTGCGCCAGGTCGCGTTCCGCGACGAGCGCGCAACCGACGGCAAGATCGCGATCAACGAGGAGACCACCACGCCGGTCTTCTCGCCCTACTCCGGTCGCGTCAGCCGGCTGATCGCCAGGCCCGGCGATCACGTCGAGCGCGGCGCGCCCCTGTTCGCGATCGAGGCGAGCGAGTTCGTGCAGGGCCAGAACGATCTGGTCACCGCCGTCGCCGGCGTCGACAAGGCGCGGTCGCGGCTCCAGCTCGCGCAGCAGGTCGAGAAGCGGCAGAAGGAACTGCTGGCGATCAGGGGCGGTGCGCTCAAGGACTACGAGCAGGCGCAATCCGACCTGGTGAACGCGCAGGGCGACCTGCGCTCGGCCGAGATCACGCTCGCCGCGGCGCGCAACCGGCTGCGCATCCTCGGTCGAACCGACGAGGAGATCGACAAGCTCGAGAAGGTCGACCGCATCGGCGCCGAGACCATCGTGTCCGCACCGATCGGCGGCACCATCATCCAGCGCAAGATCGGCCTGGGCCAGTACATCAACACCGGCGCCAGCGATCCGGTGTTCACGGTCGGCGACCTGTCGACGGTGTGGCTGGTCGCCAATGTGCGCGAGTCCGACGCGCCCAGGATGAAGGTCGGCGCGCCGGTCGAGGTGTCGGTGCTGGCCTTTCCGGGCCGCATCTTCAACGCCAGGCTTTCCTACGTGGCGCCGGCGCTCGATCCCAACACGCGCCGCCTGCCGGTGCGGGCCGAGATCCAGAATCCGGGTCGCGAGCTTCTGCCCGAGATGTTCGCTTCGTTCCGCATCGTATCGGGCGAGAGCCGCCTGATGCCGGCCGTTCCGCAGGACGCCGTCGTCTACGAAGGCGCGCAGGCGCGCGTCTGGGTCGCGCGGCCCGAGCAGAAGAGCGTCGTCACGCGGCCAGTCGAGGTCGGCAGCACCACCAACGGCCTGGTCGAAGTCCGCAAGGGCCTGAGCGTCGGCGAATCGGTGGTGGCGAGCGGCACCCTCTTCATCGACCGCGCCGCCACGCGCGACTGACGCGCAGACGCCACCGGCGGAACTCTATCTCATGCGTGCCATCGTCGCCGGGGCTCTCGAGCAGCGCATCCTCGTCATCATCCTGGCGGCGACGCTGATGGTGGGCGGCCTGTTCGCCTACACGACGCTGAACATCGAGGCCTATCCCGACCCGGTGCCGCCGCTGGTCGACATCATCACCCAGAATCCCGGCCAGTCGTCCGAAGAGATCGAGCGCTACATCACGATCCCGGTCGAGATCCAGATGGCGGGCATCCCGAACGTGCAGGCGGTCCGCACCATCTCGCTGTTCGGGCTGTCCGATGTGAAGGTGCAATTCACCTACGCCCTGAGCTACGAGCAGGCGGCGCAATACGTCATCAACCGGCTGTCGCAACTGCCGCCGATGCCCAACGGGGCCCAGCCGACATTGTCGCCGACCAGCCCGATCGGCGAGATCTTCCGCTACCGCGTGGTCGGGCCGCCCGGCTACACCGTCACCGACCTCAAGACCATCGAGGACTGGATCCTCGAGCGCCGCTTCAAGGCGATTGCCGGCGTGATCGACGTCACCGGCTGGGGCGGCAAGACCAAGACCTACGACATCACCGTCGATCTCGACCGGCTGCTGGCCTACGGGCTCACGCTGAAGCAGGTGATCGACGCGCTGAACAACGCCAACGTCAATGTCGGCGCCAACACGGTGAACATCGGCCCGCAGTCGGCGATCGTGCGCTCGGTCGGCCAGATCCGCTCGATGGACGACATCCGCAACACCATCGTGACCACGCGCGACGGCGCGCCGATCCTGGTGTCGGACGTGGCCACCGTGACCGTCGGCCACCAGCCGCGGCTCGGCATCGCCGGCCAGAACGACGACGACGACATCATCCAGGGCATCGTGCTGATGCGGCGCGGCGCCCAGACCCTGCCGACGCTGCAGGGCGTGCTGGCCGAGGTCGACCGCATCAACGACACCAACATCCTGCCACCCGGCGTGCGGATCGTGCGAATCTACGATCGCAGCGCGCTGGTCGACGTCACCACCCGGACCGTGCTGCACAACATGGTGATGGGCGTCTCGCTCATCTTCTTGATCCAGTGGCTGTTCCTCGGTGATTTGCGCAGCGCCCTGATCGTCTCCGCCACCATTCCGTTCGCCCTGCTGTTCGCCGTGGTGATCCTGGTGTTGTCGGGCGAATCGGCGAACCTGCTGTCGATGGGCGCGATCGACTTCGGCATCATCGTCGATGCCACCGTCATCATGGTCGAGAACATCTTCCGCCACCTGTCGCATCGCGACCCGCGAATCGACAAAGTGGAGACCATCTATAACGCCTCGACCGAGGTGACGAAGGCGATCTTCTTCTCGGCGACCATCATCATCGCGGGCTTCCTGCCGCTATTCACTCTGTCGGGCGTCGAGGGCCACATCTTCGGCCCGATGGCGCGCACCTATGCCTACGCCCTGTCCGGCGGCCTGCTCGCCACCTTCACCGTCTCGCCGGCGCTCTCGGCGCTGCTGCTGCCGGAACGGGTCGAGCACGGCGAAACCCGGCTGGTGCGCGCGATCAGCGGCATCTATGCGCGTGTGCGCGACTTCGTGCTGCCGCGCCGCGCCATGACCGCGCTGGCAGGCCTCGGCGTCCTGATGGTCGCGGTGGTGGCCGGCAACTCGATCGGGCTGGAGTTCCTGCCCGCGCTCGAGGAAGGCAACATGTGGGTTCGCGCGACCATGCCGGCGTCGATCTCGCTCGAATCGGGCAACGACTACGTCAACCGCATGCGCAAGCTGCTCAAGGGCTTCCCCGAGGCGGAGACGGTGATCTCCCAACACGGCCGGCCCGACGACGGCACCGATTCGACCGGCTTCTTCAACGCCGAGTTCTTCGTGCCGCTGAAGCCGTTCGACAAGTGGCGCAAGGGCCTCGACAAGGAACACCTGATCGCCGACATGAACGACGCGCTGCAGAAGGCCTTCCCCGGCGTCGAGTTCACCTTCTCGCAGTACATCCAGGACAACGTCCAGGAAGCGGCGTCGGGCGTGAAGGGCGAGAACTCGGTCAAGGTCTTCGGCAACGACCTCGAGACGCTGGCCAAGGTCGCCGAGGACATCAAGAACGCCATCGCCACCGTGCCCGGCATCACCGATCTCGCGGTCTCGTCCTCGCTCGGCCAGCCGACCATCCGCATCGACATCGACCGCAACCGCGCCGCCCGCTACGGCCTCGCACCAGGCGACATCAACGCCACCGTGCAGGCGGCGATCGGCGGCCAGGCGGCGGGCGACCTCTACGAGAACGGCAGCGACCGCCACTTCCCGATGGTCGTGCGCCTCGCGCCGCGCTACCGCGAAAATCTCGAGGCCATCAAGCGCACCCCGATCGGCGTACAGACCGACAAGGGCGTGACCCAGGTGCCGCTCTCCGAGGTCGCCAGGGTCAACCTCGTCTCTGGCGCCTTCTATATCTACCGCGAGCAGCAGGAGCGCTACGTCCCCGTCAAGTTCTCGGTGCGCGGCCGCGACCTCGGCAGCGCCGTGCTCGAGACGCAGCAACGCGTCGCCGACCAGGTCAGGATCCCGGGCGGCTATCGCGTCGAATGGGTCGGCGAGTTCGGCAACCTCAAGAGCGCCCTGCAACGGCTTGCCGTCGCAGTGCCGATCGCCATCGCTCTCATCCTGCTGCTGCTCTATGTCAGCTTCGGCAGCCTGCGCGACACGCTGCTTGCCGGCAGTGCGATCCCGATGGCCTTGACCGGCGGCGTGCTGTCGCTGTTCGTCCTCGGCCTGCCCTTCAGCATCTCCGCCGCGATCGGTTTCGTGGCCCTGTTCGGCATCGCCGCCATGAACGGCATCATGGTGCTGTCCTGCTTCAACCGTCTGGTCGAGGGCGGCATGGCGCGCGAGCAGGCGCTGCACCAGACCTGCGTGCTGCAGATGCGGCCGGTGCTGATGACCTGCGTCGCCGCCTGTGTCGGCCTCCTGCCCGCCGCCTTCTCGACCGCGATCGGCAGCCAGGTGCAGCGGCCGCTCGCCGTGGTGATCGTCGGCGGCACCATGCTCGCGCCGTTCCTGTTCCTGACCGTGCTACCGTCGCTGATCGGACTGTTCTCGCGCCGCCATGCGCCCGAACCGGCGCCGGCCGGTGCCGTGGCGGAGATGCCTTGATGCGTCCTCTCGTTGCGTTCGCCGCCTTCGGCCTGCTGGGCGGCTGTCCCCTGGCGGCCTGCACGATGGGCCCCGATTTCCAGCCGCCCGACCCGCCCAAGGTCCAGTCCTTCCTGCCCGACCAGCCGCCGCAGTTCGTCGCCGGCGGGATCGACGGCGGCGAGGCGCAGCGCATCGTCGACGGCCTCGACATTCCCGGCCAGTGGTGGGCGGTCTTCCAGTCGCCGCAACTCAACAGCCTGATCGAGACGGCGCTGCGCGCCAATCCCGACATCAGGGCGGCCTCCGCCGGGCTGCGGGTCGCGCAGGAAGCGGCGCGCGCGCAACGCGCCACCCTGTTCCCGACCCTGCAGGCGGGCTTCGGCGCGACGGCCAACCAGGTGCCGACCGTGCTGTCGGCGCCGACCGCCGACAACAACTACAGCTACAGCCTATACACGCTCGGCCTGACGCTCAGCTACAATCTCGACCTGTGGGGCGCCAACCGCCGGCAGATCGAATCGCTCGACGCGCTCGCCGAGGCGCAGTGCTTCCAGCTCGAGGGCGCCTATCTCTCGCTCGCCTCCAACGTCGTGGCGGCGGCGATCCTCGAGGCCTCGCTGCGTGCCCAAATCGAGGCGACCCAGCGCATCGTCGCCGCCCAGCGCGACACGCTCGACATCCTCAATCGCCAGTCGACCCTCGGCGCCGTGACCGGCTCCGACGTCGCCGCCCAGCAGGCAGCGCTTGCCCAGGTCGAGGCGACCCTGCCGCCGCTACAGAAAGCGCTGGCACAGCAGCGCAACCTTCTCGCCACCCTCACCGGCCGGTTTCCCGACCAGTCGCTCGCCGAGCGCTTCAAGCTCGAGAACCTGAAGCTGCCGGAGGAGCTGCCGCTCAGCCTGCCGTCGCGGCTGGTCGAGCAGCGGCCGGACGTGCGCGCGGCCGAGTCCAATCTCCATTCGGCATCGGCGCTCGTCGGCGTGGCGATCGCCAACCAGTTCCCCAACATCACGCTGAACGCCAGCATCGGGACCCAGGCGCTGACCCTCGGCACGCTGTTCGGCCCGACGCTCGCCTCGTCGGTCGTCGGCGTCAGCGTGCTGCAGACCATCCTCGACGGCGGCGCGCTGGCGGCCAAGAAGCGCGGGGCGCAGGCCGCGCTGGAGCAGGCCGATGCCCAGTACCGCTCGACCGTGCTGCAGGCCTTCCGCAACGTCGCCGACACCCTGCGCGCGCTGGAGTACGACGCCCTCACGTTGAAAGCCTCCGTCGCCGCCGAGCAGGCGACCGCGACCAGCCTGCAGATCGCCCGCCGCCGGCTCGAGCTCGGCGACGCGACCTACATCTTCGTGCTGACGGCGGAACTTGCCTATCAGCAGGCATCGCTCTTGCGCGTGCAGGCTCAGGCCGCGCGCTACACCGACACGGCCGCGCTGTTCCAGGCGTTGGGCGGCGGCTGGTGGAATCGCGACGAGCCGGTGAAGGACGCTGCAGCGCGTCTGCGGTGCCGTACGCCAACGCCGAGGCCCCCCATACCTGCAGGCGTCGTCTCGCAGAGGTGATGTAAACGCAGCGGTAGTGCTGCAGCACGAAGTATGTCTTAGCTGGCCCAGAAGGAGCCCGAAGGGTCGTCGATGCAGGGAGTCGTGGGGGCAGCGCTTCGTCAGCGCGTGCTGGTGATCATTCTCAGCCTCGCCCTGGTCACCGGCGGGCTGTTTGCCTACAAGAAGCTGAACATCGAGGCGTATCCCGATCCGGTGCCGCCGCTGGTCGACATCGTCACCCAGAACTTCGGCCAGTCGTCGGAAGAGATCGAGCGCTACATCACCATCCCGATCGAAGTGCAGATGTCGGGACTGCCCTACGTCTCGTCCGTGCGCTCGATATCGCTGACCGGCCTCAGCGACGTGAAGGTGCAGTTCACCTACGACATCAGTTATCGGGAAGCGTCGCAGCTCGTCATCAACCGGCTGAACCAGCTCGGGCCGCTGCCCAACGGCGCGCAGCCCTTCCTCTCGCCGACCAGCCCGATCGGCGAGATCTACCGCTATCGCGTGGTCGGCCCGCCCGGCTACACCGTGACCGATCTCAAGACCATCCAGGACTGGATCCTCGAGCGCCGCTTCAAGGCGATCCCCGGCGTGGTCGACGTCACGCCGTGGGGCGGCAAGTCCAAGACCTACGACATCACTGTCGACCTCGACCGGCTGCTGGCCTACGGGCTCACGCTCAAGCAGGTGATCGACGCGCTGAACGGCGCCAACGTCAACGTCGGCGCCAACACGGTGAACATCGGCCCGCAGTCGGCGGTGATCCGCTCGGTCGGCCAGATCCGCTCGATGGACGACATCCGCCACACCATGCTGGTGATGCGCGACGGTGCGCCGGTGCTGGTGGGCGACGTCGCGAACGTCACCGTGGGCTACGAGCCGCGGCTCGGCATCGCCGGGCAGGACGGCGACAACGATGTCGTCGAGGGCATCGTGCTGATGCGACGCGGCGCCGAGACCCTGCCGAGCCTGCGCGCGGTCAAGCAGGCGGTCGCCGAAATCAACGCGTCGGACCTCCTGCCGCCCGGCGTGAAGATCGTGCGAATCTACGACCGCAGCGCGCTGGTCGACGTCACCACCCGCACCGTGCTGCACAACATGGTGATGGGCGTCTCGCTCATCTTCTTCATCCAGTGGCAGTTCCACGGTGATTTGCGCAGCGCGCTGATCGTCTCCGCCACCATTCCGTTCGCCCTGCTGTTCGCCGTGGTGATCCTGGTGCTGTCGGGCGAATCGGCGAACCTGCTGTCGATGGGCGCGATCGACTTCGGCATCATCGTCGATGCCACGGTCATCATCGTCGAAAACATCTTCCGCCATCTCGCCGAGAGCAGCCATCGCAACAACGACGGCCCGGTCGACAAGATCAGCATCGTCTTCACTGCGGCGACCGAAGTCACCCACGCGATCTTCTTCTCGGCGACCATCATCATCGCGGGCTTCCTGCCGCTGTTCACCCTGTCGGGCGTCGAAGGCCACATCTTCGGCCCGATGGCGCGCACCTATGCCTACGCCCTGGCCGGCGGCCTGCTCGCCACCTTCACCGTCTCGCCCGCCCTGTCGGCGCTGCTGCTGCCGGCCAAGGTGTCGGAGGTCGAGACCCTGGTGGTGCGCAGCCTGCGCCGCGTCTACAGCCGCGTGACCGAGGTCGTGCTCACCCGTCGCGGCCTGACGCTTGCCGGCGGCGGCGTGCTGGCTGGCATCGCCGCCGTCGCGGCGAGCTCGGTGGGGCTGGAGTTCCTGCCCAAGCTCGAGGAAGGCAACATCTGGATGCGCGCGTCGATGCCGCCGTCGGTCTCGCTCGACGAGGGCAACGACTACGTCAACCGCATGCGCGGCCTGGTGAAGGGCTTCCCCGAGGTCGAGACCGTCGTTTCCCAGCACGGCCGGCCGGACGACGGCACCGATCCCGACGGCTTCTCCAACGGCGAGTTCTTCGTGCCGCTGAAGCCGATGGAGAAGTGGCGGCCGGGCTACGACAAGGTGAAGCTGGTCGACGAGATGGCGCGGGCGCTGAGCAAGGGCTTCCCGGGCGTGAACTTCGCGTTCTCGCAGTACATCCAGGACAATGTGCAGGAGGCCGCCTCCGGCATCGACGCGGAGAACGCCATCAAGATCAGCGGCGCCGACCTGGAGCACCTGAGCAAGGTCGCGCTCGACATCCGCCGCGTGCTGGTGAAGGTGCCGGGCATCACCGACGTCACCGTGCCGCCATTGCTCGGCCAGCCGACCATCCGCATCGACATCGACCGTGAGCGGGCGGCGCGCTACGGCCTCTCGCCGGGCGACATCAACGCCACCATCCAGGCCGCAGTCGGCGGCCAGGCGGCCGGCGACCTCTACGAGAACGGCAGCGACCGGCACTTCCCGATGAAGGTGCGGCTGGCCGAGAAGTACCGCCACGACATGTCGGCGCTGGAGCGCATCGCGATCGGCGTGCAGACCGACAAGGGTGTGATCCAGGTCCCGCTCAGCGAGGTCGCCAGGGTCGGGCTGGCGAGCGGCGCCTTCTACATCTACCGCGAGCAGCAGCAGCGCTTCATCCCGGTCAAGTTCTCGGTGCGCGGCCGCGACCTCGGCGGTGCCGTGCTGGAGGCGCAGGAGCGCGTCGCCAGGGAGGTCGGGCTGCCGAGCGGCTACCGGCTGGAATGGGCCGGCGACTTCGCCAACTTCCAGACCGCGATCGACCGGCTGTCGATCGCCGTGCCGGTGGCGATCGCCCTGATCCTGCTGCTGCTTTATGTCAGCTTCGGCAACCTCACCGACACGCTGCTCGCCGGCAGCGCCATTCCGATGGCGCTGATCGGCGGCATCGTCAGCCTGACCCTGGCCGACATGCCGTTCAGCATCTCGGCGGCGATCGGCTTCGTCGCGCTGTTCGGCATCGCCGCAATGAACGGCATCATGGTGGTCGGCGCCTTCAACCGCTTCATCGATGCCGGCCTCGAGCGCGAGCAGGCGCTGCGCGCGACCTGCCGGCAGCAGATGCGGCCGGTGCTGATGACCTGCGTCGCCGCCTGCGTCGGCCTGCTGCCGGCCGCCTTCTCGACCGCGATCGGCAGCCAGGTGCAGCGGCCGCTGGCGATCGTGGTGGTGGGCGGCATGCTGCTGGCGCCCTGCCTGTTCCTCACCGTCCTGCCGGCCGCGATCGGCGCCTTCTCCCGCCGCCCGGTCCCGGCTAAAGCAGAGGTGTGAGCGACCAATTCCTCGACCTCGGCGACCGCACGCTCAGGGTCCGGCGCCTGCAGCCGCAGAAGAGCGACGGACTCGAGCGCACGACGCTGGTGTTCCTGCACGAGGGCCTGGGCTGCATCGAGATGTGGCGCGACTTCCCGCAGAAGCTTTGCGACGTCCTGCAGTGCGAGGGCGTGGTCTACGACCGCACCGGCTACGGCCAGTCGAGCCCGTGGCCCAGCGATCCCGGCGTCAAGTACATGGAGATCGAGGCCGACGCGGTGCTGCCGAAACTCCTGGCCAGGCTCGCGATCGAGGACTGCGTGCTGGTCGGCCACAGCGACGGCGGCACGATCGCGCTGAACTACGCCGCCAACGATCCCTCGCCCTTGCGCGCGGTGGTGACGCTCGCCGCGCATGCGATCAACGAGCCGATCTGCATCGCCGCCATCCATCGCGCCCGCGAGGCCTATGCCAACACCGACCTGCGCCAGAAGCTGGCGCGCTATCACGGCGACAACGTCGACCGCGCCTTCCACCTGTGGTCCGACGCCTGGGTCGCGCCGGGCTTCGAGCCGATGGATGCCAACGGGCGCCTGCCGAAGATCGAGGTGCCGGTGCAGGCGATCCAGGGCGAGGACGACGACTACGGCACCGAACTGCAGCTCGGCATCATCGCCGGCAAGGTTGCCGGCTACTGCGAGACCCGGCTGGTCCCCGACTGCGGCCACAGCCCCCATCTCCAGCAGTCCGCCTATGTTCTGGGCGAGATCGCCCGCTTCGTCGCCCCGATGGCATTGGCGGACTGAGGCGGCACTCCCACCGCGACATCGTGTCGGCCTCGATCGAGGGCTTCCGCAGCAACCAGGATGAGTGTCTTGCGTTCAAGCTGCAATAGCAGCCGGGCAGCAGTCAGCAGGTCCGCGCCTGTGGTTGCGCAATTTTCGCGGGAGCCGCCAGTGTCACTCAGTACCGGCCAAGTCGCGCGCGCAGCCGAAGATCCCGTGAGCAACGTCCTGAAATGGGTGCTTCTCGTCACTGCGATCCTATGCTTTGCCCTGTTCGCGTGGGCCACGGTACTGACCTACGAACGCGCGGCGCCGATGCCGGATCGATTCGTGAGGTCCGACGGGTCCACGCTCATGACGTCGGAGGACATCGTCAGCGGCAAGGCCGGCTTTCAGAAGGCCGATCTCATGGACTATGGGAGCCTTTACGGGATGGGCTCCTATTTCGGCCAGGACTACACGGCGTTCACGCTGACCCGCCTCGCTTCCTTGACCGAGACCGCCCTCGCACAACACCGCTTTGGCAAGGCGTTCGACGCCCTCGCGGGCGATCAGCAGGCGGGGGTGCGTGACGAGATGCGCAAACAGCTTCAGGGGGTCGACCTGACGCGGCAGCAGGTTCCGATTCCCGATGCCCTGGCCGCTGCAATCGGCGCGCTGCGGCCGGAGATGGCGAAGAACCTGGCCACTGTCGACCTGACCACGGGGTGGACGCCGGCCTACAGCCTGAGCGAGGAAGAAGCGCACCAGACCGTCGATTTCCTGATCTACTCGGCATTGACGACCGTCGCCCGCCGGCCCGACACGACATGGTCGTGGACGGAGAACTGGCCGTACGAACCGGAAGTCGGCAACACGCCCACCACCAACACCTTCATCTGGACCTGGGCGAGCTTCTGCTTCACCTTTCTTGCGTTCGGCGGCGTCCTGTTCATCTATGAATACTGGCTGAGCTCTCCCGATGTCGGGCCGATGGACCCGGTGCTTGCGACGTTCCAACCGCTCACGGACAGCCAAAAGCGAATCGGAAAGTACTTCCTGGTCGTTGCGGCCATGCTGCTTCTGCAGATCCTGGCGGGCACGATCATGGCGCACGCCTATTATGACCGCCGCAGTTTCTACGGCCTCGAGCTACACAACATTCTTCCCTTCAACTTCCTGCGGGACGTGCACATACAGGCACCGATCATCTGGATCGGCATCGGGTGGATCGGCGCCGGGCTTTTCATCGCTCCCTCGATTGCCGGCGGGCGGGATGCGCGAGGCCAGGGAGTGCTCGTCGACATCCTGTTCTGGGTGACGGTGATCATCGTCGCCGGCGCGCTGATCGGCGATTGGCTGGGCATCATGGGCCTTGCCGGCCGCCTATGGTTCTGGTTCGGCAACCAGGGTCTTTCCTACATCCAGCTCGGCCGCTTCTGGCAGATCGCGTTCTTCGCAGGCCTGCTGATCTGGAGCGCACTGGTCTTCCGCGCCCTGTGGCCGACGCGCCAGGCACTCTGGCAGGCGACACGACAGTTCTGGTCCGGGCGCATCCGCCTGGAGAACCTGATCTGGGCGGCCACGCTCAACATCGCCGTGCTGTACGTCTTCGGGATGATTCCGCTCACGGGCATCGGCAAGTCGTTCACCATCACCGACTTCTGGCGCTGGTGGGTGGTCCATCTGTGGGTCGAGCAGTCGTTCGAATTCTTCGCCGCCAGCATGAGCGCCTATCTGCTGATGGCGCTGGGCCTGGTTTCGCGCAGGCTTGCCGAGATGGCGGTGTATTTCGAGCTGATCCTGATCTTCCTGGGCGGCGTGCTCGGCACCGGCCATCATCTCTACTGGGCCGGCGGACCCAGCATGTGGGTGCCCCTGGGCAGCATGTTCTCCTTCATCGAGGTCCTGCCCCTGGTGCTGTTGATCATCGAGGCGATCAACCATCACCGCCTGATCAAGCAGCACCAGACCTTCAACTATCGCCTCGCCTACACCTACATCATCGGCGCGGCATTCTGGAATTTCGTCGGCGCCGGCGTGTTCGGCGGAGGCACCCTGAACGCGCCGCTGGTCAACTACTACGAGCACGGCACCTTCCTCACCCTGAACCACGCCCACACCTCGCTGTTCGGCGCCTTCGGCCTGCTGGCGATCGGCTTGATCTATTTCTGCCTGCGCTATGCGGCGGGCGAGCGCGCGGCCTTTGGCGAGCGCCTGGGCTTGTGGGCCTTCTGGCTCTACAACGGCGGCCTGGCGCTGTGGGTTCTGCTCAACTTCTTTCCTGTCGGCTGGCCGCAGCTCGCGGCGGTCTTCGAGCATGGCCTGACCTATGCCCGAAGCGTCGATTTCTACAACGAGACGCTCATCTGGCAGTGGATGCGGTTGCCCGGCGATGTCGTCTTCGCCGCCGGGGCGCTCCTGATGGCGTGGGACTTCCTCATCAAGAGCCGGCCGATCCTGCCCAGGATGATCGCGCAATGGACGGGAGGGTCATCGGCGGCGGCGCGGCCGGCGGAGTGATCCATCGCATGGGTCGCCCGGCCAGACGCTGAAACTCTCCATCGCAGAGCTATTTCGTATTGGCCCCACGACCTGGCCTGTCTCATCTTGCCGCGGCAAGATGCTACAATCGCTTCAGCTCGTTCGACGCTGCCCAGTTGTACTCCGACACCGTGGGGCAGCGCGCCTGGGCAAGTTGGAGCTGCTCGCGCGCCCGCTGCTTGTCGCCGCGTCGGATGTTGTCCATACCGATAAAGTAGGCGGCCATGCACTTGCCGTTGGTCTTCTTGGCGGCATCGTCGGATTCGGCGGCGACCTCGAGCTCGCCGGGCGGCAGGCGGCCGAGCAGGAACCTGGCGATCGGGCCCGGCCATTCGTACAGGTTCTCGTTGCCGAGCTCCCTGGCCAGCGCCGCCTGCGCATTGTGCCTGCCGCGCACCTGGGCGGCGTAGCGCCACAGCGCGCCCCAGATCCGGCCCTTGAGCGTGGTTTGCCCCGCGATCGAGGCGTCGAAGTCGCTCGCCGCCTGGTCGTAGTTGCCCAGCGCCAGGTTGGCATGGCCGCGGAAATAGGAACTGTTGCGCCGTTCGGCCGTGGTCTGGGCGCTGGCGACAGCAGTATCCAGCGTGCCGAGCGCGCGGGCATAGTCGGCGATCTGCATCTGCACCTGGCCCTGGCCCATCAGCAGCCAGGTATCGTTCGGCTTCTTCTGCAGGCCATAGCCCAGCGCCCGGAGCGCCGCGCCGCGGTCGCCGCCACCGGCCAGCCCGGGCATGACGAGCGACAGCATGATCGGCCAGCCCTTCGGATTGACCCGGGCCATCTCGGCGACGTCCTTCTGGCTGTCGGCCTCGCGCCCCATCCGGCTGAACACGAAGGCGCGGATGCTGAGGTAGAGCGAACGGTCGACCGGCGAGAGCTGCGAGGTCGACAGGATCTTGTTCAGGTTCTCGATCGTGGCGCTGCGCGCCGCCGCCGGCAGGCTGGACCCGGCCGCCCCGGACGAGCCGGCGCCGCGATATTCCCGCGAGGGCGAGTCCCAGTCCGCTCCGCCCTGGAGCTGGGCATGCGCGGTTCCGTACACGGTCACCCCGTACACCATCACAAGGGCCGCAAATGCACCGAGTAAATGCCGGCTTCCGCGCTGCATGCGCGCACTCTGGCACAGCCCCGCCACAACCGCATCCGCCGATTGCCTGACCCCGTCCGGCCCCCTATTTTGCCCCCGATTTCGCCAACTCGAACGACCGCACGACCTCCAGGAGTTAGCCCAATGGCCGCCGCCCATCCCAACAGCTTCAAGGCCCGCAAGACGCTCAAGGTTGGTGCCCGGAGCTACACCTACTGGAGCCTGAAGGCGGTCGAGAAGGAGGTTGGGGATCTCTCCCGCCTGCCGTTCTCGCTGCGCATCCTGCTGGAAAACCTGGTCCGTCATGAGGACGGCAAGACGGTCAAGAAGGCGGACATCGCCGCCTTCGCCGACTGGATCAAGAACGGCGGCAAGTCGACCAAGGAGATCAACTACCGGTGCGCCCGCGTGCTGATGCAGGACTTCACCGGCGTGCCCGCCGTGGTCGACCTCGCGGCGATGCGCGACGCGATGGAGAAGCTCGGCGGCGATCCCAAGAAGATCAATCCGCTGGTGCCGGTCGACCTGGTCATCGATCACTCGGTGATCGTCGACAACTTCGGCAACAACAGCGCGTTCAAGGCCAACGTCGCTCTCGAATACGAGCGCAACCTCGAGCGCTACCAGTTCCTGCGCTGGGGCCAGATGGCGTTCGACAACTTCCGCGTCGTGCCGCCGGGCACCGGCATCTGCCACCAGGTCAACCTCGAGTTCCTGAGCCAGGTCGTCTTCCAGCAGAAGAACGGCAGGGAGACGGTGCTCTATCCCGACACGCTGGTCGGCACCGACAGCCACACCACCATGGTGAACGGCCTCGCCGTGCTCGGCTGGGGCGTCGGCGGCATCGAGGCCGAGGCCGCCATGCTCGGCCAGCCGCAGCCGATGGTGATTCCCGAGGTCGTCGGCTTCAGGCTGACCGGCAAGCTCAAGGAAGGCGCGACCGCGACCGACCTCGTGCTGACCGTGACGCAGATGCTGCGAAAGAAGGGCGTGGTCAACAAGTTCGTCGAATTCTACGGCGAGGGCCTCGCCGACCTGCCGCTCGCCAACCGCGCCACCATCGCCAACATGGCGCCGGAGTATGGTGCCACGTGCGGCTTCTTCCCGGTCGACGAGATCACGCTCGGCTACCTCAAGACCACCAACCGCGGCGCCGCCGCCAAGATTGTCGCGGCCTATGCCAAGAAGCAGGGCCTGTGGCGTAGCAAAAAGTCGCCCGACCCGGTATTCACCGACACGCTGTCGCTCGACCTCGGCGACGTGGTGCCGAGCCTTGCCGGCCCGAAGCGGCCGCAGGACCGTGTGCCGCTCGACCAGGCGGCCAGCCAGTTCGTCGGCACGATGGAGAAGGAATTCGAGCGCCGCGACGACGGCAAGCGCATCAAGTGCGAGGGCGTCGACTACGATCTCGGCCACGGCGACGTGGTGATCGCGGCGATCACCTCGTGCACCAACACCTCGAACCCCTACGTCATGCTGGGTGCCGGCCTGATCGCGCGCAACGCGGCCAAGCTCGGCCTCAAGGCCAAGCCGTGGGTCAAGACCTCGCTGGCGCCGGGCTCGCAGGTCGTCACCGAGTATCTCGTGGCGTCGGGCCTGCAGAAGGAGCTCGACAAGATCGGCTACAACCTCGTCGGCTACGGCTGCACCTCCTGCATCGGCAACTCCGGGCCGCTGCCCGACCCGGTGACCAAGGCGATCGGCGACGGCGACCTCGTGGTCTGCTCGGTGCTGTCGGGCAACCGCAACTTCGAGGGCCGCGTCAATCCGCTGACCCGCGCCAACTACCTCGCCTCGCCGATGCTGGTGGTGGTCTATGCGCTGGCCGGCTCGATGAAGATCGACATCACCAGGGATCCGATCGCCACGGCCAAGAACGGCAAGCCGGTCTACCTCAAGGACATCTGGCCCTCGAACGCCGAGCTGCAGAAGCACGTCGACAAGTTCGTGACCGCCAAGGCGTTCAAGAAGCGCTACAGCGACGTCTTCAAGGGCGACACGTTCTGGCGCTCGATCAAGACCAAGCCGACGCTGACCTACGCCTGGGACGACAAGTCGACCTACGTGCGCAACCCGCCGTACTTCGACGGCATGGGCAAGGTGCCGGGCAGCCTCAGCAACATCGAGGGCGCCCGCCCGCTTGGCCAGTTCGGCGATTCGATCACGACCGACCACATCTCGCCCGCCGGCTCGATCAAGAAGGACAGCCCGGCCGGCGCCTACCTGCTCGAGCACGGGGTGCAGCCCAAGGACTTCAACCAGTACGGCACGCGACGCGGCAATCACGAGGTGATGATGCGCGGCACCTTCGCCAACATCCGCCTCAAGAACGAGATGGTGCCGGGCATCGAGGGCGGCTTCACCCACGACTACCGCTCCGACCAGCCGGTGCCGATCTTCGACCAGGCGATGCGCTACCAGAAGGAGCACACGCCGCAGATCCTGATCGCCGGCAAGGAGTACGGCACCGGTAGCTCGCGCGACTGGGCGGCCAAGGGCGTCAACCTGCTCGGCGTGAAGGCGGTGGTGTGCGAGACCTTCGAGCGCATCCATCGCTCGAACCTGGTCGGCATGGGCGTGCTGCCGCTGCAGTTCAAGGACGGCATGACGCGCAAGACGCTGAACCTCACCGGCCACGAGAGCTTCGACGTCGGCGGCATCGAGGGCGGCCTCAAGCCCGGCATGGACATCCCGATGACCATCCATCGCCGCGACGGCACCAGCGACAAGGTCATGCTGACCTGCCGCATCGATACCGCCGAGGAGATCGAGTACTTCAAGAACGGCGGCGTGCTGCACTACGTCCTGCGCAACCTCGCGGACGCGGCATAGGAACGGGATCATGGCGACGGGGTTGGTCAGCCACTTCGTCGCCATGGCGCAGAACAACGCCTGGGCCAACCACCGGCTGCTCAGCGCCTGCGAGGCGCTGACGCCGGAGGAGTTCGCGGCGCCACGAGTGAGCTTCTTCCCGTCACTGCGGCTCACCTTGAACCATATCCTGGACGTCGACCTGTACTACCTCGCGGCCCTGGAGGGCGGCGATGCGATCGGCCGCATCAAGGCGCCCGCTTCGGACTATGCCGACGCACGCTCCCTTCGGCTGGTCCAGACCGCGACCGACAGGCGGCTGATCGCCTTCTGCGAGCGGCAGACCGAGGAGACGCTTCAGCGCGACTGGCACCTGCCGCGGCTCAACCGCAAGCCGCCGCCCTCCAGGGTCGCCAACATCCTGGAGCACTTGTTCCAGCACGACATCCATCACCGCGGCCAGGCGCACGCCATGCTGGCGAGCACGAACATCAAGCCGCCGCAGCTCGACGAGTTCTTCCTCGCCGGGGAAGAAGATCTGCGACGCGACGAGCTTCGCGCGCTCGGCCTGCCGCTGCGTTGATGAAGCAGGCGCGCGTCATGCTCAGCCTTTCCTCCCCATTCATATGGGGAGGAAGCTCGACATGAAGTCGCGCGCCTCTTTCGCCGGCGCCGCCGTCGAAGTCAGCGACCTCGGTCGCTCGATCGCCTTTCATCGCCTGTGGCTGCCGACGCTCGGCTTTCATCGTGTCTGGGCGAGCCCCGGCCGGGTGATGTGGTCGCGCGGCTACGACCATTTCGTCATGCGCCAGGCGAGCGAGGGCGTGTCATACGGGCCCGGTGCGCTGTGGCTCGCGGTGTCGGCCGAGAGCCGCACCCAGGTCGACGAGGTCTATGCCGTGCTCAAGGAAGCAGGCACCGAGATCCTGCAGCCGCCGACCGAGCTCGACTACTTTGCACCGGGCTACTACTCGGTCGCCTTTCGCGATCCCGACGGCGTGCCGATCGAAGTGGCGCATCGCTGGGAGGATCTCCCCGACCTGAGTGACGCCGAGTCGGTCAAGGTGCCGGGCCACGGCGTCACGCTCGGCGGCTACTTCTTCAAGCCGCAGGCCGGCAAGCCGCCCTACCCGGCGGTGATCCTGCTGCACGGATTCGCGCAGAACGCCTCGCACCTCGCGGCGCTGGCGCGCCTCACCGCGGCCAACGGCTATGCCGCGCTGGCGCTGTCGCTGCGCGGCTGGCTGGGCAGCGAGGGCGAGAGCGACCAGGGCCTGCGCCAGCCGCTCGACGTGCTGGCAGCGATCGATTGGATGGCCAAGCGGCCGCTGGTCGACCGCGAGCGGATCGCCCTGGTCGGCAACTCGATGGGCGGTCAGGTGGCGCTGCTGACCGCGGCGCACCGCCCGCCGATCCGCGCCGTCGCCGCCTTCCATCCGCCGATCGACCTCGCCGCCTGGCGTGAGGCCAATCCGTTCGTGCGCGACTATCTCGACGATCTCTGCGGGCCCGAGGGTCTGCCGGTGCGCTCGCCGATCTTCCGGGTGGCGCAGATCGACGTGCCGGTCCTGCTGGTCCACGGCGACAAGGACGAGAACGTTTCCGTGGAGCAGACCGAGACCATGGCGGCGTCCTTGAAAAACCATGGCAAGGAAGTCGAAACTTTCATCGTGCCCGGCGCCACCCACTATTTCACCGAGCAGCACAACGCCGATGCCCGGCGCAAGCTGTTCGAGTTCCTGCGCCGCCATCTCGGTCGGAGTTAAGTGGTGATCCCTACTTCCGGTCGTCGGGACGCGGCGCTTCGCCGGTCTTGCGCCGCATCAGCTTGTCGAAAGCCTTCATATCCGCCCGCGATCGACGCTCGGCGAACCACGATGCCGCATTCAAGGCCGACACCTTTTGCGCCACGGCGAGCGCAATGAACTGATTCACGCTGATACCTTCGCGCCTGGCGAGTTTCGCCACTTCGGCCCGAATACTCGCTGGAAGCCGTAGAGGATAGGTCGCTGAAGTCGTCTTCACGTCATGATCCTTTTCAGCGCCTCTCGCGGCGCCAATACTGCGATACCGAACTCGTTCGGGACGTCGCCATAATCCCGACGATCGAACGTTACAATGGCGTCAGCATGACCGTTGATCACCGCGTCGAGCACCATATCGTCGTTGGCGTCGCGCAAGCGGCCGCGCCAGAGAAAGTGGGCTTCCACCTCGTCGACCAGATTGGCCACGGCATCGAGAAAAATCCGCACGTCATCGCGATCCAGGCCCGCTGCCGCCCGATGTTCTTGCCGTTCGCAGATCGCCTCGTATTCCACAAAGAGCGCCACTGTCGCCAGCAGAACGACCCGCCGGCGCCGAGCCGCCATCAAAATGGCAGCCGATGCGCCGGAGGGGCTGCGCATGCCCGCCACAACGACATCGGTGTCGAGCACCAGCCTCATGGGTCGATTCTAACCCGCGGAAATGATTTCTCACCGCCTGCGTGTGGCGCTGTGCCATCTACCTCGATACGGTCCACTCAACGAATGGAGGACCATCCCTGTATGAAGGTGTCGGACGCGATCAACAGCCGCCGGTCGATGCGGGTCTTCAAGGCGGATCCCGTGGCCAAGGCGGACGTCGAATGGATCATCGGCAACGCCAACCGGGCGGCGTCGAACGGCAATCTGCAGCCCTGGAAGCTCTATGTGACCATGGGCGCCGCCCGCAAGCGGCTGTCGACGGCGATCCTGTCGGCAATGGATTCCAACGATCACGGCCCGGGCGCGGAGTACAGCGTCTACCCCAGGGAATTCACGCCGGTTTACGACGCGCGCCGCAAGACGGTCGGCAAGCAGCTCTACACCCTGCTCGGCGTGCCGCGCGGCGACAGCGCCGGCATGACCAGGCAGTTCCGCAAGAACTACGAGTTCTTCGACGCGCCGGTCGGCATGATCCTGTGCGTCGAGCGGCGCATGGAAAAGGGCCAGTGGATAGACTGCGGCATCTTCCTCGACCAGCTGATGCTGCTCGCGCGCGAGAAAGGCCTGCACACCTGCCCGCAGGCCGCATTCAGCCGCTATCAGCACGTGGTGCGGCGCGAGCTCAAGGTGCCTGACGACCAGGTCGTGATCTGCGGCCTGGCGATGGGCTATGCCGATCCTGACGCCGTGCCCAACAACCTGATCACCGAGCGCGCGCCGATCTCCGACTTCACCACCTGGTTCACGGAGTGACGTCAACGCGCAGAGACCTCGTCGTCGCGGCGGTCTTCTGCGCCGTCGTCGGTCTCTACGATGCGTTCTACGTCTGGTGCCTGGTCACCGGCGGGCCGCTGGTGATCTTGCCGTTCGGCGGGATTGCGTGGCGGCGACCGGCATGAAAACGGCGGGCCAAGCCCGAGCGTCTAGCGGGGCCAAACATCCCACTCTCGAGCACAGCGACTGGGCGCTACTGGCTGCGTTCGTCGTCGTCGCGGTGCTGGGCAGCTTGACGCACTGCCTCATGGTGCACGACGGCGCCGTCATCCTGGGAGCAGTGTGGCTCGGCGACGCGTGGGATCTCTATCTCAACCAAATCGCCGCGCGGTCAGTTTCGACATTCGTACTCTTTGGACCAGCGTGGGCACTGCGCTCCGCAGTACCTCTCTCCTCTGATGGCTTCCTGACCAGCGCGCACGCGCTTTACTTCCTGGTGCCGCTGGGATTCTGGTTCTTCATCCGGCGCGTCGAGCCCAATGCTGCATTTTCGCGCCTCTATCTGGCCATTGCACTAGCGTTTGTCTTCTTTCCGAGCGAGCTCATCGTCGGCATCGGGCTTTGGATGATTTGGGCCGCCCTGATCGCACGGCCGGACTGTACGACCGGTCAATTGATCATCAGCACCGTGATACTGGGTGCCCTTATGGTTTTCACCCACCCTGCGACAATGCTGATGACGGCGGCATACCTGTTGCTCGGCGCGGCACTCGCAGCTTCGGGCAGGCATTTTCCCAAACCGACATTGTTGGCTGCCGGAGCGATGACCGCCTTGCTCCTCGCCGGCTACCTTATCACCAGCCGTCTCCTGCCAACCACGAATCCGACGATCATTCGCGCTTTGGCTGAAAACCAGTTCGATTTTGTCAATCCGTGGTGGATGTTGGCGACTTTGGGTCGCTCTCCCGTGCTCCCGGCCCTATGGCTTCTCCTCGTCGCGCCCGGTGCAAGTGCGGCACGACTTCGTTGGCGCCTTTCTCCCGCGGCGGTGGTCTGCATCTTCGGCCTCGGCCTATGGTTCGCCGCGAACGGTGTCACGCAGGTCACCTGGATCTATGTACGACACTTCGGCGTCTATGCGCTGGTCCTGGCGTTGGCCTTGGCGATCGTCGACCCTCCGATGTGGTCGCGAGTGGCGCCGCGCGCTTTGACGTCCTTTGCCACGATCATGGCCGTGGCAGCGATCTCCTACAGCGTCGACCTGACGCTGCTCGACCGATATATTGCTTCGCGCACGCCCGACCACGCGCTGGAAGACGCCGAAACCTTGACGCCGCCGTGGCCGCCGCCGAGACAGGCTCCTACCGCCCGTCGAATCTTGTTCAAATGGACAGCGGGCCCCGACTATGTTCGAGACGTCGTGGTGCCGGACTATGATTGGTATTTGCTGACGCTGGCCTTCCAGAGCTTCTTCCTCTCGCAACGGACCGCCATCCTCTATCACAGCATCTCGGACGCGGGCTGGGTTCCGTATGAATGCCCTCCTGTCAGGCGCGCCCTTGCGGCAGCACGCGATCAGGGTGATGCGAGGTTTCTTCAATTCGTCCTGGCGCACCATTACTGCACGCCATAAACCGCTGTTCGGTCACTGCAGCACGCCGCGCCGTCGGCTTCCAGGGCCAAGGATGCGCTGAAAGGCGAATTGCGGGCGGTCGCAGCCGCGCGCTAAAACTTGAGGGAATTGGGAGGATGTCCATGAGCGATGAACTGATCGCCGTCAGCTCCGATTGGGCCAGGCGCGCCTATGTCGACGACGCCAAGTACAAGGAGATGTACGAGGCATCGGTGAAGGACCCCGCCAAGTTCTGGGGCGAGCACGGCAAGCGGCTCGACTGGATCAAGCCCTATTCCGCCGACGCGGTGCGCGACGTCGACTACACCGGCGACGTCCGCATCCGCTGGTACCACGATGGCCTCCTGAACGTTTCGGCCAACTGCATCGACCGCCACCTCGCCAAGCGTGGTGACCAGGTCGCGATCATCTGGGAAGGCGACGATCCCGCCAGAAGCAAGAACATCACCTATCGCGAGCTGCACGGCGAAGTCTGCCGCATGGCCAACGCGCTGAAGGAGCTCGGCGTCAAGAAGGGCGATCGCGTCACCATCTACCTGCCGATGATCCCCGAGGCGGCCTACGCGATGCTCGCCTGCACGCGCATCGGCGCCATCCATTCGGTGGTGTTCGGCGGCTTCTCGCCCGATTCGCTCGCCAACCGCATCATCGACTGCGACAGCAACATCGTCATCACCGCCGACGAGGGCCTGCGCGGCGGCAAGCCGGTGCCGCTCAAGGCCAACACCGACGAGGCGCTCAGGAAGTGCCCGATGGTCAAGAAGGTGCTGGTGGTCCGGCACACCGGCGGCAAGACCGGTTGGGACGCCAAGCGCGACGTGTGGTGGCACGAGATCAAGGCCAAGGTCTCGGGCGACTGCGCGCCCGAGCCGATGGGGGCCGAGGATCCGCTGTTCATCCTCTACACCTCGGGCTCGACCGGAAAGCCCAAGGGCGTGCTTCATACCACCGGCGGCTATCTCGTCTTCACCTCGATGACGCACCAGTACGTGTTCGACTACCACGACGGCGACATCTACTGGTGCACCGCCGACGTCGGCTGGGTGACCGGCCACAGCTACATCGTCTACGGCCCGCTGGCCAACGGCGCGACCACGCTGATGTTCGAGGGCGTGCCGAACTATCCCGACACCAGCCGCTTCTGGCAGGTGGTCGACAAGCACAAGGTCAACATCTTCTATACCGCGCCGACCGCGATCCGCGCCCTGATGCGAGACGGCGAGGCGCCGGTGAAGAAGACCTCCCGCAAGAGCCTGCGGCTGCTGGGCTCGGTCGGCGAGCCGATCAATCCCGAGGCGTGGCTGTGGTATTACCGCGTGGTCGGCGACAGCCGCTGCCCGATCGTCGATACGTGGTGGCAGACCGAGACGGGCGGCATCCTGATCACGCCGCTGCCCGGCGCGATAGCGCTCAAGCCCGGCTCGGCGACGCGGCCGTTCTTCGGCGTCGTGCCGGTGATGGTCGATGCCGAGGGCAAGGAGCTGCAGGGCGAGGCGACCGGCAATCTCTGCCTGATCGATTCCTGGCCCGGCCAGATGCGCACGGTCTATGGCGACCACGCGCGCTTCATCGAGACCTACTTCAAGGCCTATCCCGGCAAGTACTTCACCGGCGACGGCGCGCGCCGCGACAAGGACGGCTACTACTGGATCACGGGCCGCGTGGACGACGTGATCAACGTCTCCGGCCATCGCATCGGCACCGCCGAGGTCGAGAGCGCACTGGTCGGCAACACCAAGGTCGCCGAAGCGGCCGTGGTCGGCTATCCGCACGACATCAAGGGTCAGGGCATCTACGCCTACGTGACGCTCAAGGCCGGCCAGCAACCGAGCGAGGAGCTGCGCAAGGAGCTCAACAACTGGGTGCGCAAGGAGATCGGCCCGATCGCAGCGCCCGACGTCATCCAATGGGCGCCCGGCCTGCCCAAGACGCGCTCGGGCAAGATCATGCGCCGCATCCTGCGCAAGATCGCGGAGAACGATTTCGGCAACCTCGGCGACACCTCGACCCTCGCCGATCCGGCGGTGGTCGACGACCTCGTGAAGAATCGCGCCCAGTAAGGAGTCCGATGGCCAATCCCCCAGCAAATCCTGGGATCCTGCAGCTCGCTGCCGATCTGGCGGCGGGGCGCACCTCCTCGCGCAAGCTCACCGACGAGGCGATCGCGCGCATCGAGGACCCCAAGGGCGAAGGCTCTCGCGCCTTCGTGAAGGTCTACAAGCAACAGGCGATCGCCGCGGCCGATGCCAGCGATGCCCAACGTAAGGCGGGGCTGGTGCCCGGTCCGCTCGCCGGCATTCCTGTTTCGATCAAGAATTTGTGTGACGTCGCAGGGGAGACCACGCTCGCGGGCTCCAAGGCGCTCGACGATGCGCCGCCCGCCCGGCAGGACGCACCGGTGGTGGCGCGGCTGCGCGCGGCCGGCGCGGTGATCGTCGGCAGCACCAACATGAGCGAGTTCGCCTTCTCGGGCGTCGGCTTCAACCCGCATTACGGCACGCCGGGCAACCCGGCCGACCGCAAGCGGGTGCCGGGCGGCTCTTCGTCGGGTGCGGCGGTTTCGGTCGGCGACCGCATGGCGGTGGCGGCGCTCGGCACCGATACCGGCGGTTCGGTGCGCATTCCGGCCGCCGTCTGCGGCATCACCGGCTTCAAGCCGACCGCGCGGCGCGTACCGATCGACGGCGTGGTGCCGCTCTCGACCTCGCTCGATTCGATCGGCCCGCTCGCCAACTCGGTCGAGTGCTGCGCCATCGTCGACGCGGTGTTCGCCGGAGAATTCCTGGCAGGGCCGATCACGATCCCGGATCCCGCGCCGCTCGCCGGCCTGCGCTTCGGGATCCCCAGGCAGTTCGTGATGGACGAGCTCGACCCGACGGTCGCCAAGGCGTTCGACCGCGCCTGCAAGGCTCTGTCGACCAAGGGCGTGAAGGTCGAGCAGGTCGAGTTGCCGCAACTCAACGAGTTGCCGGCGATCAACGCCAAGGGCGGGTTCGCTGCGTCCGAAGCCTATGCCTGGCACCAGAAGCTGCTCGCCCGCCGCGGCAAGGACTACGACCCGATCATCCATCCGCGCATCCTGCGCGGCCGGGAGATGAGCGCGGCCGACTACATCGACCTTCTGGCCGCGCGCACCGACCTGCAGAAGCGCGTCGCGGCCGTGACCTCGAACTACGACGCCATCGTCATGCCGACCTGCGCCATCGTTGCGCCGACGCTCGACGAGGTCTCGACCCCCGAGGGCTTCACCGGAAAGAACCTCCTGCTGCTGCGCAACACCACGGTCGGCAACTTCCTCGACCGCTGCGCCATCAGCCTGCCCTGCCACACCGCCGGCGAGCTGCCGGTCGGCTTCATGCTGATGGGCGAGACCATGGCCGACAAGCGCGTGCTGGCGATGGCCCGCAGCGTTGCACCCGTGGTGAGAGGCTGAGCGCGTTGCGCAGCCTGCGTGAGAGGACTACCGTTCCCGCCTTGGTTTTCCGTGACCTTGGAGGCGGGCATGAGTTCTCATCGCAGTCCTTCAGAAGTACGCGCATCGCTCAAGCATCCGATCATCGACGGCGACGGCCACTGGGTGGAGTACAACCCGGTGTTTGCCGAACGGATGCGCAAGCTCGCCGGCGACAAGGCGGCTGACGGCTTCATCGTTTCACAGCGCCGCATTCCCGACGCGCTGAAGCTCTCGATCGCCGAACGCAAGCAGCGCGGCATCGCCATGGAGGGCTACTGGACGCGGCAGTCGACCAACACGCGCGACCGCGCCACCGCCATGATGCCGCGCATGCTGTACGACCGCCTCGACGAGCTCGGCATCGACTTCGGCATCGTCTATCCGACCGCCGGGTTGAGCGTGCCGCGTATCCAGGACGACGCGACGCGGCGCGCCGTCTGCCGCGGCTTCAACCTCGTGACCGCCGAGTATTTCGACAAGCTGGGCGACCGCCTCACGCCCGCCGCGGTCATCCCGATGTTCACGCCCGAGGAGGCGATCGAGGAGCTCGAGTTCTGCGTCAAGCAGCTCGGCGCCAAGGTCGGCATGTTCGGCAACGCCGCCCGGCGCATGGCAAAGGCCAAGGACCTCGATCCCGACCTGGCCCGCCACACCGTGACCTACGAGCGGTTCGCCATCGACAGCGACCACGACTACGACCCGGTCTGGCAGAAGTGCCGCGAGCTCGGCATTGCGCCGACCTTCCATGCCGGCGGACGCGGCTTCGGCCTGCGCAACTCGCCCAGCAACTTCACCTACAACCACATCGGCCACTTCGCCGCCGCCGGCCATGCGATCGCCAAGGGCCTGTTCCTGGGCGGCGTGACGCGGCGCTTCCCCGACGTCAACTTCGCCTTCCTCGAGGGCGGCGTCGGCTGGGGCTGCCAGCTGTTCGCCGACCTGATCGAGCATTGGGAGCGGCGCGGCGCCAAGGGCATCGCCTACATGGATCCCAGGAAGCTCGACCGCAAGCTGTTGCGCGGCCTGGTCGACAAGTACGGCTACGGCGATATCGCCGCCGAGCTCGACCGGCGCGACGGCTGGCCCTCCGCCGAGGAGGACGAGCCCACCGGCGGCGTGCCGGTGCTCGACGACTTCGCCGCGTGCAAGATCACGCGCAAGGAGGATTGGGTCGATCTCTATGCCCGGCCCTACTACTTCGGCTGCGAGGCGGACGACCGCATGAACGTCACCGCGTTCGGCCGCGCCAATCCGTTCGGCGCGCGCATCAACGCGATCTTCAGCTCCGACATCGGCCACTTCGACGTGCCCGACATGCTGTCGCCGGTGCCCGAGGCCTACGAGCTGGTCGAGGACGAGCTGATCACCGAAACCGACTTCCGCGACTTCACCTTCGCCAACGCCGTGCGCCTGTGGGGCCAGCAAAATCCGCGCTTCTTCGAGGGCACCCGGGTGGCCAGGGAGGCGGCGGCGGTGCTGCAGGGCGGCGCGGTCCGGGCGGCAGCGGAGTAGCCAGCCAGCCCGGACACGGCTTCGTGCACACGGGCGAGCCGACCTCACGCGCCATACTGCAGCAGGACCTCGCCGTTGGCGCGCAGCCACGTGCGCGGCGCCTCCATCGGGCCATCGCACAGATCGCGCGTCGCAGCCCAGAAGCGCGGGCCGTGGTTCTTGTGCACGAGATGGGCGACCTCGTGCGCGACCAGATAGTCGAGCACTTCAGGCGGCGCAAACACCAGGCGCCACGAGAAAGATAGCCCGCCATCCGGCCCGCAGCTGCCCCAGCGCGAACGGCTGTCGCGCAAGCCGACCCGCTTGACCGGCCGCTGCAGGCGCTCGGCCTTGGCGTGCACCAACGGCATCAGCCGGCGCCGCAGTTCGGCGATCAGCCAGTCACGCAGACGGCGCGGCAGGTGCTCCGGCCGGCCCGCGACATGGATTTCCCTTTCCTCGAGCCACACCGTGCCGCGCGCCTCGGGGCGATGGCGGATGCGATGCGGCACGCCGAACAACGGCACTTCGGCGCCGTCCTCGAACGGCCGCGGCGACGGCAGGCGCTTCAGGCGGGCGGCGATCCAGCCGCCCTGCACATGGGCGAAGCGCAACGCCATGTCGCGCGGCATGCGCATCGGCGCGGTGAGCACGATGCGGCGGCGGGCGCTGTCGACCCGCAGCGAGACGCGGCGCGCGCGATGGCTGCGGACGAACGTCACCGGCAGCTCGGCGTCGGCGTGAAGGATCGAGATCTGCTCGGGGTCGGGAAGCGGCGACGGCACTCCCGAATCATACGCGGTTACGCCGCCTTCGGCAGCGGCTCCGTGCGTCGGCGCGACCTTGGCAAAGCCATCCTCTCCCCTGGCGGGGAGAGGAGCATGAGAGCGAGCGTTGGCGTTACTCCGCCGCGACGCCGAGCCCGATCGGGCAGCTCACGCCGGTGCCGCCGAGGCCGCAATAGCCGTTCGGGTTCTTGGCGAGATACTGCTGATGATAGTCCTCGGCGTAGTAGAACGGCGGCGCCTCGAGGATCTCGGTGGTGATCGCGTCGTGCATGCCGTGCCGCTCGAGCTCCTTCTGGAACACCGCGCGCGACACCTCGGCCGCCTTCTTCTGCTCGGGCGAGAAGGTGTAGATGCCCGATCGATACTGCGTGCCGACGTCGTTGCCCTGGCGCATGCCCTGCGTCGGGTCGTGCGCTTCCCAGAACACCTTGACCAGCGCCTCGTACGAGGTCTTCTTGGGATCGAACCACACCTTCACCACCTCGTTGTGGCCGGTGTAGCCCGAGCAGACTTCCTCGTAGGTCGGGTTGGGCGTGAAGCCCGCGGCGTAGCCGACGGCGGTCGCATAGACGCCCGGCGCCTCCCAGAACTTCCGCTCGGCGCCCCAGAAGCAACCCAGCCCGAACATCGCCTGCCCGAGTCCTGCCGGGAACGGCGGCTGGATGCGGTTGCCGTTGACGAAGTGGATCGCCGGCACAGCGAAGGCGGGCGTGTCACGCCCCGGCAACGCGCGGTCGGCCGTCGGCATCTCGGCTTTCTTGCGAAGGATCTGCCACATGCTCCGGTCCTCAATTTGCCCCGATCCAATATGGTCCTAGAATGAGGACGAATCGAGGGGGAGACGGCCGATCATGGCGGTGTTTTTCGTCTGCGCCGGGCTGCTGGGCCTGCTCGCGGCGGCCCTGACCGTCAATGTCGGGCGAATGCGTACCAAGAAGCGGATTTTCCTGGGCGATGGCGGCGATGCCGATCTGATCGCGGCGATCCGGGCCCATGGCAACCTGCTGGAGCTGACGCCGCTCATCCTGGTGCTGCTCTGGATGATGCATGGGCCGATCGGCCATTGGCTGGCCGACATCCTCGCCATCGTCCTGGTCGTCGCCCGTTTTCTCCATGCGGGCGGCATGCTGGGCCTGATGCCCTATGGCCGGCCGGCGGGCGCGACCGCTACAACGGTGGTGCTGGTCGTCGCCGCCGTTGCGTTGATCCTTGCCGGCCTGCGGGCGTTCTAACGGACGATGATCGACAAGCTCTGGCGCATCTTCCTGTCGGCCTTCTACGGCTTCTTCACCAACCGACTGTCGACCTCGGCGGCGGCGATTGCGTTCTACACGATGTTCGCGCTGGGCCCGATCATGATCTTCTCGATCGCGATCGCCGAGCCGTTCGTCGGCAAATGGATGGCGGAAAAGGCGATCCTCGAGGCGCTGGGCACGGTCGTGGCGCCCGAGCATCTCAAGAGCATCCAGCGCTTTGCGCAGGAGGACCTGTTCAAGGGCGGCGGCATCGCCGCGATCATCGGCGCCGGCGTCCTGATCTATACCGGCAGCCGCATCTTCGTGGAGCTCGACGACAGCTTCGACGTGATCTGGCGCGGCAACGCCCCGCGCCAGGTCCATCCGGTGCTGGCCAGCATCCAGTCGCGGCTGCTGGCGCTGCTGATGATGGTGATCCTGGGCGTGCTGCTGATCGCCGTGATCGTAACCAGCGTGCTGCTGTCGGCGTACAACGGCGTGCTGGAGAGTTTCCCGGTGCTGGGCGTGTGGATCGGCCCGGCGATCTCGGGCTTCACCCACTACGGCCTGCTCACCGTGTTCTTCACGCTGATCTACAAGTGGCTGCCGACCGGCGGCGTCCGCTGGCAGTTCGCCCTGCTGGGCGGTGCGGTGGTCGCGGTGCTGTTCGCGGCGGGCAACCGGGCGCTTGTCTACTACTTCCAGGTGACCCAGCTCACCTCGGCGTTCGGCGCGACCGCGGGCTTCGCCGCGATCATGGTGTGGATGTACTGGACCGCGCTCACCATCCTGATCGGCGCCCAGGTCGGCCGATCGACGCGCGACGTGCTCATGGACGACCACCGCCTCGAGGTGCCGAAGGACAAGATCTGATCTTGCGCCGGACGCGCGCCACTCCAGTGCCGCGCCGCCAGCTCAAAACATCGTCGCCAGGACCCGGTCGGGCGGCTTGTGGCCGTCGGCGAAGGTCTTGATGTTGATCAGCACCTTCTCGCCCATCTCGATGCGGCCCTCGAGCGTGGCCGAGCCCATGTGCGGCAGCAGCACCACGCTGTCGAGCTCGAGCAGCTTCGGGTTCACCTGCGGCTCGTGCTCGTAGACGTCGAGGCCGGCACCGGCGAGCTCGCCCGCCTTCAGCATGCGCACCATGGCATTCTCGTCGATCACCTCGCCGCGCGCGGTGTTGACGATGATGGCGGTCGGCTTCATCAGCTTCAGCCGCCGCGCCGAGAGCAGATGGAAGGTCGCGGGCGTGTGCGGACAGTTGACCGAGACGATGTCCATGCGCGCCAGCATCTGGTCGAGGCTCTCCCAGTAGGTCGCCTCGAGTTCGCTCTCGATGTCGGCGTGGACGCGCTTTCGATTGTGATAGTGGATCGACAGGCCGAAGCCGCGGGCGCGCCTGGCCAGCGCCTGGCCGATCCGGCCCATGCCGACGATGCCCATGCGCTTGCCGAGCAGCCGGCCGCCCAGCATCGACGTCGGGCTCCAGCCGGTCCATTTGCCCGCACGCACCATGCGCTCGCCCGCGCCCATGCGTCGCGCGGTGGCGAGCACCAGCGCCATCGACATGTCGGCGGTGTCCTCGGTCAGCACGCCCGGGGTGTTGGTGATGGTAATGCCCCGCTGGCGGGCGGTGTCGAGATCGATGTGATCGACGCCGGTGCCGAACGAGGCGATCAGCTTCAACCGTGGCCCGGCCTGGCTCAGCACCCGGCTGTCGATGCGATCGGTGACCGTCGGCACGAGCACGTCGGCCGTCTTGACCGCCTCGACCAGTTCGGCCGTGGTCATCGGCTTGTCGTCGGCATTGAGGCGGGTGTCGAACAGCTCCATCAGCCGTGTCTCGATCGCGCTGGGCAGGGTGCGGGTGACGATCACCAGCGGCTTTTTCTTCGAGACGGAGGGCATGCCCGCCCCGATAGCAATTTCGCTCGTCGCTTGTCCAGCCAAGGTCCGGCGCCCTGCGCCAAAAGCGCCGCTATTTCAACTGGTTGTCGTGGAATATGCCGAAATACGGTATAAAGATGGCCAATGCGAATTCGCCCGTCCGTTCCCCTCTGGGCGGCCACTGTTGCGCTGTTGCTGTTGGTCGGTCCCGCGCTCGCGGCCGACAAGGCTTCGGCTCAACGCAAGGGCTCGGGCCTGCCGATTCCCCGCTTCGCCACGCTCAAGTCCGACGAAGTCAATGTCCGCACCGGGCCGGGCTCCCGCTATCCGATCGACTGGGTATTCAAGCGAAAGGGCATGCCGGTCGAGATCGTCGCCGAGTACGAGAACTTCCGGAAAATCCGCGATTGGCAGGGCGCCAGCGGCTGGGTCTACCAGGGCCTGCTGACCGGCAAGCGGTCCTTCATCATCCCGTCCAAGGTGGCCAATCTCTACAAGACCCCGGCCGCCTCGGCGGAGGTGATCGCCAAACTCGAACCCGAGGTCATGGGCGAGATCCGCTCGTGCCAGGGCGACTGGTGCCGGGTGAAGGTTTCGAGCGTCAGCGGCTGGCTGAAGCGGACGGAGATCTGGGGCGTCTATAAGTCCGAACCGGTCAACTAGCGGTCGTGGGATTGGGCGCTTAGAACGGTCCCGTGGCCCACGCCATCACCGCCTCCTCCAGTCGCTACGACCACATGTCGCCGGTCGCCGCCGCGCTCGCCGCGGTGCTGCATGTGGCGACGGCGCTCGCGCTGTTCCTGGTGTCGCCGCTCAACCGGCATGACGTCGACGTGGACAATGCGATCGACGTGACGATCGAGCAGCCCAAGCCGCCTGAGCCACCGCCCCAGGAAGCGGTCAAGCCGACGCCCCCGCCACAGCCGCCGGCCGTCCAGCCCGCGCCGCCACCACCACCGCCGGCCGCCCAGGCGCGACGGCCCGAGCCCAAGCTACAGCCCCAGCCCACGCCGAAGGAGCAGATCGGCCTGCCGCCCGAGACTCCGGTCGAGCCTGACGCGAAGAAGACGGAAGCCAAGCCCGCGCCCGTGGCGGAAGCCAGGCTGGAGCCGAAGCCCGAACCACCGCCCGAACCCAAGCTCGAGCCCAAGCCGGAGGCGGCTGCCCATCTTGCCGAGCCGGCGCCGCCGCCCGTGGAGGCGAAGCCGCTGGAAAAAGTGCTGCCGCCGGTGGAGCAGCCTGCCGCGCCGCTGACCATGCGCGATTTCGTGAAGGCCCTGCCGCGGCCGCCGGCGTCACCGCCCTCACCGCCGGCCCACCATACGCCGCCGCCTCAACAGCATCCGCAACAGCCTCAGCCGTCGCCGCTTTCGCAGAGATCGCCGCCCACCGAGCAGCGACAGGCTTCGGTTTCCGCGTTCCAGAATCCGGCCGACGCTTACAATCATGCCCGCGAGCATGACGACTATCTCGTCGGCATCGCGCGCCGGATGTCGCAATACCGCTTCGTCCCCCAGTCGATGAAGGGACTGAATGCACAGGGTGTGGTGGTCCTGAGCCTCGTGGTCGCGCGCGACGGCAGGCTGCTGAACTCGTCGATCGCCAGGTCGAGTGGAAATCGGACGATGGACGTCGCCGTGCTCGAGACAGCCCAGAAGGCGGCGCCCTACGGGCCGCTGCCGCCCGCGATCTCCGGCAACAGCGCGACCTTCACGCTGAGCGTTCCCTACAGGTTCGTCGCCGAGCAGTAGCTCAGGCGAAGTCCTGTGCCAGCGCCGCGCGCACGGCGGCTGGCATCACCGCCATGTGGCCGTAGTTCGGATGGTCGAAGCCCACGATCACGTCGCCCGTGCCGCCCTTGAACGCCGCGATCTGTGCCGCCGTGAAGGGAAAGCGGATGAACTGCACCGACGAGGCCTTGCCGTCCTCGCGGCTGCGCTCCTGGTCTTCCTCCGCGATGCCGCGCACGACATCGCTGCCGACACGGATGAAGGCCTTGTCCTCGACGCCGCCCAGGGTCGCCAGCACGCGGGCGCGACGAATCGGATCGTCGATCTCGAACATCACCGTCGCCACGAGCTCCTGCCCCTGCGGAATCAGCGGATTGTAGGCCGCCAGTTCGTCGGGAAGCTGCTCGGCGCCGCCCTTCTCGATGAAGAGCATCTCGTGCACCTGGTGCAGCATGGTGTCGTAGCTCTCGAAGTAGAAGGTCGCGAACGGCCCGACCTCGAGCCGGCGGCTCTTCTTGATCTCGGCAATGCGCTTGCGGCGCTCGACACGCTGCTGTGCGTACTCGGCCAGCGGAATGATGACCGACGGCTCAATCTTGCGGAGACTCGTCCTGCTGCTCATTGGGGGGCTCCTCCTTCGGCATGTAGGCGCGCGCGAAGATCTCGATCGGATGATCGGCGCGGAACGGCTTTGGCCCAGTCTCGCCCGCTTCGATCTCCATCACCTGCATTAGATGCTCGGCGGCGAGCGGGCATTCGGAAGCGACGTGGCTGGTATTGTTCTTGAGCGCGGCCTGTGCGGCCGGCTTGCCGACCTTGACCGCCACGTCGAAGTTCTCGGTGCGGGCACCCCAGATTCCGCCATGGCCGCTGCAGCGCTCGATGATCGCGACGCGCGTCCCGGGGATCAGGCGCAACATCTCGGCACCCTTGGGGCCCATGTTCTGGGCGCGGGCATGGCAGGCGAGATGGAGGCTGATGCCGCCTTCGACCGGATTGAGGCCTTCGGCGAGGCCCTCCGTCTTGGCGATGTCGACCACATACTCGGACAGGTCGAAGGTCGCCTGCGAAAGCCGCTCGATCGCCGGATCCCTGGGGCAGATCAGCGGCCATTCGAATTTCAGCATCAGCGCGCACGAAGGCGTGAGCGCGACGACGTCGTAGCCCTTGTCGACCCACGGCAGCAGCGCATCGGACACCGTGCGCGCAGCCCTGGCGACGGTCTCGAGGTCGCCCAGCTCGAGCTTCGGCATGCCGCAGCAGGCCGGGTGGACGACCTCGGTCTCGACGCCGTTCCTGGCGAGCACCGAAAGCGTTGCCTTGCCGATCGCGGTGTTGTGGAAGTTGACGAAGCAGGTGGCGTAGATCACCGCCTTGCGCTTGCCGTAGGCAGGCGCGGTCTTGTTGACCTCGAGCGGCTCGCGACGCGCCATAGCCTCGAAGGTCTCGCCCGCCTGCCTCGGCAGACGCGCGCCGTGATGGATGCCGGCGTAGGTCTCGAGAGCCTGCCGCATCGGCTGGTTGCGCTCGTCGGTCGCCCAGTTGATCAGCCCCGCGGCGAAGGTGCCGAGCCGGCCGGCGCGGTCGGTGTCGGCGAGCTGCGCCTCGACGAAGCCGATGCCCTTCTTGCGCGTCTGCACCGCGCGATGGCGCAGCATCAGGTGCGGGAAGTCGACGTTCCACGGATGCGGCGGCACGTAGGGGCACTTGGTCATGAAGCACATGTCACAGAGCGTGCAGGCCTGCTCGACCTCGGCGTAGCGCTCCTTGGGCACGCCGTCGATCTCGCCGGTCGGGCCGCTGTCGATCATGTCGAACAGCCGCGGGAAGGAATCGCAGAGATTGAAGCAGCGCCGGCAGCCGTGACAGATGTCGAAGACGCGCTCCATCTCCTTCTCGAGCGCGGCCTCGTCCCAGAACCATGGGTTCTGCCAATCCAGAGGGTGACGGGTCGGGGCTTCGAGACTGCCTTCGCGCATGGTTCGCTTCGCTCGACGTAAGTAGCCAGTAGGACGAAAAAGGGGACCCGAAACGGGTCCCCCTCATTTAGTTGAGACGGGGGCTCAGCCCATCGTGTCGAGCGCCTTCTGGAAGCGACCGGCGTGGCTCTTCTCCGCCTTCGCCAGGGTCTCGAACCAGTCGGCGATCTCGCCGAAGCCTTCCTCGCGCGCCGTGCGCGCCATACCCGGATACATGTCGGTGTATTCGTGCGTCTCGCCTGCGATCGCGGCCTTGAGGTTGGCGGCGGTCTCGCCGATCGGCAGGCCGGTCGCCGGATCGCCGCTCACCTCGAGGAACTCGAGGTGGCCGTGCGCGTGGCCGGTCTCGCCTTCGGCCGTCGAGCGGAAGACGGTGGCGACGTCGTTGTAGCCTTCGACGTCCGCCTTCTGGGCGAAATAGAGATAGCGGCGGTTGGCCTGGCTTTCGCCCGCAAACGCGGCCTTCAGATTGCCTTCGGTCTTGGATCCCTTGAGGTTCGCCATGGTCTTGTCCTCCTCGAAAATACGGGCCGGATATTGGAAAGCCGACGACGAGCCGTCAAGTAGTTTAGAACTTTTCTAAGAAATGAAAACGATTCGCAAGCAGCCGCGAATTCGCCTTAGCGCCGGACCCGTACGATGACGTCGACGCGCGAGACCTTGGTGCCCTTGGGCGGCGCCGGCAGGCCGGCCACCGTGACATCGTCCGATGGGAAGTCGTACAGCTCGTTGTCGGTCTCGACGAAGAAGTGGTGGTGATGGCCGGTGTTGGTGTCGAAATAGGACCGGCCCGGAGCGACCACGACTTCCCGCAGCAGGCCGGCATCGCGGAACTGGTTCAGCGCGTTGTAGACGGTGGCCAGGGACACCGGGATCCTGGTCGCCTTGACCTCGGCATGGAGGCTCTCGGCCGTGACGTGGCGGTGACCCCCCTCGAACAGGACGCGCGCCAAGGCGACCCGCTGGCGGGTCGGCCGCAGGCCGGCAACCCTCAAGCGGTCGGCGAAATCGGAGCCGGGGATGGCAGACGACATGGTCAAGGCCATATGTAAGGACGGAATTCAGGCCTGGGAAGGGCAAACCGGGGCCTTCTGGGCGGTTTGCGCAAGGCGGCCGCCGTCCCTATTCTGCGGCCGCGGCCCCTCCGCGATGGAGTGACCGGTGGACGGTGATAGCGTGAGAGAACAGAAACATAGTTACACTTTCGAGGACCTGATCGAGTGCGCCAAGGGTCACCTGTTCGGGCCGGGGAATGCTCAGCTGCCGCTGCCGCCGATGCTGATGTTCGACCGTATCACCCGGATCAACGACAAGGGCGGCAAGTACGGCAAGGGCGAGGTCGTGGCCGAACTCGACGTGAAGCCCGATCTCTGGTTCTTCGCCTGCCACTTCAAGGGTGACCCGGTGATGCCGGGCTGCCTCGGGCTCGATGCGCTGTGGCAGATGGCCGGATTCTTCCTCGGCTGGATGAAGGCTCCGGGCCGCGGCCGGGCGCTCGGCGTGGGCGAGGTCAAGCTCACCAGCATGATCGTGCCCACCGTCAAGAAGCTCACCTACCATGTGCACATGAAGCGTGTGATCCTGCGCCGGCTCGTCATGGGCATCGCCGACGGCTTCGTCACCGCCGACGACAATCTGGCGTTCGAAGTGAGCGACATGAAGGTCGGTCTTTTCAAGGACGGCGCGCAAGCTGCCGCCGCGGCGAGCTGATCATGCGGCGTGTCGTCGTCACGGGGTTGGGCGTGGTGTCGTCGATCGGCAACAACGCCAATGAGGTCACGCAATCGCTGAAGGACGGCAAGTCCGGCATCGAGTTCATGCCGCAGTACAAGGAGCTCGGGTTCCGCAGCCAGGTCGCCGGCACGCTGAAGCTCGATCCCGAAAAGCTGATCGACCGTCGCCTGACCCGCTTCATGGGCAACGGTGCGGCCTACGCCTACCTCGCGATGAAGGAGGCGATCGCCGACGCCGGCTTGGGCGACAAGGACGTGAGCAACGACCGAACCGGGCTGGTCGCCGGCTCCGGCGGCCCAACCACGGGCGCGATCGTGCAGGCTGCGATCACCACCAGGGAAAAGGGCCCCAAGCGGGTCGGCCCGTTCCAGGTGCCCCGGGCCATGTCGAGCACCGTCTCGGCCAACCTCGCGACCGCCTACCGGATCAAGGGGCCCAGCTACTCGATCAGCTCGGCCTGCTCGACTTCGGCGCACTGCATCGGCAACGCCGTCGAATGCATCCAGCTCGGCAAGGCCGACCGCATGTTCGCGGGCGGCGGCGAGGAGCTCGAATGGACCCTGTCGGTGCTGTTCGACGCCATGGGCGCGATGTCGTCGAAGTACAACGATCAGCCGCAGCGGGCGAGCCGAGCCTACGACAAGGATCGCGACGGCTTCGTGATCTCGGGCGGCGGCGGCATCGTCGTGCTCGAGGACCTCGAGGTCGCCCGCGCGCGCGGTGCCAAGATCTACGCCGAGGTGATCGGCTACGGTGCGACCTCCGATGGTGCCGACATGGTGGCGCCGTCGGGCGAGGGCGCGGTGCGCTGCATGAAGCTCGCGACCGACGGTTTCCCGGGCGCCGCCCGCCGCAACGCGCCGGTCGACTACATCAATACCCACGGCACGGCGACACCGGTCGGCGACATCACCGAGCTCGACGCAATTCGCAATGTGTTCGGCGAGAAGCTGCCGACCGTCAGCTCGACCAAGTCGCTGACCGGGCACAGCCAGGGCGCGACCGGCGCGCACGAGGCGATCTATTCATTGTTGATGCTGCACAACGATTTCGTCGCACCCTCGGTGAACATCGACAATCTCGACCCCGGCGCCGAGGGATATCCGATCGCCCGCCAGCGTATCGACAGGGCGGGTCTGCAGACCGTGATGTCGAACAGCTTCGGCTTCGGCGGCACCAACGCCTGCCTGCTCTTCTCGCGTTACGACCACTAGAGGGAACGATGCCTGACGCCGCTTCGGGGGAGACGACGCAGAAATCGTCGTCGACGGCGGGCGAACTGCCTGTCGTTGCCAAGCTGATGGCAGGCAAGCGCGGCCTGGTCATGGGCGTGGCCAACGAACGGTCGATCGCCTGGGGCATCACCCAGGCCCTGCATGCCGCCGGCGCCGAAATGGCCTTCACCTACCAGGGGGCGGCGTTCGGCAAGCGAGTGATCCCGATGGTCGAGAAGCTGGGCGCCAAGATCGTCCAGGAAGCCGACGTCGAGAACGAGCAGAGCCTGCAGGCCTTGTTCGGCCGGCTCGAGCGCGAATGGGGCCGGCTCGATTTCGTGGTGCATGCCATCGCCTTTTCCGACAAGGAAGAGTTGAAGGGCCGCTACGTCGACACGACCAAGGCCAACTTCCTGCGCAGCCTCGCCATCTCGTGCTACTCGTTCACCGAGGTTGCGCGGCTCGCATTGCCGCTGATGACCAACGGCGGCAGCCTGATCACGCTGACCTACGAGGGCGCCACGCGCGTCATGCCGTCCTACAACGTGATGGGCGTCGCCAAGGCGGCCCTCGAAGCCAGCGTCCGCTACCTCGCGGCCGACCTCGGTCCGCAGGGCGTGCGGGTGAACGCCATCTCGCCCGGCCCGATGCGCACGCTGGCGGGCGCGGTGATCGGCGGCGCGCGCTATGTCTACCGCGTCTCGCGCGATGCCTCGCCGCTGCGGCGCAACATCGAGCTCACCGACGTCGGCGGCGCCGCTCTCTACTACCTGTCCGACCTCAGCGCCGGCGTAACCGGCACGGTGCACTTCGTCGACGCCGGCTACCATGCTATCGGCCTGCCGCCCGACGGCAGCGCGGCGCCGAGCGTGAACGGCGAGAAGTAAGCCTCACGCGACGACGATATCCATCGAGGTGACGAACGCTCCGGCCTCGAGGCCGTTGGCGGACTCCAGGCGCATCTCGATCCGCTCGCGGCTCTTCGCATCGCGCACGGCGCCTCGGAAGACGAAGTCGCGCTCGTTCTGCGGATCACCCGCGAGGTAGAACTGGGTGGTGAGCCGCCGTCCATCCGTTGTCGCAAGCTTGAGATGGATGTGCGGCGTACGGCCGGGATAGGCGACCGGCTTCAGGGTGCGGAAGCGATAGCTGCCCTGCGCGTCCGTCAGAATCCTGCCGTAGCCCTGGAACGCGCCGTCGCGCCGCTCGCGGCCCGGTTGGCCGGGATGATCGTACAGACCCTGCGCGTCGCACTGCCAGATCTCGACCATCGCACCGGGCAACGGCTTGCCCGATGCCTCGAGCACCCGGCCCTGCAGGTGCAGGATCGTGCCCATCGCGTGCGCCGCCTGGCCGCGCACCTGCACGAGGTCGTTGTCCGAGTCGTCCGGGAAGGCCACGGGATAGAACGGTCCCTCGGTCTGGGCCGGTGTCGCGGTCAGCCCGGCGGCAAGGGCGCGGTTCAAGGGCAGAACGGTCGCGGCGAGCAGCAGGCGGCGGGAGAAGGGTCGCATGGTCATGCCTCCCTCTTGGTGCGGCGCTTTCGGCGGATCAACATTACCAGCTTCAGGTCGACCCGGCTCGCCAGGGTGAAGGCGACCTGCTCGTAGGTCAGCCGGCCATCGCGCGGATGCTCGAAGGCGCGTTCGCCGCCCAGCGGCACCACTTCGTGCTCGTCCCAGCACCGGGCGAAGAATTCGCTGCGGGACCTGAGATCGTCGACCAGGGCGACCCGGGCGGGATCGTCGAGATGGCGGCTCGACTCGGCCCGGAATTCGGCCAGCACACGGCGGGCACGGCTGCTCCAGTCGGGGATGACGCGGCGCGCGACCGGGTTCAGGAACACGTAGCGCAGCAGGTTGGGCTCATCGCCATCGAGCCAGCCGACGAACAGCCGACGCGCCGCGTCGTTGCAGGCGCGCGCGTTCCAGAGGCGGTCGAGCACGTAGGCCGGACCCGAAATGGAGGCGAGCGCATCGGCCAGCGCCGGCGGCACGTCGGCCTCTTCGTCCGCGTGCGACGCATCGGGATCGAGCCGGCCGGCGATCTGGAAGAGATAGGCGCGCTCGGCGGGCGTGAGCTGAAGCGCCCTGGCGAGCGACGCCAAAGTCTGCGGCGACGCGGCGACGTCGCGCCCCTGTTCCAGCCATGTGTACCAGGTGACGCTGAGGCCGCAGCGCTGCGCCACCTCCTCGCGCCGCAGCCCGGGCGTACGCCGCCGTTGGCCGGCCGGCAGGCCGAGGCCCGCCGGCGACAGGCGGGCGCGGTGGGCCCGCAGGAACTCGCCCAGAGTACGCTGCTGGCGACCGGACCGGTCGATCATGGTGGCGGTTATACCCGTATAACTCGCCATCTTGTACCAGCGTCCGCAGTCTGGTGATCTTGGGGCCTCAGCTTGCAGGGAGGCCATCATGCGCCGCTTCCACATCGCCCTCGCCGTCGCCGATCTCACTGCGTCGATTGAGGACTACCGCCAGCGCCTCGGCGTACCGCCAACCGCCGTCGTGCCGGGCAAGTACGCGCTGTTCCGCACCGAGTCGCTGAACTTCTCGATCAACGAGATGCCGGCGCGCGCCGGCCAGCTACGACATCTCGGCTTCGAGGACGAGGCGGCGCGCGGCTTCTCCTCGACCCACGACGTCAACGGCATCGAATGGGAGCTGTTCTCGCCGGCCGACCAGGACGCCAAGATTCCCGAGGTCTATGGCGACAACGTCGTCTGGGCCCGCCAGGCCGCCGAATGAAAAACGGCGGCCTGTCGGCCGCCGTTCTCGAGTTCAGAGGTGAGCGCCCTTACTGGGCCGCCGGAGCCGGCTGGGCCTGCTCCTCGCGCGGCTTGTTCGAGATGTCCTCGCCGGTCTGCTGGTCGACCGCCTTCATCGACAGGCGGACCTTGCCGCGGTCGTCGACGCCCAGCACCTTGACCTTCACCTGGTCGCCTTCCTTGACCACGTCGGTCACCTTGCCGACGCGACGCGGCGCCAGCTCGGAGATGTGGACGAGGCCGTCGCGGGCACCGAGGAAGTTCACGAAGGCGCCGAACTCGACGGTCTTCACGACCTTGCCGTTGTAGATCACGCCCACTTCCGGCTCGGCGACGATGCCCTTGATCCAGTCGATCGCGGCCTGGCCCTGCTTGGCGTCGACCGCGGCGACCTTGATGGTGCCGTCGTCCTCGATGTCGATCTTGGTGCCGGTGGTTTCGGTGATCTCGCGGATCACCTTGCCGCCGGTGCCGATCACTTCGCGGATCTTGTCCTTCGGGATGGTGAACTGGGTGATGCGCGGCGCGGTCGCCGCGACGCTCTCGCGGGCGCCGCCCAGACCCTTGGCCATCTCGCCCAGGATGTGGATGCGGCCGTCCTTCGCCTGCGCCAGCGCCACCCGCATGATCTCCTCGTTGATCGAGGTGATCTTGATGTCCATCTGCAGCGCGGTGATGCCGCGGTCCGTGCCGGCAACCTTGAAGTCCATGTCGCCCAGGTGATCCTCGTCACCCAGGATGTCCGACAGGACGGCGAAGCGGTCGCCCTCCTTGATCAGGCCCATGGCGATGCCCGCCACCGGCCGCTCGATCGGCACGCCGGCATCCATCAGCGACAACGAGCCGCCGCACACCGAGGCCATCGACGACGAGCCGTTCGACTCGGTGATCTCCGACACGATGCGGATGGTGTACGGGAACTTGTCCTTGCCCGGCAGCATGGGGCGCAGCGCGCGCCATGCGAGCTTGCCATGGCCGATCTCGCGACGGCCGGGCGAGCCCATGCGGCGCACCTCGCCGACCGCGTACGGGGGCATGTTGTAGTGCATCATGAACGCCTCGCGGTACTCGCCCTCGAGCGCATCGATGATCTGCTCGTCCTGGCCCGTGCCGAGGGTCGCGACCACGAGCGCCTGCGTCTCGCCTCTCGTGAACAGCGCCGAGCCATGGGCGCGCGGCAGCACGCCCGCCTCGGCGACGATCTGGCGGACCGTCCTGGTGTCGCGGCCGTCGATGCGCTTGCCGGTGTCGAGGATGGCGCCACGCACCACCTCGGCCTCGAGGTTGCCGAAGGCGTCGCCGAACTGGGCGGCTTCTTCCTCGTTGTCGGCGAACAGCTTCTTGGCCTCTTCCTTCACCGCTCCGACCTTCTGCTGGCGCAGCAGCTTCTGGGTCTCGGTGTAGGCCTCGGCGAGCTTGGGGCCGAACCCGCTCTTGAGCTTCTCGGCGACCGTCTTGGCGGCGGCCGGCGGCTCGGCGAGCTGGATCGGATCCTTGGCGGCATGCTCGGCGAGCTGGATGATCGCCTCGATCACCGGCTGGAACGAGCGGTGGCCTTCCATCACCGCTTTCAGCATCACGTCCTCGGCCAGCTCCTTGGCCTCGGACTCGACCATCAGCACGCCTTCGGTGGTGCCGGCCACGACGAGGTCGAGATCGCTCTTCTCGGTTTGCTCGAGCGTCGGGTTGATCACGTACTGGCCGTCGATGTAGCCGACGCGCGCCGCACCGATCGGGCCGAGGAACGGCGCGCCCGACAACGTCAGAGCTGCCGACGTAGCGACCATCGAGACGATGTCGGGATCGTTCTCCATGTCGTGGGCGAGCGTGGTGATCACCACCAGCGTCTCATTGCGATAGCCTTCCGCGAACAGCGGGCGGATCGGGCGGTCGATCAGCCGGGAGGTGAGGACTTCCTTCTCCGAGGGACGGCCCTCGCGCTTGAAGAAGCCGCCCGGGATCTTGCCGGCGGCGAATGCCTTCTCCTGGTAGTTGACGGTCAGCGGGAAGAAATCGAGGCCAGGCTTCGGCTTCTTCTCGTAGACGACGGTAGCCAGCACCGTGGTGCCACCGTAGGTGGCCAGCACCGCACCGTCGGCCTGGCGGGCGATCTTGCCGGTCTCCAGGACCAGCTTGCGGCCCGCCCAATCCAGTTCCTTGCGGAACACTTTGAACATATCGGTCATATCCATCTTCCTTTCCTACCGGCCGCGCGCCCCCGTCTGGCGACGACCGCCCACCGGCGCCCTTGCGCCAATGGGACCGGGACAGGCCTTTGCACTCCAGCCCCTGCCTTCCCGGTACCTACGAAGTCGCGACGCCGGCCGTACAAACGGGGACCGGACGACACGACGCGAAAAAGCCTCGCCCCATTTTTTGGAATGGCGGGCGAGGCTGGAAACAACTCAACGGCGCAGACCCAGGCGCTCGATCAACGAGTCGTAGCGTTTGTTGTCCCTGGCCTTGAGATAGTCGAGCAGACGGCGGCGCTGGCCGACGAGCTTCAGCAGGCCGCGGCGCGAGTGATGATCCTTCGCGTGGCCCTTGAAGTGCTCGGTGAGGTTGCTGATGCGCTCGCTGAGGATGGCGACCTGGACTTCCGGCGAACCGGTGTCGCCTTCGCCCTGGGCATACGCCTTGATGAGCTCGGCCTTGCGCTCGGCAGTGATCGACATCGGTGACTCCTGATGACTAGAGGTTGAACACGCGCACCGGCTGGAGGGCGACGCCGTCGGAACGGACCAGCGCGACCAGCTTGCTGCCCGTCTCGGCACGAACCAGCGTGCCGGAAGGCGGTGCGTCCCGGGTCAAGAGCACCGGCTGGCCGTGGCGCAGCCGGTCCGCTTGGGTTCCCGTCAGGGCCAGCGCCGGGATGTCGTCCAGCGCGGTCGCAACGGGGACCAGGGCCCCGAGAAGCGGCGGAATATGCCCGAGGGTCTCCAGTTTGGGAAGCGAAATGGCCGCCTCCTCCCGGAACGGTCCGACGGCGGTTCGACGCAGCGCAGAGAGGTGCCCGACAGTGCCCAGCGCCTTGGCGAGGTCGCGCCCGAGCGACCGGATATAGGTGCCCTTGCCGCAGCCGACCACGAAATCCGCATGGTCCGCGTCAGGACGCGCCAGCAGCTCGAGCCGGTCGATCCTCACCATGCGCGGTTTCAGCTTGACCGCCTCGCCCGCCCGCGCGAGATCGTAGGCGCGTTGCCCGCCGATCTTCAGCGCCGAGTAGGCCGGCGGCATCTGCTCGACGTCGCCGATGAATTGGCCGAGCACCGCCCGGATCGCCTCGTCGCTCGGGCGCACGTCGCTGGTCGCGATGACCTCACCCTCGCCGTCGTCGGTCGAGCGCGCCTCGCCGAAGCGCAGGGTGAAGCGGTACTCCTTGCGGCCGTCCATGATGAACGGAACGGTCTTGGTCGCCTCGCCAAGGGCGATCGGCAGGACTCCGGTCGCCAGCGGATCGAGCGTGCCGCCGTGGCCCGCCTTCTCGGCGGAGAACAGCCAGCGCACCTTGCCGACCGCCTGGGTGGAGCCCATGCCCAGCGGCTTGTCGAGCACGACCCATCCGTCGACCTTGTTCTTCGGCCGCTTCATGTCTCGTCGAGGGGCTTCACTTGTCCTCGATGTCGCGCGCCACGTCGGGGCGGCGCAGCAGGGCGCCGATCCTGTCCGCCTCGTCGAACGTCGTGTCGAGCTGGAAGCGGATCTCCGGTGCGCTGCGCAGGCCCGCCTTCTCGCCGACGCGGGCACGGAACCACGGCGCCGCCCGCTTCATCGCCGCGAGCAGGCGCTCCTTGTCCTGACCGCCCAGCGGCATGATGAAGGCCGTGGCGTTGCGCAGGTCGGGGCTGACATCGACCGAGGTCACGGTGATCCTGGCCTCGCGCAGCTCGGGATCGCGCATGTCGCCGCGCTCGAGGAGCTCGGCCAGCAGGTGCCGGATCTCCTCGCCGACGCGCAGCTGGCGCTGGCTGTGGCCGCGATTGTCCTTGTCGGATGAGCGACGCCTTGGCATGGCGTTCTTTCCCTCAATTCTCTCCTCCCCGGCGCACCGGCGCCGGTGCCCGCGAAGGGGAGGAAAGCCTCGTTACAACGTCGGCTTCACTTCCTCGACGTCGAAGCATTCGATCACATCGCCGACCTTGATGTCGTCGTAGTTCTCGAACGCCATGCCGCACTC
>JAFEFF010000215.1 GCA_018240745.1 Pseudomonadota bacterium
AACGCCACGCGACCCGAAATCGAGCAGATCCTGATCGGCCGCGGCGACCCGAAGCTCGACAACCGCGAGTTCGAGAAGCAGCTCTACATCCTGCGTCGGCGCATGGAGAAGGCGGCCATCGCCGCGAATATCGGCGAGTTCTACGTCTACTCCTTGTCCTGCCGCTCGCTGATCTACAAGGGCATGTTCCTCGCCGAGCACCTGTCGGCCTTCTACCCCGACCTGCTCGACGAGCGCTTCACCTCGCGCTTCGCGATCTTCCACCAGCGCTATTCGACCAACACCTTCCCGCAGTGGAAGCTGGCGCAGCCGTTCCGCGTGCTGGCGCACAACGGCGAGATCAACACGCTGCTGGGCAACGTCAACTGGATGAAGAGCCACGAGGCGCGGCTCGAGCACGAGGGCTTCGGCCGGGCCATCGAGGACCTCAAGCCGATCATCCAGCCGGGCGCTTCCGATTCTTCAGCTCTCGACAACGTGTTCGAGCTGCTGGTGCGCGGCCATCGCAACCTGCCGATGGTCAAGGCGATGATGATCCCGGAGGCGTCGGGCTCGAACCCCAACGTCCCGGCCAAGCACCGCGCCCTGTACAACTACGTCAACGGCGTGATGGAGCCGTGGGACGGCCCGGCGGCGATCGCCGCGGTCGCCGGCAAGTGGGCGCTGGTCGGCCTCGACCGCAACGGCCTCAGGCCGATGCGCTACGTCGTGACCTCCGACGAGCTGCTGATCGCCGGCTCGGAGTCCGGCATGGTGCCGCAGGAAGAGGCCAAGATCCTCGAGAAGGGCCGGCTGGGTCCGGGCGAGATGCTGGCAGTCGACATGGACGCGCCCCAGCTCTTCAAGGACCGCGAGCTGAAGGACATGCTGGCCGACACGCACGACTACGCGGCGTGGACGACCCGCACGGTCGAGCTCGATTCGCTGATCAAGCAGGACACACCGCACGAGCAGCGTTTCTCGGCCGACGAGCTGCGACGGCGGCAGTTCTCGGTCGGCTGGTCGATCGAGGATCTCGAGATGATCCTCCATCCGATGGTCGACGACGGCAAGGAAGCCGTCGGCTCGATGGGCGACGACGCGCCGCTGGCGGTGCTCAGCGACACCTATCGCGGCATGCACCATTACTTCCGGCAGAACTTCAGCCAGGTCACCAACCCGCCGATCGACTCCTTGCGCGAGCGCAACGTCATGACGATCCGCACGCGGCTCGGCAACCTCGGCAACATCCTCGACGAATCGCCCGAGCAGAGCGAGATGCTGTCCTTGCAGTCGCCGATCGTGCTCAATGCCGAGTTCGAGGCGATGCGCAAGTACATGGGCGACACCGCCCAGCGCATCGACTGCACCTTCGAGATCAAGGGTGGGCTGGACGCCATGCGCCAGGCCTTCGACCGGATCTGCAAGGAGGCCGAGGACGCCGTGCGCTCGGGCTGCCTGCACATCGTGCTGACCGACGCCAATGTCGATCCCGACCGCGCGGCGCTGCCGATGATCCTGGCGGCGGGCTCGGTGCACTCCTACCTGGTACGCCAGTCGCTGCGCACCTTCACCTCGCTGAACGTGCGCTCGGCCGAGTGCCTCGACGTGCACTACGTCGCCGTCATCATCGGTGTCGGCGCCACCACGGTGAACCCCTACCTCGCCGAGGAGACCATCGCGGCCCGCCACGGTCGTGGCCTGTTCGGCAAGCTCACGCTCGGCCAGTGCCTCGCCAACTACAAGAAGGCGCTCGACGAGGGGCTGCTCAAGACCATGAGCAAGATGGGCATCTCGGTGCTGTCGTCGTACCGCGGCGGCTGCAACTTCGAGGCGGTCGGCCTGTCGCGCTCGCTGGTGCAGGAGTTCTTCCCCGGCATGCCCTCGCGCATCTCGGGCATCGGCCTGCGCGGCGTGCAGGAGAAGATCGCCCAGCAGCACGCGCGGGCGTTCGACGAGGACGTGATCGCCCTGCCGATCGGCGGCTTCTACAAGTACCGCCGCGGCGGCGATCACCACAATTTCGAGGGCAACCTCATCCACATGCTGCAGGACGCGGTGAACACCGAGTCCTATGCGAAGTTCAAGCGCTTCAGCGAGGCGGTGCGCCGCCAGCCGCCGATCAACCTGCGCGACCTCCTGGACTTCAAGGCCGACCGCAAGCCGATCTCGATCGACGAGGTCGACTCTCTCACCGAGCTGCGCAAGCGCCTGGTGGCGCCGGGCATCTCGCTGGGCGCGCTCGGTCCCGAGGCGCACGAGACCCTGTCGATCGCCATGAACCGCATCGGCGCCAAGTCGGATTCCGGCGAAGGCGGCGAGGATCCGGCGCGCTACCGCCCGCGGCCCAACGGCGACAATGCCTCATCGGCGATCAAGCAGGTGGCGTCCGGCCGCTTCGGCGTCACCGCGGAGTATCTCAACAACTGCCGCGAGGTCGAGATCAAGGTCGCGCAGGGCGCCAAGCCCGGCGAGGGCGGCCAGCTGCCGGGCCTCAAGGTCAGCGAGATGATCGCCAGGCTGCGCCATTCGACGCCCGGCGTGACCCTGATCAGCCCGCCGCCGCATCACGACATCTACTCGATCGAGGATCTGGCGCAGCTGATCTACGACCTGAAGCAAATCAACCCCGAGGCGCGCGTGACCGTGAAGCTGGTCGCGCGCTCGGGCATCGGCACCATCGCGGCCGGCGTGGCCAAGGCCAAGGCCGACGTGATCCTGATCTCGGGCCATTCCGGCGGCACCGGCGCCAGCCCGCAGTCCTCGATCAAGTACGCCGGCATCCCCTGGGAGATGGGTCTCTCCGAGGCGCACCAGGTGCTGACCCTGAACCGGCTGCGCGAGAAGGTGCTGCTGCGCACCGACGGCGGCATCAAGACCGGCCGCGACGTGGTGATCGCCGCCATGCTGGGCGCCGAGGAGTACGGCATCGGCACGGCGTCATTGATCGCCATGGGCTGCATCATGGTGCGGCAGTGCCATTCCAACACCTGCCCGGTCGGCGTCTGCACCCAGGATCCGAAGCTGCGCGCCAAGTTCGAGGGCACGCCGGAGAAGGTGGTGAACCTCTTCAGCTTCGTCGCCGAGGAGGTGCGCGAGATCCTGGCGCAGCTCGGCTACCGCTCGCTGCTCGACATCGTCGGCCGCTCCGACCTGCTGAAGCAGGTGAGCCGCGGCTCGCGCTACCTCGACGACCTCGACCTCTCGCCGCTGCTGGTGCGCGCCGACGGCGGCTCGGGCGCGGTGCATTGCACGATCGAGGGCCGCAACGAGGTGCCGGACACGCTCGACGCGCAGATGATCCGCGACGCCCAGCCGCTGTTCAGCCACCGCGAGAAGATGCAACTGCAGTACAGCGTGCGGAACACCCATCGCGCGGTCGGCACGCGGCTCGCGGCGATGATCACCCGCAAGTACGGCATGGCGGAGCTGCAGCCCGACACGGTGACGGTGCGGCTGTGCGGCACCGCCGGCCAGTCGCTCGGCGCCTTCGCCGTGCGCGGCATGAAGCTCGAAGTATTCGGCGACGCCAACGACTATGTCGGCAAGGGCCTGTCGGGCGGCACCATCGTGGTGAAGCCGACCGTCTCGAGCCCGCTGGTGCCCGAGCACAACGCGATCATCGGCAACACCGTCCTGTACGGCGCGACCGCCGGCAAGCTGTTCGCCTGCGGCCGCGCCGGCGAGCGCTTCGCCGTCCGCAACTCGGGCGCCGACGCGGTGGTAGAGGGCGTGGGCTCGAACGGCTGCGAGTACATGACCGGCGGCACGGCGGTGGTGCTGGGCGATGTCGGCGTGAACTTCGGCGCCGGCATGACCGGCGGCATGGCGTTCGTCTACGACCCCGAGGGCGCGTTCGAGCGCAAGGTCAATCCCGATACCGTCACCTGGCAGCGCCTCTCCCATCCGCACTGGGATACCGCCCTCAAGGCAATGGTCGAGGAGCATGTCGCCGAGACCAGGTCGCCGCTCGGCGCGCGCCTGCTCAACGACTGGAACCGCTGTATCGAGAAGTTCTGGCAGGTCGTGCCGAAGGAGATGCTGTCGCGCCTCCCCGTGCCGCTCTCCGACGTGGAAGAAAGGCGGGCGTAACCTTTCGCTGGGGGCGCGCCACTCCAGTGGCGCGTCTTCTCATGCTCTTCCGGACCGCGCGCATCTCGCGCGTTCATGACGCGCCACTGGAGTGGCGCGCCCCCAGCACAAGACCATGAGCACTCGTCCTCCCCGCGCCGCCTACATCCAGCTCGGCCTGAACATCGTCCTGTTCGGCCTGAGCTGGCCGATCATCAAGATCGGCCTGCAGGCCGCCTCGCCGCTGTGGTTCGCGGCGGCGCGCGCCACCCTGTCGGCGACCGTGGCGTTCGCCCTGCTCGCCTGCCTCCGCCGCGTGAAGTGGCCGCCGCGCGCCGACTGGCCGATCGTCCTCTCGGTCGGCGCCCTGCAGCTCGCCTGCTTCTTCGCCTTCTCGAACCTCGGCATGCAACGCCTGCCTCCGGGCCGCTCGAGCGTGCTCGCCTACACCGCCTCGCTGTGGGTCGTGCCGCTGTCGCTGCTGATCGGCGAGAAGGTCGGCTGGCGCGCCTTCGGAGGCGTCCTGCTGGGCATCGCCGGCATCGTCGTGCTGGCCGACCCGCCGCGCTTCGACTGGCACGACAAGGGCGTGATCTGGGGCCACGTCTGGCTATTGCTGTCGGGTCTCACCTGGGCGATCGCCATCGTCCACATCCGCCGGCACCGCTGGCGCACCGCCCCGCTCGACGCGCTGCCGTGGCAGATGACCGTCGCCGCCGTGCTGCTCTGGATCGTCGTCCCGTTCCTCGAGCCCGACGGCCATCTCGACGTCGACGCCAAGGAGCTGTGGATCGGCCTGATCTACATCGGCACCTTCGCCGGCCCGATCGCGACCTGGGCCGCCGTCTCCGTCAACCGCGCCCTGCCCCCGGTCGTCGGCTCGATGGCGATGCTCGGCGTCCCTCTCCTCAGCATCGCCTCGTCGGTGTTTCTGGTGAGCGAACCGATCACGCTGCCGCTGGCGATCGGCACCGTGCTGGTCATTGTTGGAATTGCGATCGTGATTCTCGAGAGGCGTTAGCTCAGTGGACCTTGATCGCGTCGGCCTGCGGCCCCTTGATCATCAGTTCGACGATCGCCGACGTATCGACGGCAATGTCGCTCACTTCGGCAAGCCGTCCGGACCATAAAGATAGCGATGATCAGCCAGCTTGGCTCGCTCCTCCGGGCTGCCCTTGAGCAAGCCACGCCGTCGATTCTCGGCCCACATGCGCTCGATGCTCTCGCCCCGCCGCTTGCCGAGCGTCGCCTGATCCTGCTCGCCCAGCAGACGTTCGCAGGCCACTGCCACCGCCTCGGAGATAGTGGTTCCGAGCTTCTTCGCCAGCCGACGCGCGGCCTTCTCAGCGCGGGGATTGGCGATCGTAATCATCTATATATGACATATATTGGGGGGCACGCGGGTCAAGGGACGGACGGATGAACTGGGGAACGATGAGCCGCGACGAGCGCGACGCGGCGTACAACAACAGCAAGGCGGTCAGGAACTCGGCCGAGCTGAACGCGGCGCGCGAGGCGCAATCGGCGGCTTTCCGCAACGCGCATCCCGGGCATCTCGACATCCCGTACGGCCCGGGCGAGCGCAACAAGTGGGACCTGTTCCCGGCATCCGACCCCAACGCGCCGTGCCTGGTGTTCATCCATGGCGGCTACTGGCAGCGCAACAGCCGCGAGATGTTCGCCAACCTGATCGCCGGACCCTACGCGCACGGCTGGGCGGCGGCGCTGCCGGGCTACACGCTGGCGCCCGACGCCTCGCTCACCGAGATCGTCGCCGAGATCGTCGCCGCCCTCGACTGGCTGGCGCACAACGGAACCGCGCACGGCATCAGGGGCAAGGTCGTGCTGTCGGGCTGGTCGGCCGGCGGGCACCTGACGGCGCAGTGTCTCGGCCATCCGCGGGTCAGCGCCGGGCTGGCGATCTCCGGCATCTTCGAGCTGGGGCCGATCCGCGACACCTATCTCAACGAGAAGCTGCTGCTCAGCGACGAGGAGATCGCCGCGCTGTCGCCATTGCGTCTGCCGATGGTGCCCAAGCCGCTCGCCATCACCTACGGCACGGCGGAGCTGCCGCCGCTGGTCGCCGACAGCCGCCACCTGCATGCCCGGCGGTCGGCCGAGCACCTGCCCGGACCGCTGATCCCGGTCGCCGGCGCCGACCACTTCACCATCGTCCACGAGCTGCGCGATGCCGACGGCGAGCTGACGCGCCAGCTCCTGCTGCTGGCATGAAGCCCGTTCTCGGCATGCTCCTGGCGTTGCTGTGGGCGGGGCCGGCGCTCGCCCAGAGCGACGACGATATCCGCCGTCTCGTCATCCAGGACTCGCTCGCCCGCTTCCAGGGTTACTGCCCCTGCCCCTATTCGTACGACCGCGGCCAGCAATGCGCCGACAAGAGCGCCTACAGCCAGCGCGCGACCCATCCGCACGACCTCTATTGCTATCCCAACGACGTCCCCTACTGGGAAATCGTGAATTATCGGCGACGCATGGGCTATCGCTGAGCCCTCTGACAGCGTCGCATTGACAGCTTTGCGCCGCGTCCGCCATGTAGCGGGCGAACGAGGGAAACGATGGCGAACAAAGTCTACAAGGACGCGAAGTCGGCGCTCGACGGCCTGCTGCGCGACAACCTGATGCTGATGTGCGGCGGCTTCGGCCTGGTCGGCATTCCCGACAAGCTGATCACGGCGGTCCGTGACTCCGGCGTGAAGGGCCTGACCTGCGTCAGCAACAATGCCGGCATCGACGGCGCGGGCCTCGGCCTGCTGCTCGAGAACGGGCAGGTCAAGAAGATGATCTCGTCCTACGTCGGCGAGAACAAGACCTTCGCCAAGCTCTACCTCGAAGGAAAGCTCGAGATCGAATTCAATCCGCAGGGCACGCTGGCCGAACGCGTGCGTGCCGGCGGCGCCGGGATCCCGGCCTTCTACACCAAGACCGGCGTCGGCACGCAGGTCGCCGAGGGCAAGGAGACCAAGACGTTCGACGGCGAGGAATACGTCATGGAACGCGGCCTGGTCGGCGACCTTGCGCTGGTGAAGGCGTGGAAGGGCGACAAGTCCGGCAACCTCGTGTTCCGCAAGGCCGCGCGCAACTTCAATCCGGTCATGGCGACCGCCGCCAGGGTGTGCGTCGCCGAGGTCGAGGAGCTGGTCGAGGTCGGCCAGCTCGATCCCGACCACATCCACACGCCCGCGGTCTACGTGCAGCGCATCTTCTGCGGCGCGCCGTACGACAAGAAGATCGAGCAACGCACCATTCGCAAGGCCTAACTCAGGGACATACGAGGAGAAAGACCATGGCCTGGACCCGCGAACAGATGGCGGCGCGCGCCGCCAAGGAGCTGAAGGACGGCTTCTATGTCAATCTCGGCATCGGCATCCCGACGCTGGTCTCCAACTTCGTGCCGGACGACGTCGACATCACGCTGCAGTCGGAGAACGGCATGCTGGGCGTCGGTCCCTTCCCGTTGGACAACGAGGTCGACGCCGACATCGTCAATGCCGGCAAGCAGACCGTGACCGAGGTCAAGGGCACGGCGTACTTCAGCTCGGCCGACAGCTTTGCGATGATCCGCGGCGGCCACATCGACCTGTCGATCCTGGGGGCGATGGAGGTCTCGGAGAAGGGCGACCTCGCCAACTGGATGATCCCCGGCAAGATGGTGAAGGGCATGGGCGGCGCCATGGACCTGGTCGCCGGCGTGAAGAAGGTGATCGTCACCATGGAGCACGTCTCCAAGGACGGTCAGTCGAAGCTCCTCGACGCCTGCAGCCTGCCGCTGACCGGCAAGCGCGTGGTCGACATGGTCATCACCGAATTGGGCGTGTTCACCATCGACAAGCACGGGCCGGGCGGCGTCACGCTGGTCCAGCTCGCCGACGGCGTCACCGTCGACGAGGTCAAGGCGAAGACCAAGGCCAGGCTGGCCGTCGGCGTGTAGCTACCACCGCGCCATGAATTGGCGGATCGGCTCGGCGCCGGGATTGGTGAAGCGCCGGTCGACGACGATCGCGCGGCCGGTCGCGCCCTGGCCGTAGTAGAGCGCATTCCAGTCGTTGTCGGCGTCGATGTAGGAGCCTTCGAGCGAGGCCCCGGCGAACAGGCCGTTCGAGTTGGCGAAGGCAACGATGTCGGTGCCGAGCGCCGCGGTGCTGCCGCCCTCGACGCCTGCGCCGACCGCGACCATGGTCACGCCCGCCTCGGCGCCGAACTTGAACTTGTGATCGAGGATCGCCGCCAAACCCTTCTCGGTCAGGATGATGAAGATGATCTGGCTCACCTTGCCGCCGACCTGAAAGCCGACGCTGCCCGAACCCATGCCGTAGAAGGCGGGATAGCTCCAGTCGCTGTGCCCGGTGCGGCTCATCAGGACGCCGCGGCCGCCGGCAGCGCCGATGATGAAGCCACCCTGCACCAGCTCAGGGATGATCATCACGCCCTTGGCCTTGGGCATCAGCTTCAGCGCATCGGGAAAATCCTTGCCGCTCAGGATCTTGCGACCGGTGTCGAGGCTTTGGTCGACAAGCGACTGACGCTTGGCATCCGCCAGGGCGATGGACGGCGCTGCGGCTGGCGCGATGAGGGCGGCCGCAGTCCCGGCCAAGAGGGATCGGCGATCGAGCATCGTTTTCGGCTCCTTTTTTGGCTCGCGACCGACGCCGGGGAAGCGCCTTTGGGCCGCGACGGGCAAATCATACCACGGTTCAAGGCGAAATTGGGGCCGGCCGGTCCTTCAGGGTCAGCGAAAGTCCCGCGGTCATCAAAATGACCCGGTCGGCCCGATCGGCCATGCGCATGTTGAGGCGGCCCTGGGCGTCGCGGAAGGCCCGGCCGAGCGGCGTGTCGGGCACGATGCCCAGCCCGACCTCGTTGCTGACGAACACCACCGGCACAGCCAGCCCCTCGAGCGCGCGCAGCAGATCGTCGGTCGCCGCATCGACATCGCCGCCGCTCAGCATGACGTTCGTGAGCCACAGGGTCAGGCAATCGACCAGCACCGGCCGGCCGTGCGCCGCCGCCGCGGCCAGGGCCTCGTCGAGCTTCAGCGGCTCCTCGAGCGTCTTCCAGTGGCTGCCGCGGCGCAGCCGATGGGCGGCGATGCGGGTCGCCATCTCGACGTCGCCGGCCTGGGCGGTGGCGATATAGACCGCGGGCTGCGGCGGTGCGCCGTACAGGCTCCCGGTGGCGAGCTTTTCAGCGTGCGTGCTCTTGCCCGAGCGCGCGCCGCCCAGCACCAGGGTGACGGGCGGCAGCGGAAAGGCCCGAATGTGCTCCATCAGGCCTGTCGGATCAGGGCAGCGTTGCGCGCACCAGCCAGCAGGCGCCGGCGAGCTTCACGCCATCGGCCGTCGCATGCGGCTCGAGCGCCTCGGCGATGGCTTCCTTCGCCTTGGCGACCTGCTCCGGGGCGACGTCCTTGAAGGCGCGAGCGAGCGGCCCGAAGTCGCCAATGCGCTCCATCACCGTCGGGATGTCCGCGCCCTGGTTCAGCATCTGGTCGACCGGCTCGATCGACAGGCCGGTGAAGCCTGCTTGACCGAGGATGCGCTCGACCCGTGCGCGGTCGCCGAACGAATACTGGCCGGGATCCTCCGGCCCAGGCCGCTCCATGGGCGGCAGGAACGGCATGGCGGCGCGCATCGGCACGGCGGCCCAGGGATTCTCCTGGGGCGTGCGCCAGCAGATGAAGACCAGCCGGCCCGCGGGCTTCATCGCCCGGCGGATGTTCCGGAAGGCCGCGACCGGATCGGCGAAGAACATCACGCCGAAGCGCGAGAAGATCAGGTCGAACGCCTGCGCCTCGAACGGATAGGTCGTCGCGTCGCCCACCTCGAAGGCCGCATTGGCCAGCCCCTGGGCGCGGGCGGCACCCACCAGCGGCTCGGAGATGTCGACGCCGAGCACGCGGCCGTTGGGACCGACCGCGTTGGCGAGCTCGGCCGTGGTGCCGCCGGTGCCACAGCCGACATCGAGCACACGCTCGCCCGGCCGGGCGTTGGCCGCCCCGAGGGCGACCTCGCTGAAGCCCGTGATGCCGCGCTGGATGCGCTCATAGGCGCCTAGCCACATCGTGCCGCCGGGCCCCTTCCAGTACGCGGACTGTTCGGCGGCGAGCTGCTCCTTGGTCTTCATGCCCTGCTTCCTCCACCGTGATGGGCGGCCACGATCTCGCGCGGCATGTAGTTGGTGAAGGCGACCCTCCAGGCATGCGCCGGATCGGCGAGCTCGAAGTGCTCGATCAGGGTGATCGACACGTTCTCGATCTCGAACCGCACCGCCGCCTCGGGATGCATGCTGAAGGCGTGCGCCAGAGCGGCGCGGATCGTGCCGCCATGGGCCGTCGCGACGATGTCGCGGCCGCGATACTTGTCGGTCAGCCGCTCGATCGCGCGCACGGTGCGCTCGCGCAGATCGGAGAAGCTCTCGCCGCCCGGCGGACGGAACTCCGGCGGCGCCAGCCAGAAGAGGTGCCCGTTGCCCGGCATGGCCGTGATCTCGGCATAGGTCAGGCCCTGCCATTCGCCGAACGACTGCTCGGCGAGATCGGGATCGATCACGATCTCGCCGAACTCCGCGCCGGCACGGCCGAGGTGCTCGGCCGTCCTGCGGGCGCGCAGCAGGTTCGAAGAGTACCAGATCGCGCCCCTGGGCAGCATCGCCGCCTGGTGCCTGAACAGCGCCTCGTTGCTCACATCGCAGTCCTTGTCGAACTGGCCGTAGCAGCGGCCTTCGGGATTGGGCACCGGCGCGTGACGCACCCACCACCACCGCGTCACCGCTCCCGTATTCCTGGGCGCCAGCGCCATATCGACTTCTCCTCCTTTGTCATCCCGAGCGTCAGCGAGGGACCTTTACGGCAACTTGAGGATCCCTCGCTCACGCTCGGGATGACATCAATCCTAGTGATGGACGAGCAGCGCGGCGACGACCAGGAAAGCGATCTCGGCCTTCTGCTGCACGGCGCCCAGCGTGTCGCCGGTATAGCCGCCGATGCGCTCGGCGATCCAGCGCGAGGCGAACCACGCCGCAAAGATCGAGATCGCGGGGGCGAGGATTGCCACGAAGAAGCCCTTGCCCACCAGCAGGATGAAAGCGAGGGCCGCGCCGATGGCAAGGGTCAGCCAGACGTCGTTGTCGGTCGGCTTGCCGGCCTGCGCACCGAGACCGTCGGCATGCACCGGCGAGAAGGCGAGCAGCGGATAGGCGAGCGTTGCGCGAGACAGTGCGTGCGCGCCGATCAGCACGACCAGGCCGGTCGAGCCGGAGAACTGGGCGAGGCAGGCGACCTTGATCAGCACCGACAGCGCCAGCGCCAGCACGCCGAACGTGCCATTGCGGCTGTCGCGCATGATCTCCAGTCGCCGCGCCGGCTCCAGCGCATGGGGACCGAGACCGTCGGCGGTATCGGCCAGCCCGTCTTCGTGCAGGGCACGTGTGATGAGCACCGCGGCAACCACCGCCAGCACACCGGCCAGCCAGCCCGGCCCCGACACGCCGCGCACGATCGCGAACACCAGCCCCGCGGCCAGCCCGACGGCAGCGCCGATGAACGGCAGCACCGGCAGCACGTCGGCCAGTGGCCAGCGCGGGACGCCGGTGTCGAACTTCACGCCGGTGAAGAAGGTCGCCTGTTCCTTGAACGCCTGCAGCCAGTCGTCGAACGAGGATGGGCGGGTGCCGGAGGAACGACCGTCGAAGTCGTTGGGGCTGGTCATGGTAGGGCAAATATAGGATGGTCCGCGCCCGCTATGAACGCCCCTCCTTCTGCCCCGACTTTCGAGGAAATCCGACGGATCCTGCGCGACCTGCCGGGACCCGACCTGGAGGCGCAGACCAGGGTGGTGGACCGCCAGACCGAGCTGACCAAACCACCGGGCTCGCTGGGCCGGCTGGAGGAGCTGGCCGAATGGCTGGCCGCCTGGCAGGGTCGCGCCCAGCCCCGCGTCGAGCGGCCGCGGGTCGCGGTGTTCGCCGGCACACACGGCGTGGCGCGGCGCGGCGTGTCGGCCTATCCGCCGGAAGTCACCCGGCAGATGGTCAAGAACTTCCTGAACGGCGGGGCGGCGATCAACCAGCTCGCGGGCGCGATCGACGCCGACCTGCGCATCTACGAGCTCGACCTCGAGCATCCGACCGAGGACTTCACGACAGCACCGGCGATGAGCGAGGCGCGCACCGCCAACGCCATGGCCTACGGCATGATGGCCGCCGAGCCCGGCATCGACGTGCTGTGCCTGGGCGAGATGGGCATCGCCAATACCACGACCGCGGCGGCGCTGTGCGCCGCGCTGTTCGGCGGCACCGGCGCCGACTGGGCGGGACCCGGCACCGGCGTGCAGGGCACGGCGCTCGCCAACAAGATCGAGGTGATCGACGAGGCGCTGGCGCGTCATCGCGAGGCGATCGCCGGACGCGATCCGCTGACCCTGCTCGCGGCCGTGGGCGGTGAGGAGCTCGCGGCCATTGCGGGTGCGATCATCGCCGCCCGCATGGGCCACATCCCGGTGCTGCTCGACGGCTATGCCTGCACGGCGGCAGCGGCGGTGCTGTTCGCCGCCGATCGCCGCGCGCTCGATCATTGCCGGGTCGCACATCGCTCGGTCGAGCCCGGCCACACGCGCTTGCTGGCGACGATCGGTCAGCGGCCGTTGCTCGACATGGACATGCGGCTGGGCGAGGCGTCGGGCGCGGCGCTCGCGGTGCCGATCCTCAAGGCGGCCGCCGCCTGCCACAACGGCATGGCGACCTTCGCCGAGGCCGGCGTCAGCGGCAAGGCATGAGGAAGAAGCGCCGGAACGTGGAACTGGCCGACCTCCAGGCCCGGCTGCCGGGCGTGGTGCAGAAGGAAGCAATCTGAGGCAACCATTCGAGGCGGCGCACTTCGAGGAACGCGATCATGACGAATGGCTCTTCCCGGCGAATCCTGGTCGGCCTGATCGGCGCCAACATCCGGCAGTCGCTTTCGCCCGCGCTGCACGAGGACGCCTTCGCCGCCATCGGCATGGTCGGCCACTACCACCTGATGGACGTCGACACCCTGCCCGGCCGCAAGCTCGAGGAGCTGCTGGCGGCGGCCCGCACGGCAGGCTTCGCCGGCGTCAACGTCACCTTCCCGTTCAAGGAAGCGGTGATCCCGTTGCTCGACCAGGTGTCGGACGAGGCGCGCCAGATCGGCGCGGTGAACACCGTGGTGATCGACGGGAACGGCCGCACCACCGGCCACAACACCGACCGCTCGGGCTTCCGCGCCGCCTTCATCGAGGCCTTCGGCAAGGACGTCGCGCGCGACAAGGCCGTGCTGCAGCTCGGCGCCGGCGGCGCCGGTCGCGCCGTCGCCTTCGCCCTGCGCGACCTCGGCGTGGCGTCGCTCGGCATCTACGATCGCGACACCGGGCGGGCGAAGAAGCTGTGCGCCGACCTCGGCCCGTGCGCCAGGCCGCTGGACGCGCCCGAGCCCGCGGCAGCGAATGCCGCCGGCATCGTCAATGCGACGCCGATCGGCATGCAGGGCCATCCCGGCCTGCCGATGACGCCCGACGTCGTGCGCGCCGGCCAGTTCGTCGCCGACGTCATCTACACCCCGCTCGAAACCGAGTTCGTGAAGGCCGCCAAGGCGCGTGGCGCGCATGCCATGGGCGGCGCCGGCATGTGCGTGCACCAGGCGGTCGACGCCTTCCGGCACTTCTCCGGCAGGACGCCGGACATCGACCGCATGAAGCGCACCTTCGCCGAGGCGGCGGCGCGTCGATCCGAAGGAGGACTCGCATGAAGACCTCGATCGCGACGGTTTCCCTGAGCGGCACGTTGGGCGAGAAGCTCGAAGCCATCGCCGCGGCCAAGTTCGACGCCGTGGAGATCTTCGAGAGCGACCTCGTCACCTACTCCGGCCCGCCGGCCGATGTCCGCAAGGCGTGCGGCGAGCTCGGCCTCGACATCGTCACCCTGCAGCCGTTCCGCGACTTCGAGGGCATGCCGGCGGGCCAGCGCGAGCGCGCCTTCGCCCGTGCCGAGCGCAAGTTCGACGTCATGCACGAGCTCGGCACCGACCTGCTGATGATCTGCAGCAACGTCAGCCCGGAATCGCTGGGCGGCATCGACCGCGCCGCCGCCGACCTGCACGAGCTGGGCGAGCGCGCCGCCCGGCGCGGCCTGCGCATCGCCTTCGAGGCGCTGGCCTGGGGCCAACACATCAACGACTACCGCGACGCCTGGGAGGCGGTGCGCCGCGCCGACCATCCCGCCGTCGGGCTGGTGCTCGACAGCTTCCATATCCTCGCCCGCGGCACCGATCTCTCGACCATCCGCTCGATCCCGGGCGACCGCATCTTCCTGGTGCAGCTCGCCGACGCGCCGAAGCTGCAGATGGACTACCTTTCCTGGAGCCGCCACTTCCGCAATTTCCCCGGCCAGGGCGAGCTGCCGGTGCTCGACTTCATGAAGGCCTTGCAGGCGACCCGCTACGACGACGCCCTGTCGCTCGAGATCTTCAACGACCAGTTCCGCTCCGGCTCGGCGCACAGCGTGGCGATCGACGGCCACCGCTCGCTGCGCTTCATGTTCGACCAGCTCGGCACCGGCACGATCGATTTGCCGCCGCGCGCCAGGCCCGAGGGCGTGAGCTTCATCGAGTTCGCCGCCGACGACCAGGACGCGCCGCGGCTCGAGATGCTGCTGTCGGGCCTCGGCTTTCGCCGCGCCGGCCAGCACCGCTCCAAGGCGGTGACGCGCTGGACGCAGGGCGACATCAACTTCGTGGTCAACCGCGAGAAGGAAGGCTTTGCCCATTCCTTCAATCTTGTGCACGGCTCGGCGGTATGCGCGCTGGGCCTCGAGGTCGCCAACGCCGCCCGGACCTTCGAGCGCGCGACCCTGCTGCTCGACCAGCCGTTTCACCAGCCCGTCGGTCCGGGCGAGCTCGACATACCGGCGGTACGCGGCGTCGGCGGCAGCCTGATCTACTTCCTCGACAAGGCGAGCGATCTCGGCCGCGTCTGGGACATCGAGTTCGCCCAGACCGAGTTCGGCCAGGCCGAGTTCGACCAGGCCGGCGATGCAGGCCACGAGACCGGCCTGACGCGCGTCGACCACATCTCACAGTCGATGCAGTACGACGAGATGCTGAGCTGGCTCCTGTTCTACACTTCGCTCATCGATCTCAACAAAGTGCCGGTTCAGGAAGTCGCCGATCCGGGCGGGCTGGTCCGCAGCCAGGTGATCGAGGCGGACGACGGCGCGCTGCGCTTCGTGCTCAACGCCTCGCAGAGCCAGCGCACGCAGTCCTCGCGGTTCCTGAGCGAGCTGTTCGGCTCGGGCGTGCAGCACATCGCGTTCGCCACCGACGACCTTCTGGCCACGGTTGCACGGCTCGAGCGCAACGGCGTGAAGCTGCTGCAAATTCCCGAGAACTACTACGACGACCTCGAGGCCAAGACCGACCTGACGCCCGACCAGCTCATGACTTTTCGCAATCACAACATCCTGTACGATCGCGAGGGAGCTGCCGAATACCTGCAGGTCTACACCCAGACGTTCGAGCAGCGGTTCTTCTTCGAGATCGTCGAGCGCCGCGGCTATCGCGGCTACGGCGCAGCCAACGCGCCCGTGCGGCTGGCCGCGCAAGCGAGGCTTTCCACCGACGCTCCCTAGGATCGCTCCGTCAACTGGCCCCCGCGGTGCCGCTGCGATAGTGTGGCGGCAACTTTTGCATGCGGGGGCATGACGAAGCGGGATGAGTATCGAGGGCAACCCTGCGCCGGTTCCGACGGCTTCCGTGCGCCGTTCGCGCCGCATCCCGCTGATCTGGATGGTGCCGCTGTTGACCGCACTGATCGGCGGCTGGCTGGCGTGGGACACTCTCTCCAAGCGCGGCCCGACCATCGTCGTCGAGTTCGAGACCGGCAACGGGCTGGTGCCCGGCCAGTCGCCGCTCAAGTACAAGGACGTGCCGATGGGCACGGTGAAGTCGGTCGACATCTCGCGCGATCTCAAGAAGGTGCTGGTCACCATCGAGACCACGCACGAGGCGGCGCCGCTGCTCACCGACAAGACCGTCTTCTGGGTGGTCAAGCCGCAGCTCTTCGCCGGCAAGGTCTCGGGCCTCGATACGCTCCTGTCCGGCTCGTATGTCGGCATGATGCCGTCGACCGAGCCCGGCAAGGCCGAACGCCACTTCGTCGGCAAGGAGGATCCGCCGATCCTCACCACCTCGATCCCGGGCACGACGTTCAAGCTGGACACCAAGCGGATCGGCTCGATCAGCCTCGGCTCGCCGATCTTCTACCGCGACATCGAGGTCGGCGCGGTGCTGGGCTGGGAGCTCAGCGACATGGCGCGGCACGTGACGATCCACGCCTTCGTGCGCGCCCCGTTCGACCAGTACGTGCACGACGGTTCGCTGTGGTGGGACGCGTCGGGAGTTTCGGTCAAGCTCGACGGCGGCGGCGTCAAGGTCCAGCTCGAATCGGTGAAGGCGCTGCTGCTCGGCGGCATCGCCTTCGAGACCGATCCCGACCGCAAATCGCCGCGCAGTCAGCCCGACCAGACCTTCCCGCTCTACGCCAACCGCGACGCCGCCCATTCGGCGGGCTTCGGCCGCAAGCTGCACATGGTGTCGTTCTTCCACGGCTCGGTCGCCGGCTTGCAGGTCGGCGCCGACGTCATCCTGCATGGCCTCAAGATCGGCGAGGTCACCGACCTCGGATTGCGCTTCGATCCCAAAGCCGACGGGATCGTCGTGCCGGTGCACTATGTCGTCGAGGGCGATCGCATCGCCAACATCGCCGCGCAGGGCAACGTGCCGCTGGGCACCGGCGCTGCCGAGATGATCCAGCGCGGCTTCCGCGCCACCCTCGACACGTCGAGCCTGCTGACCGGCACCAAGGTGGTGGCGATCAAGCAGATCGCCGACGCGCCGCCCGCCACGATCGGCCGCGACGGTGACGAGTTCGTCATCCCGTCGAGCGAATCGGGCGGGCTCGACAGCATCACCGCCTCGGCCGCGGCGCTGCTGACCAAGATCAACCGCATCGACTTCGACGCCATCGGCACGACCCTGGCCGGCACGGCCAAGGGCCTCGACGACATCGTCAACGGTCCGCAGCTCAAGCGCACGCTCCAGTCGCTCGAGGCGACGATGGCCGACGCCCGCGACTTCGCGCGCAAGCTCGATACCGGCGCCGGCCCGGCCATGGGCAGGCTGCCCGACATCGCCAACCAGCTCGACAGCGCGATCACCCAGATCAATCGCTTCGCGGCCTCGCTCAACTCCGGCTACGGCGGCGATTCGCGCTTCAACCGCGAGCTCGACCGGCTGATGCCGCAGCTCAACGAGGCGGTGCGCTCCTTCCGCGCGCTCGCCGACCTGCTGTCGCGCCATCCCGAGGCGCTGATCCAGGGCCGCCCCTCCCCGGGCAAGCCATGAAGGGCAAGGAATAACCGGATGTCGATCGGCCGCCGCAGCTTCGCCTGCCTCGTCCTTCCCGCGCTCGCCGCCGCCTGCTCGTCGCCCGATCCGGTGCTCTACACCCTGCAGGTCAAGCCGGGCCCGCAATTCCCGCGGAGCCCGACGGTGGTGCAGGTGCGCGACATCGGTCTCGCCCGCTATCTCGACCGCCGCGAGATCGTGCGCTCGTCGGCCGACTACAAGCTCGGCCTCGCGAACAACGACTGGTGGGGCGAGCAGCTCGGCGGCCTGCTGAGCCGCGTGATCGTGCTCGGCCTGTCGCAACGCCTGCCGTCGAGCAGCGTCTATGCCGAGGGTGGCGCCATCTCGGCCGATCCCAACGCCGTGCTGGCCGTCAACATCCAGCGCCTCGAGCCCGACGCCTCGGGCGCCAATGTCGAGCTGCTGGCGCAGGCGGCGGTCGAATTCAACCGGCCGCGCCGCACCGCCAACCGCAGCTTCCGGATCGTCAAGCCGCTGCCCGCGCCCACCGTCGCCGGCCAGGTCGCCGCGACCAGCGACGCCATCGGCGAGCTGACCGACGGCCTCGCGGCCCTGCTCGCCCAATGACCTTGGCGGTAACGCATGACGCGCCCTGAGCTGCGCGAATGCATGGGCTGCGGCCTGTTCCAGGTCGTGCCGCCGCTCGAGATCGAGACGCGGTCGAGCTGCCTGCGCTGCGGCACCCTGCTGCGCCGCACCCGGCGCGATCCGCTCAATCGCGGGCTGGCCCTCAACATCGCGGCGCTGGGGCTCTACGTCATCGTCTGGACGGCGATGCTGATGAAGGTCTCGACCATGGGCATCCAGCACGAGACCACGCTGATCTCGGGTCCGATGGAGCTGGTGCGGCAGGGCCTGTGGCCGCTCGCGCTGGCGGTCGGCTTCACCACCGGCCTGGCGCCGCTCGGCAAATTCGCCGGCGCGATCTACGTGCTGGCCGGGCTGCGGCTGCCCCGGCCCCCGCCCAACCTGCGCGGCGTGTTCCGCTTCACGCGCGCGATCAGCCTGTGGTCGATGCTCGAGGTGCTGCTGCTCGGCGTGTTCGTCGCCTACACCAAGCTCGGTGCGATGGTGCAGATGGATGTCGGCCCCGCCGTCTACGCCCTCGGCATCCTCACGGTCGTGGTGGTGTGGGCCGACGTGGTACTGGAGCCCGGCGCGGTGTGGGAGGCGATCGAGGCCACGGGCCAGACCCACGCGCCGATGCCGCCGGTCCCTCTCGCGAGGCAGCCCGGCGCGATCGGCTGCGAATCCTGCGGCCTGGTGAGCGTGCCGCAGGGCCATCACTCCGGCGGGCATGATGCGCGCTGCCCGCGTTGCGGCGCGGCGCTGCACGAACGCAAGCCCGACAGCCTCAACCGCACCTGGGCGTTCGTGATCGCGGCCGCGATCCTCTACATCCCGGCCAACTACTATCCGGTGCTCACGGTGATCCAGGCCGGCGCCGGCGCGCCCAGCACCATCATGGGCGGCGTCGAGGAGCTCCTGTCGTCGCAGATGTACCCGCTGGCGCTGCTGGTGTTCTTCGCCAGCATCCTGGTGCCGGTGTTCAAGCTGATCGGACTCGCCCTCATGCTGATGGCGACCATGCTGGTGAGCACCGCGGCCGGCGCGCGCGTGCTGCTGCCGCAGCGCACGCGGCTCTACTACGTGGTCGCCTGGATCGGCCGCTGGTCGATGGTCGACATCTTCATGGAATCGCTGCTCGGCGCGCTGGTGCAGTTCGGTGCCCTGGTCACGATCGCGCCCGGCGTCGGCGCGGTTGCCTTCTGCGCCGTCGTGCTGCTCACCATCGTCGCCGCCGAGACCTTCGACCCGCGCCTGATGTGGGACGCCGCCGGCCACAACGCGCACCGGCCGATGGCGTTGCGGCAGGGCCGCTCCCAAAGAGCCGTCGCTTAGACTAAAGAAAACGTCTGTCGTCCTGAGCGCAGCGCCTGCCCTGAGCGAAGCCGAAGGGAAGGACCTCGTCGCCCCTTCCACACCCCGTTGTCGGGCCCGGCGATGAGATCCTTCGCTTCGCTCAGGATGACAACGTTGGTGGGAGGTCGAGCATGCCGATCAAGACCGGAAAGCAATACGTCGACTCGCTGCGCGACGGGCGCAGGCTGCATATCGACGGCAAGGTGGTGAGCGACGTCACGGCCTATCCGCCGTTGCAGGGCATCATCGGCACCATCGCCGGCCTGTACGACGACCAGCACGACCCGGCGCTGCGCGACATCCTGGTCTATCCGTCGCCCTCGACCGGCCAGCCGGTCAGCCGGACCTACATGGAGGCGCGCACGCGCGAGGAGCTCGACCAGCTCGCCGGCTGCTTCCACCTGCGGGCGCTCAGGACCTTCGGCCTGATGGGCCGGCTGACCGATTTCATGTCGGGCTTCCTGGTCGACAACGCGGTGGCGCTGCGCATGATGGGCCGCAGCGAAGCCGCGGCGCGGGCGCAGGCGATCGTCGAGCATTGCCGCGAGAACGACGTGCAGGTCACCCATGCGCTGATCGACCCGCAGTCCGACCGCTCGACCCTCGATGCGCCGGCCGAGGCGGTGCACGTGGTCGAGCGCACGAACGACGGCATCGTCGTCAGCGGCTGCCGCATGCTGTCGACGCTCGCGCCGGTCTCGAACGAGTGCTACGTCGGCCCCTACTATCCGCGCAAGCCGGGCGAGGACAAGTACACCGTCGCCTTCGTCGTGCCGATGAACGCCCCCGGCCTCACCACGCTGGCGCGCGAGAGCTTCCATCATGGCCAGAGCACGTTCGACCGGCCGCTCAGCAGCCGCTTCGACGAGGGCGACGCCATCCTGATGTTCGACCGGGTGTTCGTGGCCAACGAGCGGGTCGTCGTCGACGGCGACCTCGAGGCCTACAACAACCTGCTGCGCGTGCGGCCGGGCTACACCTCGATCCAGGCCTGCGCGCGCTCGACCATGAAGCTGCGCTTCCTCGCCGGCGTGGCGACGGCGGTCGCGCGCGCCAACGGCCGCGACAAGCTCCCGCGCTTCCAGGCGGCGATCGGCGAGCTGATCGCCCTGGTCGCGATCGCCGAGGGCATCCGCGACGGCGCCATCACCGACACGCTGCGCAAGATCGAAGCCTTCGCCCAAGGCAGGACGGCGCCCGAGGGCGATGGCCTGCGCGGCCCCAAGGTCCTCGCCAGCCCGGCCAATGCCGCGGTCAACTTCTTCTTCCCCTATGCCAACACCAAGGCGGCCGACGTGCTGCGCTTCGCCGCCGGCTCGGGCGTGCTGGCGATGACCGAGGCGGACTATGCCCATCCCGAGGTCGGCCCGCTGATGGACCAGTGGATGATCGGCCCCAACGTCGACGCCAGGCGGCGGCTCGAGCTCGTCAAGCTCGCCTGGGACATGACCGGGACCGAATTCGGCAGCCGCGCCGGCCTCTACGAGCGGCTCTACTCCGGCGATCCCGAGATCAACGCCCAACGCTGGTTCGCCAGCCCCGTCACCAAGGAGTGCGAGGCGCTGGTGCAGCAGTTGCTGAAGGGGTAGCGGAAATGGCGGAAATGGCGCTAATTCGCCCATAGCGCCGGATTGACCTCCCAGCGGCGGCGCGGCCGGCCGACGCCGCGGCCGGCTTCCGACCGCACCATGCGCACCGCGCCGTACTGTTCCAGCCGTTCCAGCAATCCCTCGGCGGTATCGGCATCCACCCGCTGGCCGAGCGCCTCGCGGCGCACCTCCTCGCGCGAGATGGTCTGCGGCCGCATGCGCTTGAGCCAGCGGCCGACGCGCCGGACCCGGCGCTCGTCCAGCGTCGAGGGCACCTGCCCGAACACCGCCTGGGCATGCGGCCAGTAGTAATCGGTCCACAGCGCGTGGGCGCGCTCGATATGCTGCTCCTCGACGGTCGTGCACGGCTCCTTGCTGCCCGTCGCCGCCCATTCCATCAGGCTCAAGAGTCCGGCGAGCCGGACGATGGTGCCAGCCGCCTTGCCGATCCAGGCGGCTTCGAGCCCATCGCTGTCGCGCATGAAGGCGCGCAGCCGCGGCAGCAGCTCCTGCAGGCGCTCGGCGGCCGCCTCCTCGAGCGCGAGCACGCCCGGCTCGTGGATCGTGCCCGGCAGATCGACCAACCGCTGCAGCAGCGGACCGGCTGCAGGCCCGTCGCCGGCGGTGCGGTCCAACCGCGCGTCCAGCCGCGGCACCGGCCAGCAGTAGAGAATGCGCGACAGCAGCGCGGGGTCGCCCTCGCTCAGCGTCTCCGCCAGCCGGTCGGCCTGAAGGGTGGAGAAGATCGACTCCGGAAAACGCAGGCCGGCCCGGCCGAGATCGAGCGGCTGGTCGGAACGCGACGGATCTCCGCTCCACCCCGCGATCACGACGGCGCGGTCCTCCGGGGGCTTCGAGAGGAGCCAGTCGTCGCAATCGTCGTACCAGCAGGAAATGCCGCGATGAAACAGCCATGCCGTGAGCGGCTGCTCGGGAGGATCGTCCGGCGGCGCGCTCACGCGGCCGAGCAGGCGGCGCGCCGCCACCAGCGCCGGCGTCTTGCCGGTCGACGCCGCGCCGACCAGCGCCTGCCAGAGCAGGAGCGGCTCGCGCCAGTGCGGCGTGACATCGACCACCAGGCGCGAGCCGCACGCCGCCGAGAGCGCCGCGAGCAGGGCCTGGGCGACGTAGTCGACGCAGGTCGAGCCCTGCGCATGGCCTTCGATCCACGGCCGCCACGGCTCGGGGATGACGTCGAGCGGAAACGGCGGCGGCACGGGCCGGTCCGTGCGCAGGAAACAACGATCGAGCTCGGGCCACGGCGCATCGGCCGCGGCCGCGGAATCGGGGACAGACATGAGGGCTTCTCCGCAGGGGACACCGACGAAAGGCGCCACCGACGCGCATTTTAAGGGCGTGCGCGGAGAACACCTATTATGGGCATTGGCCTCGAGAATCCGGGTGGTATTTCAAGGGGTGTTGGTCGGGCCAATGCCCAACAAGCGAGTCTGCGCCGCAACGTTATCCACAATTTGTGGATCATTGAGCGTTTGTCGTCCTGAGCCGAAGGCCAAGGACCTACCAGATCGACCGGCGACTCTGTTGAAGCGTTGGATCCTTCGCTTTGCGCAAGATGACGGCAGGTCCTGCAAGGCCTACGCTTCCCCTACAACGCGGTCGACTACCGAGCGATCTGTAGCTCCTTAGCGGTGAAGGCGTCGGCCGCTACGGCTTGGTATAGCGAGTCAAGCTTGGGGCTCAGTGCGAGCAGGGCGGCTATGCGTTGGATCATCTCACGAAACCATCGCCGCTCCTCATCGGTCAGCGGCCTTCCGTCACGGCGGTCGGCTTGCCGATATCCCAGCCATTTTTTGAGGACTGGATACCCACCAAGCTGGAAGGTCCACACTTCCTGCGGAACGTTCGAGAAAAATGCGTCGTCGTTGAGATAGAGGTCCCCCGTGCGCTCTCCCCATGCTGCCGCATATTCGACGGCGGGCGCCTCATTGGAGGTAAAGGGACGCGGTTTCCAGCGGCCCTTTCCACCGCCCCAATAGGCCACTGTGAGCTTCAGGTCCTCGGTGCGAACCTGTTGGCCGTCGGCTCGCTTCAAGGGACCGAGATGCTTGAAGCGGTCAGTTCCAACGATCTTCTCGACAATGTCTTGTGCGTCGTGTGCCGCATCCAGAAGACGCACGATCAGCTCGCCAACTTCAACAAGCTGGTCGAACAGGTGACGGTCCTTAGGAATTGGGAGATCGGACTGTACGATCGGCGGTTCATCGCTTCGATCATGCCGCAAATCACGGCCCTCCGAAGAGCCGGGCTGTCGATCCATGAGACTGCAGGCGTACTGGGTCAGGAAGCTG
>JAFEFF010000216.1 GCA_018240745.1 Pseudomonadota bacterium
GCGACGGCGCCTTGATGAACGGGTTGTTCGCCTATCGCCGCGCCATGATCGCCGCCAAGCCGCATCTGCGCGAGGTGATCCGCAATATCGGCCGGGGTCACGAACTGCCGGCGTAGGCCTCGCCCAGCTGCTGGTGGAATTGCGCCACCAGAGCGCTGCCGCGCGCCGATGTGTCGTTGGCGCGCTCCTTCTGCTCGGTCTCGCAGGTCTCCTTGATGGTTGCTGCGGAGAACTTCTGCGCCTCGACCGCGCCGCCGAACACATGCGTGAAGAGCTTGGTCCGCAGGAAGGTGTGCGGCACGACCTGCTCGACAAGCACGACCGGCCCTGAGCGCCGCATCACCAGCAACGGCCAGAACCAGGCGAATTCCGGCTCGCTGGCGTCCTGGCTGCCGAGCAGGTGCTCCATGCAGACCTTCCAGTTGCACGCCATGTCGGTGACGATCGTGCCGCTGTAGGGCTGGCCGGGGCCGGGCGGGAAGAAGCCCGACGAGGCACCCTCGATGGCGAAGAACACCAGGCCGGCCATCTGCCGCATCGGCAGCACGGCGAGGTCATTGGCGCCCGGCGACGTGTCGGCCGGCGCGACCGGCGGAGGCGCACTCACGAACTTGCCCTGCAGGTCGTAGGTCCAGCCGTGGAAGCGGCAACGAAACGTCTCGCAGTTGCCTGCAGGCTGGCCGGCGACCGGCATGTTCTGGTGCCGGCAGGCATTGCGCAGCACGCGCACCGCGCCCTCGCGGTCGCGCACGCCCAGCACGCTCCAGCCGCCCACCGACTGGGCGAGGAAATCGCCGGGCCGGCCGATCTGGCCCTCGGCGCAGAGCGGCAGCCAGCCCTGGCTGAAGACGGTGCGCTTCTCGGCCTGAAATGCGTCGCCTTGGGTGTAATCGGTCGTTTGTATACGAACCCTCCTGATTGCACCTCGAATTTGACCGATCCGAGCGTTTTTGTATACAATCTTCTCCCATCAAATCCAAAGGAGGTCCCATGGCCAAGAGCGCGTTCCGTCAGGCTCTCGAAGACGCCATCGAGCAGCGCCATTCGGCAGTGCACCCGTGGAGCGAGGCCTGGACCTCGGGCAAGCTGAACCGCGGCCAGCTCGCCGAGTGGGTGAAGCAGCACTTCCACTATGTCAGCCACTTCGCCGAGTGGGTCGCCGCGGTCTATGCCAACTGCCCACACCCGGACGTCCAGCACTTCCTGCTCGAGAACGTCACCGAGGAGGAAGGCCTGGTCGGCATGCATGGCGCCGCGCCAGTGCGCCATTCCGACCTGCTGCTCGAGTTCGGCGAAGTGTGCGGCAAGAGCCGCGACGAGATCCTCAATGCGCAGATCAACGGCGAGCTGCTGCCGGAAACGCTCGGCCTGCAGAGCTGGTGCACGGTGCAGTCGCGCAAGCCGTTCGTCGAGGCGCTGTCGGGCCTGCTGATCGGGCTGGAGAGCCAGGTACCGCGCATCTACAGCAAGACCACGCCGCCGCTGCTCGAGAAGTACGGCTTCAGCGAGGAAGAGGTCACCTTCTTCACCATCCATATCGCCGCCGACGTCGAGCATGGCGAGAAGGGCTTCGAGATCGTCGAGAAGTACGCCACCACCGACGAGCAGCGCGCCGCCTGCGTGCGCAACGTGCGCGAGGCGACAATGATGCGCCGGCTCTATCTCGACGGCGTGTGGCGCACCTTCGTCGAGAAGAAGGCGAAGCAGAAGCTCGCGGCGTAAGAACTTCCTCCCCGCGCTTGCGCGCAGGGAGGAAAAAGAAAGAGCCCCTCACATGCACACGTACAAGACGCTCACGCTCGCCGAGGCGCATCTGATGCTCGACGCAGCGCAGAAGAAGGCGGAGGAGCTCGGCGTGCCCGAGGTCCTCTGCGTCGCCGACAATGCCGGCTACCCGATCGCCCTGCGTCGGCTCGACGGCGGCAAGGTGACGAGCGTGCAGATCGCCATGAACAAGGCGTTCACCGCGGCGGGCCATCGCAAGCGCACCGATAACTACAAGAACTCGCTGCCTGGCGAGGAAGCGTTCGGCATCTGGACCCAGCATGGCGGCCGCTTCACGGTGTTCGTCGGCGGCTTCCCGATCTTCGTCGACGGCCAGTGCGTCGGCGGCATCGGTGCCTCGGGCGGCAACGGCGAGCAGGACATCGCCTGCTGCGAAGCTGGCATCGCCGCCTTCATGGCGACGCTCGGCAAATAGGCAGATGAGCGACCGGTCCCTCTCCGAGCTGGTCAGCGAGCAGATCCGCGGCCGCATCCTCGACGGCACGCTGAAGCCCGGCGAGCGGCTGGTCGAGGACCGGCTGTCGGCCGAGCTCGGCGTGTCGCGTGTGCCGGTGCGCGAGGCGCTGCGCGGCTTGTCGGCCGAGGGGCTGGTGACCCTCCTGCCCCGCCGCGGGGCGACCGTCGTCGAGGTGACGCCCGAGACCGTGACCGAGCTGGTCGAGGTCCGCGCCCTGCTCGAGGGCCTCAATGCCCGACTCGCGGCGCAACGGCACGATCCGGAGATCGTCGCCCAGCTCGAGGACACGCTGGCGCGCGGCAACGAAGCCGCCGAGACCGGCACCGCCGAGGAGCTTGCGCGCCTCAATGCCGAGTTCCACGAACGGCTGGCCGAAGCGAGCCGCAATTCCGTCCTGTCCGACGTCATGCGGGGCTTGCGCGAGCGCACCTCGATCGCTTTCGCGATCAACGGCCGCGCCCGCGCGCGCGAGGACTGGGAGGAGCACGCCGGCATCCTTGCCGCCGTCATCGCCGGCGACGCCGAGCTCGCCGCCCTGCTCGCCAACCGACACGTCCAGAACGCCGCGGCCGCCTTCGCCAACTCGATGAAGAAGAGCGCCGCGTAACTCCTCAGCGCCCCTTCATCGGCAGGCCGCCGAGGTGCGTGCCGGCGTCGACGATCAGGAACTCGCCGGTGATGTTGCTGGCGCTGGTCAGAAAGAAGATCGCCGCCTCCGCCATCTGCTCCGGCGTGCCGGCCTGGCGCAGCGGCGTGGTCTGTTCCTGCGCGGCCTTCAGCTTCTCGTAGTCGTCCTGACCGAGCGCACCGAGCAGCCAGCGGGTCTGAATGAAGCCGGGGCACACCGTGTTGACGCGCACCGCCGGGCCGAACCAGCGCGCCAGCGACAGCGTCAGCGTGTTCAGCGCGCCCTTCGACGCGGCGTACGGAATCGACGTGCCGACGCCCATCACGCCAGCGATCGACGAAATGTTGACGATCGAGCCGCGCTCCTTGTTCGCGTCCCACTGCCTCTTCATCGTCGGATAGACCGCGCGGCTCATCATGTAGGGGCCTGTGACATTGACCCGCAGGATGCGGTCGAAGTCCTCGGGCGTGACGCCGTCGAGGTCGCCCTGGCTCTGGAACTTGGTCGTGCCGGCGTTGTTGATCAGCCCGTCGATGCGGCCCCAAGCCTTCACCGTCTCGGCGGCGAGCTTGCGGCAGTCGGCGTCCTGCCCCATGTCGGCCTGCACCAGGATGGCCTGCACGCCCTTGGCCTTGACCTTCTCGTAGGTCTCATCGGCCTCCTTCTTGCTCTTCGTGTAGTTGATCGCGACATTCCAGCCGCGGCCCGCGAGATCGACCGCGCAGGCGGCGCCCAGCCCCGTCGCCGACCCAGTCACGATTGCCACCTTGGCCATGTTCTCCTCCCGATAGGTTTGCCCCAATGACGCAGAGGGCGATTCATAGGCTAGGATGCGCGGCCATGGCAGACCTCTTTTCGCTCAAGAACCGCATCGCGCTGGTTACTGGCGCCTCGCGCGGCCTCGGCCGCGACATGGCCGTCACCCTGGCCGGAGCCGGCGCCACCGTGCTGTGCGCGGGCCGTGCCGCCAAGGACCTCGACGCCACCGTCAAGGCGATCAAGCGCAAGAGGGGAAAGGCCGAAGCGGTGATCCTCGATGTCACCAGCGAGGACAGCATCCAGGGCGGGGTACGCACGCTCCTGCGCAAGCACCGTCGCATCGACATCCTCGTGAACAATGCCGGCGTGATCCATCGCGAGCACATCGTCGACACCGCCACGCCCGACTACCGCAAGGTGATCGAGACCGACCTGATCGGACCGTTCGCGTTGGCGCGCGAAGTCGGCCGCCACATGCTGGCGCGCGAGTACGGCCGCATCGTCAACATCTCCTCGATCATGGCGCTGCTGGGCCGCGGCACGGTTGCGGGCTACGTCTCGGCCAAGCACGGCATGACCGGGCTGACCAAGAACCTCGCCGCCGAGTTCGGCCCGCACGTCACCGCCAACGCGATCGCGCCGGGCTACATCCGCACCGAGCTCAACGTGCCGCTGCAGCGGGACAGGAAGTTCTGCGCCATGCTCGAGCAGCGCACCGCGGCCAGCCGCTGGGGTACGCCGTCCGACCTGCGCGGCGCCCTGCTGCTGCTCGCCTCCGATGCCAGCGCGTACATCACCGGCCACACGCTGGTGGTGGATGGCGGCATGACGACGATATTGGCGTGAACAACTTCCGCTTGCCGCGCTGGGTGATCCCGGTCGTCTTCGCAGGCCTGGCGGCGTTCGGGCTCGCCGTGTGGCTCGGCTGGATCCGCGATCCGACGGTTGCCAAGTCCGACTATGTCGGCACGATCGACGTCTCCGCCGGGGACGCCCGCCTCTACCGGCCGGTGCCGTTCGACTGGACGGTCGACAGCCGGGCCGGCAGCATCAAAGGGAGCGACACCGCCTACGTGCGGATCGATACCTCGGGCGAGTTGCCGCTGATCTGCGGCTGGCTCCGGCTCGACAAGGGCGGCGCCTCCCTCCGTGCCACGCGCTGGCTGAGCGAAGCCCGCCTCAAGGTCGGCGACCTCCGGGTCGCGGCGCTGTTCATCGCCCCAACCGACAAGCCTCCGGGCGACGGCCTCAACGCCGGCTGCGCGCGACTCCTGGAAGACAAGCCCAGCCCCAACGCGCCGCTATCGCTCGAAGGCCACGCCGTCCGCGAGTAGATTTCCCAAGTGGAACGGCCTCCAATCCGATAAACCCGTCGTCCCGACCGGAGCGGTCCGGCGGAATCCCGCGCCTCAGGAGACGCCATGACCAATCGTGCCCATGTCCTGCTGTGGACCGACAACACCACGGCCTATCTCGACGCCATCAAGGCGGCGGGCCTCGCCGATCGCGTCGCCATCGACACCCTGCCCCGCAAGGACAAGCCCTCGGCCGAGCAGCTCGCCCGCACCGAGGTGCTGATGGCACCGGTGGTGCCGCCTGGCCTGCTGCCGTCGATGCCGAAGCTCCGCTGGGCGCAAGCGATGACGGCCGGCGTCGAGGGCTGGCTGGCGCTGCCCGACCTGCCGAAGAACCTCGCGCTGACCTGCGCGCGCGGCACACACACCGAATCGATGCCCGAGAACATCATCGCCTCGCTGCTCTATGTCGCGAAGCCGCTGGCGGTCGCCGCCGCCAACAAGCGGGCCGGCAAGTGGGTGCACACCGTGGCCCAGCCGCTGACCGGCAAGACGCTCGGCATCCTGGGCCTCGGCGCGGTCGCCGGCGAGGTCGCGCGCATGGCCAAGGCGTTCGGCATGAAGGTGATCGGCACCAAACGCCGGCCGGAGAAGATCGCCAACGTCGACGAGGTGCTGCCGGCCGAGCGCACCGACGAGGTGCTGGCGAAGTCCGACTTCCTGTTGCTTCTGCTGCCGGCCACGCCGGCGACGGACAACTTCATCGATGCCGAGCGGCTCGCGAAGATGAAGCCGACTGCCTGGCTGCTGAACTTCGGCCGCGGCCATCTCATCAAGGACGACGACCTGATCGCGGCGGTGAACGGCAAGACCATCGCCGGGGCCGTGCTCGACGTATTCCGCCAGGAGCCCTTGCCGGCCGAGCATCCATTCTGGAAGACCGAGGGCATCCTGGTGCTGCCGCACATCGGCGGACCGCACCCTCAGCGCGACCGCTTCGTCGCCAGGCTGTTCGTCGACAATCTCGGGCGGTTCCTCGACGGCACGCCGCTCAAGGAACTTGTTGACCGAACCGCCGGGTATTAGCGTTACATCCCCATGGGCAAGGCTGGTTTCGGTACGATCGTGGCGCTGGTCATTCTGATCGGCGTGCTGATGCTCGCCATCGTCTTCATGGCGATCGGCTGGAACGCCCCCGAGGGCGGCGAGAAGATGTCGGTCGGCGGCTGGATCGCCATGACCCTGGGCATCGTCGCGACGCTCGCCCTGGGCATCGGCCTGATGACGCTCATGTTCTACAGCCACAGGAGCGGCCGGGACTGAAGCATGGCCAAGCTGCTGCCCATGGAGGCCCGCACGGAAGCAGACCTGCCGCGCGGCCCGGGCTGGCAGTACGAACCGAAATGGGACGGCTTCCGCTGCCTCGCGATCCGCGACGGCGACAAGATCGGGCTCCTGAGCCGCTCGGGCAAGACGCTGGCGCGCTACTTCCCCGACATGGTGGCGGCGCTGAAGGCGCTGAAGCCCAGGCGCTTCATCCTCGACGGCGAGCTCGCCATTCCCGTCGGCGAGATCCTCTCCTTCGACGCGCTGCAGCTACGCCTGCATCCGGCCGCCAGCCGCGTGAACAAGCTCGCGGCCGAGACGCCGTCGATCCTGATCGCCTTCGACTTGCTGCAGAATGCAAGGGGGCTCGATCTGCGCGACCGGCCGCTGAACGAGCGCCGCCGGCAGCTCGAAGCCTTCTTCGACGGGCTCGGCGAGACGCCGGCGCTGCGCCTGTCGCCCGTCAGCACCAGCCGCGCCGAGGCCGAGCGCTGGTTGAAGCGCGCCGGCGGCGGCGCGCTCGATGGCGTCGTCGCCAAGCGCGCCGACGATCCGTACAGGTCGGGCGAGCGGGCGATGGTGAAGGTGAAATCCCTGCGCACCGCGGACTGCGTCGTCGGCGGATTCCGCTATGCCAGCAACAGCCGGCTCGTCGGCTCCTTGCTGCTCGGCCTGTTCAATGACGAGGGCAAGCTCGACCATGTCGGCTTCACCTCGGGTATTCCTGGCGACAAGCGCGAGGCGCTGACCCGCAAGGTCGAGGCCCTGAAGGGCGGGCCGGGATTCACGGGCGACGCGCCGGGCGGCCCGAGCCGCTGGTCGACCGAACGCAGCACGCAATGGGAGCCGCTGAAGCTCGAGCTGGTGGCCGAAGTACAGTACGACCATGCCAGCGGCGAACGCTTCCGGCACGGCACGCGCTTCTTGCGCTGGCGGCCCGACAAGCGCCCACACGACTGCACCTTCGAGCAGCTGCGGCAGGAAGTCCGGCCATCTCGACTGTTCCCGACCAAAAAGGTCCGAACCCGGACACGCCTCCCGGCGTTATAGTCCGGGGAGTCGAGGAGCCGGATTTGACCCGAGGCGGTGCGCTCGCGGTTGGGATTGTGTTCGTTTGCGCGGCAGGTGCGGTCGCTGCAATCGCGTTCGCGTGGCATCCGGCGATCGACGAGATCACGCCTCCCGCCCCCGGTTCGTTCGACCGCTATCTCGTCGCCGAAGGCGAGGACCTGGCGAACCTCGGCAACTGTGCCGGCTGCCATACCAGCGAGCCGTCCAGACCGCTGGCCGGCGGACGGGCACTCGATACGCCATTCGGCAAGGTGTTCGCCACCAACATCACGCCCCAGGCCGACGACGGCATCGGCGCCTGGTCGAGCGAGGCGTTCGGCCGGGCGATGCGGCGTGGCATCGCGCGCGATGGCAGGCAGCTCTATCCCGCCTTCCCCTACGATCACTTCACCCATGCGACCGACCATCAGATCGCGGCGCTCTATGCCTGGCTGATGACGCGCCGGCCGATCGCCGGCCGCGCACCCGAGCCGCAGCTCGCCGGCATCTTCGCCTTTCGGCCGCTGGTCGCGGCCTGGAACCTGCTCTACCTCGACGAAGGTCCGTTGCCGACCGATGGCTCGCGGCCGAGCCAATGGAACCGCGGGCGCGTGCTGGCCGAGGGGCTGGGCCATTGCAGCGGGTGCCACACGCCGCGCGATCGTTTCGGCGCCGAGGACGTCGCGCGTGCCTACGACGGCGCCTGGACCGAAGGCTGGTACGCGCCGCCGCTCAACGCGCATTCGCCGGCCGTGCAGCCATGGACCCCGGAGGAACTACAGACCTATCTGCACACCGGGCTCGCGCCCCATCACGCGGCCGCCGCAGGGCCGATGGCCAGCGTCACGCGCGCGCTCGCGCAGGTCCCGGAGGAGGATGTACGCGCGATCGCTGTGTACATCTCCTCGCTGATGGCCGACGCGCCGGCGAGCAAGCAGGACAAGCCGCAGCCGGTCGACCGCCTGGCCGTCGCGCAACAGCAGCATCCCGAGGCCGCGACGCTCTATGCCGGCGCCTGCGCGACCTGCCACGATCCCGGTGCGCCGATGATGCAGCAGGGCCGTCCCGTTCTTTCCTGGGCCACGCCGTTGCATGAGGCCAGTCCGCACGACACGGTGCGCGTCATCATGCAGGGCCTGACGCCGCCGGGCGGCTCGTCGGGGCCGACCATGCCAGCCTATGCCGACATGCTGAGCGACCAGCAGGTGCAGGACCTCGCCGCCTACCTGCGCACGCGCTTCACCGACAAGCCCGCCTGGTCGGACGTCCCGGCCGCCGTTGCGGAGGCGCGCAAATGATCACGCTCACGGTCAACGGCCAGGCGCATCAGGTCGACGTCGATCCCGATACGCCCTTGCTCTACGTGCTGCGCAACGACCTCGAGCTGAACGCCGCCAAGTTCGGCTGCGGGCTCGGGCAATGCGGCGCCTGCACCGTCCTGCTCGACGACAAGCCGGTCTTCTCCTGTCTTGTTCCGGTCGCTGCGCTCGGCGCGCGCAAGGTGCGCACGCTCGAAGGCCTGCCCAAGACCTTGCCTGCGGCCTTCGAGGCCGAGCAGGCGGCACAATGCGGCTACTGCATCGCCGGCATGATCGTGCGCGCGCAGGCGCTGCTCGAGCGCAATCCGCGGCCGACCGAGAAGGAGATGCGCACTCACATGGCGCCCAATCTCTGCCGCTGCGGCACCCACATGCGCATCCTGCGCGCCGTGCGCCGCGCCGCCGAGGCGATGGGCGGCGGCGTGCGTGAAGAGGCACGCATCGGGGCGGAGGAGAAATGAGCACGCCTCGCAATGCCCTCGGCCGTCGCGCCTTCCTCGCCAATGCGCTGGTCGTGACCTTCGCCTCGTCGCGCCATGCGCTCGCGCAGGACCAGGACAAGAAGCTGCCGCAGTCGCTCGCCAGGACCCCGGAGCTCGATGCGTGGATCCGCGTCGGCGCCGACGGCACCATCACGGTCTTCACCGGCAAGGCCGAGCTCGGTCAGGGCATCCGGACCGCGCTCACCCAGGTGGCCGCACACGAGCTCGCGGTGTCGCCCGGGCAGATCGACCTCGTCACCGCCGATACCGCACGCACGCCCGACGAAGGCGTGACCGCGGGCAGCCATTCGATGCAGGACAGCGGCACTGCCATCCTGAACGCCGCCGCCAATGTGCGTGCGTTGCTGGCCGAAGCCGCATCGTGGCAGTTCGCCATCGCCCCTTCCCGCATCGAGATGCGCGACGGCGCGGCCCACGCCCCCGACGGCCGCCAAATCGGCTACGGCGATCTCGCGGCGTCCCTGTCGCTGGAGGTCGAGGTCAAGCTCGACATGCCGCGCCGCCACGGTGGCAAGCCGGTGATCGGCCAGAACCTGCCGCGGCTCGATATCCCAGCCAAGGTATCGGGCGGCGAGGCGTACGTTCAGGACATGCGCCTGCCCGGTATGCTTCACGCCCGTGTGGTGCGCGGTCCGAGCGACGGCACCCGGGTGAAGGCAGCCGACATCGCCGCGGTCGGGAAGATGCCGGGCGTGGTGAAGATCGTGCGAGACGGCGCCTTCATGGCGGTCGTCGCCGACCAGGAATGGCGCGCGGTGAAGGCGCTGAACCGCGTGCAGGCTGGCGGCTGGGAACGCCCCTCGCCGCCGATCCCGGCCGCGGACCTTCGCGAGACGATCCATCGTCTGCCGGCGCAGGACGTGCCGATCTTCGACTATCCCGGGCCGGCCCCGCCGGCCGACGCCCGCAGCATCCGTGTACGCTACAGCCGGCCGCACCTGATGCACGGCTCGATCGGCCCATCCTGCGCGATGGCGCTGTGGGAGAACGACGGCATGACGGTGTGGACGCACAGCCAGGGCGTCTACCCGCTACGCAAGGCGCTGGCCGAGCTGCTGAAGCTCGACCTCGAGAAAGTCCGCTGCATCCATGTCGAGGGCTCGGGCTGCTACGGCCACAACGGCGCCGACGACGTGGCCGCCGATGCCGCCCTCGCCGCGCGCGCCGTGCCGGGCAGCCCGGTGCGCCTGCAGTGGATGCGCGAGCAGGAGCACGGCTGGGAGCCGCTCGGCTCGGCGATGGTGGTCGAGATGGCGGCCGAGCTCGACGGCAACAAGGTCGCAAGCTGGCGCCACGACGTGTGGAGCAACACTCACAGCACCCGGCCGCGCACGGCTGGCGGCCTGCTGGCCGGCGGCGAGGTCGATCCGCCATTCGTGCCGCCCAGGCCCGGGCCGATCCCGATGCCGGAGGGCGGCGGCGGGCGCAATGGCAATCCGATCTACGCGCTGCCCAACGCCCATGGCGTGTTCCACTTCGTCGAACAGATGCCGGTACGCGTCTCGGCGCTGCGCGGGCTGGGCGCGCAGATGAACGTGTTCGCCATCGAGTCGTTCATGGACGAGCTGGCATTCGCCACCGACAACGATCCGGTCGCCTTCCGCCTGGCGTGGCTGAAGGACGAGCGGGCGCGGGAAGTCGTGCAGCGCGCGGCCGACCGTTTCGACTGGCGCAGGCGCGGCGCCGGAGGCGGCGGCTCGGGAACCGGCTTCGCCTTCGCCCGCTACAAGAACCTCGCAAGCTACTGCGCGGTGGCGATGGAGGTGCGGGTCGATGGCGACAGTGGCGAGATCCATGTGCCGCGGGTGGTCGCTGCCGTCGACAGCGGCGAGGCGGTCAATCCCGACGGCATCCGCAACCAGATCGAAGGCGGCATCGTGCAATCGCTGAGCTGGACGACGCGCGAGGCCGTTGCTTTCGACAAGACGCATCGCACCAGCTTCGACTGGAGCGGCTACCCGATCCTGCGCTTTCCCTCGGTGCCTGGCCGGATCGACGTCGAGGTGATCGACCGGCCGAAACAACCCTTCCTCGGCGCCGGCGAGGCCGCACAAGGACCTGCGTCCGCCGCCCTCGCCAACGCCGTCGCCCATGCGCTGGGCATGCGGCTGCGCGACATGCCGCTGTCGCCCGAGCGGGTCAAGGCCGCGCTCAGACCCGCCCCCGTCGCTACCAAGCAGGCTGCCGGATGACCAACCAATACGACATCGAACCACCGCCACCCTGCACGCTGGTGATCTTCGGGGCGACCGGCGACCTCACCCGTCGCCTGCTGATGCCGGCGCTACGCAACATGCGCCGTGCAGGGCTGCTGCCGCACGACTTCGCCCTGCTCGGCGTCGCCTCGCGCGATATCGGCGACGACGGCTTCCGAGACCATCTGCGCAAGGGCATGGAAGAGTTCAAGGGCGGCACGGACGGCAGCGACATCGACTGGTTCCTCGAGCGAACCTGCTACGTCTCCGGCAAGTTCGAGGACGACGGCACCTACCGCGCCATCGCCGACCGGTTGGGCAAGGACCGCAACGCCCTGTTCTATCTCGCCACCCCGCCGTCGGAGTTCTCCGTGGTCGTCGAGCACCTCGGCAAGGCGAATCTCCTGAAGGAGACCGACGACCATTGGCGGCGCCTGATCATCGAGAAGCCGTTCGGCCACGACCTGCCGTCGGCGATCGCCCTCAACAAGGACATCCTGAAGGTGGCGCGCGAGGACCAGATCTTCCGCATCGATCACTATCTCGGCAAGGAGACGGTCCAGAACATCATGGTCTTCCGCTTCTCCAACGGCTTCGTCGAGCCGCTGTGGAACCGCGATCACATCGACCATGTGCAGATCACGGTCGCCGAGACGGTCGGCGTCGAGCAGCGCGGCAAGTCCTACGACGCCACCGGCGCGCTGCGCGACATGGTGCCCAATCACCTGTTCCAGCTGCTGAGCCTGATCGCCATGGAGCCGCCAGCCTGCCTGGGCGGTGACGCGCTGCGCAACGAGAAGGCCAAGGTGCTGGACGCCGTGCAGGATTTCCGGCGGCAGAATCGACACCAGAACGTCGTGCGCGGCCAGTACGGCGCAGGCAGGGTCAATGACAAGCCGGTGGTGGCCTATTGCCAGTCGCCGGACGTGCCGCCCGATTCGACCACCGAGACCTTCGTGGCCATGAAGCTCGGCATCGACAACTGGCGCTGGGTCGGCGTGCCCTTCTACCTGCGCACCGGCAAGGCACTGATGCGGCGGCGCACCGAGATCACCATCCAGTTCAAGCAGGCGCCGCTCACCCTGTTCCGCGGCACGCCGATCGAACACCTGCCGACAAACGACCTCACCCTGCACATCCAGCCGGAGGAAGGGGTGACCCTGCGCTTCGGCGTCAAGGTCCCGGGACCGGCGGTGGCGATCGACGGCGTCGACATGAAGTTCGGCTACGAGAATGCGTTTCAGCGCATGCCCAGCACCGGCTACGAGACCCTGCTTTACGATTCCATGATGGGCGACGGCTCCCTGTTCATGCGCGCCGATACGATCGAAGCCGGCTGGCGGGTGATGCAGCCCGTGCTCGATACCTGGAAGAACGAAGGCCGTCGCGAGCTACCCATCTATGCGGCCGGCAGCGCGGGGCCGAGCGAGGCCGACGAGTTGATCCGGCGCGATGGGCGACGATGGCGTTCGCTCGACGGCCGCGGCGACGGCAAATGAAGATATCGGCTGTGATCTCCGACGTCGACGGCACGCTCGTCACGCACGACAAGACCCTGACTCCTGCGACAGTGGCGGCCGTGACGGCCCTGCGGGAGCGCGGCATCGCCTTCGCCATCACCAGCGGGCGGCCGCCGCGCGGCATGCGCTTCTTCGTCGAGCCGCTCAGGCTGACGACGCCGATCGGTGGCTTCAATGGCGGGCAGATTACCCGGCCCGACATGGCGCCGCTCGAGGAGCATGCGCTGGCGCCCGACACGGCAGGGCAGGCGCACCGGATCCTCGCCAACAGAAAGATCGATGTCTGGGTGTTCAGCGGCCTCGACTGGCTGCTGACCAATCCCGACGGCCCGTATGTCGGACTGGAGAAGCACACGGTGAAGTTCGAACCGACCGTGGTGAAGAACCTCGAGCCGGCGCTCGGCACGGCCTACAAGGTGGTTGGCGTCAGCGAAGACCGCGAGCTGCTGAAGCGCTGCGAGGCCGACATGCAGGCAGCACTCGGCCCGGGCGCTTCGGTGTCGCGCTCGCAGCCCTACTATCTCGATATCACCCATCCCCAGGCCAACAAGGGCGCTGCGGTCCGCAACATGGCGGCGCTGATGAATGTCCCGATGAGCGAGGTCGCGGTGATCGGCGACAACTACAACGACCTCGCCATGTTCGGGCAAAGCGACTTCAGCATCGCCATGGGCAACGCGCCCGACGACGTGAAGAAGAAGGCGCGCTTCGTCACCGGCAGCAACGACGCCGACGGCCTCGCCGAGGCGGTTCACAGGTACTTCCTCAAATGACCCCGAACCTCGAAGTCCTTCCCGATCTGGACGCGCTTGCGGCGCGGGCCGCCGACCTGATCATGGGCATCTCCAAAGCGAAGCCGCGCGTGGCGATAGCCTTGTCGGGCGGCTCGACTCCCCGCCCCATCTATCGGCTTCTCGCGAGTCCGCCGCGACTCGAAGCCTTCCCCTGGGCGCAGGTCCACTGGTTCTGGGGCGACGAGCGCTTCGTGCCGCCCGATGATCCGGCCAGCAACTACCGCATGGCCCGGGAGGAGATGCTGGCACGCGCGCCGGTGCCCGCGGACCATATCCATCCCATGCCGACTGTCGGCCTCTCGCCCGAGGCGGCGGCGGTGGCCTACGAGCGCACGCTGAGGGAATTCTACGGCGCCGACAGCCTCGCGACCGAACGGCCGTTGTTCGATCTCAATCTGCTGGGGCTCGGCACCAACGGGCACACCGCCTCGCTGTTTCCCGGCATGCCGGTGTTGGAGGAGCGGCAGCGCTGGGTCGGCACCATGCACGATCCCCAGGCCGGCACGCGCATCACCCTCACCTATCCGGCGCTGGAGAGCAGCCGCGAGACCGTCTTCGTGGTCGCCGGCGCGGAGAAGAAGACGGTGCTGCGCAAGGTGCTCGATGGCGACCGGGCCCTGCCCGCCGCCCGGCTGCGGCCTCAGGGCTCGCTGCGCTTTCTCGCCGATCGCGCCGCGGGCTCGGAATAGGAAGGTGATCGAACGATGAGCGGTCCGTACACCCTTGCGATCGATATCGGCGGTACCGGCCTGAAGGCCGCCGTGCTCGATGCCGAAGGCCACATGCTGGAGAAGCGCGTCCGCGTGCGGACGCCGGACGACGCAACGCCCAAGGCGGTAATCGATGCGCTCACCAAGCTGATCGAGCCATTGCCCTCCTTCGACCGCATCTCGATCGGCTTCCCCGGCGTGGTCCGCCGCGGCACGGTGCTGACCGCACCCAACCTCGGGACCAGGAAGTGGAAGGGCTTCGCCCTGCAGGATGCCCTCTCCGATCTGTTCGGCAAGCCGGCGCGGCTGGAGAACGACGCGGAGGTGGCGGGGCTCGGCGTGATCGCCGGCCAGGGGCTCGAGGTCGTCGTCACGCTCGGTACCGGCTTCGGCACCGCCATCTTCAGCGACGGCCGCATCTCGCCGCACCTCGAACTGGCGCACCATCCGATCCACAAGACGCTGACCTACGACCAATATGTCGGCGACGCCGCGCTCGAGGAGGTCGGCCGCAAGAAGTGGCAGCGGCGGGTGCTGAAGGTGATCGCCGTGCTGCGCGTCCTGCTGAACTTCGACAGGCTGCATATCGGCGGCGGCAATGCCCGCCTGCTCGACTTCAAGTTGCCGAAGAACGTCGACCTCGTCTCCAACGACGAAGGCATCATCGGCGGCATCAAGCTCTGGGACGACACCATCTGGCACGCCCGCTAGATCGATCTCCGGATGAATGGAATCGCGCCACTCCGCGGCGCTCATGCTCATCCGGACCGCGGACCGGGAGATCCGCGGTCCGCATGAATCCGAGCGCCCGCGGAGTAGCGCACTCCCACCTCGCCAGCGTTGCGACTGAAGAGTTCCCTCGAGAAATTTTCGGGATGTCGATGCCATCGGCATCGAAGCCGTCCCACGGCGTTGCGCGACGGCGCCGCTAGCGGCGGAGCTGGTGCAGGATCTCGGCGACGATCCGCTCGGGCGTCCCGCCGACATCGACCACGATCGGCCGCTCGTCGGGGCCCGGCTCCTCGAGGGCGGCGAACTGGCTGTCGAGCAGGCCAACCGGCATGAAGTGATCGTGGCGCGCGGCCATCCGGTCGTGGATCAGCCGTTGCGAGCCCTTGAGATAGACCAGCCGCACTTCCGGCCGGTCGCCGATGAGGATGTCGCGATAGGCGCGCTTCAGCGCCGAGCAGGTGACGACGCCGGCCTTGCCCTCGGTGCGCCATTGGTCGATGCGGGCGGCGATGGCGCGCAGCCATGGCCAGCGATCCTGGTCGGTGAGCGGCGTGCCGCTTTTCATCTTCTCGACATTGCTGCGCGGATGCAGCTCGTCGCCCTCGAGAAAGGCCACACCGAGTGCACCGGCCAGCATGACGGCGATGGTCGTCTTGCCCGAGCCCGAGACGCCCATCACGATGGCGATCGTGTTCATTGCCGGACAGCCTATCAATGAGTTCGGTCGACCGCCATTTCGCCGGCGGCAGCCGCGACAGCAACCTGCGTATCGAGATCATGGGCGGCATCACTCGTTCCTGACGGCCGCCTGCCTGCTGGTTGTGATCGCCTCGCTGCCGGCAAGCAGCGGCATGGAGCGGGCGATCCCGCTCGGCTACACCTTCTTGACCATGGTCGGCGGGAAGCACTGATGAATCCCGGCAACGTTCCCGATGCGCGCACCGGCCGCCCCGTCACGCCGGCCCATCGCGCCTTCTTCCAGGCGATGCCCAAGGTCGAGCTGCATTGCCATCTGCTGGGCGCGGTGCGGCGCGAGACCTTCCTCTCCCTCGCCGAGCGAGGCAACGCGCCGATCGAGCGCGAGGAGATCGAGGCCTTCTACACCCGCGGCCAAAAGCCGGTCGGCGTGCTGCGCGTTCTGCGGGCGCTCGACGAGCATCTGCTGACGCGACCCGACGACCTGCATCGCATCGCCTACGAATACCTGCAGGATGCCGCCGCGCATACCGTCCGCCACGCCGAGTTCTTCTGGAACCCGACCGGCACCGTGCGGGTGTCCAGGATCGCCTATCCCGACGCGCAGGCGGCGCTGGTGCGGGCGATCCGCGATGCTGCCGATGACTTCGGCATCTCGGCATTGCTGATTCCCAGCATCGACCGCGAGGCCGACCCCGACGAGGCGGTCGAGATGGTCGAATGGATGAAGACCAGCCGCGCCGACGAGGTCGCCGGCATCGGCATCGACTATCGCGAGATCGGCCGGCCGCCCGAGCTGTTCTGGAAGGCCTATCGCGAAGCGCGCCGGGCGGGCTTCAGGACGACCGCGCATGCCGGCGAGTTCGGTTGCCCGTGGCGCAATATCGAGACCGCGGTCGAGCTCTTGCAGGTCGACCGCCTCGATCATGCCTACACCATTGTCGACAATCCCGGTCTCGCGCGCCGCTACGCCGAGCGCGGCATCGTCGTCACGGTGGTGCCGACAAACTCCTACTACATGCGAACGCTTCCACCGGACCAATGGGCCGAGCTCCATCCGATCCGGCGCATGCCGGGGCTGGGGCTGAAGATCCATCCCAATACCGACGACCCTGCCCTGCACAAAGTCACGCCCAGCGAGGCATGGCAGTTGATGTACAGTCATTTCGGCTTCTCGCTCGCCGATCTGAAGGATTTTGCCTTGAACGGCATCGACGGTGCCTGGGTGGATGGAACCACTAGGGCGCGCTGGCGTGCCGAATGGACGCGGGAACTGGACCGGCAGCTCTCCCGTTTTTCCTGACTGGAGGTCGGCATGCGCAAGATGATCCATGTCTCGATGGCGAGCAACGAGGCGCTGCAGGCGCTGGCGGCCGAGACCAAGCAATCCTTCCAGGACCTGATCGACGAGGCAATCGCCGACCTGCTGAAGAAGCACAGGCGGCCGGTGACGCTGAAGGACATGCTGCGCGAGAGCCTGTCGAACGACGGCAACCAGGCAAACCGACCCAAGCGGAGGCGACCGGCGTAAAGCCGCCCGCATCTTCGCGATCGGGGTGCTGGTGCTCGCTGATCAAAGGAACGACATGCCGCCGCTCAGCGCCACTGTCTGGCCGGTCATGTAGGCGTTGCCGACCAGCATCATCACGATTTGCGCGCACTCCTCCGGCGTGCCGAAGCGGCCGAGCGGGATGCGCGACGCATCCGACGCCAGCCCCTGCTTCACCATGTCGGTCTCGATAAGCGACGGCGCCACGGCGTTGACGGTGATTCCGTCCTTCACCAGTCGCGCCGCGTAGCCGCGCGTCATGCCTTCCATCCCGGCCTTCGAGGCGTTGTAGTGCGGTCCGACACCACCGGCGCCGCGCGCGGCTCCCGACGAGATGTTGACGATGCGCCCCCATTTGCGCGCGCGCATGCCCGAGATCACCGCTTGGCTGCAGAGGAACACCGACTTCAGATTGACCGCGATGGTGAGATCGAAATCGGCCTCGGTCAGCGCATCGACCGTGCGCACCAGGCCGATGCCCGCGTTGTTCACCAGCACGTCGACCGGGCCCAGCGCGTTCCCCACCTCGGCCATCATCCGCGTCACCTCGGCCGCCTGGGACACATCGGCGCGCACCGCGACCGCCGTGCCGCCTTTGCCGCGAATCGCCTTCACAACGCTCTCCGCCGCAGCACTTCGTTCGAGGTAATTCACCGCCACCGCCGCGCCCGCTTCGGCCAGCGAAATCGCCACGGCCCTCCCGATGCCTCGGGAACCGCCGGTCACCAGGGCCACGCGCTTGCTCAAGTCGGTCATTCGCCGCTCCCTAAATCCTGAACAACCGTTTACCATGCCCGCGACGCACAAGGTTCCCAGGGAGGCCCGCATGGCGCGGCTCGGTTTCGGCGCATTCCTCGCACCCCATCATCCGATCGGCGAGAATCCACTGCTGCAGTTCCGGCGCGACATCAGGTTCGTGCAGCACCTCGACGAGCTCGGCTTCGACGAGTTCTGGTGCGGCGAGCACCATTCGTCGGGCTGGGAGATGATCGCCTCGCCCGAGATGTTCCTCGCCGCGGCGGCCGAGCACACCAAGCGCATCAAGCTCGCGACCGGCGTGATCTCGCTGCCCTACCACCATCCGTTCAACGTGGCGCAGCGCATGGTCCAGCTCGACTGGATGAGCGGTGGCCGCGCGATCTTCGGCTCGGGCCCGGGCGCCTTGCCGTCCGATGCCTACACGCTGAACATCGACCCGATGACCCAGCGCGACCGCCAGGACGAGGCGATCGGCGTCATCCGCCGCCTGATGCGCGGCGAGCGCGTCACCCACAAGAGTGACTGGTTCACGCTGCAGGACGCGGCCCTGCAGCTCCTGCCGTTGCAGGAGGACATGCCGTTCGCGACCGCTTCGCAGATCAGCCCGTCGGGCATGACGCTGGCGGGCAAGTACGGCATCGGCATCATCTCGCTCGGCTCGATGTCGAACGAAGGCCTGACTGCGCTGCCGACCCAGTGGGCCTTCGCCGAATCCTCGGCCAGGAAGCACGGCACCGCGGTCGACCGCAGGAACTGGCGTGTGCTGCTCAACTGGCACATCGCCGAGACGCGCGAGAAGGCGATCGAGGAGGCCCGCCACGGCCTGATGCGCTGGCACAACAAGTACATCGTCGCCACCCTGCAGCGGCCGGGCGCCGTGGCCTTCGAATCGCCGGACGAGGCGGTCGAGAAGACCGCGCTGGCGCCGGGCTCGGCCTCGGTGATCGGCACGCCGGACGATCTCGTGAAGATGATCAAGAGCGTGCACGAGAAGAGCGGCGGCTTCGGCACGGTCGTGGGCTTCGTGCACGACTGGGCCAACCCGGAGAACACCTTCCGCAGCTGGGATCTCGTCGCGCGCTACGTGATGCCGGAGATCAACGGCTACGTCACCAAGCTGCGCGAATCGGAGCGCCACCTCCAGGTCAACCGCGCCGTGTTCGAGCGAGCGGGCCAGGCCATCATGGCCAAGATCATGGAGAACAAGGACGCCGCCGAAGCGCTCAAGGTGACCAGCGCGCCGCGCGTCACCGCGGCGGCGGCCCAGGTGCCGAAGGAGATCGGCAACAAGCAGGAAGCGGCGGAATAGCTTCCGATTCCTCTCTCCGTAGGAGAAGAGGGCTAATGCCACGGGGCCGCGCTTGTCCGCCGGTTCTTCACCCGCTGCGACGGGTTGGCTCCAGACTTCCTCGCCTCGGTGTGGTCGCCGTTGCCATCGTATGGGGCAGCCTAGCTAGAAAATCCCGCTCTGCTGGCAGATCGCCTGGATCTCGGCACGCGGTTGGCCGAATTGGGCGATGCTGACGACGATGAACTTGGGCGCCGTGGGCTTGCCCACGATCACGCCGACGAACGGCGCCATGCCGGGGTAAGCGCCGGCGGAGTTGCGACCGTTGACCTCACCGCACACCACGATCTTGCCCTCCCGCGCCTTGACTGCACTGAGCGCGCCGAACGAGGCCGTGCCCGGCTCCTTCATCCATTTGGCCACCGCCGCCACCACCGCCTCCTGCTCGCGCGGATCGAGCTTGATCGGCATGCCGGGCTCGATCGCGGTACCGGCCGGCGCGTCCGGCAGGTCGCTGTAGGGCGGCGGCAGCGAGACCGGCAGGTAAGCCAGGTCGGGCTGCTGCAGGCAGCCGGCCAGCAGGCCGGCCAGCGCCAGCGCCGCTTTAGCCTTCGCTGACACCGAACGCCTGCCGCATGGCTTGCACGCCCTGCTGGTGCGGCGTCCACAATCGGCCGCCGACCACACCGCCATCGACCACCAGGTCGTGGCCGTTGATGAAAGTCGACTCGTCCGACGCCAGGAACACCGCCGCCTTGGCGATGTCGTCGGTCCGGCCGGCGCGGGGGATCGGCTGCAGCGAGGCCATGTTTTTGGCCGCCGCCTCGGCGAAGCCATCGGCCTTGGTGGCCTCGACGCCCAACGCCTTGGCGAAGATGCCGGTGGCGATGCCACCCGGCGAGATCGAGTTGCAACGCACGTTCTTCTCGCCGAGCTGCATGGCCGCGCACACGGTGAGGTGGTTCACGGCCGCCTTGGCGGCGCCATAGATCATCGACGTCGAGTAGCCCGCGCGACGGCCGGCGATCGATCCGTTGTTGATGATGCTGCCCGAGCCCTGTTTCATCAGGATCGGCGCGGCATGCTTCATGCCGAGCATGACCGAGCGCACCAGCGTCGCCATCGCCGCGTCGAAGCCCTCGACCGGGATGGTCTCGATGCCGCCGACTGGCGCCGGACCGCCGGCATTGTTGAACAACGCGTCGAGCCGGCCCCACCTCGCGAGACAGGCGTCGAACATCGCCTTCACGTCGGTTTCCTTCGTCGCGTCGGCTGTCACGAAAAAGCAATTGTCCCGGCCGAGGCTCGCCTCGAGGCTGCGACCGAGCTCCTCGCGTCGTCCGGTCGCCACCACCTTGGCGCCCTCCGCCACGAAGATTTCGGCGGTGCGTCGGCCGATGCCACTGGTTGCACCGGTGACGATCGTGATCTTGCCGTCGAGCCTGCCCATTGATCTTCCCCCTATCGCGACCGGAATAATACACGAAAGCAAGGCCTTTGCGCCTGACTTTGAGAAACCGGTTGAGTTAAGGGAGGACGATGGGGACTACCCCTTGGGGGTCGGCCCGGGGTGCACCTCTAGCGACGCCGGGGCACTCCCATCCGGGCCCGCACCTCGGCTGGGACGCCATACCCCTTGAGGACGTGCTCCGTCCCGCGCAGGCCACTGCACTCCCGGTGTACGACAAAATGCCAAAGGGCGTAGGCGGCATCGTCGACCAGACGCATCCGCCGCGGGTCACGGCGATCAGCGGTCGCCTCCCGCTCGTCGAAAGCCGCCAGCGCGTCGAGAGCCGCGCGCAATTCGCGGGACAAGCGGCCGATCGTCGCCGCCTGCTCTTCCAGGATTTCATAGTCGAGGACGTTCTGTCCGGTTTTCGGGCGCATGACGACAATCCTGTCCGAGGCGCTCGACGGGAGGATACGCCACAGGACGAGGGATGCGCGCGATGTGCCACGTTGGCGCGGTTCTGATACACAGCGCCGAAATCGGAGAGGCGTGATGACGGTTCTGGGGATACTCGGCGGCAGCGGCGTGTACGACATCGCCGGTCTGGAGAAGGCGGAATGGCGCCGCGTGGCCTCGACGTTCGGCGAGACGTCGGACGAGTTCCTGTTCGGCGTGCTGCGCGGCCAGGAGGTGGTGTTCGTGCCGCGGCACGGCCGCGGCCACTTCCATTCGCCCAGCTCGATCAACTACCGCGCCAACATCGACGCGCTGAAGCGGGTCGGCGTCACCGACATCCTGTCGCTGTCGGCCTGCGGCTCGCTGCGCGAGGATCTGCCGCCCGGCCATTTCATGGTCGTCGACCAGTTCATCGACCGCACCTTCGCGCGCGAGAAGAGCTTCTTCGGCGAGGGGCTGGTCGCACATGTCTCGATGGCGCAGCCGACCTGCAACCGCCTCGCCCAAGCGGTGCACGAATGCGCCAGGGAGGCCGGCTTCCCGATCAAGTTCGGCGGCACCTACATCGCGATGGAGGGGCCGCAATTCTCGAGCCTCGCCGAATCGAAGCTCTACAGGAGCTGGGGCTGCGACGTGATCGGCATGACCAACATGCCGGAGGCCAAGCTCGCCCGCGAGGCGGAGATTTGCTACGTCACCGTCGCCATGGTCACCGACTTCGACTGCTGGCACCCCGACCACGACCATGTGCAGGTTGCCGACATCGTCCGCGTGCTGCTCGACAATGCCGAGCGCGCCAAGACGCTGGTATCCATGATGGCCCCGCGGCTGCGCAAGGCACGGCCCGCGCCCTGCCCCGCCGGGTGCGATCGCGCGCTGGAGCATGCGCTGATCACCTCGCCCGCGGCCCGCGCGCCGGCAATGGTGAAGAAGCTCGAGGCGGTCGCGGGACGGATGCTGAAGACCTTGTCGTCCTGAGCGGAGCGAAGGACCTCATCGCGCTTCAACGAGTACGCTGGCGGCAGTCGTCATTAGGTCCTTCGCTCCGCTCAGGACGACAGAGTGAGCCTCGAGAGACTTAAATCGCCGGCGCCAGGCGGTGCGCGACCTGCGAGGCGTACTTTGCCGCGATCGGCAGGAAGGCGCGGAAATCGAGATGGCTCCTGCGGCCCGCGAGGTCGCTGAGGCAGCGCACGTTGACGAACGGGATGTCGATGCTCCAGCGCCGCGCCACCTGCGCGACCGCGCCGCCTTCCATCTCGACCGCCTTGGCGGCGAACTCGCCGTGCAGGCGCTGCCGGTAGTCCTCGGCATTGATGAAGCAATCGCCGGTCAGGATGGTGCCGAAATGAACTCCGGGCTTGCGCGCGCCGACGCCGATCTCGGCCGGCAACGGCTCCAGTTCGAGGCCGTTGGCAGCCTCCTTGAGGCGCGCCACCAGAGTCTCGGACTCGGGGTAACCGGGCTTCCAGTCGTCGGTGCCGCGCGAGGGCCGGCTGCCGGGCTGGATGGTGAGGAAGTATCCCTCGCGATGCGTGCCGTAGTCGTGCTGGACGTGGTGGGTGCCGATCACGACGTCGCCCACGCCGAGCGCCGGGTCGAGGCCGCCGGCGACGCCGCACAGCATCAGCGCACCACAGTCGAAACGGTCGAGCAGCAGCGAGGTGGCGACCCCGGCATTCACCTTGCCGGCGCCCGATTCGACGAACACCGCCTCGCGGCCGGCGATCCTGCCGCGCCAGAAGCTGTGGCCACCGATCCTGTGCGCCGGCCCTGACTGGTCCGAGAGATGGGCGAACTCCTCCGGCAAGGCCGATATGACGCCCAGAAGCCTGTTTGCCATGGTCGAATGGGCTATAAGGTCGCCGCTCGAATGTCCACGGTTCTCCCCGACCGGCGTGCTCTCCGCGACGCCTGCACCTCCCTCGCCCGCGCTGCCGCCCGCGAGATCATGCGGATCTATGCCGGCGATCTCGGCGAGCGGATCAAGGCCGACAAGAGCCCGGTGACCGACGCCGACCACGCCGCCGAAGCGGTGATTGTCGCCGGCCTGCGCGCGCTCACGCCCGGCCTGGTGGTGGTCGCCGAGGAGGAGATGGCCGCGGGCCATGTGCCGACGCTCGACGGCAATCCGTTCTGGCTGGTCGATCCGCTCGACGGCACCAAGGAGTTCATCAAGAGGAACGGCGAGTTCACGGTGAACATCGCGCTGATCGAGGCCGGCAAGCCGACGCTCGGGATCGTGCTCGCACCGGCGCAGGACACGCTGTGGCGCGGCGATGCCGACCTCGGCGCCGACAAGAGCGACAGGGGCGGCGCCTTCACCGCGATCGCGACCCGTAGCGCCCCGGCCGACGGGCTGGTCGCCTGCGCGAGCCGCAGCCACGCGATCTACAGCGACCTCGACATCTGGTTCCGCAACAACGGCCTCACGGTCGCCGAGCGCATCCAGGCCGGCTCCTCCCTGAAATTCTGCCTGATCGCCGAAGGCAAGGCCGACATCTACCCACGCTTCGGCCCGACCAACGAATGGGACACTGCCGCGGGCCAAGGCGTGCTCGAGGCGGCAGGCGGCGAGGTGGTGACGACCGACGGCCGCCCCCTCACCTACGGCAAACCGCGATTCGCCAACCCGCATTTCATCGCCCGCAGCAAAGACGCGCGATGACCGCACAGGAAGACTGCGCGGCTATCGAGGAAGCGGCGCGCCTGATCCGGGCCGGCCAGCTCGTCGCGTTCCCGACCGAGACGGTCTATGGCCTCGGCGCCGACGCCACGAACGAACGTGCGGTGGCGAGGATATTCGAGGCGAAGGGCCGGCCGCAGTTCAATCCGCTGATCAGCCACGTGCTCGATGCCGCCGAGGCGCAGCGCTTCGTGCGATGGAGCGAAACCGCGGAGAAGCTCGCCGCGAGGTTCTGGCCCGGCCCGCTCACCCTCGTGCTGCCGCGTGCCCAGGACTGCGCGATCGCCCTGCTGACCACGGCCGGGCTCGACACCGTCGCCATCCGCGCGCCGGCCCATCCGATAGCGCAGGCGCTGATCCGCGCATCACACCTGCCGATCGCCGCGCCGTCGGCCAATCGCAGCGGTGCGATCAGCCCGACCCGCGCCGAGCATGTCGCAGAGTCGCTCGGCGACAAGGTCGCCATGATCCTCGATGGCGGGCCATGCACCGTCGGCGTGGAATCGACCGTGCTCGACCTCACCGCGCAGCGGCCGGTCCTGCTGCGGCCGGGCGGCGCCACGCGCGAGGCGATCGAGGCGGTGATCGGCGAGATCGCCGTGAGCGACGCCCTGCCCGCAGGCGACACGCCGCGCAGGTCGCCTGGCCAATTGCAGAGCCACTACGCGCCGGCCCAGCCGGTGCGGCTCGACGCGACGACCGTCGCCGCTAACGAGGCGCTGCTGGCATTCGGTCCCAATCCCATCGCGGGCGCCCGCCGGACGCTCAATCTCAGCGTCGCCGGCGACCTCGGCGAGGCCGCCGCCAACCTGTTCGCCCATCTGCGGGCGCTCGACAGGCCCGACACGGCGCGCATCGCCGTGATGCCCGTTCCGCACACTGGATTGGGCTTGGCGATCAACGACCGGCTGCGCCGGGCGGCCACGGATGACGGCTCTGGCCGGCACCGCTAAGCTGCTGACAAAGCGAGGAAACATGCCCGATAGCGTCATCCAGCCCGAGATCCCGACCACCCCCGTCACGGCCGAGGTGCTCCAGCAGTTGCGCGCCATCGTCGGCGACAAGGGACTGATCGAGGGCGAGCAGGACAAGGAGCCGTTCGTCACCGACTGGCGCCGCACGCGCTCGGGCAGCGCATCGGTCGTGGTTCGGCCGGCGACGGTCGAGGAGACCTCGAAGGTCGTGAAGCTCTGTCACGACAGGGGCATCGCCATCGTGCCGCAGGCCGGCAACACCAGCCTGATGGGCGGCGCCACGCCCTGGCCGACCCATCGCGGCATCGTCCTGTCGGTCGGCCGCATGAACAAGGTGCTGGACGTCGACCCGGTCGGCTATTCGATGACGGTGGAGGCCGGCTGCATCCTGCAGACGCTGCAGGAGACCGCGGCGGCGCACGACCGCTTCTTCCCGCTCAGCCTGGGCGCGCAAGGGTCCTGCCAGATCGGCGGCAACCTCTCGACCAATGCCGGCGGCGTGCAGGTGCTGCGCTACGGCAACGCGCGCAACCTCGTGCTCGGCCTCGAGGTGGTGCTGCCCAACGGCGACATCTGGAACGGCCTGCGCTCGCTCAAGAAGGACAACACCGGCTACGACCTCAAGCACCTGTTCATGGGCGCCGAGGGCACGCTCGGCATCATCACCAAGGCGGTGCTGAAGCTGTGGCCGGCCGCCAAGGACGGCGCGACGGCGTGGCTCGCGATCCGCGACCCGCAGGCGGCGATCGAGATCCTGTCCGAGGCGCATTCGGCGTCGGAGGACAATGTCGAATCCTGCGAGCTGATGAGCCGCGAGGCGACGGATATGGTGCTGCGGCACATCCCGGGGGTGCAGGATCCGCTCAAGGCCGAGACCCCCTGGTACATTCTGATGCAGTGGAACTCCTCGCGGCCCAGGACGGAAGGCGCCGAGGGCATGGCCGAGAAGATGGAGCAGTTCCTCGCCGACCAGATGGAAGCGGGCCGCGTGCTCGACGCAGTGATCGCCCAGAACGAGAGCCAGTCGCGCAACATGTGGAAGATCCGCGAGGGTGTCGCCGAAGCCGGCCGCGCCGACGGGCCGGGGTTGAGCTACGACATCTCCGTCTCGATCTCGAAGATTCCCGAGTTCATCGACAAGGGCATCAAGGCCGCGCAGGCCATCCTGCCCGACCTGCGGCCGCATCCGCTGGGCCATATCGGCGACGGCAACGTGCATTTCGGCTTCGGCGCCCCCAAGGGCATGGACCGGCCGACCCTGCAGCAATACGCGCCGGCGATCACCCGCGCGGTCAACGACCTCATCACCTCGATGGCGGGCTCGATCTCGGCCGAGCACGGCATCGGCATCGAGAAGCTCGACGAGCTGCAGCACTATCGCAGCAAGATCGAGCTCGACACCATGCGGACCATCAAGCGCGCACTCGATCCCAAGAACATCATGAACCCGGGCAAGGTGCTGAGGCTGTCGTGACTTCCCCGTCGCCCCGAGCGAAGCCGAGGGGCCTCTTTTCCTGTCGGCAAAAAAGAGGTCCCTCCACTCCGCTTCGCTCCGGTCGGGACGACGGAGGGGCTTGTGTCTGATTTCGTCTCCAGGCTGCGGTCGATCGTCGGCGACAAGGGCCTGATCACCGACGAGCAGGGCAAGCATCCCTTCCTCACCGACTGGCGCGAGAACTATCTCGGCAGGGCGCTGGCGATCGTGCGGCCGGCGAACACGCAGGAAGTGTCGGAGGTGGTGAAGCTCTGCGCGGCCGAAGGTGTCGCGGTCGTGCCCCAGGGCGGCAACACCGGCATGTCGGGCGGCGCGACGCCGCAGGAGGACGGGCGCGAGATCGTGCTGTCGCTCACCCGCATGAACCGCATCCTCGACATCGACAAGGTCGGCTACACCATGACCGTCGAGGCGGGCGTCGTGCTGAAGACCATCCAGGAAGCGGCCGCCGATGCCGACCGGCTGTTCCCGCTGAGCCTCGGCGCGGAAGGGAGCTGCACCATCGGCGGCAACCTCTCGACCAACGCTGGCGGCGTGCAGGTGCTGCACTACGGCAACGCCCGCCAACTCGTGCTCGGCCTCGAGGTGGTGCAGCCCAACGGCGACATCTGGAACGGCCTGCGGGCGCTCAAGAAGGACAACACCGGCTACGACCTGCGCGACCTCTATCTCGGCGCAGAGGGAACGCTCGGCATCATCACCCGGGCGGTGCTGAAGCTCTCGCCCAAGCCCAGGGACAACGCGACCTCCTGGTCGGCGGTGCCCTCGCCGCAAGCCGCGGTCGAACTGCTGAGCGGCGCCTATGCGGCGTCGGAAGACAACGTCACCTCCTGCGAGCTGATGGGCCGGCAGGGCATCGACCTGGTGCTGCAGCACATCCCCGGCACGACCGATCCGCTCGCTGAGAAGCACGACTGGTACGTGCTGATGGAATGGTCGTCGACCCGGCCGGCGAGCGTAGGCGACAATGCGGCTGGTCTGCGCGACAAGATGGAGGCCTACCTCGGCGAGGCGATGGAAAAGGGCCTGGTGCTGGACGCCGTGATCGCCCAGACCGAGGCGCAGTCCAAGGCCCTGTGGGCGCTGCGCGAGAATCACACCGAGGCCTCCAAGCAGGAAGGCCCGTCGATCAAGCACGATATCTCGGTCGCGGTGAGCAAGATCCCGCCGTTCGTGCCCGAGGGCGTGGCGGCGATGAACAAGGCCCTGCCCGGCTGCCGCCCGCTGGTGTTCGGCCATGTCGGCGACGGCAATCTCCATTTCAACTGTCAGGCGCCGGCCGGCTGGACCAAGCCGCAGTTCGCGCCCTACATCGAACCGATCAGCAGCGCGATCTATGATCTCGTCACCGCCTACGGCGGGTCGATCTCGGCCGAGCATGGCATCGGCCGCATCAAGGTCGAGGAGCTGGCGCACTACCGCAGCCGGACCGAACTCGACGTCATGAGGCAACTGAAGCGGGCGCTGGATCCGCACAACATCATGAATCCCGGGAAGGTGATCCGGGTCTGAGATCGAAAGGGGGAACCGAAATGGCCACTGCGTCGATTGGAGTACCCACATCTTCCCAGAGTCGCCGCGCCGTCAGCGCGGCCGTCATCGGCAACGTCCTCGAATGGTACGATTTCGGCGTCTACGGATTCGTGGCCGCCATCATCGGCAAGAACTTCTTCCCCGCCACCGACGACGTCACCCAGCTCCTGAGCGCCTTCCTGACCTTCGGCCTCGGCTTCCTCGCCCGGCCGGTCGGCGCCATCGTGATCGGCCGCATGGGCGACACGCGGGGCCGCAAGGCGGCGCTGATGCTCACCATCTTCCTGATGGCGGCCGGCACGGTGCTGATCGGCATCCTGCCGACCTATGCCACCATCGGCGTCGCCGCCCCGGCGCTGCTGCTGCTGGCGCGGCTGATGCAGGGCTTCTCGACCGGCGGCGAATGGGGCGGCTCGACGGCGTTCATCGTCGAATGGGCGCCCAGGGACAAGCGCGGACTGTACGGCAGCTACCAGCAGATGAGCGTGGTGGCCGGGCTGCTGCTGGGCTCGTCCTTTGCCGCGCTGCTGAACAGCATCCTCACGCAGGACCAGATGGTGGCGTGGGGCTGGCGTATCCCGTTCCTGGTCGGCGCCATTCTCGGTCCGGTCGGCTTCTACATGCGCCGCACCATCGACGAGACGCCGCACTACGAGCGGGTGAAGGAGGCCGCGCCGGCCGGCGGGCGCAGCGGCTTCGCGCTCGCCGCCACCGCCTTCGGCTTCACCATCGTCTGGACCGTCTGTTTCTACGTCCTGCTGACCTACATGCCGAGCTGGACCGCCAAGTACATGAAGCTCAGCGCCGCCGACGCGCTGTGGTCCAACTCGATCGGCCTGGTGGCGCTGATCATCGGCATTCCGATCATGGGCCACCTGTCGGACCGCTACGGCCGGCGGCCGTTGCTGCTGATCTGCTGTGCCGCCTTCATCATCCTGCCGTGGCCGCTGTTCGAGTATCTCGCCTCGGGCAACGTGCCTTACGTGGCGCTGGTGCTGATCCAGATCGGCATTGCCATCGTGATCTCGCTCTACTCGGGCGCAGGCCCTGCGGCGATCGCCGAGATCTTCCCGACCCGCAGCCGCTCGACCTGGATGACGACGGGTTACGCGCTGGCAGTGGCGGTCTTCGGCGGTTCGGCGCCCTATCTCTCGATCTGGATGATCTCGAAGTTCGGCACGCCGATCGCGCCCGTCTGGTACCTGATCGCCGCCGCGATCGTCTCGTTCGGCGTGATCTGGAGCCTGAAGGAAACCGCCTTCGACGAGCTCGCCTGATGCTGATCCGGTTCGACGGCAAGACGGTGATCGTGGCCGGTGCCGCCCGCGGCATCGGCCGGGCGATCGCGCGCGCCTTCGCCGCCGACGGAGCGAATGTCATCGCCTGCGACCGGCTGGTCGCCGAGATCGAGACGGGCGAGCGCATCCAGGCGCTGCCTGTCGACGTCACCGATGCGGCGAGCATCGACAAGGTCGTGGCCGCGGCCGGCGGCCGGGTCGACGTGCTGGCCTACGTCGCGGGCGGCGTACTCGGCCAGGGGCCAAAGCCGCTGGAGCAGGTGACGCCCGAGGAGTTCGCCGGCATCGTCGACGTCAACCTCAAGGGCTGCTTCCTGTTCGCCAGAGCCGTCGCGCCCGGCATGAAGCAGGCGGGCGGCGGGCGGATCGTCACCATCTCCAGCCGCGCCGGGCTTGCCACCAGCCTGACCGGCATCCAGGCCTACGCGTCGGCCAAGCACGGCCAGGTCGGGCTGGTGAAGCAGCTCGCCCAGGAGCTCGGGCCGTTCGGCATCACCGTGAACTCGGTGGCGCCGGGCTTCATGGCGACCAGCCCCGACTACGAGCGGCAGTGGAACTCCTACAGCGACGACTTCCGCCGCACCTTCGCCGACCGCATCGCCATGCGCCGAATGGGCAAGCCCGAGGACATCGCCGACGCGGTCCTCTTCCTGGCTTCCGACCATGCATCCTGGATCACCGGCCAGACGCTACCGGTGACCGGCTCTCCACTCGCCTGATCGAAGGAGGTTCTCATGCCCGATACCCATGCTACCCCACAGCAGCTCGAGCCCTGGCAGTGGAGCGAGGCGCAGTGGCGCAAGCTGGTCGGCCAGGTGCGCGCCGGCAAGCGCTACCGCCCGAACGGCTGGAAGGACGGCGCGCGTTGTGCGGTGGCGCTGTCGTTCGACTCGGACCACGAGACCAACGAGCTGCGCGACGGCGGCAAGTCGATCGGCCGCATGGCGTGGGGCCAGTCCGGCAACCGCATCGGCGTGCCGCGCATCCGCAAGGTGCTGGAGAAGCACGGCGTGAAGGCGACGTTCTACGTGCCCGCGGTGTCGGCGCTGCTCTATCCCGACGAGCAGCGCGCGCTGGTCGCCGAGGGCCACGAGATCGGCATCCATGGCTGGATCCATGAGCTCAACTCGGTGCTGCCGCGCGAGGCCTAGCGCGACCTGATGATGCGCTCGGCCGACACCCTGGAGAAGATCACCGGCAAGCGCTGCGTCGGCATGCGCACGCCGTCGTGGGACTTCAGCCCCCATACGCTGGCGCTCGAGAAGGAGCTCGGCCTGCTCTACGACAGCTCGCTGATGGCCGACGAGGACTGCTACGAGCTGCTGCTGCACGGCGAGGAAACCGGCGTCATCGAGCTGCCGGTCGAATGGGTGCGCGACGACGCGGTCTACTTCGCCATGCACCGCTTCTCCTCGCTGCGGCCTTACACGCCGCCGCCCGATGTGTTCGACATCTTCCGTCGCGAGCTCGATGCCGCTTACGAGGAAGGCGGCATCTTCCAGCTCACCATGCACCCGCACCACATCGGCTACCGCTCGCGCATCTGGATCGTCGAGGAGCTGATCCGGCACGCCAGATCCAGGGGCAAAGTCTGGTTCGCCACCCACGCCGAGGTCGCCGCCTACGCCAAGGAACACGCGGCGTGAGCAAGGTCGCGATCGTAACCGGCGGAGCACGTGGCATCGGAAGAGGCTGCGCGCTCGAGCTTGCGTCGCGCGGCTATGACGTCGCGCTGGTCGACCTGCTCGAGCCCGAGATGCAGCGCACCAGGGGCGAGATCGAGGCGAAGGGCCGCAAGGCGCTGACCTACAAGGCCGACGTCTCCGTCTTCGCCCGCGCCCACGAGGTCGCCGAGGACGTCGCGAAGCAATGGGGCCGCGTCGATTTCCTGCTGAACGACGCCGGCGCCTCCAACGCCAAGGGCATCCTCGAGATCGAGGAGGAGGAGTTCGACCGCACCATCGCGGTCAACCTCAAGAGCTGCTTCAATTACATCCACGCCATCGCGCCGATCATGCTGAAGCAGGAGTCGGGCGGCCGCATTGCCAGCATGTCGTCGCTCAACGCCCTGTCCGGCGGCGTGACCTCGGCGGTCAGCAAGCACTCCTATGCCGCGGCCAAGGCGGGCATCCTCGGCCTCACCCGCGCGCTCGCCAAGGAGCTCGGCCCCAGGATCATGATCAACGCGATCTGCCCCGGCGTGATCGAGACCGAGCTCGGCAACAGCCTCACGAAGAGCCGCGGCGAGGAGATGAAGAAGGGCATCATGCTGAACCGCCTCGGCTCGCCCGCCGACGTGGCGCAACTCGTGGCCTTCCTCGCCACGTCCGAGCCCTGCTTCATCACCGGCCAGCACTTCGTGATCGACGGCTTCCAGTGGTCGTGCTGATCAGCCGCGATCGTTGTCGCCGCGATGGTCGTCGCGGCGGTCGACGATCTCATAGGTGACGTCGGTGACGTTGGCGCGGTCGGTCCGCGCCGGCGGCATCGGGCGGCCGGCGAACAGGGCGATCAGCCAGGCGCGCAGGCGATAGACCAGCAGGATCACCACGGCGACCGCCACGAATCCCGCGATGATGGCGAAGCCCAGCACGGCCAGCACCGCGAAGGCGATCAGCCCGAGGGCCGCCTGCAGCCAGACGCGCGGCGGCAAGCGCGAAATCAGCTCGAAGAAGCTCGGGCGCTGTCCGTTCACGACGCCCACTTCTTCTCGAAGTCCCAGACCTCGGCGAAACCCATCAGCTCATGCATATTGCGATACTGAGGCACCGCAATCCCGGTACTGGTGCCCTTCTCTTTCAGGAACTCCCACGCCTGCCGCATGGCTTCGGCCGCGACGCTGAAGCCCAGTCCCGGATAGATCGCGACGTCGAAGCCCCACTTCTTCAGCCGGTCGACCTCGACCCGCGGGGTCTTGCCGAACTCGACCATGTTCGCAAGCAGCGGCTTCTCGACCTCCTTGCCGATCTTCTCGAGCTCGGCCTCGCTCTCGGGCGATTCGACGAAGATGATGTCGGCGCCGGCCTGCTCGTAGAGCTTGGCCCGGCGCAGCGCCTCGTCGAGGCCGTGCGCGGTGCGCGCGTCGGTGCGGGCGACGATCAGCGTCGCGGGATCGCGGCGGGATTCGGCGGCGACCTTGATCTTCAGCACCATGTCCTCCGCCGGGACGACGCGGCGGCCCGGCGTGTGGCCGCACTTCTTGGGCATCTCCTGGTCCTCGATCTGGATCGCGGCGACGCCGGCAGCCTCGTAGCCGCGCACCGTGCGCTGCACGTTCAGCAGCCCGCCGTAGCCGGTGTCGGCGTCGGCGATCAGCGGCGTGTCGATCACCGAGCAGATCATCTCGGCGCGGCCCACCATGTCGGAGTAGGTCGCGAGCCCCGCATCCGGCAGGCCGAGCATCGATGCGGTCGCGCCGTAGCCGGTCATGTACAGCGCCGGGAAGCCCATGCGGTCGGCGACGCGTGCGGAAATGCCGTCGTAGATGCCGGGCGCCAGGATGAACTCGCCCTTGGCGAGCTTCTCGCGCAGCGCCCGCGCCTTGGCATTGACGGTCATGTTCCTCTCCTCAGTCCTGCTGCACCGCCAGCTTGACGTCTCCCGGCCGGATCGTCGAGCCGGGGCTCGGCCGCGGTGCGTTTGCTGATTTGGGATTGGCCGAGCGAATCCGTACCCCCCGGGCGCGACATGCCGCGCGCGGCGTGCGCTGCAAGCTGCCGCTTCATGGCTACTCCAGCGGCCAGATCTCGATATCCCGCGCGAGGCCCGCGAGGTACTTCGTGGTGATCGGGCCGACCCGGCCGACCGGCAGGATGGCAGGGCCAGCCGCCTCCAAGGCCACGTAAAGCCGGCCGCCCTGCCGGATGGTCGCGTCGCCCGGTTCGGCCGGCATCTCGACGCCGAGGATGGCATGGCCGGGCATGGTCACGATCGCAAGCCTGCGAAAGCGCGTGAAGTTGCGCAGCACGGCCGCCAGCGCCACCGCCTTGCTGTCGCAATCGCCGCGGTTCTCCGCCAGCAGCGCCGACGCCGGCAGGAAGTCGCCGCCCTGGCGCTGCTTGTCGTCGAGAGTGGCGTAGGGAATCTCCTGGAAGAAGCTCAGCGCCAGCGCGACGCGACCGCGATCCTCGGCCGGCGCATCCGGCATATCGCCCAGCGCCTTGGCAACGGCCCGCAATGGGCTCTGTTGCGCACTGGTCGCGGCCGCGAAGTCGACGATGATGCGCCGCTCGCCGTCCATCCGACGCAGATGCTTCGCAAGGTAGTCGTGCTGCGACTTGCGCAGGCGACCCTCGACCTTGCGCGTCAGCTGATCGAGGTCCTGGTTGCGCGCCTCGACCGTCCAGCGAACGCCGTCGGACGTGCGCTTGATGTCGATCCGCGCCCCGTTGCCGAAGCGCGCGACCTCGTCGCGAAGGTCTCGCTCGACCACCTGCCACATGTCCTGCAGGCTGTATTGGGCGAACGAGTCCTCGGCCTCGCGAATCGCCTGGCGGGTCAGGGTGAAGGAGACGCCATGCTCCTGGCGGAGATAGTCGCGCCAGCGGTAACTCAGGAGCTCGTCGCCGCTGCGCGAGATGCGCTTGAACGCGAGCTGCTGCGCCTCGACCGCGGGGGCGAACACCAGCAGCGCAAGAAGCAGCAGACCGAGCCGCATCAGCGCCCCTGGTCCTACTGAGTCAGGAGCCCGGACCGGCACTGGCGGAGTCCGGCTGATCAGACGGACACGGGCTTCAAATCGCTCGAGCCCGCCGCCTGGCAAAACGTCGTGGTCTCCGTGGTCGTCTGCCCGTTCTTGGTCGCGGTCAGCTCGATCGGCCGGCAGGTGCTCCCGTCGGTGCGCGTCGCCTTGGGTCCGACGGGCTTCGCCGCCACGACGGTAGCCGGCGGTGCAGGGTGTGCGGCGGTCGTGCTCGCGGCCGGCTGGGTCGGCTCGACCGTGTAAACGGTCGGTTCGTTGGTCTCGGCGACGAACGCGCGTTGCGTCGCTTCTGCAAGCCGGCGCCGCTCCTGATCGTCGAGAGCGCGTCCGACGAGATTGCCGGCGAGAGCGCCAACCAGCGCACCGCCAATGACGCCCCCGGCCGAGTGGAAGGCAAGGCCGCCGATCGTGCCGCCCAGGCCGGCTCCAAGGACGGTACCCATCGTCTGATTCGATGGTCTGCCGTCATTGCCGGTGACACAGCCGGTCACCATCAAGAGCGCGGTTGCCAGGCCGGCAACATTCAACGCGATACGGGAAGCCATGGCAGTCATCGTGTGCATCTCCGCTTATATTCTTGGATTTTGACTCTACTCCAAAGGGATTGTTGCCGGCCACGGGCTTCGTCTTCGGCGTCGGCGTAGCTTCTGGGTGCGTCGCACGATGCCAGGACCAAGCCGTTGCGGACCAGCGCCAGCGCGAGGTCCGTACGCTCGTTGTCGGGCACCTGGTCGAGCGGCGCCTTGGCTCCGATCGGCGTGATCAAGCAGCGATAGAGCGGCGTGCCGTCCGTCAGGCGGTCGGTCTGCCGGCAACGCAGATGGCGAGGCTCGCTGGCAAGGGCATTTACCGCCAGTTGGCGCAGCGCCGGATCGTTCACGATGTCCACGCCCTGCAGCCGGATCTCGTCGGAACGACCGGCCAGCCCGATGAGCAGGAGCGTCCGGCCGAAATGTTCGAAGTCCCCCTGGACGAACTCGATCGCCTTGCGGCGCGCCTCGAGCTCCTCCGCCTGCTTGCGCCTCGCTTCCTCGTCCTGGCGCTTCTGCTCGGCCAGTTCAGCCTCGTATTTGCGGCGCGCCTCCTCCTCGATCTCGCGCTGGCGTGCGGCAGCGAGCTCTTCCTGACGCTTGAGTTCGGCCGCCTGACGCTTGAGTTCGGCCGCCGCCTGCTCATCCTTGCGGCGCTTCTCGTCGGCTGCGCGCAGGGCCGCCATCTCCTCCTCGGCCTTCTGGCGCTTGGCGGCTTCTTCCTCGGCCAGCGCCCGCGCCTTCACCATCTCGGGATCGGGGCCACGGGTCGAATAGGCGTAGTAGCCCCCTCCGCCGAGCAGGGCGATCAGCAGCCCGGCAGCCGCGATCCACAGCCCGACCCTGCTTCCGGCCTTGGGTGCAGCCGCCGCAGCAGATGGCGCGATGACCGGACGATGCGCGCCCGAGGGCTTGGCCGCCGGCATCACCACGGTGGCATCGCCAGCCGGCGCCTGGGTCATGCCGAGCAACGGCCGCCAGCCGGCGATGGTCTGCGGCCGGTCGCTCGCCACCACGGCGAGGCCTGCATCTATGCCGGCGCACAAACCCGGGGCGAAACCCGCCGGGGCCAGCTTCGCCAGCGGCGTGTAGGCGTCCGACAGCAGGCGGTCGAAGGCGCTGGGCGGGGCCTGGCCGGTGATGGCGTGATACAGGGTGGCCGAAAGGCCGTAGATATCGGTCCACGGGCCCTGCTTGGCCGAAGTCATCTGCTCGGCCGCGGCGTAGCCCGGGGTGAAGATCGCCGTCAGCGCCGTCGTGCGGCCGGCCATCGCAGCACGCGAGGCGCCGAAATCGATCAGGGTCGGCCGGCCCGCGTCGTCGAGCAGGATGTTGGCCGGCTTGATATCGCGATGCAGGAACCCTGCCGCGTGCACCTGCTCCAGCCCGTCGAGCAGCGGCCACAGAACCTTGTCGACGTCGGCCGGCCCCAACGTCCGGTCGCGCCTGAGGCGATCCTCCAGCGTCTCGCCGCTCAGCAGCTCCATGACGATGTAGGCCGTGCCATTGGCCTCGAGGAAATCGAAGACGTGCACGATCGCCGGCACACGATGCAGGGTGGCGAGCGTCTGGCCCTCCGACACGAAGCGCTCGCGGCCCCAGGTGAAGTCGTCCGACATCCGCGTATTGCGCGGACGCACCGTCGTGTCGCCCTGGCGTATTGCCAGCGCCGACGGCAGGTACTCCTTGATCGCCACCTCGCGGCCGAGCTGGCCATCGCGTGCGCGGTAGGTGATGCCGAAGCCGCCCTGCCCCAGGATGGAGATCACCTCGTAGCGCCCGATCGTCTGCCCGGGCTTCAGGGCGACGAAATCATCCTCCACCTGGTGGTCGGGAGATGGATCGTTGGTCGTGCTCATGCGGATGACCGGGGCATCACGAGCACCCTGCTATAGCTGCCGGATCGCGAGCTCAACGTCGCCGATCTTCACTTTTCCACCGACTTGCAGCGGCGCCGGAGAGCCGGCAGGCAGGATCGTGCCGTTGACGGCCGTGCCGTTGGTCGAACCGAGATCCTCGATCTTCAGCGCGTCTCCGCCGGCGAGGATCAGCCGCGCATGGCGGCGCGACACGGTGGCATGCGGCACCACGAATTCGCACTGGTCGGCCGCGCGGCCGATCGTCATGCCCTGAACCGCAGTCATCAGCTTGTCGAGCGGTACATCGAAGCCGAACTTCTGGCCACCCGAATCGGCACCCTCGAAGCGCAAGCTGACCTGGGGCAGAACCCTGGTGGTGGTCTTGACCGAGGCGTCCGGCACGACGCGCACGTGAAAGACGTGCACCGGGCGGCTGACGTTCTTGACCTGGTGCTCGCCGCCATCGACGAACGCGTAGTCGACCCTGAGCTCGGTTACGTCGCGCACGGCGCGCGACACCGCGATTCCCCCCGGCTCGGCGATCGCCTGGATACGCGCGGCGAGATTGACGCCGTCGCCGAAGATGTTCTGGTCTTCCTCGTCGACGATCACTTCGCCCAGATGAACGCCGACGCGAAACAGCATGCGCTGGTCTTCGCTCAGCGCTTCATTGAAGTGCGCCATGCGTTCCTGGATGTCGATCGCCACCGATACGGCCGACACGGCCGAGCCGAACTCGGCCAGCATGGCGTCGCCCGCGGTGCCGACCAGCCGCCCGCTGCCGGCCTCGATCGCAGGCCGCCAGACCTCCGTCTGGGCCCTCTTGAGATGGCGGAATGTGCGGGTTTCGGCTCCTTCCATCATCCGGGTGAAACCGGCGAGGTCGGCATGGACGATCGCCGCAAGGCGGCGCTGCATGGTGGCCATGATGATCCTAGTCTAGCGCTCAAATCCCCTTTCCGCGCCCCCGACGAACGACATAGCGCCGCGCTGGGCCGGTCAATGCGATTTTTCCCACCTTGGAAGCGAGATTCCGGGGCTATCGCCCCTTGAACGCCGGCGCCCGCTTCTCGCGCAGGGCGGCCAACCCCTCGCGCAGATCCTCCGAGGTCTGGCATTCGCGGATGCCGTCCCGGATCCTGGGAATGTCCGGCTCGGCCTGGGCGAACTGCTCGATGGCGCGCTTCATGTTGGCCATCGACAGCGGCGCGAGCCCGGCGAGCTTGGCCGCGGTCTCGTCGACCTTCTGCTTGAACTCGGCGCGATCGACCAGCCAGTCGAGGTAGCCGACCCGCAGCAGGTCTTCGTCGCTGAAATCCTCCGACAGCAGGAAGGCGCGCTTGGCGAAGCTCGGGCTCACCTTCTGGGTGTAGCGGCGCAGCCCGCTCGGATAGTAGTGCAGGCCGAAGCGCGCCGCCGGCATGAAGAAGCGCATGCCCTTCACGCCCAACCGGAAGTCGCAGGCCAGCGCCATGTCGGTCGCGCCGCCATAGACGCTGCCGTTCAGCGCGCACAGGGTCGGCATGCGCATCGCCTCGAGCCGGTCCATCACCGTCTCGAAGCTGTCCTTGTGCGCCTCCGACGAGGGCTTCGCGTCCTTGCCGGACGGGATCGAGCCCAGGTCATAGCCCGAACAGAAGGTCTTCTCGCCGGCGCCGGTCAGCACGACGACGCGCACGTTCGGATCGGCATCGGCCTTCTCGATCGCCGCGCGCAGCTTGCCGAGGCCTTCCGTATTCAGCCGGTTGTGCTTGGCGGGATCGTTGAGGGTGATGGTGGCGCGCGGGCCGTCGATGGCGAGCAGGACAGTGTCGGTCATGATGGCCGGACATTACTCCACCGGGCCGCGGCACGCGACCCTGGTGGCCGAACGCGACGGCCCGCGCCATAGTGCGGCACTGGAGGGTTTCATGACGTACACCGCCCCGCTCGCCGATATGCGTTTCGCGCTGCGCGAAGTGGCCGGCATGGCCAGGGTCGCCGCGCTGCCGGGCTATGAGCATGCGACCGAGGACACGGTGGATGCAGTGCTCGAGGAAGCGGCCAAGCTCGCCGGCAACGGTCTGGCGCCGCTCAACCGCGACGGCGACAAGGTCGGCGCCAAGCTCGAGAACGGCGTGGTGCGCACGGCGCCGGGCTTCACCGGCATCTACAGGGAGTTCGTCGACGGCGGCTGGAACTCGCTGCCCTTCGATCCCGAGTTCGGCGGCCAGGGCATGCCGTGGCTGCTCGCGGCCACCGTGCAGGAGATGTGGCAGGCGGCCAACATGGGCTTCGGCCTCGTGCTGCTGCTGAACCAGGGCGCGATCGACGCGATCCACCACCACGGCTCGGCCGAGCAGAAGGCCGCCTACCTGCCCAAGATGATCTCGGGCGAATGGACCGGGACGATGAACCTCACCGAGCCGCAGGCCGGCTCCGACCTCGCCCAGCTCAGAACCCGGGCGGTGAAGGACGGCGACCATTACCTGATCAGCGGCCAGAAGATCTTCATCACCTACGGCGAGCACGACCTCACCGAGAACATCGTGCACCTCGTGCTGGCGCGCACGCCGGACGCGCCGCCGGGCGTGCGCGGCATCTCGCTGTTCATCGTGCCGAAGTTCCTGCCCACGGCCGACGGCAAGCCCGGCAAGCGCAACGATCTCCGCTGCGTGTCGCTCGAGCACAAGCTCGGCATCCATGCCAGCCCGACCTGCGTCATGAGCTTCGGCGATGACGGCGGCGCGGTCGGCTACCTGGTCGGCGAGGAAGGCCGCGGCCTGTCCTACATGTTCACCATGATGAACAACGCCCGCCTGTCGGTCGGCATCCAGGGGCTGGCGATCGCCGAGCGCGCGTACCAGCAAGCGTCGGCCTTCGCCAAGACCCGCGTGCAGTCCAAGGATGACGGCAGCCCGCAACCGCAACCCGTCTCGATCGTGCACCACGCCGACGTCCGCCGCATGCTGATGAGCATGCGCGCCCAGATCGAGGCGATGCGCGCGCTGGGCTACTACACCGCGGCGGGGATCGACGGCGCGCTGCGCCAGCCCGACAAGGAAGCCGCACGCAGGACCCAGGACCGCGTCGACCTGCTGATTCCGATCGTCAAGGCGTGGTTCACCGACCTCGGCAACGAGATCGCCTCCACGGGCGTGCAGGTCCACGGCGGCATGGGCTTCATCGAGGAAACCGGCGCCGCGCAACACCTGCGCGATGCGCGCATCTTGCCGATCTACGAGGGCACGAACGGCATCCAGGCGCGCGACCTTGTCGGTCGCAAGATCGCCAAGGATGGCGGCGAGACCATGCAAGGGCTGATCGCCGAGATGCGCGCCACGGCCGAGGAGATGAAATCCGCGCCCGGCGACGACCTTGCGGCCATCCGCGCCGGCGTCGTGGCCGCAGCGGACGCGCTGGAGGACGCCACCGAATGGGTCGCCGAATCCGTCAAGGGTGCGCTGGTGAACGCGCTGGCAGGCTCGGCGCCGTTCCTGCGGCTGGCTGGGACGGCGCTGGGCGGCTGGCTGCTCGCCAGGAGCGCCCACGTCGCGCAGGGCAAGCTCGCCTCACGCGACGGCGACCCGAAGTTCCTGGAAGCCAAGCTGGTCACCGCCCGCTTCTACGCCGAGGTGATCCTGCCGCCGGCGCTGGCCCAGCTCGGCCCGCTCAAGGCCGCCGGCCGCACGGTGTTCGCCCTCGCGGAGGAGCAGCTCTAGTCTTGTTCCGTCCGGCGTTCCACTGGCGTGGGACGGTTCCGATGCCGATGGCATAAGGGTTTTGGCCGATTCGTCCCAACATTCGCCTCTTATCTCCTTCCTATTTTACCCGGGTAAAATTGATCTCTAATTTACCTGGGTAAAATAGGACCATGTCAGCACGCACCCGTCTCTCTACCGCCTTCGTCGGCACCGAGATCGTCGCCTCGGGCTCGCTGGAAGGGGTGGCGCTCGCCCTCAAGGAGCGGCTTCGCCACGACCCGACCGCTTCCCCCATGGTCTTCGACGACGCGACCGGCCTTCCGATCGACCTCGACCTGCGCGGCACCGACGAGGCCGTCGTGCAACGTCTCGACGACCATTCCGTGCACCGTGCAAAGCCGCAGGTGCGCGCGGCCGGCCGGCCGAGGCTGGGGGTCGTGGCCCGCGAGGTCAGCCTGCTGCCGCGCCACTGGGACTGGCTCAACAGCCAGCCCGGCGGCGCCTCGGTTGCCCTGCGCCGGCTGGTCGACGAGGCGCGCCACGCCAAACCTGTCGCCGACAAGATTCGCCGCGCGCGAGAGGCAACCTACCGATTCATGACTGCCGTCGCCGGCAACGAACGCGGCTACGAGGAGGCGACGAGGGCTCTCTTCGCCGGCAGCAGTGCGCGCTACTATGCCTTGATTGACCACTGGCCGGCCGGCGTGAAGCTCTACGCCGGCAAGCTGGCGCTGGAGGCCTTCGAGGAAGAGCGGTGACGACCCCAGGGCTGATCGAGCTGGCGACCGACGAAGCCGAGGCCTTCGCCCGCCGCTTCGACCTTGCCGCGCTCGAACCGGCGTTCCTCGACGATCCCTTCCCCTATTACCACGCGCTGCGCCGCTTCGCGCCCGTGAAGCGGCTGCCCGACGGCAGCGTGTTCCTGTCGCGCTATGCCGATGTCGCCGTCTGTTATCGCGACCCGACGATGCGCTCGGACAAGAAGGCCGAGTTCGGCCCGAAGTTCGGCACCGGCACGCCGCTCTACAAGCATCACACGACCAGCCTCGTCTTCAACGACCCGCCGCTGCACACGCGGGTGCGCAAGCTGCTGGCGGCCGCCTTCACGCCGCGCGCCCTGGCGGCCATGCAGCCTCGCATCGAGGCGGTGGTCGACGGGCTGATCGAGCGCCACGCCGACACCCGCCGCATGGACCTCGTCGAGGACTTCGCCTTTCGCCTTCCCGTCGAGGTGATCTGCGACATGCTGGGCGTGCCGGCCGGCGACCGCGCCCCGTTCCGCCGGTACTCGCTGGCGATCCTGGGCGCGCTCGAGCCGGTCGCGGGACCGGAGCGCCAGGCCGCAGGCAACGCAGCGGTCGCCGAGTTCTCCGCCTATCTCGACGCGCTGATCCAGGAGCGTGCCAGGCGGCCGGCCGACGACACGGACATCCTCGGCACCCTGATCCACGGCGCCGTCGACCCTTCGGCAAGCTCAGGGCAGGCTGGCGAGCGGCTGAGCCACGACGAGCTGGTGCAGAACTGCATCTTCCTGCTGAACGCCGGGCACGAGACGACAACCAACCTGATCGGCAACACGGTCGACGCGCTGCTGCGCTTCCCCGACGAGCTGGCGCGCGTCAAGGCAAACCCGGGTCTGCTCAAGAGCTGCATCGAGGAAGGCCTGCGCTTCGAGAGCTCCAACCAGCTCGGCAACCGCCGCCTCTCGGCCGATCTCGAGATCGGCGGCGAGACGCTGGCGGCCGGCACCTACATCCATATCGGCATCGGCGCGGCCAACCGCGATCCCGCGCAGTTCCCCGATCCGGACCGCTTCGACGCCGGGCGCGAGCCCAACCGGCACTTCGCCTTCGGCTCGGGCGTGCACATGTGCCTGGGTGCGGTGCTGGCGCGGCTCGAGGGCACGATCGCGATCGGCCGGCTGGTGGGCGCGCTCGACGGCCTCGCCCGCGACGGCGCCTGCGAACGCGGCGGCCGCGCCCGGTTCCGCGGCTTCAACCGCTATCCGATAGCGTGGACGGCACGGAGGAAATCGACATGACCGACAAGGTCGATGCCCTGCTCGAGCGCGCCATCGCCGCCGCCGCGGCGGTGTGAGCTACAGCGGCTTCACCATGGTGACGCGGGTGTGCGGGTCCAGGCCGTGGTGCGGTGGGCCACGATGCACGATCTCGAAGCCGTGCCGGCCATACAGCCGCAGCAGATGCTCCATCATTTCGGCGGTCTGCAGCGACATCGCGCGGTCGCCGCGCGAGCGCGCGATCTCCTCGAGCCGGAGCAGCAGCCAGCTGCCGAGGCCGCTGCCCTGCTTCGCCGGATCGACGGCGAGCCGGTCGAGGTACAGGCCGGCGTCCCGCCGCTCGGTGGCGGCGACGCCGACGAGGCGACCCGCTTCATCGGCGACGAACACGTCACCGCGCTCGATCGAGGCCGGCAGCCACTTGTAGTAATCGGCCGGGATCTCCCGCCCGAGTCGCTTCATGTACGGCGTGAAGGCCGCGCGCAGCACCCGATCGGCGTCGGCGCACTCGGCCGGCACCGCCTGCCTGAAGAGAAAATCCATGGTGGGCGAGCATAGTCTTCTGCCAGGGGCGCGCCACTCCGTGGCGCGTCTTCTCATGCTCTTTTGGACCGCGAGCCTCCGGCTCGCTCACGCTTCATGAGGCGAGCCGGAGGCTCGCGGTCCAGAAGACCATGACGCGCCACGGAGTGGCACGCCCCCGGCAGAAGAAAACGCCCGGTCGTTGGACCGGGCGTTTTGCATTCGAGAGTGCCGGGAGAGGGGCTTACGCTGCCTCCTGCTGCTCCGCCGGCTCGGCCGACGGGCCGCTGTCCTGGCCCTTGGCGGCGCTGTCGCGCTCGACGAACTCGATCACGGCCATCGGCGCCATGTCGCCGAAGCGGTAGCCCGCCTTCAGGACGCGCAGGTAGCCGCCGTTGCGGCTGGCGTAGCGCGGCCCCAGCGTCGTGAACAGCTTGTCGGCGACATACGGATCGCGCAGGAAGCCGATCGCCTGGCGGCGGGCGTGCAGGCCGCCCTTCTTGCCGAGCGTGACCAGCTTCTCGACGATCGGACGCAGGTCCTTCGCCTTGTGCAGCGTGGTCGTGATCTGCTCGTGCTTGATCAGAGCGCCGGCGAGATTCATGAACATCGCCTTGCGATGCTCGGCCGTGCGGTGGAACTTCCGACCGCGGTTGTTGTGACGCATGACTGTCGCCTTCTTCCCTTAACCTCTTGTCGTCCTGAGCGCAGCGAAGGACCTCATTGCGCCTGCTACGCGTTGGCAGGAGATGAACCGAGCGTCCGCCTCCTCCTCGTTCACTTGCCACCCTGTCGAAGCGCCTCGAGATCCTTCGCTACGCTCAGGATGACAGAATTGCTCTCTCGCCTAGTACGGCTCTTCCAGCCGCTTGGCCATTTCCTCGATGTTGTCCGGCGGCCAGCCCGGGATTTCCATGCCCAGGTGGAGGCCCATGCCGGCCAGCACTTCCTTGATCTCGTTCAGCGACTTGCGGCCGAAGTTCGGCGTGCGCAGCATCTCCGCCTCGGTCTTCTGGACCAGATCGCCGATGTAGATGATGTTGTCGTTCTTCAGGCAGTTGGCCGAGCGGACCGACAGCTCGAGCTCGTCGACCTTGCGCAGCAGGTTGCGGTTGAACGGGAAGTCGTCCTGCTGCTCCTCCTTGCGGACCTCGCGCGGCTCCTCGAAGTTGATGAAGAGCTGGAGCTGGTCCTGCAGGATGCGGGCGGCGAGCGCCACGGCGTCGGCCGGGGCCGTCGTGCCGTTGGTCTCGACCGTCATCGACAGCTTGTCGTAGTCGGTGACCTGGCCGACGCGGCTGTTCTCGATCTTGTAGCTGACGCGCTTGACCGGGCTGAACACCGAGTCGACCGGGATCAGGCCGATCGGCGCATCCTCGGGACGGTTGGCCGAGGCCGGGATGTAGCCCTTGCCGGTCGCGACCATCAGCTCCATCGAGATCGAGGCGCCGTCGTCGAGCGTGCAGATCAGGTGCTTGGGATCCATGATCTGGACGTCGCCCGGCAGCTCGATCATGCCGGCGGTGACTTCGCCCGGGCCGACCGCGCGCAGGTAGAGACGCTGCGGGCGGTCGCCTTGCATCTTCACCGCCATCGCCTTGATGTTGAGAACGATGTCGACCACGTCCTCGCGGACGCCGGGAATCGAGGAGAACTCGTGCAGCACGTTGTCGATCTTGATCGACGTCACGGCTGCGCCCTGCAGCGACGACAGCAGCACGCGCCGCAGGGCGTTGCCGAGCGTCAGGCCGAAGCCGCGCTCGAGCGGCTCGGCGACGATCGTCGCGGTGCGGCCGGCATCGACGCCAGCCTCGGTGACGAGCTTCTCCGGCTTGATGAGATCTTGCCAGTTCTTCTGGAGCACGGGGGGCTACCTCTCTAGACCGGTTGGTTCACGCGACTCGCCCCAGGCGAGCCGCGCCATAGTGAAGGGAGCCGGCGCGAACACCGCGCCGAACTCGAAAACTCAGACGCGACGACGCTTCGGCGGGCGGCAGCCGTTGTGCGGGATCGGCGTCACGTCGCGGATCGCGGTGACGGCGAGGCCGACGGCCTGCAGCGCGCGCAGCGCCGACTCGCGACCCGAACCCGGGCCGCGCACCTCGATCTCGAGGGTCCGCATGCCGTGCTCCATTGCCTTGCGGCCGGCGTTCTCGGCAGCCATCTGCGCGGCGAACGGCGTCGACTTGCGCGAGCCCTTGAAGCCTTGCTGGCCCGACGACGACCAGGCGATAGTGTTGCCCTGCGCGTCGGTGATGGTGACGATCGTGTTGTTGAAGCTGGCGTTCACGTGGGCGACGCCGGCGATGATGTTCTTGCGCTCGCGGCGGCGGGGACGCGCGGCGCCAGAGGCGGCGGCGCCGGAAGCGGCGGCTGCAGGCTTGGCCATGGTTTACGGTCCCCTTCTTACTTCGTGACTTTCTTCTTGCCGGCGATCGGCTTGGCCGGGCCCTTGCGGGTGCGCGCGTTGGTGTGCGTGCGCTGGCCGTGGACCGGCAGGCCGCGGCGGTGCCGCAGGCCGCGATAGCAGGCGAGGTCCATCAGGCGCTTGATGTTCATCGCCGTCTCGCGGCGCAGGTCGCCCTCGACCGTGTAGTCGTGGTCGATCGTTTCGCGGATGCGGATGACCTCGTCGTCGGTGAGGGTGTTCACGCGGCGCGATTGATCGATTCCAACCTTCCCCAGGATCTCCCTGGCCTTGGCCGGGCCGATCCCATGGATATACTGAAGCCCCACGACCACCCGCTTGGCGGTGGGGATGTTGATGCCGGCGATACGAGCCAAAGTGTCAACTCCTTCAATGACTTACGGCGCGCAAAAGCGCGCCTGTCCGATGTTCCGCTGGCCCGGAAAAGCGCGCGATTATAGGGATCGCGGCTCTTGAGTCAACGGATGCTGCGCTTGTCAAGCCCCTGCCAAAACAGCACGGATTTGACGGTAAACCTCGTCCATCGCGGCCATCCCATCGACCGTCTTCAGGACCCCTTTGGCCCGGTAGTAGGGCAGGAGGGGTTCGGTCTGGGCGCGATAGGCGGCCATCCGGGTCTTCATGGTCTCCGCGTTGTCGTCCTTGCGGCGGCTGAACTCCTTCGACCCGCAGACGTCGCAGACCCCCTCGACCCTGGGCCGCTTGAACTTGTCGTGATAGCCGGTGCCGCACCTGGCACAGGTGAAGCGGCCGACCACGCGCTCGGTGAGCGCCTGCTCGTCCACCTCCATCTCGATCACCCGGTCGAGCTTCTTGCCAGTCCGGGCGAGCATCTCGTCCAGCGCCTCCGCCTGGGCCTCGGTGCGCGGGAAGCCGTCGAGGATGAAGCCCTTGGCGCAGTCCGGCTGGGCGATCCGGTCCTCGATCAGGCCGACCATCAGCTCGTCCGGCACCAGCTTGCCGGCATCCATGATGTCCTTGGCCTTCTGGCCGAGCGCGCTGCCCGACTTGACCGCGGCCCGCAGCATGTCGCCGGTCGAGAGCTGGACCATGCCGACGTCGGTCTGCAGCCGCTGGGCCTGGGTCCCCTTACCCGCCCCCGGCGGCCCCAGGAGAATGATGTTCATCGTCTCTAGCGTCCCCTTCCCCGCAGCCGGGCCTTCTTGATGAGGCCCTCGTACTGGTGCGCGAGCAGATGCGCCTGGATCTGCGTCACGGTGTCGAGCGTGACCGACACCACGATCAGCAGGCTGGTGCCGCCGAAGTAGAATGGCACGCCGCCGCGGGCGATCAGCAGCTCCGGCAGGATGCAGACCAACGACAGGTAGAGCGCGCCGATCACGGTCAGCCGGTTCAGGATGTGTTCGAGGTACTCGGCCGTGTTCTTGCCCGGCCGGATGCCCGGCACGAAACCGCCGTTCTTCTTCAGGTTCTCGGCCGTGTCGTTCGGGTTGAAGACGACGGTCGTATAGAAGAAGCAGAAGAAGACGATCAGGCCGACATAGGCCACGAGGTAGAGCGGCGTGCCATGCGCCAGGTAGGTCTGCAGAAACTGGGCGATGCCCGGCTCGCCGCCACCAGCCCCCTGGAACGAGGAGATGGTTGCCGGGAACAGCAGCAGCGACGAGGCGAAGATCGGCGGGATGACGCCCGAGGTGTTGATCTTGAGCGGCAGGTGCGAAGCCTCGCCGCCGTACATCTTGTTGCCGACCTGGCGCTTGGGGTACTGCACCACGATGCGCCGCTGCGCGGTCTCCATGAAGACCACGACCGCCACGACCGCGATGACGCCGACCGCCAGGCCGATGATGAACAGCGCCGACAAGGCGCCGGTGCGGCCGAGCTCGAGGGTCTGCACCAGGGCGTTCGGCAGGGCGGCGACGATGCCGGCGAAGATGATCAGCGAGGTGCCGTTGCCGACGCCGCGCGCGGTGATCTGCTCGCCGATCCACATCAGCAGCAGCGTGCCGCCGACCAGGGTGACCACGGTGACGAAGCGGAAGAACAGGCCCGGGTCGTGCACGACCGGCCCGACCGAGGCGGTCTGGCTCTCGAGGCCGACGGCGATGCCGTAGGCCTGGAAGGCCGCCAGCAGGACCGTGCCATAGCGGGTGTACTGGTTGATCTTCTTGCGGCCGGCCTCGCCCTCCTTCTTCAGCGCCTCGAGCGACGGCACCACCGTCGTCAGGATCTGCATGATGATGGAGGCCGAGATGTACGGCATGATCGACAGCGCCAGGATCGACATGCGGCCGATCGAGCCGCCCGAGAACACGTCGAGCATGCCGGCAATGCCGCCCGACTGGCGGCTGAACATCTCGGCGAGGGCGGCGGGATCGACGCCCGGAACCGGGATATAGGCGCCGATGCGGAAGACCACGAGCGCGCCCACGGTGAACCACAGGCGCTTCTTCAGCTCGGTCGCCTTACCGATCGAGCCCCAATTCAGGTTGGAGGCGAGTTGCTCGGCGGCGGATGCCATGGACGACCCCTACGCGTGAAAGGACTAGGCGGCCTCGGCAGCAGGCTGGGGAGGCAGTTCGACCTTGCCGCCGGCCTTCTCGACCGCGGCGATCGCCGACGCCGAGGCGCCCGCGACCTTCACTTCGACCCTGGCGGTGAGCTCGCCCTTGCCGAGCAGGCGCACGCCATCGAGAGCATTCTTGAACAGGCCGGCCGCCTGCATGGCGGCGGCATCGATCGGCCTGGAGGCATCGAGCTTCTTGTCGTCGATCGCCTTCTGCAGGGTGCCGAGGTTGACGACCTGCCACGCCTTCTGGTGCGGCGGCCGGAAGCCGCGCTTCGGGATGCGGCGGTAGAGCGGCATCTGGCCGCCCTCGAAGCCCTTGATGGCGACGCCGGTGCGCGACTTCTGGCCCTTCACGCCGCGGCCCGAGGTCTTGCCCTTGCCCGAGCCGATGCCGCGGCCCACGCGCATGCGGCGCTTGCGGGCGCCGGCGTTGTCGGCGATTTCGTTCAGTCTCATTTTGCCGATTCCTCATCGACGCGCACCAGATGGTGCACCTTGTTGATCATGCCGCGCACCGCCGGCGTGTCCTCGAGGACCCGGCTGCGATGGCGCTTGTTGAGGCCCAGGCCCTTCAGCGTGGCAAGCTGATCGTCCGTGCGGCCGATCGGGCTGCCCGTCTGGGTGACCTTGAGGGTCTTCTTGTCCGCCATGGTCTGCTCCGTTACGCGCTGGCTTCGGCGGTCGCTTCGGCCTGCGTGCCGTCGCGGCGGCCGAGCAGGTCGCCGACCTTCTTGCCGCGGCGGGTCGCCACCATGCGCGGCGAGTTCAGGAGCTCGAGCGCCTTGAAGGTCGCCTTGATCATGTTGTGCGGGTTGGACGTGCCGACCGACTTGGCGACGATGTCCTTGATGCCCAGCGTCTCGAAGATGGCGCGCATCGGGCCGCCGGCGATGATGCCGGTACCGGCCGGGGCGGCGCGCAGCGTCACCTTGCCGGCGCCGAAGCGGCCCTTGACGTCGTGATGCAGCGTGCGGCCGTCGCGCAGCGGCACGCGGATCAGGCCGCGCTTGGCCGCTTCCGTCGCCTTGCGGATCGCCTCGGGGACCTCGCGCGCCTTGCCGGCACCGTGGCCGACGCGGCCGCGCTGGTCGCCGACCACGACGATCGCGGCGAAGGCGAAGCGCCGGCCGCCCTTCACCACCTTCGCGACGCGATTGATGGTGACCAGCTTGTCGGTCAGTTCGTTTTCCTCGTCGCGATCGCGGTCACGGCCGCGGTCACGATCGCGCGGGCCACGACCACCGGATGGGGAACGAGCCATCTGCTAACTCCTCAGAACGACAGGCCGCCCTCGCGGGCGGCAGTGGCCAGCGCAGCGACGCGGCCGTGATACTGGTAACCGCCGCGGTCGAACACGACGGCCTTGACGCCGGCGGCGAGCGCCCGCTCGGCGATCAGCTTGCCGACCTCGGTCGCAGCGTCCTTGTTGGCGCCGGTCTTGAGCCTGGCCTTCAGGCCCTCGTCGAGCGACGAGGCGGCGGCCAGGGTCAGGCCCTTCAGGTCGTCGATGACCTGGGCGTAGATGTGCTTGCCCGAGCGGAACACGCTGAGGCGCGGACGGCCGCCGGCGGCCTGGCGCAGCGCATGGCGTGCGCGGCGTTGGCGGCGGGCGAAAAGAGCTTTGGTGTCCATCGTGGTTCGCCTTACTTCTTCTTGCCTTCCTTGCGCCGGATCGTCTCCGTCGAGTACTTGATGCCCTTGCCCTTGTAGGGCTCGGGCGGACGGAGGCTGCGGATCTCGGCGGCAATCTGGCCGACCCGCTGGCGATCGGCGCCGGTGATCTCGATCTCGGTCGGCTTGGTCGCCTTGATCTGGATGCCGGCCGGGATCGGCACCTCGACGTCGTGGCTGAAGCCGAGCTGCAGCTTGAGGTTCTTGGCATCCGCCTGGGCGCGGTAGCCGACGCCGTTGATCTCGAGATTGATGGTGAAGCCGTCCGAGACGCCCTTCACCATGTTGAAGGCGCGGGCGCGGGCAGTGCCCCACTGCATGCGGGCGCGGCGGCTCTCGCCGCGCGGCTTGAAGCTGAGGCCCGCATCGCCCCTGGTGACCTCGACGTCGTCGTGGACGACCATCGAGAGCTCGCCCCGCTTGCCCTTGACCTTGAGGTCCTGGCCCTTGAGGTCGACGGTGACGCCCTGCGGGATGGCGACCGGGTTCTTGCCGACTCGCGACATGATCAGAACACCTTGCAGAGGACTTCGCCGCCGACATTGGCGGCGCGCGCCTCGGCATCGCTCATGATGCCGCGCGGAGTGGACAGGATAGAGATGCCGAGGCCGTTGAAGTGGCGCGGCAGCTCGCGGATCTTCGAATAGACGCGGCGGCCCGGGGTCGAGACCCGCTTGATGTCGCGGATCACCGGACGGCCGTTGTCGTACTTGAGCTCGATGCGGAGCTCCTTGACGCCGGGGCGCATCTCTTCCTCGAACCAGCCGCGGATATAGCCCTCGCGCTGGAGCACATCGAGAACGTTGGACCGCATCTTCGAGGCCGGCACGGTCACGCTGTCGAGGCGTGCCGACTGGCCGTTGCGGATGCGGGTCAGCAAATCGCCGACGGGATCTGTCATCGCCATGGTCTACGGGCTCCCGTTACCAGCTCGACTTCACGACGCCGGGCAACGCGCCCAGCGAGGCCAGCTGCCGCAGCGCCAGGCGCGACAGCTTGAACTTGCGATAGACCGCGCGCGGCCGGCCGGTGAGCTCGCACCGGTTGCGGATGCGCGTCGGCGAGGAGTTGCGCGGCAGCTCCGCCAGCTTGATGCGGGCTTCGAAGCGGTCCTCCGGGGTGAGCTTGTCGTCCACCGCCATCGCCTTCAGCTTGGCGCGCTTGGCGGCGAACTGCTTCGCCATCTTCTCGCGCCGCTTGTTCTTGTTGACCGAACTCGTCTTGGCCATTCGTCTTCTCCGGCCTCAGTTCACGAACGGGAAGTCGAAGCCGCGGAGAAGCGCCTTGGCTTCCGCGTCCGTCCTCGCCGACGTGCAGATGATGATGTCCATGCCGCGCACCTGGTCGACCTTGTCGTAGTCGATCTCCGGGAACACGATCTGCTCCTTCAGGCCCATGGCGTAGTTGCCATTGCCGTCGAACGACTTGCCGTTCAGGCCGCGGAAGTCGCGGACGCGCGGCAGGGCGATGTTCACCAGGCGGTCGATGAACTCGTACATGCGGTCGCGGCGCAGCGTGACCTTGGCGCCGATCGCCATGCCCTCGCGCAGCTTGAAGGTCGCGATCGACTTGCGCGACTTGGTGACGACCGGCTTCTGGCCGGTGATCGCCGTCAGGTCGTTCACGGCGCCGTCGACGGCCTTGCGGTCGTTGACCGCCTCGCCGACGCCCATGTTGATGACGATCTTCTCGATCTTCGGCACTTCGAAGGCGTTCTTGTAGTTGAACTCCTTCACGAGCGCGTCACGAACGGTCTTGGTGTAGTGCTCTTGCAGGCGCGCGGCCATGGCGCGTTCTCCTAACGGTCGATCGTTTCGCCGGAGGCGCGCGCAACGCGGACCTTCCGGCCGTCTTCGAGGAACTTGAAGCCGACCCTGGTCGGCTTGTCGTCGTGCAGCAGGGCCACGTTCGAGACGTGGATCGCGGCCTCGCGCTCGATGATTCCGCCCTCGCCGGTCCGGCTGGGCTTGGTATGGCGCTTGATGACGTTGACGCCCGACACCACGACCCGGCTCTCGGCCGGCAGGACGCGCAGGACGTCGCCCACCTTGCCCTTGCTGCGGCCGGCGATGACCTTCACGCGGTCGCCCTTCCTGATCTTCATTAGAGGACCTCCGGCGCCAGCGAGATAATCTTCATGAACTTCTTGCCGCGCAGCTCGCGCGTCACCGGCCCCGAGATGCGGGTGCCGATCGGCTCGTTCTGCTTGTTGATCAGCACGGCGGCGTTGCGGTCGAAGCGGATGGCGCTGCCGTCGACCCGGCGCAGCGGGAACGAGGTCCGCACCACGACGGCGCGATGCACCTCGCCCTTCTTCACGCCGCGGCGCGGCAGGGCTTCCTTGACCGAGACGACGATGATGTCGCCGATCGCGGCGTACTTGCGGCGCGAGCCGCCGAGCACCTTGATGCACTGGACGGTCTTGGCGCCGGAGTTGTCGGCGACGTCGAGGTTGGTACGCATCTGGATCATGTGACTGCTCCCTGCGCCCCTCTAGGCCTTCGCCGCCTCGACGAAGACTTCCCAGGTCTTGGTCCGGGAAATCGGCCGGCACTCGCGGATCTTCACCAGCTCGCCGACCTTGCCCTTGAAGGCGTTGGTCTCGTCGTGCGCGTGATACTTCTTCGAGCGACGGATGAACTTCTTGTAGATCGGGTGCTGAACGCGCCGTTCGACCTTCACGACGATGGTCTTGTCCATCTTGTCGCTGACGACGACGCCTTCGAGAATTCGCTTCGGCATCTGTTCCTTACTCCTTAGCCCGCGGCCTTCTCGCCCAGCACCGTCTTGATGCGGGCGATGTCGCGGCGCACCTGGCGCACGCGACCCGTCTTGCCGAGCTGACCGCCGGCCTTCTGGAAACGCAGGTTGAATGCTTCCTTGCGCAGGTTGCCGAGCTCTTCCTTGAGCTGGTCCTGGGTCTTGGGGCGAAGATCGCTGGCCTTCATGGCTTTCTCCTTAACCCTCGCTGCCGACGCGGGCGACGAAACGGGTCTTGATCGGCAGCTTGGCGGCGGCCAGGGCCAGCGCCTCCTTGGCGACCGTGGCGGGAACGCCGTCGAGCTCGAACAGCACCCGGCCCGGCTTGACGCGGGCCGCCCAGAACTCGGGCGCGCCCTTGCCGGAGCCCATGCGGACTTCGGCCGGCTTCTTCGACACCGGGACGTCCGGGAACACGCGGATCCAGACGCGGCCGGCACGCTTCATATGGCGCGTGATGGCGCGGCGGGCGGCCTCGATCTGGCGCGCGGTCAGGCGGTCCGGCTCCATCGCCTTCAGGCCGAACGAGCCGAAGTCGAGGTTGAAGCCGCCCTTGGCGGCGCCGCTGATGCGGCCCTTGAAGGCCTTGCGGTACTTGGTGCGCTTGGGTTGCAGCATGATTGCCTACGCGTCCCTCTGCTCGCTGCGCTCGACGCGCGCCGGGGTCCGTTGCGGCGCCGCTTCCTCGGCGCGCTTGTCGTGCGCCATCGGGTCGTGCGCCATGATCTCGCCCTTGAATACCCACACCTTCACGCCGCAGGTGCCGAAGGTGGTGAAGGCGGTCGCGGTGCCGTAGTCGATGTCGGCGCGCAGCGTGTGCAGCGGCACGCGGCCCTCGCGGTACCATTCCATGCGCGCGATCTCGGCGCCGCCCAGGCGGCCCGAGCAGTTGATGCGGATGCCCTGGGCGCCGAGGCGCATCGCCGACTGGACGGCCCGCTTCATGGCGCGGCGGAAGGCGACGCGGCGCTCGAGCTGCTGGGCGATGTTCTCGGCGATCAGCGTGGCGTCGATCTCGGGCTTGCGGATCTCGACGATGTTCAGGGCCACCTCGCCCTTGGTCATCTTGGCGAGGTCGCCGCGCAGCTTCTCGATGTCGGCGCCCTTCTTGCCGATCACCACGCCGGGACGGGCGGTGTGGATGGTGACGCGGGCGCGCTTGGCCGGGCGCTCGATGACGATCTTGGCGACGCCGGCCTGGGCGAGCCGCTGCCGCAGGACCTTCCGGATGTGGATGTCCTCGTGGAGCATGGTCGAGTATTCGCCGCCTTCGGCGTACCAGCGCGAGTCCCAGGTCCGGTTGATGCCGAGACGCAGGCCGATCGGATTGACCTTCTGACCCATGTTACTTTTCCTCCGCCCGCTCGTCCGATTCCGGGCGCTCGCGCACCACGATGGTGAGATGGCTGAACGGCTTGACGATGCCCGCCGCGCGGCCGCGGCCGCGGGTGTGGAACCGCTTCATGACCAGGCTCTTGCCGACCGAGGCCTCGGCCACGACCAGCCGGTCGACGTCGAGATTGTGGTTGTTCTCGGCATTGGCGATCGCCGAGTTCAGCGCCTTCCTGACGTCCTGCGCGATGCGCTTCTTCGAGAAGGTGAGCTCGTTGACCGCCGAGGCCGCTTTCTTGCCGCGGATGGTGGCGGCCACGAGGTCGAGCTTGCGCGGGCTGACGCGCACCGTGCGGAGCACCGCCTTGGCCTCGTTGTCCGCCTCGCGGCGCTTGTTGGAGGGCTTGCTCATCGCGCGCTACTCCTTGGAGACCTTCTTGTCGCCCGAGTGGGACGAGAAGGTCCGGGTCGGCGAGAACTCGCCGAGCTTGTGACCGACCATCTCCTCGGTGACGTTCACCGGAATGAACTTCTTGCCGTTGTAGACGCCGAACGTCAGGCCGACGAACTGCGGCAGGATCGTCGAACGGCGCGACCAGGTCCTGATCACGTCGTTGCGCACGGAGCCGCGCGCCTTCTCGGCCTTCTTGATCAGGCTGCCCTCGACGAACGGGCCTTTCCAGACGGAACGTGCCACTGCCTATTCTCCTAGCGCGTCGCGTGACGGCGACGGATGATGAACTTGTCCGTCGCCTTGTTCTTGCGGGTCTTCTTGCCCTTGGTGGGCTTGCCCCACGGGGTGACCGGGTGACGGCCGCCCGAGGTCTTGCCCTCGCCGCCGCCGTGCGGATGATCGACCGGGTTCATGGCAACACCACGCACGACGGGCCGATGGCCGAGCCAGCGGGTGCGGCCGGCCTTGCCGACCACGGTGTTCTGGTTGTCCGGGTTCGAAACCGCACCGACGGTCGCCAGGCACTCGGCCGGGACAAGGCGCAGCTCGCCGGAGCTGAGCTTGAGCTGGGCATAGCCGGCATCCTTGCCGACCAGCTGGGCGTAGGTGCCGGCGGAGCGCGCCAGCTGGCCGCCGCGGCCCTTCTTCAGCTCGACGTTGTGGACGATCGTCCCGACCGGCATGTTGGCGAGCGGCATGGCGTTGCCCGGCTTGATGTCGACGCGGTCGCCCGACATCACCTCGTCGCCGGCCTTCAGGCGCTGCGGGGCGATGATGTAGGCGAGCTCACCGTCGGCGTACTTGATCAGCGCGATGAACGCCGAGCGGTTCGGGTCGTATTCGAGGCGCTCCACGGTGCCTGCGACGTTGAACTTGCGGCGCTTGAAGTCGACCAGGCGCAGACGGCGCTTGTGTCCGCCGCCGCGATGATGGGCGGTGATGTGGCCGTGGTTGTTGCGGCCGCCGGTCTCGGTCTTGCCGGTGGTCAGCGACTTGACCGGCTTGCCCTTCCACAGGCCGTGACGGTCGACGATCACCAGCTGTCGCAGCGACGGCGTGATCGGCTTGTATGTCTTGAGAGCCATTACCCTATTCCCCCGTCCTACAGGCCCGTGGTCACGTCGATCTTGTGACCCTCGACCAGCGAGACGATCGCCTTCTTCCAGTCGCTGCGCACACCCGGCCGGCCCTTGAAGAGCTTGTTCTTGCCCTTCACGTTGACCGTGTTCACCGCCTTGACCTTGACCTTGAACAGGCCTTCGACGGCCTGCTTGATCTCGGGCTTGCTGGCGTCCGCGGCGACCTTGAAGGTCACCTGGCTGTGCTCGGAACCGTTGGTCGTCTTTTCCGTGATCAGCGGCGCGCGAATCACCTCGTACATGCGCGCGCGGCTCACGGTCGTCTTGGTCTTGGCGCTCATTGCAGGCGCTCCTCGAGATGCTTCACGGCATCCTTGGTCAGCACCAGCGTGTCGCGGCGCAGGATGTCGTAGACGTTGGCTCCCTGCTGCGGCAGCACATCGACGTGGGCGATGTTGGCCGCGGCGCGGGCGAAGTTCTGGTCGATCTCGGCGCCGCCGATGACCAGGACGGAGGTGACGCCGAGCTTGCCGAAGTGGCCCTTGAGCTGGGCGGTCCTGGGCTCCTTGAGCGCGGCGGTCTCGACGACGATCAGCTTGCCCTCGGCCGCCTTGGCCGACAGGGCGGTGCGCAGCGCGAGCTTGCGGACCTTCTTCGGCAGGTCCTGCGCATGGCTGCGCACGACCGGACCGAACGCCTTGCCGCCGCCGCGGAACTGCGGCGCCGCCTCGTTGCCGTGGCGGGCGCGGCCGGTGCCCTTCTGGGCGTACATCTTCTTGGCCGTGGCCGTCACTTCCGAACGGCCCTTGGTCTTGTGGGTGCCCTGCTGGCGGCGCGACAGCTGCCACACCACGCAGCGCTGCAGGATGTCCTTGCGGACGGGAGCGCCGAACACCGCATCCGCGAGCTCCAGCTCGCCGGCGCTCTCGCCCTCGATGGTCTTGACCGCGATCTTCATGGTCTGGTCCTCAAGCCTGCGGCGCGTCGGCAGCCGGCGCCTCGGACGCCTTCTCGGCGGCGGCCTTGCGCAGGCCGGCCGGGTACGGGGCATCCTTGGGGCGGGCGCGCTTGGACGCGTCCTTCACGATGATGTAGCCGCCGGCCGGGCCGGGAACGGCGCCGGAAACCAGGAGCAGGCCCTTCTCGTCGTCGGTGGCGACGACCTTGAGGTTCTGTGTGGTCACGCGCTCGTGGCCGTAGTGGCCGGCCATCTTCTTGCCGGGGAAGGTGCGGCCGGGATCCTGGCGGTTGCCGGTCGAGCCGTGGCTGCGGTGCGAGACCGACACGCCATGGCTCGCCTCGAGACCACCGAAGTTCCAGCGCACCATCGAGCCGGTGAAGCCGCGGCCGATCGAGGTGCCGACGACGTCGACGAACTGACCCGGCACGAAGTGGCTCGGCACCAGCTCGGCGCCGACCTCGAGCACGGCGTCCTTGGCGACGCGGAACTCGACCAGCTTCTTCTTCGGCTCGACCTTGGCCTTGGCGAAGTGACCGCGCATCGGCTGGGTCACGTTCTTCACCTTGGCCTTGCCGTAGCCGAGCTGGACGGCCGTGTATTTGTCCTTCTCCTCGGAGCGGACGGCGACGACCTGGAGCTGGTCGACCTTCAGAACGGTGACGGGCACATGCTCTCCCGCGTCGGTGAAGACGCGGGTCATGCCGACCTTCTGGGCGACGAGACCGCAACGCATGGTCTGTTCCTCTTCCCTTATTCCTGCCGAATCGCCCTACGCGCCGAGCTTGATCTCGACGTCGACGCCGGAGGCGAGGTCGAGCTTCATCAGCGCGTCCACGGTCTGCGGCGTCGGGTCGACGATGTCGAGGACCCGCTTGTGGGTACGGATCTCGAACTGCTCACGCGACTTCTTGTCGATGTGCGGCGAACGGTTGACCGTGAACTTCTCGATACCCGTCGGCAGCGGAATGGGCCCGCGAACCTGCGCGCCCGTCCGCTTGGCCGTGCTCACGATCTCGCTGGTCGACTGGTCGAGCACGCGATGATCGAAGGCCTTCAGCCTGATGCGGATATTGGTGTTGTCCATGGCCATGGTCCGTACTCGCCCCTGGAGTCCTTACTTCACGATCTTGGTAACGACGCCGGCGCCGACGGTGCGGCCGCCCTCGCGGATGGCGAAGCGCAGGCCCTCGTCCATCGCGATCGGCTGGATCAGCTCGATCGTCATCCGCGCATTGTCGCCCGGCATCACCATCTCGGTGCCCGACGGCAGCGTCACCACCCCGGTCACGTCGGTCGTCCGGAAGTAGAACTGCGGACGGTAGTTGGTGAAGAACGGCGTGTGACGGCCACCCTCCTCCTTGGTCAGGATGTACGCCTCCGCCTCGAAGTTGGTGTGCGGCGTGATCGACCCCGGCTTGGCCAGGACCTGGCCGCGCTCCACGTCCTCGCGCCCGACCCCGCGCAGCAGCGCGCCGATATTGTCGCCCGCCTCGCCCTGGTCCAACAGCTTGCGGAACATCTCGACGCCCGTCACCGTCGTCTTCGTCGTGTCCTTCAGCCCGACGATCTCCACTTCCTCGCCGACCTTGATCACGCCGCGCTCGACACGGCCCGTCACCACCGTGCCGCGGCCCGAGATCGAGAACACGTCCTCGATCGGCATCAGGAACGGCTTGTCCTTGTCGCGCGTCGGCTGCGGGATGTACCGGTCGACCTCCGCCATCAGCTTCAGGATCGACTGCTCGCCCTGCTCCGGGTTCTTGTCCTCCAGCGCCATCAGCGCCGAGCCGCGCACCACCGGGATGTCGTCGCCCGGGAACTGGTAGCTCTTCAGAAGCTCGCGAACCTCCAGCTCGACCAGGTCCAGGAGCTCCGGGTCGTCAACCATGTCGACCTTGTTCATGTACACCACCAGCGCCGGAACCCCGACCTGGCGGGCCAGCAGGATGTGCTCGCGGGTCTGCGGCATCGGGCCGTCCGCCGCCGACACCACCAGGATCGCCCCGTCCATCTGCGCCGCCCCGGTGATCATGTTCTTCACGTAGTCGGCGTGGCCCGGGCAGTCGACGTGCGCGTAGTGGCGGTTCTGCGTCTCGTACTCGACATGCGCCGTCGAGATCGTGATGCCGCGCTCGCGCTCCTCCGGCGCCTTGTCGATCTGGTCGTACGCCGTGAACGTCGCGCCGCCCGTCTTCGCCAGGATCTTGGTGATCGCCGCCGTCAGCGACGTCTTGCCATGGTCAACGTGCCCGATCGTGCCGATGTTGCAGTGCGGCTTGGTCCGCTCGAATTTCGCCTTCGTCATGGTGTCACGACCCTCAAAACCTGGCCACAAATCTGGAGCGGGTGACGGGAATCGAACCCGCATAGCCAGCTTGGAAGGCTGGAGCTCTACCATTGAGCTACACCCGCAACTCCTGAACAGAGCCACACTCGCACGCTGTACCGCTGGTGGAGGGGGAAGGATTCGAACCTTCGTAGACGCGAAGTCGGCAGATTTACAGTCTGCTGCCATTGACCGCTCGGCCACCCCTCCGAACCTGCGGTGCGCAGCGCGAGTTTAGCCTGTTCAGCCCGTCCTGACGGGCGGGCGTTGCTCGCAAATCCAATGAGTTACGTCAAGGGCCAAATCCCGTTACAACGCCCGCCAATGCGCCATCAACCGCGATCGGGGCCGCACCGCCCTGCCAAGCCGACCCGCAACGCACCCCGCCAGGTGCCGCGTAACGCTCCTCGGGGCGGCCACCAGGCCGTCTGGCTGTACGGCCGCCACCCCGTGCTGGCCGCCCTGGCCAACCCGGACAGGCGGATCGAGCGGCTGCTGGCGACCAGGGATGTGGCCGAGCGTCACGCCCGGGAATTTGCCGGACGCAATCCGCAGATCCTGTCGCGCGAGGAGCTGGCCCAGCGCCTGCCGGCCGGCGCCGTGCACCAGGGGCTGGCGGCACTGGTCGCACCGCTCGAGGAGCCAGTGCTGGAGGACGTGCTGGCCCGCAGCGGCAACGACGCGCTGGTGCTGGCGCTCGACCAGGTGACCGACCCGCACAATGTCGGCGCCATCCTGCGCACTGCGGCGGCGTTCGGTGCCGCGGGCGTGATCGTGACCGAGCGCCACGCGCCGGCCGACACCGGCGTGCTGGCCAAGGCGGCCTCGGGCGGGCTGGAGATCGTGCCGCTGCTGCGCGCGGTGAACCTTGCCCGCACGCTCGAGCAACTGAAGGAGGCGGGCTTCTGGATCTACGGCCTCGACGAACGCGGTGACACTTCAATTGCGGCGCTCGATCTCAAGGGTCGCGTCTGCATCGTGCTCGGCGCCGAGGGCGAAGGCCTGCGCCGGTTGACGGGCGAGAAGTGCGATCGCCTGGTGACGATCCCGACCCAGGCGGCCCTGGCGGCGCTCAACGTCTCGAACGCCGCTGCCGTCGCGGCCTATGAATGGGCGCGACAGGCGAAGCCCGCCGCCTGACCTACTCGTGCTCGTCCGCGTCCAGCGGACTCCAGACGACGGCGGTCACGTCGGGCAGCCGCATCAGCTCGCGCACCAGGGGCGGCGTGTTCTCTGCCTTGTCGCTGGAGCGCCATGTCAGGGACCAGCGCAGTTTGCGCGTCTCGTGGACGTCGATCGAGAACAGGACGATCTTGTACCCGGCCTTGAGGATCGCGCCGCGCAGATCCTCGTCCGTCGCGCCCTGTTTGCCCGTCTCGACCGTCAGCAGGGCGGTTCGGTCGCGGGGCAGCGCCTGCTCGACGTAGATCAGCAGGCTGAGGACCACCAGGGCGAGCACGACCAGCGCGGCGCCAAGCGTGAAATAGCCGCCGCCGATCACGAGGCCGATGACGGTGACGAGCCATATCGTCGCCGCCGTGGTCACTCCTTTGACGATGTTGTCCCGCCGAAGGATGGCGCCGGCGCCGATGAAGCCGATACCCGTGAGGACGCCGAGCGGAAAGCGCAGGGCATCCATCATGGTGAAGGAGCTTCCGGTCTTGCCGAGCACACCGAGGGTCAGGTTGGCCTCGATCATCGCGCCGGCCGCGGCGAGGCAGACCAGAATGTTCGTGCGCAGCCCGGCCGTGCGTCCGCGCGTGCCGCGATCGAGGCCGATCAGCGCTCCTGCGAGCGCGGCTGCGAGGAGACGCAGGATGATGTCCTGCGTCGATACGGTAACGGTCACGTCCACCTCTGCTGGTCCGTCCAAGGCAAGGAGCGATCCCTCTCTTGAATCGATCCGGCAGCAAAAGGGTTCCCCGGCACGTGTATTTTTGGGCGATTCTCCCAGCCATGCCCTCTGCGGGGACGAAATTCCCGGCCCTATGCCCGATCGCGCAGGCCCTTCACGCCCTTCGCGCTGGCGCAATGGTTGCAGCAGAACAGCATGCCATCCTTCTCCAGGCCGTGCCCCACGATCCTGACGTCGCATGCCGCGCAGCGCGGAGCGAGCGCCGTGATCGCGCATTCGAAGCTGTCGAAGGTGTGCGCCTCGCCATCCTTCAGAACCTGGAAGGCCTTGTCGTACTCGTTGCCGCAGATCTCGCAGGTCGCCATGTCGCCCTCCATCTAGGCGCTTTGCGAATGCGCGCCGCCCGCCTGGGAAATGCCCGACAGCGCCGCCGTCGCGTAGCCGCTCTTGGCCGACGTGACGAGATCGGCCAGCGCGATGATGCCGACCAGCCGCTTGTCGCGGTCCACCACCGGCAGGCGACGAAGCTGCTGTTCGCCCATGTTGCGTGCGATGTGGGCGGTGTCTTCGTCCTCGAAGCAGTAGCGAATCTCGCCGCTCATGACTTCGCGCACCCGTGCCGATGGCGCTTTTCCGGCCGCCACGCCGCGCACGGCAATGTCGCGGTCGGTGATCATTCCGACCAGCCGATCGTTCTCGCCCACGGGCAGCGCGCCCACGTCCATGTCGAGCATGATCCGGGCCGCCGCCTGGATCTGCTCCTCGGGACCGACCATCTTCACGTCCCTGCTCATCGCTTCCTTCACGAGCATGATTCACTCCCTTGTCGTGTTTGGCGTTGCTGCTGCAGATCCCTTCTCTTCACTCTGCTCGGACGCGCTGTAGCGGCCCGACGACTTCTCGACGTCGCGGGCCATTCGCCCACTCTTCGCGGCGCCGTGCTTGCGGTCCCAGCGAGGATCTTCGGCAGGTCCGTTTTCCTGTTCCTTTGATGGCGTGCGATCCGACGTCCGCGCCATGGCTCTCTCCACTATTGCTGGGGCTGCTGGGGCGTTCCGCGCGAGGGTGCAGTGTCCGGCGCCCTGCTGATCGAGGGGTTGTTGCGGCTTGCCGGCTCCCCGGTGGTGGGTGTGTTTCGCGACGACGTGCTGTTCTTGTTGCCGCTGGCATCGGTGTTCGGCTGGCTGGGCTGGCCCGATCGAGGTTTGTCGGTTCGGCTGGGATCGGTCCCGATGGTGCCGCCGGACTGGGCACTGGCGGCGATCGGCAGGAGCGCCAGCGCGGCCGCCAGCATGATCATCCTCTTCATCGCGTTGCCTCATGTCCGGTCGAGTTGGTGGCGGCTTTCGTGCGCCGAGTCCGGCGACGTGGCCGTCACAGGCGAGCGGCCGGTCAGGGCATCGTGCACCATCGCGCGAAGCTTCCCGTCGCTTGGATCCATGGCTTCCCCCAGGTCTGTCGGGAACGTTCGTGTCGAATTCTCGCTGTCAACGGTCTCGGCCCGTGCGCTGTTGCCGGCCGCAGCGCCCAACGCTCTGCGCAAGCCATGAAGGGTGCGGATGCGCACGAGGAACGTCGCGAGACGGTGGACGCGCGGCGTGGCTGGCCTGTAGAAAAGCGTCGACTTCGCCGGGTTAGCACAGCGGTAGTGCAGCGGTTTTGTAAACCGAAGGTCGGGGGTTCAAATCCCTCACCCGGCACCACGCCTTCGCCGCGCCTGTCCATGGAAATGGCAACCAACCGCCATCGGCATCGGCCAGCGTCCTGGTTTGGAGCGCCGAGCATGAGTCTGAAAGGACAGAGGCTCGCAATAATGGTGGTGGCCCTTTCGGGAACTCTTGTTCTGCTCGGCTCCCTGGCCATCATCGCGGCCATCCTGAGCCGCCCTTGACGCCAGAAGGGCCTAGCGGCCGCGGATGCCGACCTTGAGCCTATGGTCGCGCCCGGCGTGGTCACGCAGGACCACCACGTCGGTGAAGACCTGGCCCGGCGCGTAGTACCGCCCCATGACGAAGAACATCAGTACCATGTGCGCCCGGCCGTGCGGCGGTACGGGCGTATCCTTGGCGAACGGGCCGCCGCGCGGCCCCACGGTGAAGCCGGTCTGCAGCGCCGGATGGTCGCGCAGCCGCGCCGAGACAATGCGGATGTCCTCATCGGTTCGGTTGACGGCCTCGAGCTCGATCACGACCTGCATCATCGGCTCGCCGTCCGGCCCCTTGGCTGGATGCCAGGACGGCCACGGCGCGAGCGGAGCGACGAACAGGCGCAAGGCGGCCGGCCGGTCAGCGGCGCCCGACGGGTCCCGCCACCGCTTCCACAGTTCCGCCAGGTTGGACCAGAATGACATGTTGGCCCCCCTTGCCTGTGATGGTCCCAGCAAGGCCACGGCTGGTCTCGTCCGCGGCCCCCTATATAACGTGCAACGGGACCGATGGTCCCTGATACGGGTGTCGAAAATGCGTCGCGACCATCGAGCTGAGGCATGAGCGCCGTTCTGGTGACGGGGGGTGCAGGTTATATCGGCAGTCACGTCTGCAAGGCGCTCGCAGACTCGGGCCTGACGCCCGTCTGCTACGACACCCTGGAGAAGGGCCATCGCTGGGCGGTGCGCTGGGGGCCGCTGGAACACGGCGATATCGGCGATGGCCAGCGCCTCGACGAGGCGTTCGGCCGGCACCGTCCGCGGGCGATCGTGCATCTCGCCGGCTACATCGAGGTCGGCGAGTCGGTGCGTGAGCCCGAGCGCTACCTTCACAACAATGCGACCAAGACGGCTGCCCTGATCGACGCGGCGATGCGCCACGGCGTGGAAGCCTTCGTCTTCTCCAGCACCTGCGCCGTCTACGGGCTGCCGCAGTCGGAGCTGCTGTCGGAATCGCACGCCATCGCGCCGATGAGCCCCTACGCCGAGTCCAAGGCACGGGTCGAAACCGCGCTCGGCAAAGCGTCGTCGAGCGGACTGCGCGCGGCGTCGCTCCGCTACTTCAATGCGGCCGGCGCCGATGCGGGCGGCGAGATCGGCGAGGCGCACCAGCCGGAGACCCATCTGCTGCCGCTCGCCGTCGATGCCGCGCTGGGTCTCGCCCCGCCGCTCACCCTGCTCGGCACCGACTATCCGACCGCCGACGGCTCGTGCGTGCGCGACTTCATCCATGTCAGCGACCTTGCCGACGCCCATGTGCGGGCGCTGCACTGGCTGAGGAAACAGCCGGCGTCGGGCCTGCACGAGGCCTTCAATCTCGGCAGCGGCTCGGGCTTCAGCGTGCGCGAGGCGATCGCCGAAACGGCACGCATCGGCGGCCGCCCCGTGCCCCATCGGGTCGGCCCGCGCCGGCCCGGCGATTCCCCCCGGCTGGTCGGCGACATCGGCAAGTCGCGCCGTGAGCTCGGCTGGCGACCGACGCGCGATCTCGCAGCCCAGATCGAGGATACGCTGCGCTGGCGCATGAAGATGCCGCGCTGAACGCAGAGCCAGATCAACGCTCGATGAAGGTGTCACCCAGCACGAGCACGTCCATCCTGGTGCGCAGGAAGCAGTCGATCGCTTCCTCGGGCTTGCACACCACCGGTTCGTTCTCGTTGAAGCTGGTGTTGAGCACGATCGGCACCCCGGTGATCTCGCCGAACGTCTCGATCAGCCGCGCGTATCGCGGGTTGCCGGCCCAGGTCACGGTCTGCAGCCGGCCCGAGCCGTCGACATGGGTGACCGCCGGGATCTCCTTGCGCTTGTCGGCCTTGATCTTGAAGACCTGCATCATGAAGGGCACGTCGTCGTCGGTCTCGAACCAGTCCTTCACCGCCTCGCGCAGGATCGACGGCGCGAACGGCCGGAACGATTCGCGGCGTTTGATCTTGAGATTGAGAATGTCCTTCATGTCGGCGCGCCGGGGATCGCCCAGGATCGAGCGATTGCCGAGCGCGCGCGGGCCCCATTCGAGACGGCCCTGGAACCAGCCGATCACCTTGCCTTCGGCGATCGCCGCGGCCGTGCGCCGGCAGAGCGTCGCCTCGTCGGCGATGCGCATCATCTTGCAGCCGGCCGCCTCGAAGTCGTCGCGGCGCCTGGCGACCGCCACGGCGATCTGCTCCGGCGTCGCCGACGGCCCCCAGTAGGCATGGTCCATCACGAAATGGCGCCTGGCCTTGTCGCCCTCGACCTTGTGCCAGGTGGCGAAGGCCGCGCCGATCGCACCGCCGGCGTCGCCGCCGGCGGACTGGACGTAGACGTGCTTGAACGGGGAGCGCTCGAGGATCTTGCCGTTGGCGACCGAGTTGTAGGCGCAGCCGCCGGCGATCACGACCGAATCGGTGCGGTAGCGCTTGTGCAGGGCCGTCAGCAGATTGAAGAAGGCGTTCTCGTAGGTGACCTGCGCCGAGCGCGCGATATTGCGGTGATGGTCCTCGAGCGGCGCCGACGGATCGCGTGCGGGGCCGAGCAGTGCGGGGAGCGCATCGCTCCACAGCCGGCCGCCCGACGGGATGCCTTCCTTCACCGAGTAGTTCGCACCCTCACCCGAGGCGTGGCGGAAGTAGCGCAGGTTCAGCGCGAAGGTGCCGTCGTCCTTGAGCCGCACGATCTCCTTCATCTGGTCGACCAGGGTCGGCTGGCCGTAGGGCGCCAGGCCCATGACCTTGTATTCGTCGCCGTAGTGCGGGAAGCCGATGAACTGGGTCATCGCCTCGTAGAACACGCCGAGCGAATGGGGGAAGTAGACACGGCCGTCGACCGTCAGCCTGCCACCCTGGCCCAGGCCCCACGCCGCCGAGGAGAAGTCGCCGAAGCCATCCACCGACACGGCGACCGCCTTGTCGAACGGCGACACCAGGAAGGCCGAGGCGAGATGGCAGAGGTGATGCTCGACGGCATGCACTTCGCCGGTGAATTTCTGGTCCGGCAGCGTACGCTGCAGGTTGCCGGCGACGTCGGCGCGCTCGCCGCGATGGCGAAGGCGCTGCAGCACGTAGGACGGCCGCACGCCCGACTTCAGCACGTAGGCGAACTTGCGCCAGCGGTTGGCGGCGTTGTCGCTGTTGACCGCGACGTGGCCGATATCGGTCAGCGAGATGCCGGCTTCGTCGAGGCAATAGCGGATCGATTCGCTGGGAAAGCCGCCCCAGTGCTTGATCCGTCGGAAGCGCTCCTCCTCGACCGCGGCGACGAGGTCGCCGTCCTTCACCAGGCAGGCAGCGGCATCGGCATGATAGGCATTCAGTCCCAGGACGTAGGTCATTTGGCGAGCCGTCCGAGGTCGCGGCGCAGGAGATGCATGCAGAGGATCATGTCGGCCGTTATGCGTTGAGCGGTGTAGAAGAGACCGGCGGTGCCGTCGAATATCAGACCTTTCACGAAAAGACAGTGAACGGCGACGGCGATCGGGCCCAGCACGCGCGTGCAGCGCAGCCGATCGGCCCAGCTCAGCTCCGACCAAGGCCGCGAAGCGAGCTTTTCGGCTTCGGCGACCTGGTAGCGGGACTGGCTTTGCAGCCAGCGCTCGAGGCTCTTGCGATCATCGTGCAGCAGGCGGTTCTGCAGTGGGATCACCTGCCCGTGGATGCGCAGCTTCTCGGTGTGACCGTCCTGTGCGAAGGATTCTCGGCCGCGGCGGAATAGGACCGGCAGCGAAGGATAGAGCGACGCCCGAAGCGGCCTTCCGTCCATGCAGTAGGTGAAGGCGATCTGGTAGGCTGCCGTAGCAGCATCCGGTTTCAGGGCAGCGATCTCGTCGCGAAGCGCCGGTTCCAGCATGTAGTCGGCGTCAAGACGCAGAATCCAGGAACTCGTCACGCCGGTTTCGGCCGTGGCGAAGCGCCATTGCCGGGCGTGGGTGTCGAACGGCCGCTTCACGACACGGGCATTGGGAAAGCGGGCGACGATCGCCAGCGTGTCGTCGGTCGAGCCGCTGTCGACCACCACGACCTCACGTGCCCAGGCGAGACGTTCGAGCGACCGGCCGATGTTGGCCGATTCGTTATAGGTCAGGATGACGGGGGTGATGTCGGCCAGCACGGCACTGAAATCGGAGGATCGCGGCTTCGGGGTTGCTATAGGGGAACTTTCCGGCCGAAACCATTACTTTCATCAAAATTGCAATATTGTGCGTGACAAAACCGCCCCGATGGGTTGACGCTCGGCCGCCGAGCGCGCAAACGAGCGCCCCGGACCTTATAAGTCATAAATCAAAGGCTTGAGGACACATGTCTAAGGATGATCTCGTCGTCGTGACGGGCGCCGGTGGCTTCATCGGCGGCCATCTGGTCAAAGTTCTGCAGAAGCGCGGCCACACCAAGATCCGCGCCGTGGACGTGAAGCCGCTGAACGAGTGGTACCAGAAGCACCCGGGCGTCGAGAATCAGGTCGGCGATCTTTCCCTGCTCGAGCCCTGCCGTGCCGCGGCCAAGGACGCCAGGCAGATCTACAATCTCGCCGCCGACATGGGCGGCATGGGCTTCATCGAGACCCACAAGGCCGAGTGCATGCTGTCGGTGCTGATCAGCACCCACATGTTGGTCGCCGCCAAGGAGGCTGGCACCGAGCGGTTCTTCTATTCGTCGTCGGCCTGCGTCTACAACGGCGACAAGCAGACCGACGCCAACGTCACCGCGCTCAAGGAAGAGGACGCCTACCCCGCCCTCCCCGAGGACGGTTACGGCTGGGAGAAGCTGTTCAGCGAGCGCATGGCCCGTCACTACCGCGAGGATTACGGCATCGCCACCCGCGTCGCCCGCTACCACAACGTCTACGGCCCGGAAGGCACCTATGACGGCGGCCGCGAGAAGGCGCCGGCCGCGATCTGCCGCAAGGTCATCGCCGCCAAGCTCTCGGGCAAGCACGACATCGAGATCTGGGGCGACGGCGAGCAGACCCGTTCGTTCATGTACATCGACGACTGCACCGAGGGCACGATCAAGCTCGCCAACAGCGACATCATCGAGCCGCTGAACATCGGCTCGGACGAGCTGGTCAGCATCAACCGGCTGGTCGACATCGTCGAGAAGATCGCCGGCGTGAAGCTCAAGCGCTCCTACAAGCTCGATGCGCCCAAGGGCGTGCGCGGCCGCAACAGCGACAACACGCTGATCAAGAAGCTGATGGGCTGGGCCCCGTCCATCCGTCTCGAGGACGGCATGGAGAAGACCTACAAGTGGATCTACGACGAGATGACTTCCGGCAAGGCATCGGTGGTCAATGCCCTGCCCAAGCAGGCGCTCGCCGCCCAGTAAGGCACGAACAGCGAGAGAACGACAAAGGGGCCCGGACGGGCCCCTTTCCTTTTCAGCGACCGATGCCGCGGACGCCCGTGTTGCTCTTCAGCAGGGCGTCGAAGTACTCGATCGTCTTCCTGAGGCCGGTATCGAGGTCGACCTTCGGCTCCCACTTGAGTTCCTTGCGCGCCAGCGTGATGTCCGGGCAGCGTTGCAGCGGATCGTCGACCGGCAGCGGCCGCGTATGAACGATCTTCGACTTGCCGTTGACGATCTTGACGATCCGCGAGGCCAGCTCCTTCACCGGGATCTCCACCGGATTGCCGATGTTGACCGGGCCGGTGAACTCGTCGGGCGTGTGATCCATCAGACGCAGCCAGCCGTCGAGCTGATCGTCGACGTAGCAGAAGGCCCGCGTCTGCATGCCGTCGCCGTACAGCGTGATGTCCTCGCCCTTCAGCGCCTGGACGACGAAGTTCGACACCACGCGGCCGTCGTTGGGATGCATGCGGGGTCCGTAGGTATTGAAGATGCGCGCCACCTTGATGCGCAGCTTGTGCTGGCGGTGATAGTCGAAGAACAGCGTCTCGGCGCAGCGCTTGCCCTCGTCGTAGCAGGCGCGCGGCCCCAGCGGATTGACGTTGCCGCGATAGCCTTCGACCTGCGGGTGCACGGTCGGGTCGCCGTAGACCTCGCTGGTCGAGGACTGGAAGACCTTCGCCCGCACCCGCTTGGCCAGCCCCAGCATGTTGATGGCGCCATGGACCGAGGTCTTGGTCGTCTGCACCGGATCGTGCTGGTAGTGGATCGGCGATGCCGGGCAGGCGAGGTTGTAGATCTCGTCGACCTCGACATAGAGCGGGAAGGTCACGTCGTGCCGCATCAGCTCGAAATGCGGATGGCCGAGGCAGGGCGCGATGTTGTCCTTGTTGCCGGTGAAGTAGTTGTCGACGCACAGCACGTCGTGGCCCGCCGCCAGCAGGCGCTCGCAGAGATGCGAGCCCAGGAAGCCGGCGCCGCCGGTCACCAGAATACGCTTACCCATGTCGCCTCTTGTATTTTCCGTGCTTCGAGGCCGACACTACACGCCAAACAGACCAGGGGAAACACACCCGGATGGCCATCGAGATCGCGGGCCTTGCAGATATCGTGCGCATCCACGGCCGGCGGCAGCCCGACGTCGCGGCGCTCGTCCATGACGGCCGCATCACGACCTATGGTGAGCTCGATCGGGCGGCGAGTCGGATCGCCAACGCGCTGATCGCCGAAGGGGTCAGACCGCAGACGCGGGTCGCGCATCTCGACAAGTCGACCGACCGGTTCTTCGAGCTGCTGTTCGGGGTCGCCAAGGCGAACGCGGTGATGGTTTCGGTCAACTGGCGGCTCGCGCCGCCCGAGGTGGCGCACATCGTCAACGACGCCGAGGCCGAGATCCTGGTCGTCGGCGAAGAGTACTTCCCGATGATCGAGAAGATCCGTGGCGAGCTCAAGACCGTCCGCAAGATCGTGGCGTTCGGCCGGCACCCCGAAGCCGAGTCGTTCACGACCTGGCGCGACCGCCAGCCGGCGGCCGATCCCAACCTGCCGACCAGGCCCACGGACACCGCCGTGCAATTCTACACCAGCGGCACGACGGGGTTGCCCAAGGGCGCCGAGCTGATCAACCGCAATTTCTCCTCGATGATGCCGCTCTGGACGAAGGAATGGCTGCTCGGACCGGGTGTGCCGAATCTCGTCTGCCTGCCGATGTTCCATATCGGCGGCGCCGGCTGGGGCATCGCCGGGCTGTTCGCGGGCGCCACCAACCACGTGGTGCGCGAGTTCGTGCCGGCCGAGATCCTCGCGACCATCCAGCGCGAGCGCCTGCAGGTCATGCTGCTGGTGCCGGCGATGATCCTGTTCCTCGTGCAGGCGCCGCAGATCCGAGAAACCGATCTCTCGAGCCTGCGCCTGATCGTCTATGGCGCCTCGCCGATCCCCGCGGAACTGTTGAAGCAGGCGATGAAGATCTTCCCGTGCGGCTTCCAGCAGGTCTACGGCCTGACCGAGACGACCGGTGCGATCACCGTGTTGCCGGCGCGGGACCACGATCCCGGCGACGCCAGGAAGCTCCTGTCCTGCGGCTACGCCCAGAAGGGCGTCGAGCTGCGCATCGTCGGCGATGATGGCAAGGACCTGCCGGCGGGTCGGGTCGGCGAGATCGCCGTGCGCTCGGCCCAGGTGATGGGCGGTTACTGGAAGCTGCCCGAGGCGACGGCGCGCGCGGTCCAGGGCGACTGGTTCTTCACCGGCGATGCGGGCTACCTCGACGACAAGGGCTACCTCTACATCTACGATCGTGTGAAGGACATGATCGTCTCCGGCGGCGAGAACATCTATCCCGCCGAGGTCGAGAGCGCGCTGTTCGGCCATCCGTCGGTCGCCGACGTCGCGGTGATCGGCGTGCCGGACGAGCGCTGGGGTGAGGCGGTCAAGGCGGTGGTGGTGAAGAAGGCCGGTGCCGACGTGACGCCCGCCGAGCTGATCAACTGGGCGCGCGAGCGCATCGCCGGCTACAAGCTGCCCAAGTCGGTCGACTTCATCGATACCCTGCCGCGCAACCCGACCGGCAAGATCCTGAAGCGCGAGCTGCGCAAGGCCTACTGGGGCGAGCGCGACCGCCAGGTGAACTAGGCAAAAGGCCGGCGGCCCACGAGGAGCCGCCGGGCCTCAGATCGACACAGGAGAGGAACGCCTAACGATGACCGCCGAAGCTGCGGCTGCCGCCGCCGCTGCGGCCGCCAGTGTAGCTGCCGCCGCCATAGCTGCGGGTCGACGCGGTTGTCGTGGTGGCGGCGGGGGCGCTGACCTGGCGGGTCTGGCCGCCCCAGTTGCCCCAGTTGCGCGTGCCGGTGTTGTTGGCGACCGTCGTGCCGCCGGCCGTCGCGCCGGCGCCGATCGAGCCACCACGGTTCCAGCCGCCGTTGTGGTTCCAGCCAGTGTTGGTGCCGGTGCTGGTTCCAGTGCCGGTACCCACGCCAGTCGAGCCGCCACGGTTCCAGCCGCCATTGTGGTTCCAGCCGGTGTTGGTGCCGGTGCCCGGGCTGGCGCCAGTGCCGCCGCCGTTGTGGTTCCAGCCGCCATTGTGGTTCCAGCCGGTGTTGGTGCCGGTACCCGGACTGGTGCCAGTGCCGCCGCCGTTGCGGTTCCAGCCGCCGGTATTGCCATTGTGGTTCCAGCCGTTCGAGGCGGTATCGCCGCCGCGGTTCCAGCCGTTGTGATCGCGGCCGTTGTTCCAGCTGCCGTTGTTGTGGTCGCGGCCCCAGTCACGGCGATCGGCGTCACGATGGTCCCAGCCGCGGTTGTCTCCACCGCGGTGATCCCAGCCGCGATTGTCCGCGCCGCGGCGATCCCAATCTGCGTGGCGCCAGCCGTCTCGATCGTTCCAGCCGTCGTGAGCGCGGCCGTCGGTACGGCCCCAGCCTTGGCCGCGATCCCACGCCTGCTGGCGATCATGGCTCTGCTGGTAGATTTCACGGCCCTGGCGATCGGTCATTCGATCGATCCGCGCGCGCTCCTGCGACGAGACCCAACCATCCGCCTCGGCGCGACGCTGAGCGCGGTCGATGTTGCGCTCACCCTGCTCAAGCCGGTAGGCCTCGCTGCGGGTGATCTGGCCGCTGCGGATGCCTTGCTCGATCCGGTTCTGCTGGTAGTCCTGGCGTTGATTGATGTCGTACATCGACTGCGCGTTGGCAGCCCCACTCGCGGCCATGAGGCCGCCCGCCGTCAATACGGCGTACGGGATGAGGCGAAGTTTAGACATTAGTGTCCTCTGGGCGTGTATCGACGGATACTCCGTCTTGAGACTCGCTACGCCTCACCTCCGCCAAACATCCCTCGAAAAAAGTCGAATGCAGCGCTAGAACGCTCACGTCCCCAAAAGGTCACAGCCCCGCCCCGCCAATGTCCCAATTGCCCGAAAATCTCACCCCCGTCCGCGCCGCTCACGTCTTCGATGAAGCGCGCCTCGCCGACTACATGCGCGCGAACGTCGAAGGATTCCGCGGCCGCCTGCGCGTGCTCCAGTTCGAGGGCGGCCAAAGCAATCCGACGTTCCACCTGACCGACGGCGCGGACCGCATGTACGTGCTGCGCAAGAAGCCACCGGGAAAGCTGCTGCCGTCGGCGCACCAGGTGGACCGCGAATACCGCGTCATCAAGGCGCTGAGCGACCATTCGGACGTGCCCGTGCCGAAGCCCTATGCGCTGTGCCAGGACGACAGCGTGATCGGCACCGCCTTCTACATCATGGAGTTCCTGCCCGGCCGCATCCTCGCCGATCCGAAGATGCCGGGCATCTCGCCGGCCGATCGCGGCAAGATCTTCGATTCGATGAACGACGTGCTCGCGCGCATCCACAACGTCGACTACAAGGCGGCCGGGCTCGGCGACTTCGGCCGCGAAGGCCAGTATATCCAGCGCCAGATCGCGCGCTGGTCGAGTCAGTACGACCTCTCGCGCACGCACGACATCCCGGCGATGGAGCAGCTCAAGAGTTGGCTGCCGGCGCACATCCCGCCGGGCGACGAGACACGCATCAATCACGGCGACTATCGGCTGGGCAACACCATCGTCCATCCGACCGAGCCGCGCATCATCGCGGTGCTCGACTGGGAGCTCTCGACGCTCGGCCATCCGCTGGCCGACCTCGGCTACAACTGCATGATCTACCACTTCGGCGAAGGCTTCGGCGCATCGGAGGGCTATGCCGGCATGGACCTCGCGGCGTTCGGCATCCCGAGCGAGGCCGATTACGTCGCGGCCTATGCGCGCCGCACCGGCCGCAAGGAGATTCCCGACTGGGACTTCTACGTCGCGTTTTCGCTGTTCCGTCTCGCCGCGATCGTGCAGGGCGTCTACAAGCGCGGCCTCGACGGCAACGCTTCGTCGGACACGGCCAGGAGCTACGGCGACCGCGCCCGCGTGCTGGCCGAGCTCGGCTGGTCGCTGGTCAAGGCGCGGGCGTAGCCGGCGCCTTCAAGCCTCGTGCGGGCGCTGCAGGCTGCGGCCGTGGCGATCGGCGGGCATCGGCGTGCCGGCGGGCATCGGGCTGCCGGCGGGAAGGCCGATGCCGGGCTCGGGCCCGGCCCTGAAGGCCGTCTGCTCGAGCATCGCGCCGAGCCCGAAGGTGACAGCCAGCGCCGCCACGATCAGCCCGAGGGTGATGATGGTGTGGCGCATCACCCCTACTGGTCGGTCATTGGCACCATCGACGCGTCGTTGCCCTTGGGGCAATTCTCGCTGTCGACATGGGCGTTGTTGGGGTTGCGATACTTGTTGATATCGTAAGGCGATTCTTCGCTCGGCGGCCGCGGCGGAGCAGCCCTGAGCGTCCAGTCGACCAGTCGCTTCATGACGCTGCCCAGCGCCTGGTCGAATGCCTCGACCACCTTCGGCACCTTGTCGGCACGCGCCCTGACGCACCGTTCGAAGCTGCCGACGCCGATGATCTGCCGGTCGGGCATGCGCACCAGCTTGGCGACCAGCCGGACATGGGCGATCGGCGGCTGCCCGTAGAAGTACATCGCCTCGAAATTGCGCAGGTCCGACTGCAGCACGTAGTTGGCGCGCAAGCTGATTGATTCCCGCGCCACGGCGATGATCTTGTGGCTGTTCTCGAACGAATCGACGATGCGCGTCTGCACCATCAGCGGTGCCCGGTCGGTCCAGCCGGTCTTGGCGTAGTAGTCCGACGAGGTCGGCGACTGGGCGATGGCGATACGGCTGGTGTTGAGATACGCCGACGCGTTCGGCACCTCGACCGCGAGCTGCCAGAACACCGACGGCATGTCGGGCTCGAACGTGCTCTTGGGCGTGATGGTGTAGAGATCGGTCGGTTCCTCGGCCGCGTTGATCAGCTGGCAGCCGCCGAGCAGTACGGCGGCCGCCAGCGCAGCCCACTTGAAGGTCATGGGCGGCGGCTCATTTCGGTGTATATCCCTGCTTGCCGGTGAACAGGAAGTTGGCCGGGTCGCGCTCGATCTTGGTGGCGATTACGTTGAGGTTCGAGGTGAGCTGGCGCAGCTCGCGGATGGCATAGCTCAGCTCGACCAGGCCGTTCTCGGAGAATTCTCGGATACCGCCCTTGCTGTCGCTGATCAGGCGATTGAGCTGGAGCGACGCGCCGTCGATGTTGGCGAGCGCCTTGCGCGCCTCGACCATCGTCTTGGTAATCTCGCTGGGTTCCTTGCCGGCCAGCGCCTTCCTGGTCTCGGCGTCCTGCGGCCCCAGCTCCATGGCGATCAGGTTGAGCCGGTCGGCCGCCGAATTGAGCTTGGCGAAGGTTGTCTTGAAGTCGGCGACTACATCGGGCAGCTCGGCCAGCGTCTTCTGAATGTTGGCATCCTGCTTGGCGATCCCGGCCAGCGTGGTGTTGAGGCTGCGCAGCGAATCGCTGAACGACTGGATGTTGTCGGGATTGAGCAGTTCGTTCAGCCGGTCGACCGTCGTCCCGGCCTTGGACAGCAGCTCCTGCGCCGATGTCGACGTGACCTGCAGGAACGAGGCGCCCTCGCGGATCTCGGGATAGGGTTTGTCGCCCAGCTTCTTCTTGGGCTTGATCTGGTCGACGTCGACCCGGCCGACGATCTGCACGTAAGGGGCGCCGGCGATGAACGGCTTCTCGAACACCGCGTAGGAGCGCTCGCGAATGTCGATATGGGAATCGACCGCCACCGTGACCTGGATCTTCTCGGAGAGCCGCTCGCGGCCTGTGCTGCGCTGCACGTCGACCCGCGAGGTGAGCGCGATGTCGTGCACCCGGCCGACCCGCAGTCCGCGGTAGTAGACCGGTGAATCGGTGGTCAGTCCCTGCACGTCGCCCGAGAACAGGATCACGTAATAGGCGTAGGAGGTCTGGTCGCCGGCGCGCAGCTTCCAGATCACGAAGCCCACGACCGCGGCAACGAACAGCATGACCGCTGCACCGATCAGGACGTAGGGCGAGCGCTTTTCCATGGAGATCGTTACGCCTGTTTGAGCGCCGCCCGGCCGCGGGGACCGTGGAAATATTCGCGGACCCAGGGATGATCGTAGGCAAGCATCTCTTCCATCGTACCTACCACGACGCGCTTGTCGAGCAGGACCGCGATACGGTCGCAAACAGCGTGGAGGCTGTCGAGATCGTGAGTCACCATCAATACGGTGAGGCCCAGACTTTGCCGCAATTGCCCGATCAGTTCGTCGTAGTGGGAGGCGCCGATCGGGTCGAGACCGGCGGTCGGCTCGTCGAGAAACAGCATGGCCGGATCGAGCGCCAGGGCCCGAGCCAGGCTCGCCCGCTTGCGCATGCCGCCGCTCAGCTCCGATGGCTTCTTGTCGCCGGTATCGGGCGGCAGACCGACCAGGGCGACTTTGAGCGCGGCAATCGACTGCATCAGCCCCTCGTCGAGCCCGGCATGTTCGCGGATCGGCAGGATGATGTTGTCGGCCACCGAAAGGGACGAGAACAGCGCGCCGTCCTGGAACTGCACGCCGATATGCGACAGCAGTTCCCGCTCGGTCCGCCCGTACACCGCCCGCGTGTCGATGCCGAGCAGTTCGATCTTGCCCGCGCGCAACGGATTGAGGCGGAGGATCGTGCGCAACAGCACCGACTTGCCGCTTCCCGAGCCGCCGACCAGGCCGACCACTTCGCCGCGGAACACGTCGAAGTCGAGCTTGTCGTGCACCACATGGTCGCCGAACTGGGTGCGCACGCCGCGCAGCTTCAGCACGACTTCCCGGCCGTCACGATGATCGACGAGTTGCCCGCCCTCTGCGGTCGTTTGGGCGGCCATCACACGTTCGCCAGGAGGAAGATGATGGAGAACACCGCGTCGAGCACGATCACGCAGAAGATCGACTCGACCACCGATCGGGTGGTGAGCTGGCCGACGCTCTCGGCGCTGCCCTTGACCTGCAGCCCCTCGAAGCAGCCGATCGCGGCGATGATGAAGCCGAACACCGGCGCCTTGATCATGCCGGTATAGAAATGCCAGATGCCGACCGTGTCGCGCAGCCGGTCGAAGAACTGCACGAGCGTGAAATCGAGATAGACCGTGCAGGCGACCGCGCCGCCCAGAAGGCCCGTCATGTCGCCCCAGAACGCCAGCAGCGGCATCGACAGCACCAGCGCGGCGATGCGCGGCATCACGAGCCATTCGATCGGGTTGAGGCCGATCGTGCGCATGGCGTCGATCTCCTGGTTCACCTGCATGGTGCCGATCTGGGCGGTGAAGGCGCTGCCCGACCGGCCGGCCACGATGATGGCGGTGAGCAGCACGCCGAGCTCGCGGAACATGCTGATGCCGACCGCCTCGACGGTGAAGGTCTCGGCGCCGAATTGCCGGAGCTGCTGCACGCCCTGGTAGGCGATCACCACGCCGATCAGGAAGGTGAGCACGCCGACGATCAGCAGCGCCTTGACCCAGACCTCGAACATCTGCTGCACCACTGCGCCGATACGGAAGCGCTTGGGGCTGACGCAGGCCTCGAGGAAGATCACGATGATCTCGCCGACGAAGGCGCACAGGCTGACGATCTGCTTGCCGAGATCGACCAGGTCGCGGCCGAGCTCTTCGAGCCAGCGGGCGAGGAAGTCGACCTGCCGCGGCGGCACGGGTTCGACCATGTTCGCCTTCACCACCTCGAACAGCTCGGCATGGTCCTTCACGCCAGTCTCGACCGCGGCCTTGGGGCCGCCGGCGAGTTGCAGGATCTCGAGCGCGCCGGTGGTGTCGAGCCGCTCCACATGGGTGGCGTCGACCGCATGCGGCGCCTTGGCCGCGCTGCCCCTGGGTGCGGCACGCCGCGCCTTGTCGAGCCGTTGGCGCAGGTCGTGCAGGGTGAATGCGGTCCAGGTGCCGCCGACCTCCAGCACCGGAGCGCCGCCGCGCTCGATGAAGCGGAGGGTAGGATGAGGTTCGGCCATCGCCGGATTTGTCGACACGCCGCCGTTGACTGTCAATCTCCCTCCCGCTCTGGCACGATCCCGATCGGAGGAATGCATGGGCAAGTGGCCGACCCTGGACAAGATGACGATGATCGAGGGGCCGCTCGACGACGACGAATACGAGCGCCGGCTGAAGAAGCTGCAGAACCAGCTCCTGGACCTGCAGGTCGAGCATCTGCGCGCCGGAGGCCGCGTCGTCATCGGTATCGACGGCTGGGATGCGGCCGGCAAGGGCGGCCTGATCCAGCGGATCGTATTCGGCCTGGAGCCGCGCTCGACCCATGTCTGGCGTATCGGCGCGCCGACCCCTCAGGAACAGGGGCGCCATTTCCTGTGGCGTTTCTGGGAGCGGGTGCCGGCGCCCGCCAACTGGTCGTTGTTCGACCGCACCTGGTACGGCCGTGTCCTGGTCGAGCGGATCGAGGGTTTCTGCACCGAGGCGGAATGGCAACGCGCCTACCGGGAGATCAACGAGTTCGAACGGACCCTGACCGACGCCGGCGTGCACTTCATCAAGCTGCTGGTGCATGTCAGCGAGGAGGAGCAGAAGAAGCGCATGCTCGAGCGGCTGGAGAAGCCGCACAAGCGCTACAAGGTCGGGCTCGAGGACTTCCGCAACATAGCCAAGCGCAAGCAGTATCTCGAAGCCTACAAGGACATGCTCGACAAGACCGATACCGACTGCGCGCCGTGGCACGTCATCGCCTCGGACGACAAGCGCCATGCGCGGCTCGCGGGTCTCAAGATCATCGTCGACGAATTGAGCCGCGGCACGAAGATCACCCCGCAGGAGCTCGATCCCGCCGTCGCAGCGGCCGCCTTCAAGCTGTGGGGCTGGAAACCGAAAAACCAGACCTGAGGCCGAGCCGGGCGTCGAGCGGCGCCGCCAGCCACGGCAGCGACTCCGCCATCGCTTCCTGGAACGTCCAGGGCGGATTGATCACGGCGATGCCGCAGGCGCCGAGCTTGCCCTCCGCAACCACGTTCACCCGCGCCTCCAGGATCAGCACCTTAAAGCCGGCCAGCGTTTCCTCGAAGGCGGCGACCGCCTCCTCGTCCTTGATCGGATACCAGATCGCATAGCAGCCGGTCGCGAACCGGCGCAGCGCGTGTTTCAACCCGCGCGACAGTGTCTCGAACTCGTCGGTCTTCTCGAACGGCGGATCGATCATCACCAGGCCGCGCCGCTCGACCGGCGGCAGCAGCGCCTTGAGCGCGTGGTAGCCATCGGCCTGCCGGACCTCGACGGCGCGGTCGCCGGCGAACTCGCGCTTGAGCGACAGCGCCTCCTGCGGGTGCAATTCGCAGGCGACGAACCTGTCCCCCGGTCGCAGCGCTGCGCGCACCAGTCGCGGCGAGCCAGGATAGTGCCGCAGCCCCTCGCCCCGGCCGAACTTGCGATCGTAGGCCGCGACCGCCGCCAGATAGCGCACGACCGCGGCCGGCATGCCGGCGCGCGGCATCGCCATCAGCCGCCGGATGCCGGCCTCGGCCTCGCGCGTGCGCATAGCAGGGCCGGCGGCGAGGTCGTAGCCGCCCGCGCCGCTGTGCGTGTCGAGCACGAACAGCTTCTTGTCCTTGGCCGTCAGCAGCCGCAGCAGCTCGACCAGCACGAGGTGCTTCAGCACGTCCGCATAGTTGCCGGCGTGATAACCGTGACGGTAGTTCATGCCTTGGCTATAGCACCGAGGGCACGGTTCGTGCTTCAACTGCGCGACGATTGGGGGACACGCATGGCCACGCACGAGCTTCATTCCTCGCCCGAGACCTGCCACTGGGGCTATTTCGACAGCCAGCTGCCGCCGAAGCTGCGGATCAAGTCGGGCGACATCGCCACCATCCACTGCCTGTCGGGCGCCGCGAACATCCTGCCCGAGCCGCCGATGAACGTGCTGCCCGAGCATCGCGAGGTGCTGGCCAAGCTCACCCCGCATCTCGGCCGGCATATCCTCACCGGACCCGTGCATGTCGAGGGCGCCGAGCGCGGCGATGTGCTGGCGGTCGAGGTGCTCGACATCAAGTTCCGCACCAACTGGGGCTGGAACGTCCAGCGGCCCCTCGCCGGCACTCTGCCCGAGGACTTTCCGTTCTACCGCCTGACCCACATCCCGATCGATTCCAACCGCGGCGTCTGTACCATGCCGTGGGGGCTCGAGATCGAGCTGCGGCCGTTCTTCGGCATCATGGGCGTGGCGCCGCCGCAGGAGTGGGGCCAGTGCAGCTCGATCGAGCCGCGCGCCTTCGGGGGCAACATCGACAATAAGCACTTCCAGGTCGGCACCACGGTCTACTTCCCCGTGTTCGCCGAGGGCGGCCTGTTCTCGACCGGCGACGGCCACGGCGTGCAGGGCGACGGCGAGGTCAACCTGACGGCGCTCGAGACCAATCTCTCCGGCACCTTCCGCTTCACCGTGCGCAAGGACATGAAGCTCACCAACCCGCGTGCCGAGACCGCGACGCACTGGATCACGCACGGCTTCGATCCCGATCTCGACGACGCCGCCAAGGAGGCGCTGCGCGACATGATCCGCCTGATCAGCGCCAAGACCGGCCTCTCCGCCGCCGACGCCTACATGCTGTGCAGCCTGCAGGCCGATCTTCACGTCACCCAGACGGTGGACGGCAACAAGGGCATCCACTGCATGATCGAGAAGAAGATGATCGGCGGTTAGCTCTTACTGCGGGCGCGCCACTCCGTGGCACGCCCGCAGTAAAAGATGCTCACGCCGGCTGCGCCGCTGCGGCCGGCTGCCGTGACGGCACCGGCGGGAAGAAGAGTGCGATTCCCGCGGCGGCGAGTCCCATGACGAGCGAGCCGAGGTAGAGCCAGCCGTAAGTGCCGAAGGTGTCGAAGATCCAGCCTCCGACCGCCGGCCCCAGCGACATGCCGAGACTGGCGATCAGCGAGCTCGCACCGATCACGGTTCCCATGATGCGCATCGGGAAGTATTCGCGGGCGATCACTGCGTAGAGCGGCATGACGCCGCCATAGGCCATGCCGAAGACGACGGCAACGGCGTAGAACTCGCCGACCTGCCGGGTGAAATAGTAAGCGCCGGCGCCCAGCGCCTGGACGACGAGCGCGAAGATCACCGTCTGCTTGGCGCCGAACCGGTCACCGGCGAGCCCGAACAGCACGCGGCCGACAAGACCGCCAAAGCCCTCGACGCTGTAGATCGAGACCGCGGCCAGCGCAGGAATGCCACAGGTGATGGCGTAGCTGACCGTATGGAAGATCGGGCCGGAGTGCGTGGCGCAGCAGAAGAAATAGGTGAGGCCGAGAATGAGGAACTGCGGCGAGCGCAGCGCCTGCCCCACCGTCATGCCGGGATCGGCACCGCCGGGCGTCGATGCCATGCCGGGTGAAGTTTCGGGCGCCCGCCGCATGAACAGGGCCGCCGGAACCAGGAGCGCCCAGGCGACGATCGCTATGGTGAGCTGAGCGGTGCGCCAGTCGTGGCCGGTCAGCAGCCAGCTCGCCAGCGGCGAGATGGTCATCGGGCCCATCCCCATGCCCGCCGACACCAGCGACACGGCAATGCTGCGATGCCTGACGAACCAGCCGGTGACCGTGGCCATGGTCGGCACGAACACCGCGCCGGCCGCCGCGCCGACGAGAACGCCGTAGATCGACTGGAATTCGATGAGGCTGGTGGCCCGGCTCGCGAGGGCGAGGCCGGCGCCGACCAGCAGCGCCCCCGCGAGGACGACGGGCCGCGGGCCGAACCGGTCGCTGAGCGCGCCCCAGCCGAAGGCCGCGACGCCCATCGTCAGGAAATCGAGCGTCATGGCGGTCGAGATGCCGGTGCGCGACCAGCCGGTCGCCTCCGACATCGGCTGCAGGAACACCGCGAGCGAGAACAGCGAACCGATCGCGACGCAGCCCATCAGGGCGCCCGCCGCGACCACCACCCAACCGTACTGGAGCCTCATGCCGGCCTCCTTCGGGAGATACTTAACTAATAAGTTAAGTATCTCCCTTGCCGGGACGACCGTCAAGCCTGCACGCAAGGCATTGCCGGGGAACCTATCGAGTCGCGTTAGCCTACTTCTCCGGAACGTTCGGTGGGCGCACGACCTTCATGGTGTAGACGTTTGCCTTCTCGTTCGGGCCGAACGGTCCCTCCACCTTGTGCTGGACCGGCGGGATGCTGCGCAGGAAGGCGACGATCGCCTGGGCGTCCTGCGGGGTCAGGTTGGTGAAGGCGCGGTACGGCATGATCGGCGCCAGCATGCGGCCGTCGGGGCGCGCGCCGGTCTGGATGGCGGCGATGATCTGCGCGTCGGTCCAGTTGCCGAGCCCGGTCTGCCTGTCGGGCGTCAGATTGGGACCGAGGAACACGCCGAGCCCCGGCAATTCGAAACCGACATCGGAGCCGCCGAGATAGCGGTCCGTGTCGGGCTTGCCGAGGAAGTAGCCGGGCGTATGGCAATCGTTGCAGCTCGCAAGGGTGACGAGATACTTGCCGCGCGCGATGGTCGCCGGGTCGGCGGCCCGAGCGACCACGGACGCCACCAGGGGCGCGCACAGAGCGGCCAGCGCCGCGGCGATGGTTTTGACGTTCATCAGTTCTCCCCTGCTTCAGGCTGGGCGCATGGCAAGCGGCACTGGCTTGAACGTGAGAGCGATCGCCACAGCGCCGAGCCCGATGCCGAACGAGCCGATGTACAGCCAACCATAGCCGTTGAACGTGTCGAACACCCAACCGCCCACGACCGGGCCCAGGGCCATGCCGAAGCTCGCCGCCGCCGACACCGCGCCGAACACCGTACCCATGATCTTGATGCCGAAATACTCGCGCACCAGCGTCGCGTAGAGCGGCATCACGCCGCCATAGGCGATCGCGAACACGATGGCGAGGGCATAGAACTCGCCCAGATGGCTGATGAAGTAGTAGGTGCCGGCCGCCATTGCCTGCACCGCGAGCCCGACCACCAACACCGGCTTGGCGCCGACCCGGTCCGACGCAAGGCCGAGGAGCAGTCGTCCGACCAGGCCCGACAGCCCGGCCACGCTGTAGACGGTGACAGCCGTCATGGCGTCGATGCCGCAGCCCATGGCGTAGGTGACCATGTGGAAGATCGGCCCGGAGTGCGCGGCGCAGCAGGCGAAATGGGTGAGCGCAACGGCTGCGAATGCGTAGGTGAGAAACGCCTGCGCCGCGGTCATCGGTGGCGCGGTCGCCGCGAGGCGTACCGGACGATCGGGCATGCCGGCCGCCGGAATGGCAGGCGGCGGCTTGCGGATCAGCATCGCCGCCGGCACCAGCAGGACGACCGCGACGATACCGGCCGTCAGCATGGCGACGCGCCAGTCGTAGGTGCTGATCAGCCAGCGCACGAACGGCGCCACGACGAGCGGCGACATGCCCATGCCGGCCGAGACCAGCGACACGGCAAGGTTGCGCTGCCGGTCGAACCAGGCCGAGGCAATGGTCATCAGCGGCGCATAGACGCTGCCGCCGGCGATGCCGATCAGCAGGCCGAACAGGAACTGGAACTCGGTCAGGGTCGTGGCGCGGCTGGCGGCGACCAGTCCGATGCCCAGCAGAACGACGCCCGACAGCACGACCGGCCGCGTGCCCCAGCGGTCGTTCAGCCAGCCCCAGCCGAAGGCGGACGCGCCCATCGCGAGGAACACGATGGTTCCCGCGCTCGACACGCCGGTGCGTGACCATCCGGTGTCTTGCGACACCGGTTGCAGGAAGACCGCCAACGACAGGCAACTGCCCATCGCGACGCAACTGATCAGCATGCCGGCGCCGACCACCACCCATCCGTACGGAATCCGCATCGGTACCCTCCCCGGGGGACCTCCAGCACGCGCAACCGCGCGGAACCGGCTTCGTTGAACCTGTCAGCCCAGCCTGAAGGAGAAAAAGCCATGACGAAAGCCATTCTTGCCGTGATTGCGGTGGGGCTGCTGACGGCAGCCTGTACGGTCCGCAGCGAGCGCACCGTGGTCGAGAAGCCCGCGCCCGTCGTCGCCACCCCGTCGACCGCCGTGGTCGTGACCGATCCGGCGCCGCCGCCGTCGACCGTCTACGTGCCGGCCCGCTGATACCGTCTCAAGGCGCCGGCTCGACCCTGAGTTCGGTGCCCTCGACGGCTGCGACCCGAACCTTGGCGCCCGCGACCATGTCGGGCCCGGTGACGATCCAGCTTCCGTCACCGAGCTTGATGCGGCCGCGGCCTGCCAGGATCGGCTGATCGAGAATGAACTCGCGGCCGACCAGCGCCTCGCCGCGTGCGTTGAGCGATGGTTCGGCCGTCTTGCCTTGCAGGCGCTTGAGGTAGGGCCTGAGCACTATTGCCGACACGACCGAGACGATCGCGAACACCGCGAGCTGGAACTCGAGCGCCGCGTCCGACGCGACCAGCAGCACCAGCCCGGTGGCCGCCGCGCCGATGGCGATGAACAGGAACACCACGCCCGGCAGCAGCATCTCGCAGACCAGCAGGACTGCCGACAGCGCCCACCAGTACCAGAACAGGATCTTGAACATCGTCGGTCTCAGCCCGACGGCGGCACGGAGCCGCGCGGGCGGCTCGCTTCGATGCCGCGCGCCTGCGCTTCCTTGGCGAGCTCGCCGATGCCGGCGATCGAGGCCATGACGCCGGCAGCCTCGACCGGCAGAAAGAACATCTTGGCGTTGTTCGACGCACCCATCTTGGCGAGCGCCTCGACGTACTTGGTGCCGAGGAAGTAGTTGATCGCCTGCGTGCCGTTGCCGGCGATCGCCTGCGCCACCACCGCGGTCGCCTTGGCCTCCGCCTCGGCCGAGCGTTCGCGCGCCTCGGCCGCCCGGAACGCCGCCTCGCGCTGGCCCTCGGCAATCAGGATGGCCGACTGCTTCTCGCCCTGCGCGCGCTGGATCGACGATTCGCGGACGCCCTCGGCCTCGAGGATGGTGGCACGCTTCTCGCGCTCGGCCTTCATCTGCCGGCCCATCGCCGCGACCAGATCCTCCGGCGGCGCGATGTCCTTCAACTCGACGCGCAGGACCTTGACGCCCCACGGGTTGGTCGCCTGGTCGATCACCGCGAGCAGCGTGTCGTTGATCTCGTTGCGCTTGGACAGGTTCTCGTCGAGCGCCATATTGCCCATGACCGAGCGGATGTTGGTCAGCGCCAGGTTGGTGATCGCGAGGTGGAGGTTCTGCACCTCGTAGGCCGCGCGCGCGGCGTCGACCACCTGGTAGAAGGCGACGGCATCGACCTGCACGGTCGCGTTGTCCTTGGTGATGACCTTCTGCGCCGGGATGTCGAGCACGTTCTCCTGCATGTTCATCTTGCGACCGACCGTGTCGATGAACGGCACGATGAGATGCAGGCCGGGTGGCAGGGTGCGGGTATAGCGGCCGAACCGCTCGATCGTCCAGTTGGTGCCCTGCGGCACCGTCTTGACGCCGGCAAACACCAAGACCAGCGCCACGACGACGAACGCCACGACGAATATCAGCGCGCCCATTCCCGCCTCCCGTTAGTTGGGGGCGAGCCTAGCGCGGTTACTCGGCGGCGAGAAGCTGCGGACCGACTTCCTGTGTCACGCGTCCGTGGACTGCGCGCCGGTCGCTCCCCAGCCATTGATCGAGGAAGCGGTTGACCCAGCGATCGACCGGCGGGTCGTAAAGGGCGTGCATGCTGAGATGCACGCCGCGCTGCTGCGCGCCCGGCATCTTGAGGCGCTCGGAAGCCGCGGTGGACAAGGTCCAGATGCCCTTCATCTCGAGCGTGACCTCGGGATGGAACTGGAAGCCGAAGGCGTTTCCACCGCAGCGGAAGCCCTGCACCGGATAGGTGTCGTTGGTCGCCAGGAGGTCGCAGCAGCCGGGCAATTCCATGCCCTCGCGATGCCATTGATACACTTTCATCGGCCCCGGGAACCACGCCCGGCCGGCCTCGGTCGGCTCGATGTCGACATAGCCGATCTCGACCTTGCCCTCGGGATGCGGCGCCACCTTGCCGCCCGCCGCGCGCGTCAGCAGCTGGGCGCCGAGGCACAGGCCGAGATAGGGAACGCCCGCCTCGACCACCTTCGGGATCCAGTCGAGCTCGCACTTGATGCCGGCCAGCGTGCCGCAGTCGTTGGCCGACATCGGCCCGCCGAAGATCACCACGCCGGCATAGTCCGACATGTCTGCCGGCAGGTTGCAGCCGAGGTTGGGGCAGAGGCGGTGGAGCTCGTAGCCGCGCTTCTCGAGCAGGGCACCGACCCGTCCGGGCCGGGAGTGCTCCTGATGCACGACGATCGCAATCTTGTTGGGTGCGATCTTGCGGGGGGCGATCTTATTAGGGGAGTTCTTGCGAGGGGACACTTTAATTGGGCCTTTCGGCCGGTACGCTCGTCATGGATTTGCAAGATACGCGCAGCTTGTGGCAACGACAAGGCTGAGCCGTGGCAGGAGGGACGAAATGGCGCGCCGAATCGAGTTCTTTTTCGACTGTTCGAGCCCGTGGACCTACCTCGCCTTCCACGCCGTGCAGCCGCTGGCGGCCGAGCTTGGCGCGGAGATTGCCTGGAAACCGATCCTGGTCGGCGGCGTGTTCAACGCGGTCAACCAGACGGTCTACGACAGCCGCAGCAAGCCCAACCCGCTGAAGGCGTCCTACATGCTGAAGGACCTCGCCGACTGGGCGAAGCTCTACGGCCTCAGGATCGTCTTCCCGCCGACCGTCTTCCCGGTGAACAGCGTGAAGTGCATGCGCGGCGCCTTCGTGGCGCTCGACGAGGGCAAGCTGGTGCCCTACGCGAAGGCCGCGTTCGAGGCGTATTGGAGCGACGACAAAGACATCGCAAAGGAAGACGCGCTCGCCGACATCGCCGCCAGGGCAGGGCTCGAGCGTCAACGCTTTTTCTCCGCGATCGAGACCGACTCCTGCAAGGCGCGCCTGCGGGCCAACACCGACGAGTTGATCAGGCGCGGCGGCTTCGGCAGCCCGACGATGTTCGTCGGCGAGTCGATGTTCTTCGGCAACGACCGCCTGCCGCTGGTGCGCGCGGCGCTGGAGGCGGCATGAGCAACGCCGATCCCGATTTCTGGGCCAGGGCCAACGCGCATCTCGTGCGCTACGGCGGCGCCTTCGCGCCGGTGATCGCCGAGAGCGCCGCCGGCAACTGGTTCACCGACGCCGACGGCCGGCGCATCCTCGATTTCACCTCCGGCCAGATGAGCACGATCCTGGGCCACAGCCATCCCGAGATCGTCGCCGTCGCGCGCCACTACATCGGCGAGCTCGATCATCTCTACTCGACGGTGCTGAGCCGCCCGGTGGTCGATCTCGCGGCGCTGATCGCCAAGGTATCGCCGGGCAAGCTCGACCGCGTGCTGCTGGTCTCGACCGGCGGCGAATCGAACGAGGCGGCGCTGCGCATGGCCAAGCTGGTGACCGGCCGCTACGAGATCGTCGCCATGAGCCGCTCGTGGCACGGCGTGACCGGCGGCGCCGCGTCGAACACCTACTCATCGAGCCGCAAGGGCTATGGCCCGCCGCAGCCCGGGGCGCTGGTGCTGCCGGCGCCCGACACCTACCGCTCGCGCTTCATCGACCATCGCGGCGTGTACGACTGGCAGGCCGAGCTCGACTTCGGCTTCGACCTGGTCGACCGCCAGTCGAGCGGCGCATTGGCCGCCTGCATCGTCGAGCCGATCCTGAGCTCGGGCGGCGTGCTCGAGCCGCCCGAAGGCTACATCGCGGCGCTCGCGGAGATGTGCGCCGCCCGTGACATGCAGCTGATCTTCGACGAGGCGCAGACGGGTCTCGGCCGCACCGGCACCCTGTTCGCCTGCGAACGCGACGGCGTCGTGCCGCAGTATCTCACGCTGTCAAAGACCCTCGGCGCCGGCCTTCCGCTCGCCGCCATGCTGACCACTCCCGAGATCGAGGACATTGCCGCCGAGCGCGGCTATCTCTTCTACACCACGCATGCCTCCGATCCGTTGCCCGCGGCGGTCGGCCTGAAGGTGATCGAGGTGATCCTGCGCGACCGCCTCACCGAGCGCGCCGCCGCGCTCGGCAAGCGGCTGAAGGACGGGCTGGTGGCCCTGCAGCAGCGCTACGAATGCATCGGCGACGTGCGCGGCCGCGGCCTGCTGCTGGGCCTCGACCTGGTCAAGGACCGCCGCACCAAGACTCCCGATCCCGAAACAGCCCAGCGCGTCGCACGCGAATGCCTGGCGCTCGGCCTGATGACGTCGGTGGTGCGCGGCGGCTTCGGCATTTTCCGCATAGCGCCGCCGCTCACGATCGAGCCGCACGAGATCGACCTCGGCCTCGAGATCTTCCACAAGGCCTTGAGCCGCGCACTTTAGCGTTTGAAACCGACCCCCATATGTTGTACCCGCTGGCTTCGTTTCTCGCATTGTGGCTGGAGTGAGCGGATGATCGGCAAGCTTGTGCAAGCGACGGTACTTGTGACGGCCGGCCTGGCCATCAGCGGCTTCAGCGGCTGCACGCCGAAGACCGTCGCGAGGAAGCCGCCGCCGGCCCCCGACTACATGGCCCCCTCGCCGCCCTCGCCGCCCGCCGCGGCCACACGCGCCACCTGCTACAACGAAGCCGACCTCTCCACCCTGCGCGTCCGCATGCTGCAGCAGGAGATGAGCGTCGTGACCCTGCAGTGCCAGACCGCAGGCGGCAGCCGTGCCTTCGACAGCCAGTATGGAGGCTTCCTGCAGAAGTACAGCGGCGACCTCTCGGCCAATGCCCGCGCGCTCAACGAGCTCTCCCGCAAGCGCCGCTTCAACGTCGACGTCGTGGTGACCGAATTCGCCAACCGTACCGCGCAGAAAGCGCCGGTCGATCCGCAGTTCTGCTCGCGCGGCCTGCGTGCGCTGGAATGGGCACTCGATCCCAAGGCGACCAGCCTCGCGATGGTCCCCCCGCCCTACGACCTGGGGCCGGACATGAACTTCCATCCCTGCGCGCCCAAGTAAGCGCCCAAATATCAAGCCCCTAGATATGCTGTAGGCCGCGCGCATCACGGCGCGGCCCGTCATCGTCCGGGCGCGACGTCGCAAGCCGGATCACCGCAGCATAGCCCGGCTGGATCTCCATCTGCCCGCGCAGGCCCGCTGCGAGCAGCGCGCGGTGGGCTGACGGCAGGCGCCAGCACGGCACGAACATGAAGAGGTGGTGCTCGAGGTGGTAGTTCACCCAGTAGGGTGCCACGAACAGACGTTCGAGGAAGTTGGCCAGCGTCGTGCGCGTGTTGCGCAGCGGGTCGTCATTGTCGGGCACGACGGCATGCTCGGCAATGTTCCGGATCCGGCTCACGAGCTGGTACCAGGTGGCGAGCGGCAACAGCCACAGCAGCGGATAGAGCCACCAGTAGCCGATCGCCGACAGCCCGCCGAGCAGCACCAGGTTGGCGACGAACGCCTTCGCTTCCTTGGCGAGGCCGCGGCGGAACTGCTCGCGGCGGCGCTGGTAGGCGGTGCGGCCGGAGAGATCGCGGACGATCTTGCGCCACAGGCTCCTGCGGCTGATCGGAAACGGCGCCGACAGGCCGAGATCGGGATCCTCCGCCTGCTGCGTGTGGCGGTGGTGCGCGAGGTGATACGGCCGGTAGACCTGCAGGCTGGTGAACACGGGCGCCGCGCACAGCCAGGTGCCTACCCGTTCGTTCAGCCGGCGATTGGCGAACAGCAGCCCGTGCGCCGCATCGTGCATCAGGATGGCGAGGCCGAGCTGGCGCGCGCCGATCACCATCACCGCGATCACGAAGCTGAGCGGATTGGGCCACCACGCGAACAGCGCCATGCTGGCGAAGATCAGGCCCCAGGCATGCAGCACCAGCAGCGCGCCCACAAGGTCGGACGTGCCGCGCAGGCGCTGGAGCTCCTCCGGCGCCAGCAGCCGGGAGGCCTCAAGTGCCATGGCGCAGCAGCTTGCCCGAATGCGTGTTGGTCGGCTGGCCATTGCGCATCGTGACCTTGCCGTTGACCAGAATATGGCGGTAGCCCTCGGCCCGCTGGATGCGGCGCCATTCGCCGCCCGGCAGGTCGTGGACGATCTCGTCGGGCAACACCTTCAAGCCATCGAAGTCGTAGACCACGATGTCGGCCGGCGCGCCCTTCTTCAGCACGCCGCGGCCGCGGAAGCCCGCGACCTCGGCCGGCAGCGCCGACAGCCGCCAGTGCGCCTCCTCGAGCGAGATCATGGCGTGCTCGCGCACCACCTTGCACAGCGTCTCGGTCGGATAGCGCCCGGCTGTCAGGAACTTGGTGTGGGCGCCGCCGTCGGACACGCCGAACAGGATATAGGGATCGTCGACCAGCTCCTTCAGGTATTCGATCCTGCCGTTGGGCGGCGCCGCAAAGAACTCGGTCTCGAGGTTTTCCTCGACCGCCATGTCGAGCATCACATCGACCGGATGCTTGCCCATCTTCTCGCCGGCATGGGCCAGCGTGTAGTCGAGCCATTTCCGGTTCTTCTCGAGCTTGGGACCGACGATCGCGATCTGCGGCAACGGGCCGGTCGCGGTGATCGGCAGCTTCTCGCGCAGCGCCGGCCGGCGCGCCGGATCGGCCAGCTTGGCCAGCCGCTCCTCGCGCGTGCCGGTGGTGGCGTCACACCAGGCCTGCACGTCGTCGAACAGGTTCCAGTTCTCGAAGGTGAAGGTGAAGCCCGCGTCGGTCGTCAGCCCCTGCCCGACCACGCGAATGCCGCGCTCGCGGCAGCTCTTCAGCCATTCCAGCAGGCGGCGATGGATGTGCGGCCGGTCGTCGAAGGCCTGCACAACGTTCATCAGGATCGGCCGGCCGCTGAGCGTCGCCATCTCTTCGTAGAACAGGCGGTCGCGCGTGTTGTCGCCCGACACCAGCAGCATCTGCATGAAGCCGTCGTTGCGCTCGGCAAGCACCTTCGCGAACTCGCGGCAGGTATCGTCGTGCATCACGTCGGTCGGCATCGGCGAGCCGTCATGGTCGCGCTGCACCGCTGCCGGCCCGGTCGGCAGCATGCGCTGGGCCGACCAGCCGCAGGCGCCGGCATCCATCGCCTCGTGCAGGAGCCGCCGCAGCTCGGCGTGCTGCTGCTCCGTCGGCCGCTTGCCCGCCTTCGCGGCCTCGAAGCCCATCACCCAGATCAACAGCGGCGAGACCGGAACGTAGGGCAGGATGTTGACCGCCTTGGGGGCGCGATCGACCGCGTCGAGGAATTCGGGAAACGTCACCCAGCTCCACGGCATGCCCTGCTGCATCGAGGCCATCGGGATCGCCTCGACGCGCGTCATGGTGAGCATCGCCCGCTCGCGCTCGGCCGGCCGCACCGGCGCGAAGCCGAAGCCGCAATTGCCGATCACCACCGAGGTGATGCCGTGCCACGACGACAAGGTGCAGTACGGATCCCAGAAGAGCTGCGCGTCGTAGTGCGTATGCAGGTCGACGAAGCCCGGCGCCACGATCAGGCCGCCGGCATCGATCACCTCGTCGGCATCGTCGGCGCCCAACTGGCCGATCTCGGCGATCACGCCGTCCTTGATGCCGATGTCGCCGCGGAAGCGCGGCAGCCGACTGCCGTCGACGATCATGCCGCCGCGGATCACGCGGTCGAAGCGCGCCATGGTTCCTCCTGTTTCACGAAGCGTGGGCAGGGCCCGCTTGCCTGTCAACGCAGCGCCCTCCCCACCGTCTTCTGCCGTTTTCGACCGTTTTCACCGTTTATTCCCGACTCTAAAACGGCTGGAGCGACAAAGCGTTGATCCGCCTTGCTTTTCCGTGCGTCGACGCGCACGGAAAACGGCCATAAACGGCCGAAAAACGGTGATCGAACAGCGGAACGTCACGACGCGGGACTCCTTCCTCAAGAAGGCCGAATCATACCCGCTCCCGCGTTGCACCACCTAATATGGGCAATGGCCTGCGATTCGAGCTGCGATTTGTCGAATGCTCGACGCGAGCCATTGCCCATAATGAGGCTCGCGGCATGAAAACAATCCACACCCCCACACTCGAGATCGCCTACGAGGAGCACGGCCCCGCCGACGGCGCGCCGGTGATCCTGCTGCACGGCTTTCCCTACGATCCGCGCTGCTTCGACGAGGTGGCGCCGCCGCTCGCTGACGACGGCTGCCATGTGCTGGCGCCCTACATCCGAGGTTATGGACCGACGCGCTTCCTCTCGGCCGCCACGCCGCGCTCCGGCGAGCAGGCCGCGTTCGGCAACGACCTGCTGCAGTTCATGGATGCGCTCGCGATCGAGCGCGCGACCCTGATGGGCTACGACTGGGGCGGACGCGCCGCCTGCGTGGTCTCGGCGCTGTGGCCCGAGCGGGTGCGCGGGCTGGTGAGCTGCACCGGCTACAACATCCAGGACATCAGGGGTTCGGTGAAGCCGGCGGCGGCCGCACAGGAACACCGGCTCTGGTACCAGTACTACTTCAACACGCCGCGCGGCGAGGCCGGGCTGACCCGGAACCGGCGCGACATCTGCCGGCTGCTGTGGAAGCTGTGGTCGCCGCACTGGCAGTTCGACGACGCGACCTTCGAAGCGAGCGCCAGGTCGTTCGACAATCCCGACTTCGTGCCGGTGGTCATCCAGTCCTATCGCCATCGCTACGGCTACGCGGCCGGCGATCCGGCGCTGCTGGGCATCGAGGCGAAGCTGCAGGCCCAACCCGCGATCACCGTGCCGACCATAAACCTGCACGGCGACGCCGACGGGGTCGGGCCGGCCTCCGACCGCGACGGCGGGGCGGCCAAGTTCACCGGCGGCTACGAACGGCGCATGATCGCCCGCGTCGGCCACAACGTGCCGCAGGAAGCGCCGAGGGAAACCGTCGCGGCGATTCGCGATATCTTGAAAGGAAGCCACTCATGAAGATCGCCCTGATCGGCGCCACCGGCGGGATCGGCAGCCGCGTGCTCGACGAGGCGCTGCGGCGCGGCCACACCGTCACTGCGACCTCGCGCGATCCGGCCAACAAGCTCCCGGCCCGCACCGGCATGACGGCGAAGGCTGGCGACACCGCCGATGTCGCGGCGACGACCGCGCTGCTGAGGGGCCACGATGCCGCAGTGGTCTCGGTGAAATGGAACGAAGCCGACATCCACCAGGTGCTCGACGCGATCCGCAAGTCCGGCGTCAAGCGCTGCCTGTTCGTGATCGGCGCCGGTAGCCTGATCCGCAAGGACGGCCGCACCCACTTCGAGCACATGGCCGAGAAGGGCATCCAGCCGCCGACCTCCAAGCCCGCCGCGCTCGCCTTCGACGAGATGAAGAAGGCGACCGACCTCGACTGGACCGCCATCTCGCCCGCCGCCTCGATCCAGCCGGGCGATCGTACGGCCAAGTTCCGGCTCGGCCTCGATCACCTGGTCGAGGACGCCCGGGGCGAGAGCAGGATCAGCCGCGAAGACTTCGCCGTCGCCATCCTCGACGAGCTCGAAAAGCCCCGGCACGTTCGCCGGAGATTCACGGCCGCATATTAATTTTATGGCTCTGACGGGATTGAATTGGGGGACAGGAGGGACTATTACTTTAGAATTATTCTAAATTTAGGAGGAGCACATGAGTGAGAGCAAGTGCCCGTTCAACGGCGGCGGACGTCGCACGCACGGCAATCGCGACTGGTGGCCCAATCAGCTCGATCTTTCGATCCTCAATCAGCACTCCGACCGCTCCAACCCGATGGGTGAGGCGTTCGACTACGCCCAGGAGTTCAAGAGTCTCGACCTCGATGCGGTGATCAGGGACCTGCACGCCCTGATGACGGATTCGCAGGACTGGTGGCCGGCCGACTTCGGCCACTACGGCGGCCTGTTCATCCGCCTCGCCTGGCACAGTGCCGGCACCTATCGCATCGCCGATGGCCGTGGCGGCGCCGGCGGCGGCCAGCAGCGCTTCGCGCCGCTCAACAGCTGGCCCGACAACGCCAACCTCGACAAGGCGCGCCGCCTGTTGTGGCCGATCAAGCAGAAATACGGCCGCAAGATCTCGTGGGCCGACCTCTACATCCTGGCCGGCAACGTCGCCCTCGAATCGATGGGCTTCAAGACCTTCGGCTTCGCCGGCGGCCGCGCCGACACCTGGGAGCCGGAGGAACTCTACTGGGGCCCCGAGGGCACGTGGCTGGGCGACGAGCGCTACAGCGGCGAGCGCGAGCTGCAGAACCCGCTGGGCGCCGTGCAGATGGGCCTGATCTACGTCAATCCGGAAGGCCCGAACGGCAAGCCCGATCCGCTCGCGGCGGCCAGGGACATCCGCGAGACCTTCGCGCGCATGGCGATGAACGACGAGGAGACCGTCGCGCTGATCGCGGGCGGCCACAGCTTCGGCAAGACGCACGGCGCCGGCGATCCGTCGCTGATCGGGCCTGAACCGGAGGGCGGCGCGATCGAGGACCAGGGTCTCGGCTGGAAGAGCAAGTACAAGAGCGGCGTCGGCGCCGACGCCATCACCGGCGGCCCGGAAGTAACCTGGTCGCAGACGCCGACGAAGTGGAGCAACCACTTCTTCGACAACCTCTTCAGGTACGAATGGGAGCTGACCAGGAGCCCGGCCGGCGCCCAGCAGTGGACGGCGAAGAATGCGCCGGCCGATATTCCGGACGCGTTCGACACGTCGAAGAAGCATGTGCCGACCATGCTGACCACCGATCTCTCGCTCCGCTTCGATCCGGCCTACGAGAAGATCTCGCGGCGCTTCCATGAGCATCCGGAGCAGTTCGCCGATGCCTTCGCGCGCGCCTGGTTCAAGCTCACCCATCGCGACATGGGGCCGATCCAGCGCTACCTCGGCCCGCTGGTGCCGAAGGAGACGCTGATCTGGCAGGACCCGATCCCCAAGGCAGACCATCCGCCGATCGGCGACGGCGACGCGGCAGCGCTCAAGCAGAAGATCGTGGCGTCGGGCCTCTCGGTCTCCGACCTGGTGTCGACCGCGTGGGCATCGGCCTCGACCTTCCGCGGCTCCGACAAGCGCGGCGGCGCCAACGGCGCGCGCATTCGCCTGGCGCCGCAGAAGGACTGGGAGGTCAACGAGCCGGCCGCGCTCGAGGCCGTCCTCGGCAAGCTCGAGGCGATCCAGAAGGAGTTCAACGCCTCCGCTCCCGGCGGCAGGAAGGTGTCGCTGGCCGACTTGATCGTGCTCGGCGGCAACGCCGCGGTCGAGAAGGCGGCCAGGGACGCCGGCATCGAGCTGAAGGTCGCCTTCACGCCGGGCCGCACGGATGCATCGCAGGAGCAGACCGACGCGCCCTCCTTCGCGCCGCTCGAGCCGCGCGCCGACGGGTTCCGCAACTACGCGCGCGGGCCGCAGCTCATGTCGCCCGAGGAGGCGCTGGTCGATCGCGCGCAGCTCCTGACCCTGTCGGCGCCGGAGATGACGGTGCTGGTGGGCGGCCTGCGCGTGCTCGGCGCCAATGCCGGGAAGTCAAGGCACGGCGTCTTCACCGACAAGCCGGGGACGCTCAGCAACGACTTCTTCGTCAACCTGCTCGACATGTCGACCGAATGGCAGCCCAACGGCGAGGGCGTCTACGAGGGTCGCGACCGCAAGAGCGGGAAGGTCAAGTGGACCGGCACCCGCGTCGACCTGATCTTCGGCTCGCACTCGGTGCTGCGCGCGCTGGCGGAGGTCTACGCCACCGCCGATGCGAAGGAGAAGTTCGCCAGGGATTTCGCCGCCGCCTGGGCCAAGGTCATGGACCTGGATCGGTACGACGTGCGGTAGTCTTCTGCCGGGGGCGCGCCACTCCGTGGCGCGTCATGCTCTTCGGACCGCGGAGCTCCAGTTCCGCTCATGAGCGGGCCTGGAGGCCCGCGGTCCATATGAGCATGAGAAGACGCGCCACGGAGTGGCGCGCCCCCGGCGAAAGATCAATCGCCCTTCAGTCCCGCCGCCTTGATCAGGGCGCCCCACTTCTCGCGCTCGGTCTTCTCGAACGCGGCGAGCTGGTCGGGCGTGCCGCCGGCAGGCTCGAAGCCGAGGCTGAGCAGCTTCTGGCGCGATTCCGGCTCGGCCAACACCTTCATGATCTCCGTATTGAGCTTGTCGATGATCTCCTTCGGCGTACCACGGGGCGCGTAGAGGGCGGTCCACGGCGTCATTTCGAAGCCCTGGATGCCCTGCTCGGCCACCGACTTCACGCCCGGCATCAGCTCGCCCGACTTCAGCGTCGTGATGGCGATCGCCTTCAGCTTGCCGCTCTGCACATGGCCGCGCAGCGCGGTCGCGGTGTCGACGATGAGCTGCACCTGGCCGCCCATCACCTCGGTCATCGCCGTACCCGAGCCCTTGTAGGGCACGCCGAACAGCGGCGCACCGCTCTTTTCCTTGAAGAACTCGAACACCACGCGCGCCGACGTGCTGGGCAGCGCCACGTTGATCTTGTCCGGCTCCGCCTTGGCCGCCGCGATCAGCTCCGGGATCGTGCCGGGCGCGACCGACGGATTGGCCGCGACCACCATCGGCAGCATGCCGACGAGCACGACCGGCGCGAAGTCCTTCGCCGCGTCGTATCCGGTCGACGTGTAGAGGAACTCGTTCATGGTCTGCGTCGCGTTGGTGCCCATCAGCAGCGTGTAGCCGTCGGGCGCGGCATGGGCGACCGCCTCGGTGCCGATGTTGCCGCCGGCCCCCGGCCGGTTGTCGACCACGAACTGCTGGTTCAGCGCCTTGCTGAGCCGCTCGCCGAAGTAGCGCGCAGCCACGTCGGTCCCCTGGCCGGCCTGGTACGGCACGATCAGACGGACCGGCCGGGTCGGATAACTCTGCGCCGCGGCCGGCAAGGCCAGCAGCAGCGCGAACAACGCACAGACGACGCGTATCACCGTTTCACTCCCTCGCTTGTTGTTCGATTACCTGCCCTTGCTGGGCAATTCGACGATGCCGGTGCCGAGGATCGACAGCTCGTCGTCCTGTTGGCGGGCCTCCTGCTCGATCGCGACCAGGTGGCGGCCGTCCTCGACGTACTTCCGCGTCACCTTGCCCTTGATGAACAGGATGTCGCCCGCCGGATTGTGGCGGCGGATCTTGCAGGTTGCGTTGCGCAGGGTGCCGTCGTCTCCCATCCAGTTGGTCATGTGATGGGTCAGCCACGACGCGCGCTCGGGACCGTAGTCGTAGGCGCCCGGCGCGCCGACCTCGTGGGCGAACTCCTCCTCCCAATGCACGCGCTCGGGGCAGTCGGGGATGCCGAAGCGGTTCTTGATGCCGAGCCCGGGATGCGCGTCCTGCAGCTTCCAGGCGAGCTTGTTGGCGCGGATGTAAAGGCCGCCCCAACCCTGGGCGTAGGCGATGAAGCCGGTCACGGTCATCGGACCCTTCACCATGGTCGGCAGCGCCTCGCCCTCCGTCACGTCCTCCCAGTAGCGCTTCTCGGCGCCGCGGATCTTCTCCTCGGCATAGAGCCTGGACGCCTCGGCCAGCTCCTGGTCGGTGTAGCGGCGCACCGGCTTCTGCCTGAGCTCCCTGTACTTGGTGCCCTTCTCGCGCGCGTGGTCGCGCTCGGTGCGGAAGCACCACGAGTCGGCGTCGGCGACGAGGTCGCCTTTCTGGTTGAAGAAATCGACGTGGTAGATCTGCTGCACCGCGCGGCCGGCGAACTTGGTCTCGTGAACGATCAGGTCCTTGAGCCAGGCCTCGGTGGTGATCTCGTCGTTGCGATGGACCGTCTCGTGCCAGTGCCAGTCCGAGCCCGACCACATGGCGTGGATGCCCGGCAGGCCGCCGACATAGCCGGAGACGATGCGGCTGGTCGCGAACAGGAAGGACGGCAGCGCGATCACATCGCCGAACCTGGTCTTCTTCGCGTACTCCGGCACGCACCACAGCGGATTGTCGTCGCCGATGCCATGCGCGTAGTGGCGGATGTTGTCGCGCGTCGCCTCGTGGCACCACGGCTCGGCGGTCTGGCCGATCTTGACGCCGATGCGCCGGCGCAGGGCGTCGAGCCCCTCCTCGGTGATCTTGGGAAAGCTCCGTTCCATGGCGTCAGGCATTCTCCTTCTCCCTTCCCCTTTCCAGGGTGCGCAGAATCTTGCGGTTGACCTTGCCGGCCGGTGTCTTGGGCAGCGCGGCCACGAATTCGACGATTCTCGGATATTCGTGCTGGCTGAGCCGCGCGCGCACGAGGTCCTGGATTTCCCTGGTGAAGCCGTCGTCACCCTTGCGATCGGTCACGACGAACGCCTTGACCACCTGGCCGCGCAGCTTGTCGGGCACGCCGATCGCACCGACCTCGCGCACGTCGGGATGCTTCAGGACGGCATCCTCGATCTCGATCGCGCTCATGGTCCAGCCGGCCGAGATGATGACGTCGTCGGCGCGGCCGCCATGGAAGAAATAGCCATCCTCGTCGATGCGGCCGAGATCCTTGGTCGCGATCCATCTGTCGCGGCGCCAGACCTTCATCTCGCCGGTGACGCCGGGCGGGCACGGCCTGCCCTCGCCGTCCTGCACCTCGACCCGGCCGCCCGGGATCGGCTTGCCGAGCGAGCCTGGCTTCACGATGAAATCGGATGCGCCGGGATAGCTCACCAGGATCACGCCGATCTCGGTGGTGCCGTACATGCTGCACATCGGCCGGCCGAAGGTGGCTTCGCAGAAGGCCGCCGTCTCGCTGTCGATCGGCTCGCCGGTGAAGGAGGTCTTCTCGAGGAAATAGCGATGCTTCGAGGCCGCGCCCGAGACCCGCATCATCCGGTAGTGCGTGGCCGCGGCGGAGATGTTGGTGAAGCGATGCTCCTCCAGCGCCTGCAACAGGCGCGGCGCGTCGAACTTGCCGGCGTAGCAGCCGATCGTCAGGCCTATCGCCAATGGCGCGAGCGTGCCGTGCCACAGGCCGTGGCCCCAGGCGGGCGAGGACGGGCAGATGAAGCGGTCGCCGGGGCGCAGGCCGGTGCCGTAGAGCGCCGCCACCATTACCGTGACGATGGCGCGGTGCGTATGCTTCACCGCCTCGGGCAGCTCGCGCGTGGTGCCCGAGGTGTATTGGAAGATCGCGAGATCGTCGGCGCGCGTGTCGGGCTCGAAGGTCGCCGGGAAGGCGCTCAGGCCCGCCAGGAAAGCGTCGTCCTCGATCAGCAGCCTCGGCTTGCAGTCCTCGACGCGCAGCTTCACGCCGTCGGGCCCGAACAGCGTGAACAGCGGCACTGCGATGGCCCCCGCCTTCATCGCGCCGAACACCGCGGCATAGAAGGCGCGCGACGGCTCCAGCTTGATCGCCACGCGGTCGCCCGGGACGACACCCTTCGCCGCCAGCCAATGGGCGAAGCGCGCCGAGTCCTCGCTGATGCGGCGATAGCTCAGGAGTTCCTCGCCGCCGGCCGCCTTCACCACGATGACGGCCGTCTTCTCGCCGTCGACATGCCGGTCGATGCATTCGTGCGCGATGTTCAGCCGCTCGCGGTCGCCGTCGAACAGCTCCCACAGCCTGGCGCTCGCAAAGTTCGCCTGCGCGTCGGCATAGCTCGTGAAATCGGTGAGCTTCTTCATCGCCGACCAAATTCGCGCCGGAATGGCGGCGTTGTACAGAAAAATCGATAGTTGTATATGGACAACCAATGACCACACGTGCCGTCCCTGCCGTCACCCGCGCCGTCGCCATCCTGCGCCTGCTGGGCAGCGCGAAAGCGCCGATGGGCATGAAGGCGATCGCGCAGGAGCTCGGCCTGGTGCCGAGCACGGCGCTGCACATCCTGCGGGCGCTGGTGGCCGAGGAGCTGGTGGCGGTCGATGCCGCCAAGCGGTACCGGCTGGGGCTCGGCACCTTGGCGCTGGCCAGGAGCGCGCTCGAACGGGCCGACTTCCCGAGCCTGGTCCAGCCGCACATCGACGGGCTGTCGCGCCGCTACCCGGTCACCGCCATCGGCGTCGAGCTGCCCAACCTCCGGCACATGATCGTGGTGGCGCTGTCGCAGACCCAGGCGCCGGTGCGCCTGCATGTCGATATCGGCAGCCGCTTCCCGACGATGATCTCCGCCACCGGCCGCTGCGTCGCCGCGTTCAGCCGCCATCCGCCGGAGGAGATCGAGCGGCGCTTCCGCGCGCTGCGCTGGAACAACGCGCCGTCCTACGCCACCTGGCGCCGCGAGGTCGAGGCGACGCGCCGCCAGGGCTTCAGCATCGATCGCGGCAACTACATCGCCGGCGTCACCATCGTCGCCGTGCCGGTGCTCGACGCCTCGGGCGCGATCACCCGGACCATCGCCTCGGTCGGGATCTCGAGTCAGCTCGACCGGCCGACGGCGCTCGCGCTCGCCCACGACATGCAGGCGGCCGCGCGCGCGGTCGGTCAGGGAACGGCGATCGCCCGCTGATAGGCGGGCCGCGAGCGCAGCCGCTCGCGATAGGCGGCCGAGCGCGGTCCCAGCAGGTGATCGATGCCGAACAGCCCGACCAGATGCAATGGATAGCCGGCCGAGATGTCGGCCAGGGTCAGGCGTCCGGCGACCAGGAAGTCGCGGCCTTCGAGGCGGCGCTCCAGCGCGGTCAGGCGGACGCCTGCATTGTTGCGCGCGTCCTCGATGACGGCGTCGATGTCGGCGCCCTTGCGCTCCAGCCGGCCGACCGTGGCGATGCGCGACAACGGCGTCATCAGGGTCGCCTCGCCGTACCACAGCCATTGCACGAACTCGGTGCGCGCCGGATCGCCCGGCGCGACGAGCATCGGCGAATTGTGCTTGGCCGCGAGATACTCGCAGATCGCCATCGACTCGGTGAGCCGCACCGGGCCGTCGACCAGGGTCGGCACGGTGCCGGTCGGGTTGATCGAGAGATAGTCGGGCTGGAGCTTGCTCGGCGGGAACGGCAGGCTCCTGATCTCGGCCTTCACGCCGAGCTCCTCGAGCAGCCAGAGCACGCGCATCGAGCGCGTGTTCTTCGCGTGGTAGACGGTCGCCATCAGTCGAGCGTCTCGAGCAGGCGCGTGCAGAGGTAGGTGCGCGGCACCAGCGACGAGTAATAGATCTGTTCGAAGGCGGCGTGCGCGCCCTTGCCGTCGGCGCCGAGGCCGTCGAGCGTCGGGATGCCCAGAGCGGCGGTGAAGTTTCCGTCGCTGCCGCCGCCGGTCAGCGGGACGTCCTTCAGCTCCTTGCCGATTTCGGCGTAGATCGCCTGCGCCTTCTCGAACAGCGCCGAGATGCCGGCGTCCTTCTGGTAAGGCGGGCGGTTCATCTCGCCGGTGACCGTCAGCTCGACGTCCTTGCCGATCGGCTCGAGGTTGAGGAACCAGTGCGTCATCTCCTCCGCGAGCTGCTGGGAGGGCACGCGCAGGTCGACCTCGGCGACGCATTCGGCCGGCACGACGTTGACGCCGGTGCCGCCGCTCACCAGGCCGACATTGCAGGTGATGCCGCGCGTGTGGTCGGTCCTGGCCTCGATGCGCAGGATCTGCCGCGCCATCTCGGCGATGGCGCTGCGGCCGTCCTCGTGGCGCACGCCGGCATGGCTCGCGACGCCCTTCACCCGGAGCGTGAAGCGGCCGACGCCCTTGCGCGAGGTGACGACCCGGTCGCCGTCGCGCCCGGGCTCCATGACCAGCGCGTACTTGTGGCCGCGCGCGGCCTCCTCGATGCGGGCGCGCGAGGTCGGGCTGCCGACCTCCTCCTCGGGGATGAACAGGAACGTGACCGGCAGCCTGGTCTTCTTGCCCTGCCGGATCAGGTGGCGCAGCGCGTAGTAGGCGATGTGGCCGCCGGCCTTCATGTCGTAGATGCCCGGGCCGAAGACGCTGTCGCCCTCGCGCCGGATCTTGAGGTCCTTCCCGATCATGCCGATCGGATGGACGGTATCGAGATGCGCCAGCACCAGGATGCCCTTGCCGTCGGTCTGGTGGCTCATCTCCGGCGTGGTCTTGCACTCCAGGATGTCGCCGAAGCCGTCGCGGCCGGGCGTGCGATCGAGCTTCAGGCCGAGGTCGCGGAACTGGCCCTCGACATGGTCGACCACCTTGTTGACCGACTTGCCGTCATGGCTCGGGCTCTCGATCGACACCCATTCGACGATGCCCTTCAGGACCTCCTCGGCATCGATCTTCGGTTCGTTCTTGCGCGGCTCGGCCATGGTTACTCGCTTCCTTCGTGTTGCCTTCCCCCTCCCAGCCTCCCCCGTCGGGGGAGGTGAATGAAACTCCCTCCCCCGCAGGGGGAGGGTCGGGGTGGGGGACTCAGATCGGATCCCAGGTGAAGTATTCGGGCGAACGCTTGAGGTCGGTGAAGTAGGGCTTCATCGACGGCACGGCGTGCTCGGCGATCGCCTCGAGGGTCCAGCCCTCGGAGTTGTGCACCGAACGGACCGGCCGGTTGGCGTTGAACAGCATGATCTCGTTCATCCGCACGCCGAAGATCTGCGAGGTGATGCCGGCCTCCTGCGCCGCGTCCGACAGCAGGAACACCGCCATCGGCGCGACCTTGGCCGGCGTCATCCGCTTGGAGCGCTCCAGGCGGGCCTTCTGCGCCTCGGTGTCGGCGGGGATGGTGCCGATCATGCGCGTCCAGGCGAACGGCGAGATGCAGTTGGAGCGAACGTTGAACGCCGCCATGTCGAGCGCGATCGAGCGCGACAGGCCGATGATGCCCATCTTCGCCGCCGAGTAGTTCGCCTGGCCGAAGTTGCCGACCAGGCCCGAGGTCGAGGTGAAATGCACGAACGCGCCGGACTTCTGCTCCTTGAAGTGGTTGGCGGCGGCGCGGGAGACGTTGAACGCGCCGTTGAGATGCACGTCGATCACCATCTTCCAGTCGACATGGCTCATGCGATGGAAGATGCGGTCGCGCAGGATGCCGGCGTTGTTGATGACGCCGTCGATGCGGCCGAAGTTCTCGATCGCGGCCTTGATCATGCGCTCGGCGCCGGCCGGATCGGTGACGCTGTCGGCATTGGGCACCGCCTTGCCGCCCGCCGCGGCGATCTCGTCGCACACCTTCTGCGCGGGAGTGGCGCTACCCGAACCCTCGCCGTCGACCGCGCCGCCGAGATCGTTGACCACGACCCTGGCCCCTTCCCGGGCCGCCAGCAGCGCCATCTCGCGGCCGATGCCGCCGCCCGCCCCGGTGATCAGAACAACCTTGTCCTTCAACATGTTGGCCATGGCCGTTTCCCCTTCTCGTGATGCTGGGTCAGCATGTATACCGCCCGCCGTCCGGAGGAAAGCATGAGCCTCGAGCATAGTGTCTCGCAGCACTACACGCATGGAAACCTCGAGGCCGCGCTGCTGGCGGCCCTGCAGCGCGCGGGCAGGAACATCGACGCGTTGAGCTATGCCGACCTGGCGCTGGTCGACGAGTTCCATATCGGCGGCAGACCGGCGACGCGGGCGCTGGGCGACCAGCTCGACCTGCCGGAAGGTGCGCGCGTGCTCGATATCGGCTGCGGCATCGGCGGGCCGGCACGCTGCTTCGCGGCGGAGCGGGGCTGGAAGATCGAGGGCGTCGATCTCACTGCGGAATACGTCGAAGTCGCGAAGGCCCTGTCGCAACGGGTCGGCGTCGGCGCTTCGTTCCGGCAGGCGAGCGCGACAGCGCTGCCGTTCGCCGATGCCAGCTTCGACGGCGCGTACATGCTGCATGTCGGCATGAACATTCCCGACAAGCAGGCAGTGTTCGCCGAGGTGCGGCGCGTGCTGAAGGAGGGCGGGCTGTTCGCCATCTACGATGCGATGCTGCAGGGCGACGGCGCTTTCGCCTATCCGGTCCCGTGGTCGTCCGGGCCTGCGACCAATCACACCGCCACGCCCGATGCCTACAAAGCGGCGCTGAGCGCGGCGGGCTTCACCGTCGTGAAGGAACGCAATCGCCGCGACGCCGCCCTTCAGGCCATGCAGCGGCGCATCGAGCAGACGGCGCAACCGATCGGCCTGCCGGTGGTGATGGGCCCGACCGCGCCGCAGAAGCTCGCCAACATGCGCGACATGATGGAGCGCGGCGTGTTCGCGCCGATCGAGCTCATCGCGCGCGCGGACTAGCGCGAAGTCTCTCCTGGTCGAATCGCCCTTGGCGGGAGTCCACGGAGTCCACAAGAGTCCACTCGGTTGTGGACCGGTTGGATGCCGATAGCACAAGGGTTTCGGGCCAGGAGTCCACGAATCCGCCGACTCCAGCCCCCTGAAAAACACCTTGCTCAGGGGTCGGGAGCTGAAATGCCGATGCCATCGGGATTTCAGGCCCAGGAGCGACAGCAGGCGCAGTACGACCATCATCATGCGCGCGATACTGCATGATCACGCGCCGAACACCTATTACGGGCATTGGCTCGCGAAAAACGCCCGCAAACACCCGGCAAAATGGGGAGCCATTGCCCATCTGGCCTCTGTCAGCCGGCATTTCAGTGCCGGTCAGGCCTCGACGCTCAAAAACCCCAGCAAGACGCACGAGGCTCGGTGATTCTTTCTCTTTCGACCAAAAAGAAAAAGCACGATCAGCCGCTCGCCTCCGCCTCGGCGGCGAAGTCTCCACCCAGCGGCATCGTCTCCTGCTGGCGCGTCATGCGTGGGTAGTAGGCGCGGAAGGCGTCGCGGATCTCGTCGAACGGGATGTCGGCGAACACGCCGCGATAGGCGAGATATTCCATGTGGCGCCGGCCGCTGAGATCGAACGGATGGTAGATCGAATCGCTCACGCCATCCCAGTCGAGCGGCTTCAGCCCGAACTTCTCCGTCAGCTCCCTGTTGAAGGCGGGCGTCGCCTTCACCCAGCGACCGTCGAGCCAGACCTCGGTGTAGCCGTGATAGTAGAAGGTGTCGCTGCCCATCAGCTCGCTCAGCCGCTGCGTCGTCATGTGGTTGCGCACATCGGCGTAACCCACGCGCGCCGGGATCCCGGCGGCGCGGCAGACGGCGGCCATCAGTCCTGCCTTGTTCACACAGTAGCCATGGCCTGCGGCGAGCGTGGTGCTGGCGCGGTAGGCTTCGCGCTTCATCGGCGTGTTGTAGGGGTCGTACCGCAGGTCGTCTCGCACCGCGTAATAGAGGCGCAATGCCCTGTCGCGGTCGCTGCCCTCGCCCGCGACCCGCGCGGCATATGCCTGTATTGTGGGATGGTCCGAGTCGATCAGATCGCCGGGCGCGCGGTAGGCCTCGAAAGCCGCGCCGTCGCGCACCACATCGTCGCGGTCGGTCCGAAGGGAATCGAAATCCATGTCCGAGAGTCCTGACGCAAAATCCACCAAGGCGAATATGGTGCGCATCGAGCGGACGATCCATGCGGCAAGCGATGCAATCTGGTCAGTGCTGACCGACACGGCGCGCCTGCCCGGCTGGTATGGCGAGGGCCGCATCGAAGGCCGGGTCGGCGGCACGGTGAGCCTGATGGGCGGCCACATCCGGGGCACCGTCACGCAGTGGCAGCCGCAGAAGAAGCTCGCCTATACCTGGAATGTTTTCGAGCCCGGCCAGGCCATTTCCGACTTGCCCGAGTCCTATCTCACGCTCGAGCTCGACGGCAGCAAGCTCACGCTCACGCACCTGCCGGTGCTCGAGGCGTTCGTGAAGCTGAACGCCATGGGCTGGCACACCTTCCTCGACATGGTCGACGCAGCCGCACGCGGTGCGCCGGTCGAGCCGCGCGAGGCCTACATGAAGCGCAACGCCGAGCGCTACGGCGTCGAATTGCCGAAACGGCCGGCCTGACATGACGGAAGCCGCCGCCGTCGTCACCGGGCGCCGCAGCCTGATCCTGGCCGCCTGCATGATGGCGACCTTCATGGCGGCGGTGGAGAACACCATCGTCGGCACGGCGATGCCGACCATCGTCGCCGCACTGGGCGACTTCCATCTCTTCAGCTGGGTGTTCGTCGTCTACCTGCTGTTCCAGGCGGTCAGCGTGCCGATCTACGGCCGCTTGAGCGACCTCTACGGCCGCAAGCGCGTGTTCTTCGCCGGCGCCGGCATCTTCCTGCTGGGCTCGACGCTGTGCGGCTTCGCCCACGACATGTTCTGGCTGATCGCCTTCCGCGCCATCCAGGGCATGGGCGCGGGCGCGGTGCAGCCGGTCGCCTATGCCATTGTCGGCGACATCTACACGCCGACCGAGCGCGCCAAGGTACAGGGCTTCCTGTCGAGCGTGTTCGGCGTTTCGGCGGTGATCGGTCCGACGCTCGGCGCCTTCCTGGTCGAGCATGCGAGCTGGTCGGTCATCTTCTGGGTCAACCTGCCGATCGGCGCCGTGGCGATGGCGATGCTCGGCGCCTTCCTGCGCGAGCAGCCGCACCACAAGCCGCCGCCGATCGACTACCTCGCCTCGCTGCTGCTGACGGTCGGCGCCGGCGCGCTAATGCTGGCGATGATCCAGGCGGCGCAGCTCCCGGCCTGGCTCGTCGTGGCCGCCGTCGTGTTCGGCGTCGCCATGCTGTGGATTCTGGTGCGTCACGAGCGGCATGCGCCGGCGCCGATGCTGCCGATGCGCTTCTGGACCAACCGGGTGATCGCGCTCGGCAACTTCGGCAGCTTTGCGATCGGTGCGGTGATGATGAGCGTCACCGGCTTCCTGCCGCCCTTCATCCAGGGCGTGATGGGGCTCGGCGTCTCGGCGACCGGCGTGGCGCTGGGCGCGATGTCGATCAGCTGGGCCTTTGCGAGCGTGGTCGCCGGGCGCCTGATGCTGCTGGCGAGCTACCGCACCACCGCCATCCTGGGCGGCGCGATGCTGGCGCTGGGCTGCACCGTCCTCGCCCTGATGACGCCGACCAGCAGCCTCGCCTGGGCGACCGTCGGCTCGTTCCTGGTCGGGATCGGCATGGGCTCGTGCAACACGACCTACCTCGTCTCGGTGCAGGCCGCCGCCGCGCTGCGCGAGCGCGGGGCGGCGACGGCCTCGAACATGTTCATGCGGATCGTCGGACAGTCGACCGGCGCGGCCCTGTTCGGCGCCCTGCTCAACGCCGGCCTCGCCTACTTCGCGACGATTGGGCACGCCGAGTCGATGGCCACGTCGCTGCGCATCGTCCACATCGTGGCGGCGCTCGGCGGCCTCGCCGTGGTGCTGCTGGCCTTCCGGCTGCCGGCCCGCCTCAATCCGCGCACGTCAGAGTGACGGCAGCGTATCGTCCGACTGCACGAGGAAATGCGCCGAGGCGGAGGCCACGGGTTTGGACCGGTCGTCCTGCCAGGCTTCGGCGAACACGTTCACCATCCGCCGGCCCTGCTTGGTGACCTTGGCGGCGGCGATCACGTCGCGCGGGCCGGCCGAGCGCAGGTAGTCGACGGTGATGTTGACGATCTTCGGCACGGTCTGCGCATCGGTCTCCCACAGGAGATGGAAGATCGCTGCCATCTCGAGCATCGCGCCCAGCGTGCCGCCGTGGATCGCCGGCAGGTGCGTGTTGCCGATCAGCGTGCTGTGGTAGCGCATCCGTGTCAGCAGCTCGCCGGTCGTGGTCTCCGGTGCGATGTGCATCCACTTGGCGTAGGGGATCGCTTCGGCGAGCCGGCTGACATCCCGCTTCGTGCGCGCCTCGTTGAGACGCTTGATGAGGCCGCTGCTGCTCATTTGCCGAGCTCCCGGCTGACCATTTGCGAGCGTGTCACCTCGCCCTTGGTGCCGAGCATGAAGGTGCCGGCCGCAGCGGCAACAGGATCCTTGGGATCGCCCTGATGCGCGAACGCTCGGGTGAAGGCAACCGACCGGGTGATGCGGTAGCACTCGGCCTCGGCAACCACCGGCTTCCTCGGGTCCGCCGGCTTGGCGTAGTCGATGCGCAGGTCGAGCGTGGCGAAGGGCTTCGGATCCGTGAGCAGCGTCGCGACCGCCAGGCCGCAGCAGCTGTCGAGCATCGCCGTGATCGGCCCGCCGGCCAATACGCCCGTCTCGGGATTGCCGACCAGCTCCTTGCGCCAGTCGAGGCGCATCGAGGCGAGCCCGCGCGCGACCGCCAGCACCTTGATGCCGAGTGCCTTGTTGTGCGGGATGGTGTCCGAGAAGAGCTGCTGGAACAGCGCGACGCGTTCTTCGGGGGTGGTCAGCGGGAGTGTGGCCATCCCGCATCATATAGTCTTCCTCCTCTCTCCCGTTAGGGGGAGAGGTTGGGAGCGAGGGTGCGCCCGGCCGTCGATGCCCCTCCCCTAACGGTAGGGCTATCGCATATGCTATTCCCGTCGTCCCGAGCGAAGCCGAGGGACCTATGGTAGGGCTATCGCATATGCCATTCCCCGTCGTCCCGAGCGGAGCGAAGCGAAGCCGAGGGACCTTTTTTCGCGGTGCCGAATGCGAAAGCCCGTCGTCTACATTCTGGCGAGCCATACAGGCCGGGCCCTGTACATCGGTGTAACGACCAACCTGCCACGACGCCTCGCAGAGCACCGCAACGGCGAGGTCAACCACACTGCCAAGTATTGCATCGATCGACTGATCTATGTCGAACCTCACGAGACTGCGCCGGACGCCATCGCGCGAGAGAAACAGCTGAAGAACTGGAATCGCGGAAAGAAGGTCGCGCTCATAAATCTCGCCAATCCCGATTGGCGCGACCTAAGCGGCGAAATTCACGATTTTGGCTGGCGTAGCGAAAAGAGGTCCCTCGGCTTCGCTCGGGACGACGAATAGCCCTCCCCCTCGCGGGGAGAGGAATTAGAGGCCCATTTGCCGCGCCGCGAGGTCCTTCATGATCTCGACCGAGCCGCCGCCGATCGACATGACCTTGGTCTCGCGATAGATGCGCTCGACCTTGGCGCCGCGCAGGTAGCCGGCGCCGCCGAAGATCTGCATCGCCTCGTTGGCGCAGAACTCCATGGTCGAGGTCGCGAGGTTCTTGAGCATGCAGATCTCGGCCACCGGCTTCTCGCCCTGCCCGACCCGCCAGGCCAGCAGCTCGAGCGTCGACTTCACGGCATTGATGCGCATCGCCATGTCGACCAGCCGGTGACGCACCACCTGGTTGGCGATCAGGGGCTTGCCGAACGTGTGGCGCTCGCGGGCGTACGCGATCGCCTCGTCGAGGCAGACCTTGGCGTAGCCGTAGGCGCCGGCCGACATGCCGAGCCGCTCCTGGTTGAAGTTCAGCATGATGCCGATGAAGCCCTTGTTCTCGACCCCGATCAGGTTCTCGACCGGCACCCTGACGTTGTCGAAGAAGAGCTGTGCGGTATCGGACGCCCACCAGCCCATCTTCTTGAGCTTCGTCCGTGCGAAGCCCTCACGGTCGCGCTCGATCAACAGCAGCGACACGCCGCCTGCGCCGGGCCCGCCGGTCCGCACCGCGACGGTGAAGTAGTCCGCCCGTACGCCCGAGGTGATGAACATCTTCGAGCCGTTGACCACGTAGTGGTCGCCCTCGCGTCGCGCCGTCGTCCTGAGGTTGGCGACGTCCGAGCCGCCGCTCGGCTCGGTGATGGCGAGCGCGCTGATCTTGTCGCCCGCCAAGACCTCGGGCAGCACCTTGCGCTTCATCCACTCCGGACCGAGCGCCGCGATCGGCGGGCTGCCGATGGTGTGGCTGTTGAGGCTGGCATTGATGCCGCCGCTGCCGTGCCGCGCCAGCTCCTCCGACTTGATGATGCCGAAGAACGGATCGGTCGGGACGCCGCCGTATTCCTCGGGGAAGCCGAGTTGCAGCAGGCCGGCGGCCGACGCCTTCCTGTAGAGCTCCCGCGGGAACTCCTCGGCCTCGTCCCAGGCATCGACATTCGGCATGATCTCGCGGTCGACGAAGCGGCGGACCGTGGCCCGGAAGGCCTCGTGCTCCGCCGTGTAGAACGGGCTCGCGGCCACACCTTCCGGCAAAGGCAAGTGCAACGATTCGTTTCCGGACATTGAAACAGCGTATCGCTCGTTGACACTGCTGAACAGCCAATCATATTGGCAGGCAATAGGCGGCAACAGACCGCAGATTGCAGGGGCTGGAAACTGGTCATTTTTCTACAACTGACCCTCAACGGGTTGGCGGTGGGCTGCATTTACGGCCTTGTCGCGCTCGGATTCGTCCTGATCTACAAGGCGACCGAACTCGTGAATTTCGCCCAGGGCGACCTGCTCATGCTGGGCGCCTTCGTCTGCTACATGTCGGTCGCCTGGTGGGGGCTCCCCTACTGGGCCGGGTTCCTGATCGCCGTGGTGGCGATCGCTGCGTTCGGCGCGCTCCTCGATGCACTCGTGCTGCGGCGGGTGATCGGCCAGCCGCAGTTCGCCGTCGTCATGCTGACCATCGGTCTGGGCGCGATGTTCCGCACGTTCGCGAGCGTCACGTGGGGCTCGGAGATCTACACCCTTCCGACCCCGTTCGGCGGCGTCTGGACGGTCGGCGGCGTCACCTTGAGCCACCAGTACCTGTCGATCGTCGCCGGCACGCTGATCCTGTGCGGCGGGCTCTACGCCTTCTTCAACCATACCCGCATCGGCATCGCCATGCAGGCGACGTCGCAGAACCAGCTCGCCGCCTACTACATGGGCATCCCGGTCAAGCTGATCTTCTCGCTGGTCTGGGCGATCTCGGCCGGCGTCGCCGCGGCCGCCGGCATCCTGCTGGCGCCGGTCACCCTGATCGACATCAACATGGGCCTCGCCGTGGCGCTCAAGGCCTTCGCCGCGGCGGTGCTGGGCGGCTTCGGCTCGATCCCGGGGGCGGTGATCGGCGGCATCGTCATCGGCCTGATCGAACTCTATGCCGGCGCCACTCTGCCCGAGGGCTTCAAGGATACCGCGCCCTACATCGTGCTGCTGCTGATGCTGATCGTGCGGCCGCAGGGCCTGTTCGGCACGCTCGCGCGCAAGAAGGTGTAGGCCGGTCATGCGTTTCCAGTTCAAGACCTCCTACAACCAGGACATCCGGCTGTTCCGCGACAAGGTCGACGGCTTCTGGTACGGGCTGCTCGCGGTCGCCGTGGTCGCCCTGCCGCTCGTGCTCGACGACTACTCGGTCGGCGAGATCTCCTGGGTCTTCATCTACGGCATCTGCGGCGTCTCGCTGATGGTGCTGGTCGGCTACACCGGCCTGGTGTCGCTGGGGCATGCCGCCTTCCTCGGCATCGGCGCCTACGCCCACGCCTACTTCATCATGCATGGCGCTCCATGGATCGTGGCGGTGGTCATGGCGGTGGTGATCACCACCGCCTGCGGCCTGATCGTCGGCCTGCCGGCGCTGCGCATGACCGGCATCTACCTCGCCATCGCCACGCTCGCCTTCTCGGTCATCATCCAGGAGGTGTTCAGCCGCTGGGAATCGGTCACCCACGGCTTTGCCGGCATGAAGGTCGACTCGCCGGTGATCTTCGGCGTCGCCGTCGCCGACGGCCGGTCCTTCTACTTCCTCTGCCTGTTCTTCATGGTGATCGTGCTCTGGCTGACGCGGAACCTCCTGCGCGCGCCGACCGGCCGCGCCTGGATCGCCATCCGCGACAGCGAGATCGCCGCCCAGTCGATGGGCGTCAACCTCGCGATCTACAAGTCGATGGCCTTCGCCTATTCGGCCGGGCTGATGGGCCTGGCGGGCGCCCTGTTCGCGCACAAGATCGGCTATCTCGCGCCCGACATCTTCACCATCCTGCTGTCGATCCAGTTCCTGCTGCTGGTGATCGTGGGCGGCCTGGGTTCGCTGCACGGCGCGATCTTCGGCGCGATCTTCGTGGCGCTGCTGCCCCCGGCGATCGCCATCCTGCGCGATTCGATCCCCGACACCATGAACCAGTGGGCACAGGACAGCGGCGTCACGGCGTTGGGGCTGCTCGGCAACGCGATCGGCGAGTTCCTCAGGAAGCCCGGCGTCGAGGCCGGCATCTTCGGTCTGATCCTGGTGCTGGTGATCCTGCTCGAGCCGCTCGGGATGTACGGCCGCTGGCTCAAGATCAAGCTCTTCTTCTCGACCTTCCCGATGTACAAGGCGTCGACCTTCAAGCGGCAGAAGAGCTACATGCGGTCGGAGCGGCTGCGATGAGCCTCTTCCAGGCCGAGAACCTGTCGATCAACTTCGGCGGCATCAAGGCGGTCGACGGCGTGACCTTCGATGTCGCGCCGGGCGAGGTCTTCACCATCATCGGCCCCAACGGCGCCGGCAAGACCACGATCTTCAACCTGGTGAGCCGCATCTACGAGCCGAGCGGCGGCAGGCTGACCTTCGCCGGCCGCGACATCACCAACGTGCCGCCGCACCTGATCGCATCGCTCGGCATCGCCCGCACCTTCCAGAACATCGAGTTGTTCGAGCACGCGAGCCTGCTGCAGAATCTCCTGCTGGCGCGCCACGCGCACAAGCGCTCGTCCTTCTGGTCGGAGCTGCTGTTCCTGCCGTCGGTGCGGCGCATGGAGACGGAGCATCGCGAGGCGGTCGAGAAGGTGATCGACTTCCTCGACCTGCAGCAATATCGCGACAGCCTGATCGTCAACCTGCCCTACGGCGTGCGCAAGGTCACCGAGTTGGCCCGCGCCCTCTGCACCGATCCCAGGCTGTTGCTGCTCGACGAGCCCTCGTCCGGCCTCAATGTCGAGGAGACCGAGGACATGGCGTTCTGGATCCAGGACATCAAGAACCTGCTCGGCATCACCGTGCTGATGGTCGAGCACGACATGAGCCTGGTGTCGGCGGTCTCCGACCGGGTGATGGCGCTGAACTACGGCCGGCCGATCGCCACCGGCACGCCGGCCGAGGTGCAGGCGCACCCCGAAGTCATCCGCGCCTATCTGGGAGGGTGACATGACAGCACCAAGTCAGACCCTGTTCGCCCTCCCCCGTCTTCGGGGGAGGTGTCGCCGTCATGCGGCGACGGAGGGGGTCTTCGGCCCCGCCGTCCATGACCCCCTCCGCCAGCGTAAGACGCTGACACCTCCCCCGAAGACGGGGGAGGTCGAGACATTGGGAAGAGCTTTGCATGGCTGAACCGATCCTCAAGGTCAGCAACATCGAGACCTACTACGGGCCGATCATGGCGATCCGCGGAGTCTCGTTCGACGTGCCCAAGAGCAGCATCGTGACGATCCTGGGCGCCAACGGCGCCGGCAAGACCACGGTGCTCAAGACGGTGTCCGGCGTGATGGACCCGCAGAAGGGCAATGTCGTGTTCGAGGGCCGCGAGATCCAGCGCCAGGACCCCGACAAGGTGATGCGGCTCGGCATCAGCCACGTGCCCGAGGGGCGCGAGGTCTTCCCCTTCCTGTCGGTGCGCGAGAACCTCGCGATGGGCGCCTACACGCGGCGCGACCCCGACGGCGTGGCGCAGGACCTCGAGGCGGTGTTCGGCTACTTCCCGGTGCTGAAGGAGCGCGCCGACCAGCGCGCGGGCTCGCTGTCGGGCGGCGAGCAGCAGATGCTGGCGATCAGCCGGGCCCTGATGGCGCGGCCCAAGGTGATGCTGCTCGACGAGCCGTCGCTCGGCCTGTCGCCGAAGCTGGTGAGGGACATCTTCGAGATCGTCGTGCGCATCAACCGCGAGCGCGGCGTCACCATCCTGCTGGTCGAGCAGAACGCCAACATGGCGCTGCAGACCGCGGACTACGGCTACGTGCTGGAGGTCGGCCGCATCGTCATGGCCGACACCTGCCAGCGCCTGCTCGAGAAGGAAGACATCAAGGAGTTCTACCTGGGTATCAAGGAGCAAGGCGCGCGCGGCAAGCGGCGCTGGAAGAAGCGCAAGACGTGGCGGTGAAGATTCAGCGGTAACGGGGCGACCGTTAGGGAGACTCGCGCATGGATGGCTTTGACGGGCGTATCGAGGTCGAGGGTTGTGACACGATTCCCAAGCTGTTCTGGCATCAGGTGAAGGCGCGCGACCAGCGCACCGCCTTCCGCGAGAAGTATCTCGGCATCTGGCGCGCCACCAGTTGGCGCGACTACGGCGAACGGGCGCGCGCCGTCGGCATGGGCCTGGTGAAGCTCGGCCTGAAGCGCGGCGACGTCGTCTCGATCCTCGCCGAGACGGTGCCGGAATGGCTCTACGCCGACATGGGCACGGCATGCGCCGGCGGCGTCACCAACGGCATCTACCCGACCGATTCGGCCAAGCAGGTCGACTACATCGTCAACGACAGCCGGTCGCGCTTCCTGTTCGTCGAGAACGAGGAGCAGCTCGACAAATGGCTCGACGTGCGCGACCGCTGCCCGTCGGTCGCCAGGGTCTTCGTGTTCGACATGGAGGGCCTGGCCGACTTCGAGGATCCGATGGTGATGCCGCTCGACGAGCTGATGGCAATCGGCCGCGAGCACGACAAGACGAGTCCCGGCGAATGGGAGAAGCGGATCGCCGCCTCGGGGCCGGAGGACCTGGCGCTGCTGGTCTACACCTCGGGCACGACCGGGCCGCCCAAGGGCGCGATGATCAGCCACCGCAACGTGATCTTCCAGCTGCGCAACGCCGACGCCTTCATCCCGCTCGGCAGCGACGACGAGCAGCTTGCCTTCCTGCCGCTCTGCCACATCGCCGAACGGACCTTCACGACCTTCCTGCCGCTGCGCTCCGGCGCGATCGCCAACTTCGCCGAGAGCGTCGAGACCGTGCCGGAGAACGTGCGCGAGGTGGCGCCGACCACCTTCTTCGCGGTGCCGCGCATCTGGGAGCGCTTCTATTCCGGCATCGCCATCCGCATGAAGGAGGCCACCTGGATCGGCCGCCTCGCGTACCGTTGGGCGATCGGCATCGGCCTCAAGGTCGCCGAGGCCGAGCTCGACGGCCGCAAGCCCTCGCCGCTGTTGAAGCTCGTCTATCGCATCGCCGACTGGATGGTGCTGGACAACATCAAGCGCGCCATCGGCATGCATCGCATCCGCTTCGCCGGCACCGGCGCGGCCCCGATCGCGCCCGACCTGATCAAGTGGTATCGCGCGCTGGGCGTCGACATGCGCGAGGTCTACGGCCAGACCGAGAATTGCGGCCTGGCCACCGGCATGCCCGACCGCATCAAGCTCGGCACGGTCGGCATCACCGCGCCCAACACCGAGCTCGTGATCTCGCCCGAAGGCGAGATCCTGCTGAAGGGCCCGCATGTCTTCATGGGCTACCTGAACCAGCCGGAGAAGACGGCCGAGACCCTGCGCGACGGCTGGCTGCACACCGGCGACGTCGGCCTCAAGGACAACGAGGGCTATGTCCGCATCACCGACCGCATGAAGGACATCATCATCACCGCGGGCGGCAAGAACATCACGCCGTCGGAGATCGAGAACCAGCTCAAGTTCTCGCCCTACATCTCCGACGCCGTCGTGATCGGCGACAAGCGCAAGTTCCTGTCCTGCCTGGTGATGATCGACTACGACAACGTGTCCAAGCACGCCCAGGACAACAACGTGCCCTTCACCGACTTCACCTCGCTCTGCCGCGCGCGCGAGGTGCAGGACCTGATCTGGACGGAGATCGAGCGGGTCAACGCAGGCTTCGCGCGGGTCGAGACGATCAAGAAATTCCGGCTGATCGAGCAGCAGCTCACGGCCGAGGACGACGAGGTCACCCCGACCATGAAGCTCAAGCGCAAGTTCGTCAGTGAAAAATACAAGACGATGATCGACGGCATGTATGCCGACGCAAGCTAGAGGAGGAAGCAGAATGACCAGGACGATAGGGATGGCGATGGCCGTGGCGATTCTCGCCGCGGCCCCGGGGGCCTTCGCGCAGCAGCGCGGCGTCACCCCGACCGAAGTGACGTTCGGCATGCATACCGACCTTTCGGGCCCCGCCGCGACGTATGGCGTGTCTTCGTCGAATGGCGTCAAGATGCGATTCGAGGAGGCCGACGCCGGCGGCGGGATCAACGGCCGCAAGATCAAGCTGATCGTCGAGGACCAGGGCTACCAGGTGCCGAAGGCGGTGCAGGCCTGCAACAAGCTGATCAACCGCGACAAGGTGTTCGCCTTCGTGGCGCCGCTCGGCACCCCGATGAACAACGCCTGCTTCAAGGACCAGTTTGCGGCCGGCGTGCCCAACCTGTTCCCGCTGTCGGCCGCGCGCTCGATGTACGAGCCGTTCGAGCGGCTGAAGTTCTACGGCGCCGCGTCCTACGTCGATCAGATCCGCGCCGGCATCCAGTACTTCGTCAAGAACAAGGGCGTGAAGAGGGTCTGCGTGATGTACCAGGACACCGACTTCGGCAAGGAGATCCTGGAGGGGGCGAAGGAGCAGACCGACAAGCTCGGCATCAAGATCGTCGAGACCACGGCGCACAAGCCGACCGACCAGGACTTCACCGCGCCGATCACCAAGCTGCGCGAGGCAAAGTGCGAGCTGGTCGCGATGGGCACCATCGTGCGCGATACGATCGTGCCCTACACGACGGCGCGCAAGGCCGGCTGGAACGACGTGATCTTCCTCGGCGCGGCCTCGTCCTACGACTCGTTCGTGGGCGCGGCGCAGGGCATGGAGGGCTTCTACGCCATGGGGCTCACCGAGATGCCCTACGCCGACTCGTCGGTGCCGACGGTCAAGAAGTTCGTCGCGGACTACAAGAAGAAGTACAACGTCGATCCCAACATCGGAGCGGTCTACGGCTACGTCGCCGCCGACCTCACCGTCCAGGGCCTGAAGAACGCCGGCAAGGACCTGACGACCGACAGCTTCGTGAAGGGTCTGGAGGCCATCAAGGACTATCATGACATCTTCAACGGCCCGCCGGTCACGTTCGGGCCGAAGATCCGGCAGGGCGCCAACTCCTCGTTCCTGGCCGAGGTCAAGGGCGGGCGCTGGACGCGCGTCACCCAGCCGTTGGGCTTCTAGGGGACTGGCTTTGTGCGGCGCCATCGCTATGGTGGCGCCGCGATGAGTGAACTTTCCGGACAGGTGGCGATCGTCACCGGCGGCGCCTCGGGCATCGGCGCCGCCACCGTGGCCCTGCTCGCCCAGGCCGGCGCGAGCGTCGTCTCGGCCGACATCCAGCCGGCCGCCAGGGAGGCGCCTGGCCGCTTCGTGAAGCACGACGTGGCTTCGGAAGTGTCCTGGAAGGCACTGCTGGCCGACGTGATGCAGCGCGACGGCCGGCTCGACATCCTGGTCAACAATGCCGGCATCACCGGCGGCTGGGGAACCATCGAAAGCACCACGGTCGAGCAGTGGCGGCGGGTCGAGGCGGTCGATTCGGAGGGCGTCTTCCTCGGCTGCAAATACGCGATCGAGGGCATGAAGAAGACCGGGCCGCAGAAGCCCGCGTCCAGGGGCTCGATCGTCAACGTCTCGTCGGTGGCGGCGCTGATCGGCTCGGCCGGTCCGACCGCCTACTGCGCGGCCAAGGGCGCGGTACGGCTCCTGAGCAAGAGCGTGGCGCTGCACTGCGCCGAGCAGAAGTACGGCATCCGCTGCAATTCGGTACATCCCGGAGGAGTCGACACGCCGATCTTCGATCCGCTGTGGCAGGCGATGGGCCACGAGCAGGGCCGGGCGATGCTGGGCGCGCATCATCCGATCGGCGACATGGCCGAGCCGGAAGATCTCGGCGAGCTGATCCTGTGGCTCGCCTCGGACCGGTCGCGCTTCGTCACCGGCGCGGAGTTCGTGGCCGACGGCGGCCTGACCAGCGGGCTATCGAGGAGGAACCTCTTTGGCACGCGTTGAGAAGAAGGTGGTGCTGCTGAGCGGCGGCGCCTCGGGCATCGGCGCCGCGACCGCGCGGCTGGTGGTGCGCGAAGGCGGCAAGGCCGTGCTGGCCGACCGCGACGAGACCAGGGGTCGCGCGCTCGCCGAGGAGCTGGGAGAGGCGGCGCTGTTCGTGCCGCTCGACGTCACCGACGAGCCGGCCTGGACCAAGGCGGTGGCGGCGACGGTCGAGAGCTTCGGCGGCCTGCACGGCCTGCTGAACGCGGCGGGCGTCGGCGTGCGCAACTCGATCGAGGACTGCACGCTGGAGGAGTATCGGCGGGTCAACGACATCAACTCGATGGGCACCTTCCTGGGCTGCAAGCATGCGATCCCGGCGATGGCCAGGACGATCAAGGAACGGGGCGGCGCCGGCTCGATCGTCAACATCTCCTCGGTGCTCGGCCTGCGCGGTTCCCCCCAGGCGATGGCCTATTGCGCCAGCAAGGGTGCCGTCCGCGCGCTCACCAAGAACGTGGCGCTGCATTGCGCGCAGATGAAGTACGGCATCCGCTGCAACTCGGTGCATCCGGGCTACATCGACACGCCGATGATCGCCCCCCGCCTTTCGGCCACGGTCGACAACATGAGCGGCCGGCAGTGGCTCGAGGAGCTCCATCCGCTCGGCCGCCTCGGCCAGGCGGAAGAGGTCGCCAACATGATCCTCTTCCTGCTGAGCGACGAGTCCGGCTTC
>JAFEFF010000217.1 GCA_018240745.1 Pseudomonadota bacterium
CGGCCTCGGCTCGGTGCCGAGGATGCCGGCCAGGAAAGCGGCCGAGGCGTCCTTGTCCTTGGCCGGGATGATGATGTGGTTGAGGGCTGCCATGGTCGCCTCCTGCTTTGGAATCTGGGTCCGGTGGCCATGCGCTTCAAGCCTCGCGGATGACGACCGCTGCGCGGCCTCTGATAGCCCTCAGGTGCCGCTTCAGGTGCCACCCATCGACGATATCGCCCGCCAGGTAGAGATATTCGGACTCGTTCTTTTTGAGGAAATCGAGCAACAAGTCAGTTGGCATCCGCGCGTGACACCAGATCTGTCGTGCGCGATTGCACGAACCTCGACGGATTGTGTATGCCGGCCGCTGCGCGTGAGTGAATCGCATATGACGCTCCGATGACATCGAGACAGCCGAAAACCGTTTTGCTCATCCGTAACCCGGTCGCCGGCCGGCGCCGCCAGGGGCTGGTCGCCGCAGTCCTTCGCGAGCTCGCGGCCGAAGGCTGGAGTGTCGAGATGGTCGATACAGCGGCGGCGGGCGATGCCCGGCGGCTCGCGGAGAATCCCGAGGTCGACCGCTATGCGGTGATCGCGGTCGCGGGCGGCGACGGCACGATCAACGAGGTCGTGAACGGGCTCACGACTCGCGGCGAGGCGTCTCCCCCGCTGGCAATCGTGCCGCTCGGGACAGCAAACGTGCTGGCGCGCGAGCTCGGCCTCGCGGCAACTGCGTCGGCGGTCGCCAGAACCATCATGTCCGGCCGCCCGGTGCTGCTGCATCCGGGGCAGGCGAGCTGCGCCTCCGACCCCGCCGGCGATCCGCGCTGCTTCTCGCTGATGGCCGGCGCCGGCTTCGACGCCAAAGTAGTGGCTGGGGTGAGCACGACGCTCAAACGCCGGTTGGGCAGGGTCGCCTACGTCTGGCGCTCATTGATCGAGGCGCAACGCTACCGGCCGGTGCGCTACGCGGTGGAGGTCGACGGCGCAAGCTACGAGGCCGCGTCGGTGATCGTAACGCGCAGCCGCCATTATGCAGGACCATACATTGTCGCCCCGAATGCAGCGCTGCACGAGCCGGTGCTGCAGGTCTGCCTGTTCGAGCGCTGGGGCCGCTCGCAGACCTTGCGGTTCGGGCTCGCGCTGCTGCGGGGTCGCTTGCCCAGCACCGTCGGTTATCGCGTGATCCCCGGGCAGCGGGTCAAGGTCTCGGTGCTGAGTGATGCCGGCGAGCTGCGGCGCCAACCGGTGCAGATCGACGGTGACGACGCGCTGACGCTTCCAGTGTCGATCGGCCTGGCGTCCGCGGCAGTGCGTCTGCTCCAGCCTGCGTGACGCTGCATCCGGTCGTCGGGGCGCTCCGTTTGGTGCGCCGGTTACGCGAAGCAGGGCGGTTTCGAGCGCGCCTTGAGCAAAGTCAAAGACAGGACGAAGGCGGCGCGGATGATGGCGCGTCCGCTGCACCGCTGTGCGGCACCGACAGGCGTCGCCGAGCTCCGGCGCCCTCGTGCCCCAAACCGAGCTCACCCTGAAGGGGAAGGTCAATGTTCACGTCTTCGTGGAGGTCGATGATCGCCGCCGCCGGCGTCGTCAGCCTGTCGATCCTCGCAACCTCGTCCTACGCCGCTGATCTCACCAAGGACGACGAGATCGCCATTCGCGGCGACATCATCGGTATCGATCCCACGACCCGCATGATCATCGTCGACAGTCCCGAGCGCGACACGCTGGGCTACCAGGTGCTGCCGAACACCGGCGATCGCACCGCTGGCGGCGACGTCTTTCCGAAGCTCAAGACCGGCATGACCATCGACATGCGCTACTACCGCATCATCGACGTCCTGGTCGCCAAGGCGACGCCCGACGTGGAGAAGCAGGCGGCGGCGATGCTGACCGATCCGGCGAAGGCCCCCGGCATCCTGAACACCGGCCGCAAGGTCAAGCTGTGGCAGGTCAAGGGCATGGTGGTGCGCACCGACATGGCCGCCAAGAAGATGGACATCGTGGATCCGGACGGCGGCATGGTCTATCGCACGCCGTGGATCAAGTCGAAGGAAGGCCAGGCGACGCTCGCCTCGCTGAAGCCGGGCGACCGCGTGGTCTGCGTCTTCTCGCAGCGCACCGCGTTCGACGTGGTTCCGGTCCACTGATGACGAAGTCAGGCGCGGCTCAGCGGACCGCCCGCTGCAGCCGCGCCACCATCTCCGGCGTGGGATGGCCGTCGGCCGGCAGACCGGCCTGCTTCTGGAACAGGCGCACCGCCGAGCGGGTCTTGGGACCGAGCAGGCCGTCGGCCTCGTCGGTGTAGAAGCCGAGCCGCGCCAAGCGGGTCTGGATATCGACCACGGTGGCATGCGACAGCGGTTCGTCGTCGGCCGGCGCGGCCTGCGCGATCGCCGGACCGCCGGCGATCTGCTGCGCCAGAATCACGACCGACAGCGCATAGAGCGTCGAGCGGTTCCAGTTCATCACCGCCTTGAAATTGGGATAGAGGATGAAGGCAGGCCCGCGCCAGCCAGCCGGCAGGATGATCGCCGACGGCTCGTCGGTCGCGGGCAATGGCCCGCCAGCGGCGCGCTTCACGCCCATCGCCGCCCAGGCGCGCACCGGCTTCTCGACCGTCGTGTCCGCCTGGTCGAGCGGGAAGTTCTGCGGCAGGAACACCTCTTCGGCTGCCGGCAGGCCGGGACGGAATCCGATGCCGCGCAAGAAATTCGCCGCCGAGGCGAAGGCGTCCGGCATGCTGTTCCAGATGTCGATGCGGCCGTTGCCGTCGCGGTCGACGGCGTACTTGGTGAAGGTCGAGGGCATGAACTGCATGTTGCCCATCGCACCGGCCCACGAGCCCTTCATCTGCTGCGTCGTCATGTGGTTGGCGGCGAGGATGCGCAGCGCCTGCACGGTCTCGTTGCTGAAGAATTCCGTGCGCCGGGTCATGCAGGCGAGCGTCGCCACCGAGCGCAGCGCCGAGAAATCTCCCATGTAGGTCCCGTAGTTGGTCTCGACGCCCCAGAAGGCGACGAGATACTGGCCCGGCACGCCGTACTCGCGCTGCAGCGAGTCGAGCAGGGCGCGGTACTGCGCGAGCTTCTGCTGGCCCCTGGCAATGCGGTCCGGCGTGATGGCATTGGCGATGTACTTGCCGTAGGTCAGCGTGAATTCGGGTTGGCGCGAATCGAGATCGATTACCTTGGGATCGGGCGTCAGGCCGCGGAACGCCGTGTCGATCGTCGATGCCGGCACGCCCTGGCCCAGCGCCTCCGTCCGGATGTTCTGCAGGCAATCCTGGAAACCGTTCTGCGCCACCGCCGGGCTCGCGAGTGCCGTCGTCGCGGCAAGCAGCAGGATTCTTGGGGGGACGATCATGTCGCCGACTTTATCACGAGCCTGCGACGGTCATCCCTTCGATTCGCACCGTCGGCGCGTTGATCGAGCTCTTGAACTGCAGGTCGTTCGCTGGCGTGAGGTTCAGGTACATGTCCTTCAGGTTGCCTGCAATTGTCAGGCCGCTGACCGGCCATGCCTTCTTGCCGTTCTCGATCCAGAAGCCCGACGCGCCGCGGCTGTAGTCGCCGGTGACGCCGTTGACGCCCTGGCCGATCAGGTCGGTGACGTAGAGGCCGCTCTCGATGTCGGCCATCAGCGCTTCCGGCGAAAGCCTGCCTTTCTCGAGGTAGAGATTGGACGGCGAGCCGTTGCCGCCCGGTGCAAGCTTGAGCTGTCGCGCCGAAGCGAGATCGAGAAACCAGGTGGTCAGCACACCGTCGTCGATCACGGCGCGGCGCCTCGTCGGCAGGCCTTCGTTGTCGAACGGCCGGCTGCCGAGCCCGCGCTTGCGGTGCGGGTTGTCGACGATGCGGATGCCCCCGGCGAAGATCTGCTGGCCCATCCTGTCCTTGAGGAACGACGTGCCACGCGCCACGGCGCGGCCGTTGATCGCACCGGCAAGATGGCCGAGCAAACCGCTCGACGCGCGGCGGTCGTAGATCACCGGTACGCGTCCATTGGAGACCTTCCTGGGATTGAGCCGGGCGACGGCGAACTGCCCGGCATTGCGGCCGACCCTGGAGGCCGCCATCAGGTCGTCGAAATGGATCGCCGACGACCATTCATAGTCGCGCTCCATGCCGGTGCCTTCGCCCGCCAGCACGGCGCACGAGAGCGTGTAGCCGCTGCGGCGATAGCCACCGGCGAAGCCGTTGCTGGTGACCAGCATCTGGGTGGTGCGGCCCCAGCTCGCCTCTGCACCTTCGGAGTTGGTGACGCCCTTCACCGCGCGCGCAGCATCCTCGGTCTCGGCGGCGAGCGCCAGCAGGGTCCTGGCCGAGGGCGGCCGGCGTTTGTCGTCGAGGTCGAGGTCGGCCCAGCTGGTGGCCAGCAGCTCGGCCGGCGCAATGCCGGCATAAGGATCCTCCGGCACGGCGCGCGCCATGTCGACGGCACGCTCGACCAGCGTGCGCAGCGCCCGCGGCGCGAAGTCGGTCGAGGAGACCGAGGCGTTGCGCTGGCCGATGAAGACGTGCAGCCGCAGATCGCGGCCCTCGCTGCCTTCCAGCTTCTCGCGGGTGCCGAGCCGCTGCGCCACCGAAAGCGACTCGCCATGGACGTAGAAGGCTTCGGCTGAATCGGCTCCGGCGGCCTTCGCCCATTTGATCAGGTCGGCGAGCAGGTTGGCGTCGACGTCGGGCGGGGTGCGGGGCTTTTTCGGGGGGGTGGCCATGCCGCTTTGTACGCGCTCGCGGGCGCTGCCGTCGAGCGCGGGCCGACTGGCCGCTGCGATCGTCGCTTTCGATCAGCCGCGGGCGAAGGCGATCGAGGCACCGATCACCGTGCCGGCAATCAGGCGCGCGAGCGAACACATCACGACAAGACGGGGACATCGGCTTCCTTCCCCCTCGAGAGAAGCGCGCGGATTTTGCGCGCGTCCTGCCTGGCAGTTTGCCGATGAGTCTTTGTGTCGAACTGTATCGACTATGTCGCGACGCGACTGATCGCGGTCGCCCGGTTGGCGGCGCAGGTCACCGCCTTGAGCGAGGCGGTGACGATGTTGGAATCGATGCCGACACCCCAGAGAACCTTGCCTCCGGCCGTTTCGGCCTCGATGTAACTCACCGCCTGGGCATCCTCGCCGGCGCCGGTCGCGTGCTGGTGATAGTCGCGCACCCGGATCTTGACGCCGCACTCCTTGGCGAGCGCCTCGACATAGGCCGCGATCGGGCCGTTGCCGTGGCCGCTGATCTTGCGCGGCTTGCCATTGACCGTGATCTCGGCGTCGATCAGGCGCAGCTCGGGATGGTCTCGCTGCGGCAGGGTCGTGTGGCCCTCGAAGGCGAACGGCGTCGTGTTCTCGAGGTACTCCTTGCGGAAGGTGTCCCAGATCAGCGCCGGCTGGATCTCCTTGCCGGTCTCGTCGGCGATCTGCTGGATCACCCTGGAGAACTCGACCTGGAGAAGGCGCGGCAGGTCGATGCCGTAGTCGTTCTTCAGGATGTAGGCGATGCCGCCTTTGCCGGACTGGCTGTTGATGCGGATGATCGCTTCATAGGAACGGCCGAGATCGGCCGGGTCGATCGGCAGGTAGGGGACTTCCCAAACCTTGCTGTTCTGGGTCTTCAGCGCCTTGAAGCCCTTGTTGATCGCGTCCTGGTGGCTGCCCGAGAAGGCAGTGAACACGAGGTCGCCGCCGTAGGGATGGCGCGGATGGACCGGCAGCTGGTTGCAGTATTCGACGGTCTGGCGAATCTCGTTGATGTTCGAGTAGTCGATCTCCGGATCGATGCCCTGGGTGTACATGTTGAGGCCCAGGGTCACGAGATCGACGTTGCCGGTTCGCTCGCCGTTGCCGAACAGGCAGCCTTCGATGCGATCGGCGCCCGCCATGTAGCCCAGCTCCGCCGCCGCCACGCCGGTACCGCGGTCGTTGTGCGGGTGGAGCGAGAGGATCATCGAATCGCGGTACTTGAAGTTGCGATGGCACCATTCGATCTGGTCGGCGTAGATGTTGGCCGAGGCCATCTCGACCGTCGCCGGCAGGTTGATGATGATCTTCTTCTGCGGCGTCGGCTTGTAGACGTCACAGACCGCCGCGCAGATATCGCGGGCGAACTCGAGCTCGGTGCCGGTGAAGCTCTCCGGCGAGTACTCGTAGACCCATTCGGTGCCGGGATCGGCGTCGGCCAACTGCTTGACCAGCCTGGCGCCCGACACCGCGATCTCGATGATGCCGGCGAAATCGGTGTTGAACACCACCCGGCGCTGCAGGGTCGAGGTCGAATTGTAGAGATGGACGATCGCCCGCCGGGCGCCGCGGCAGGCCTCGAAGGTGCGCTCGATCAGCTCGGGCCGGGACTGCGTCAGCACCTGGATGGTGACGTCGTCCGGGATCATCTTCTTCTCGATCAGCTCGCGCACGAAGTCGAAGTCGGTCTCGGACGCGGCGGGGAAGCCGACCTCGATCTCCTTGAAGCCCATGTCGCAAAGCAGCTTGAACATCCGGGTCTTGCGATCGGAGTCCATCGGCTCGATCAGAGCCTGGTTGCCGTCGCGGAGGTCGACGGCGCACCAGATCGGCGGCTTGGTGATGACCTTGTTGGGCCACTGCCGATCCTTGATCTCGATCGGCTTGAACGGAACGTACTTCTCGCCCGCGGTGGGCATCATGGGTTTTTGAACGGACATTGGAGGCCTGCGACTTTTCTGGACAATGAGACGGACGACAGAGCGACCCGCGGCGTTCCCGGCGCCCCCATTATCAGGGGTTCGGGAGGCGGGTCAGCGAATAAGTCGAAGCGTCGGCAGTCGCAGCATTACGGCGCGGGAGATTAGCGATTTACGGGCCGCCGTCAACCCGAAGCAGAAAGGGCGGCTCGCGCCGCCCTGTCCCGCAAACGACCTAGTTCAGGGGGATGTTGAAGTTCAGGTTGAGGCCGGACGGGCCCTGCTGCATGGGCGCCATGTACATCGGCTGCGGGGCCACGAAGATCGGGCGCTCGCGCTCGACCACCACCGGGCGCTCCCGCACGAAGACCGGGCGCTCGTGGACGAAGACCGGGCGGTCGTGGCGCCAGTGCTCGTAGCGCTCGTGCCCGTGGCGCCAGTGATCGTGATCGCGATCCCAGCGATCGTAAGCCATCGCGCCGCTCGACGCGGTGAGGAAGACGAAGCTGGCGCCGAGGGCGGCACCGAACAGACGAGTGAGACGCATGGGCATGTACCTCCGCTGACATCATGAGTACGGAGGCACCCCTCGGTTCATCTCCGCCGAATTGCGGCATTGTCGAGAATCTTGCAGGCCGGTTTCGCCTTATTCGCCGACGAGGGCCTGCCGGTCACAAAAAAGACGCGCCACGGATATGGCGCGTCTTCGAGGTCGGATGATCGCCGAGGTCTATCGGATGACCAGTCCGTAAGTCGGCTCCGGACCGTAGTACGGACTGTAGTAACCGTACGCCGGTGGCGGCGGGTAGTAGTAGGCCGGCGGCGGATAGTAATACCGATACGGATGGTAGTAGCTCGAGGCGATCGCGGCACCCGTCACGGCACCAGCGAAGGCGCCAAGCGCCCAGGCCGGGTTACCGTAGTAGCCGTGATGGTAATGGTGCCACGGGCGCGCGTCGGCCGCGGTCGTCGCGAGGACGCCCGCCGCGGCAATCGCCACGGCGGCCGACACCCGGCCCAGTCGACTCTTCGAGATGCTGCGCATGGCAAGCCTCCTTTCAAGCCAATGATTAACGTTCTGATGCCCCGATAGGTCGGTCTCGAATGCGACATCTGCGGGGAATTTCACGGCCGCTTGCCGCCATGTTTTACCTTAGTCAGGTCGACCGGACGGACGGCCCGCCCAACTGACCAGACCGCGTTCCGGCAGGGAATTTCGCAGCCGGCTGCCGCCATGTTTCGCGCCCGGCCTTGTGACGGCTAAGATGCGACAAAGCGCGTGGAGGAAATTTGATGGCGGGGCCGCTTGCCGGTGTGAGGATTCTCGACTGCACGACGGTCGTGCTCGGCCCATGGGCCGCGCAACAGCTGGGCGATCTCGGCGCCGACGTGATCAAGATCGAGCCGCCCGAAGGCGACACCACGCGCGTGCTCGGACCGGCGCGCAATCCCGGCATGGCGGCGTTCTATCTCGGCTGCAACCGCTCCAAGCGGTCGATCGTGCTCGACCTCAAGCAGGAGGCCGGCCGCAAGGCGCTGTTCAAGCTGGCGGAGACCGCCGACGTCTTCATGCACAACTACCGGCCCGACCCGGCCAGGCGCCTCGGCGTCGAGTACGAGAAGTTCGAGAAGATCAATCCGCGACTGGTCTATCTGGCGACGTACGGCTATCGCGCCGCCGGCCCGCTCGGGCCGAAGGCGGCGTATGACGACATCATCCAGGCGGCCTCGGGCCTCGCCTCGCTGCAGACCGTCGTCGCCGGACAGCCGCGCTTCCTGCCGACCATCGTCGCCGACAAGACCAGTTCCAACGGCGTGGTGTCGGCGCTGCTGGCGGCACTGTTCGCACGCGAGCGCACCGGCAAGGGCCAGGCGGTCGAGGTGCCGATGTTCGAGACGCTGGTCTCGTTCGTCATGGTCGAGCACCTCTATGGCGAGACCTTCAGGCCGGCGCTCGACACGCCGGGCTACAAGCGCGTCCTGAACAAGGAGCGGCGGCCCTACCCGTCGAAGGACGGCTACTTCGCGCTGCTGCCCTACACCGACGGCCACTGGAAGGAGTTCTGCGGCCTGGTCGGCCGCCCGGACCTCGCGGCGGATCCGCGCTTCCAGGGCATGGCCAACCGCCTGAAGAACGTCGAGCAGTACTACGCGACTCTCGCCGGCCTCTGCGCCGAGCGCACCAATGCCGAATGGGTCGAGTTGCTCAAGAACTCGAACGTGCCACACGGGCCGGTGAACACCCTCGACGATCTGTTCGTCGACCCGCAGCTCAACGCCACCGGCTACTGGCAGGAGGTCGACCATCCGAGCGAGGGCAAGCTGCGCATGCCGGGCATCGCCCCGCGCTTCAGCAAGACCCCGCCGGAGATCAAGCGGCTGCAACCCCGGCTCGGCGAGCACAGCGTCGAGGTCCTGCAGGAGGCCGGCTACAGCCGGGCCGAGATCGACGCGATGGTGAAATCGGGCGCGACGAAAAGGGCTTAGTCGACCCTTGCGTCTTGCGGCTCGCAATCCCCGGAGCCGCGGTGCCTCGGTCGTCTCGGCCCGGTTGGCGCAGGCCGCGCGATCACACGGTCGAGCACCGCCTGTCGATGAAGCCGGACCACTGACCCCAAAACGATACCGCCCGCGATGGCGTCATCGCGGGCGGGTTCGCAAGAGAGGGCGGAGATCGTTCAAGCGGCCGGCGGTTCGGTGGCCGGCGGGCGGTTGCGGCGCTCGTTCATGAACTGGTCGAACTCCGCGCGGTCCTTGGCAGACCGCAGCTTGTCGAGATACTCGCGAAACTCGCGCTGCTCCTCGTCGAGCTTGCGCAGCGTCTCCTCGCGATACTCGTCGAAGGCGACGTTGCCCGAGGAGGCCGGACGGCCCCAGCGGTAGCGGCGCTTCCAGGCCTTCCATTCCTCGCGCCGGGCGCGCCATTCCTCGCGCGCGGCATCACGCTCGTCAGGCGTGTACCAGCGGCCATAGCGGCCGTGTCTTCCGCAGAACATGCGTCCACTCCATATCATGTAGACCAGCAGAGCGAGGCCCACTGGCCAGAACACGATGAAGCCGATCACCGCCAGCGCGATCAAAGCCGGTCTCGGCAGGTCGTCCAATCTGTCCATCACCGCGTGCATGGTGCCTCCTGTGGGCAGGCGTTAACGATGTTAATGTTAACGACATTTACATTGGGGCTGGCGATCCCCTGAGTCAAGGGCGGCCGGCGCATTTTCACGACTTTTGGGGAAAACCCAGTCCCTGCAGGTAGATAAGGATCTCCGATTCGAGCAGCTCCTCGGCCGACATCGGCAGAGAGCGGCGGCCGCTGTCGCCGCGGCCGAACAGCGAGGCGATGCCGTGCGCCATCGACCAGACATGCAGGCTCATCATCAGCGCTGGCGGTCGCTTGCCGGCGGGCAGCAGCCCGACCAGCGTGTCGGCCGCGGTGCGCAGCACGCCGAATGCCTTGTCGCCGGCGGTGCGCAGCTCGGCGTTGAGGTCGGGCGGCAGGCCCGATTCGAACATCGCCGCGTAGTAGGCGGGCTCGGCGCGGGCAAAAGCGAGATAGGCGCGGCCGACATTGTGGAAGGCGGTGATCGGATCGGGCTTGCCGTTGTTCCAGCCGGTCGAGAGCATCGCCTCGAAGCGGCCGAAGCCTTCGCGCGCCACGTCGGCCAGCAGCGCCTCGCGATCGCGGAAATGGCGATAGGGCGCCGCGGGCGACACGCCGGCCGAGCGCGCCGCGTCGGCAAAGGTGAACCCGGCCGGGCCCTTCTCCGCGATCAGCTCGCGCGCGGCCTGGATCAGCGCTTCCTTGAGATTGCCGTGATGGTACGCGCCTTCGCGGGCGCGCCGTTTCCAACTCATGTTAAGGAAGTTTACATTAAAGCGCCTGTGGGCAATACCCTTGGGGCGCCGGCGAGCGCCCCAGGCCGGTCCCCCGCGTTGCGTCGCGCCGCAGGCTGTGGCCGGATGCCGCCCATGCCGCTCGCCTTCGAACTCCGCTCCGCCACCCGATCCGACTTCGACTTCTGCTGGCCGATCTATCGCGACGCCATGAAGCCTTTGACCGAGGCCCTCGGCCCGTGGAACGAGGCGGCGCAGCACAAGCTGATCGCCGACGCGGTGGCCGACGCCGGCACGTCGATCCTGCGACAGCACGAGGACGACGCAGGCTGGCTGCAGGTCGAGGAAACCCGCCACCTCGTGCACCTGCAGCAGCTCTTCCTGGCGCCGGCGGTGCGCAACCGCGGCCTCGGCACCAGCTTCCTCACCTGGATGAAGGAGCGCGCCGAGCGCAAGCGCAAGGACCTCACCCTCGAGGTGATGACCAACAATCCGGCGCGCCGGCTCTACGAGCGGCTGGGCTTCAAGGCGATCTCGACAGCCAACAACAAGATCACCATGCGCTACTGAGCGCGCATCGAGTCGAATGGAAACGACGCTCGCCGACCGCCTGCTCGGCCATCTGCGCAGGCGGCTGAGCGCGGGTGTCGACTATGCCGAGGCGCCGGCGCCGCTGAGCGGCGGCTTCGACACGACCATCCTCGCCTTTCGCCTGAGCGGTGCGGCAGCCGAATGGGGGAGGCCGCTGATCCTGCGCGTCATGACGCGCAGCGACGCTGGCCCGCGCGTGCTGCGTGAAGTGGCGGTCCACGAGGCGCTGGTGCAGGCGGGCTTTCCCGCGCCGCGCGTGCTGCTCTACGACACCGAGCTCGCGCCGCTCGGCTTGCCGTTCCTCGTCATGGAGCGTCTGCCCGGCGAGACGATGTGGTCGGACGTGGCCAGAGGGAAATTGCGCGCGATCCTGGCGCTGCCGCGGCGGCTGGCCGAGCTGCAGGCGCGTCTTCATAGACTGGGCGGCGAGGTCCTGGCGGAAAGAGCGCGGGTGTTTGGCGTCGATCCGGAGACGATGAGCGTGAAAGCCGACGTGCAGCGCCTGCACCAGCGTATCGCGCGCGAAGGATTGAAGGGCTTGCTGCCGGGCGCCGGCTGGCTGGTCGGCAATCTTCCGGCGCCGGCGCAAGGCGAGGTGATCTGCCATGGCGATTTCCATCCGCTCAACATCATGATGGACGGCGGCCGGGTCGCCGGTGTGATCGACTGGGCCAATGCCGTGATCGCCGAGCCGGCCTACGACATCGCCGGCCTGCGCACGATCGCGCTCCATGTCGATCCCGGCATGCCGGTTGCCGCGCGCGGCGCGGCGACTGTGGTGCGCCGCCTGATGGTGCGTCGTTACACGAGCGTCTATCGCGCAGCGGCGCCTCTCGAGACGCGCAACCTCGCCTACTACGAGGCGATCCGGATCCTGTCCGCGCTGACCTTCGCCGGCGAGCGGCGGCCGCAGGCCGGCAATCCCTGGAACGCGCCGCACACGGTGATGCGGCTGGTCCACGCGTTCGAACGGATCAGCGGCATCCGCGTAAGTGTCTAGCGACGCTGCTCGCCGCTCAGCATGTCGTCGCTGACCCTGGTGGTCAGCATCTCCTCGTCGTCGAGCAGGCGCTTCTTCTTCCAGTCGCCCTTGGCGTAGACGCCGAGCGTGATCAGCGCGATCGTGAGGTTGGTGATGGGGAAGGCCCACCAGATGCCGCGCATCTCGAGGGCCGTGTGCTTGGACAGCAGGTAGGCGAGCGGGAACTGCAGCACCCATTGCGACACCAGGGTCAGCACCATGGTCACCACCATGTTGCCGGAGGCGCGCAGCACGCCGGTCAGCGCGAACTGCAGGCCGAGGAAGCCCCAGGCCGGCGCGCCGATGCGCAGGAATTCGGCGCCTGCCTCGATCACCGCTGCGTCGTTCGGCACGAAGAAGGCGACGATGGTGCGCGGGAACAGGAAGACCAGCAGGCCGAACGCCGCGAGGCCAAGAAAGCCGATCAGCGCGCCCAGCCGGCCGATCGCCGCCGCGCGCTCGATGTTGCGCGCCCCGATGTTCTGGCCGACCAGCGTCGAGATCGCCATCGACAGGCCCATCGCCGGGATCATGACGACCTGCAGCACGTTGGAGCTGACGCCGTAGGCCGCGAGCGCCAGCGTGCCGAAGCTGGCGATCAGGAAGCTCATCACCATCAGCGCGCCGGCGCGCGCCGACATCTCGATCGAGGCGGGAACGCCGAGGAAGAAGGCGCGCTGCACGTAGCTCAGGTCGGGAATGAAGTCGCCACGCCGGACGTGGATGCCGTGCAGGCCGAGCCGCAGCACCGCGAGGCCGATGCCGGCGGCGATCGCCTGGGAGATGAAGGTCGTCATCGCGGCGCCCATCACGCCGTAGCCCGGCACCGGTCCCCAGCCGAAGATGAACAGCGGATCGAGCACGAAGTTCAGGAACACCGTGCCGAGCGCAATATAGACCGGCAGGTTCGGCCGGCCGATGCCGCGCATGATCGACTGGAAGACGAAATAGGTGAAGGTGAAGATCGTCCCGGCGAACGACACGCGCATGAAGCCCAGTGCGCCGGGATAGACGTCGGGCGCCACGCCCATCAACCGCAGCAGGCCCGGCGCGCCGAAGAATCCGATCGCCCCCAGCACGATGGAGACGAGCCCCACCATCAACAGCGTCTGGCCCGCGACGTGTCCGACCATGCGTTGGTTTCGCGCGCCGACATACTGCGCGATCAGGGTCGAGCCCGCCATCGAAAGCCCGCCGCCGATCGCGAAGGTCAGGAACATCGCCGGGAAGCTCACCGACACAGCGGCGACCGCCGCGCCGCCGAGGCGGCCGACCCAGAAGGCGTCGATCAGCTGGTAGGCCGACTGCAGCGCGTTCGCCGCGACGATCGGGACGGCGAGCGCCAGCAGCGACCGCAGGATCGGCCCCTCGAGGAGCTTGTTTTTGGGGGATGGCACGCCGACGATATGGGACGGGAGGATTCTGCATGCAACTTTGGACCACGCAGGTCGCGTCTGCGCGCGGGGCGCAACGCATGGCGCAGGAGGTCGAAGCGGCGGGCTGGAACGGCCTGCTGGTGGTCGATTCGCAGAACCTGTCGGGCGATCCCTACGTTGCGCTGGCGCTCGCCGCGGTGGCCACGAAAAGGCTCGGCCTCGGCACCGGCGTCACCAACTCGGTGACGCGCCACGCCGCGGCGACGGCAACCGCGATAACGTCGGTCAACCGAGTCTCGAATGGCCGGGCGGTGCTCGGAATCGGCCGCGGCGACAGCGCGCTCGCCCATCTCGGCCGCGCGCCGGCGCGGCTCAAGCAGTTCGAGCGCTACCTCAGGCAGCTCCAGGCCTATCTGCGCGGCGACAGCGTGCCGTTCGGGGAGATCGACATTCCGTTCGATGCGGCGCCGCCACTATCGGAGCTGCACCTGTATGACGCGCCGCCCGCCAGCCGCATCGCCTGGATCGCGGACGGCATCAGGAGCGGGCAAGCCAAGGTGCCGATGGAGGTCGCCGCGAGCGGCCCGAAGGTGATCGCCATGTCCGCCCTGCATGCCGAGCGGGTGATGTTCACCCTGGGCGCCGATGTCGAGCGCCTGCAGTGGGGCATCGACCTCGCGAGGACGACGCGCCGCGAAGCCGGTCTCGATCCCGACGCGATCGCCTTCGGCGCCTATATCAACATGGGCTGCCACAGCGACCTCGGGAAGGCGCGCGGCCTGGTGCGCGGCGGCCTCACGACCTTCGCGCGCTTCTCGGTGATGCACGGCAAGGCCAACGGCCCGGTGTCGGACAAGGACCGCGCGCAGCTCGAGACGCTGCTCGGCAACTACGACATGAAGCAGCACACCCGCGCCGATTCGCGCCAGGCCGGCGCGCTCGCCGACGACTTCGTCGACCGCTTCGCCGTCGTCGGCCCGCCCGACCGCTGCATCGCGCGGCTCAACGAGCTGAAGGCGCTCGGCCTCGACAAGGTCGCCATCAGCGGCGGCACCCGCGGCGCCTCCGCCGAGGACGCGGCTGCGGGCCGCGAGCTCGTGGCGAAACACGTGCTGCCGGCGATGGCGGGTTAGTCGATGGGAAAACGTCCCGACATTGTTCGGACGAAGGAGGATGCGGCGCGTCTCACGCTTTCGAGGATGAACAGCCAGATCACGCAAGCTCCGCCCGTCGTCCCGACCGAAGCCGAGCGAAGCGAGGCGCAGTGGAGGGACCTTCTTTCCACGATTTGTGGCTGATCGTTGAAAAAAGGTCCCTCCGCTACGCGCCTTCGGCGCTTCGGTCGGGACGACGGATGATTCAGATCTTCTTCCCGCTGCCCGGCAGGCCGAGCGTGCTCCACATCGTGTCGACCTTGTCGATCACGGCCTGGTCCATGCGGATCTGGCAGCCCCATTCGCGGTTGGTCTCGCCCGGCCACTTGTCGGTCGCGTCGAGGCCGATCTTGGAGCCGAGACCGCTCACCGGAGAGGCGAAGTCGAGATAGTCGATCGGCGTGTTCTCGATCACGGTGATGTCGCGCGCCGGGTCCATGCGGGTCGAGATCGCCCACATCACGTCCTTCCAGTTGCGCGCGTCGATGCCCTCGTCCACCACGATCACCCACTTGGTGTACATGAACTGCCGCAGATAGCTCCACACGCCCATCATCACCCGCTTGGCGTGGCCGGCGTAGGCCTTCCTGATCGACACCACGGCGATGCGATAGCTGCAGCCTTCGGGCGGCAGCCAGAAGTCGACGATCTCCGGGAACTGCTGCTGGAAGAGGGGAATGAACACCTCGTTCAGCGCCTCGCCGAGCACGGAGGGCTCGTCGGGCGGCCGGCCGGTGAAGGTCGAGAGATAGATCGGGTTGCGCCGCATGGTGATGGCGGAGAGCGTGAACACCGGGAACTTCTCGACGCTGTTGTAGTAGCCGGTGTGGTCGCCGTACGGGCCCTCGTCGCCGGTGTCGTCGAGGCTGACATGGCCCTCGAGCACGATCTCCGCCTCGGCCGGCACCTTGAGCGGTACCGTCTTGCAGTCGACCAGCTCGACCTTCCTGCCGCGCAGCAGCCCCGCGAACTGGTACTCCGACAGCGTGTCCGGCACCGGCGTCACCGCGGCGAGGATGGTGCCGGGATCGGCGCCGATCACCGCCGCGGCCGGCAACGGCTCGCGCTTGCCCGCGCCCTTCCAGCGCGCGTGATGCTGCGCGCCGCCGCGATGCTTCAGCCAGCGCATCAGCGTGCTGCTCTTGCCCGTCACCTGCAGGCGGTAGATTCCGAGGTTGAAGCTGTCCTGCTTGTCGTCGGCCGGGTTGGGGCCCTGCGTGACGATCAGCGGCCAGGTGATCAGTGGCGCGGGCTCTCCGGGCCAGCAGGTCTGGATCGGCAGCCGGCCGAGATCGATGTCGGAGCCCTGCAGCACGATCTCCTGGCACGGCGCCGTGCCCACGGTCCTGGGTTTCATCGCCATCACCGTGCGCAGCATCGGCAGCATGTCGAGCGCCTCGCGCCAGCCGCCCGGCGGCTCGGGCTGGCGCAGGAAGGCGAGCGTCTCGCCGACCGCGCGCAACTCGTGCGGCTCGCGGTCCATGCCCCAGGCGACCCGCTCGACCGTGCCGAACAGGTTGACCAGCATCGGCATGTCGTAACCGGTGACGTTCTCGAACAGCACGGCCGGTCCCTGCCCGGCGAGCAGGCGCGTCTGGATCTCGGTCATCTCCAGCACCGGCGAGACCGGCGCCTTGACGCGCACCAAGCGGCCCGCCTGTTCGAGGCGGGCCATGAAGTCACGGAGCGAGGCGTAGGGCATGGTGTTGCTTAGACGGCCGGTATGTGGGAGGCAACGCCGCGATGGGATTCGACTTCTCCCTGTACGGCATCCTGGGCCTCGTCCTCTATGCGGGCTGCATCATCCACGCCATCAGGACCGGCCGGATCAACTACTGGCTGTTCATCCTGATCTTTCTGCCGGGGCTGGGCTCGCTGCTCTACCTGCTGTTCGAGGTGCTGCCCGAGCTGCGCCACAGCCATGCCGCGCGGCGGGCGGCGAGCGGCCTCGGCGCGGCGCTCGATCCCAACCGGCGCCTGCGCGAAAGCAGGGCCAACCTCGAGATCGTCGACACCGCCGAGAATCGCCGCCAGCTCGCCGAGGAGCGCATGAAGCGCGGCCAGTGGGCGGAGGCCGAGGCGCTCTACTGGGCCGCACTGGTCGGGCCGTTGGCCGACGATCCCGCGCTGCTGATCGGTCTCGCCAAGGCGCTGGCGGGTCGTGGCGACCATCAGGGCGCCCTCGACGCCATCGATCGCCTGTATCGCGCCGAGCCCAAGCACGAATCGCGCGAAGCCCGGCTGATCCACGCCCGCGCGCTCGAAGGTCTCGGCCGCACGCAGGAAGCCGCCGACGAGTACCGCGCGCTGATCGGTTACACGATCGGTCCGGAGGCGCAGGTGCGCTACGGGCTGATGCTGAAGAAGCTGGGCGACGCGGCGGGCGCCCGCGAGGCCTTCGCCGAGGCCGTGCGCACCTACGGCCGCCAGCGCGGCAGGCTCGACGCCGACGAACGCGCCTGGCTGGCCGAGGCCGAGCGCAACCTGTGATCCCGCGCGAGTTCGAGGATCTCCTCAGCCGGGCCGGCAAGCGTGTGCTGGCCGGCACGCATCCGCTGTGTGGCGCTCTCGCCGATCCCAGGCGCCGTTTCCTCGCCGCCGACGATCTGCTCGATCGCCCGAAGGCGGCGCGTCTGCGCCGCGAGCTGGAGAAGGCGCTGACGCCGACGCTCGAGCCGCTCGCCAAGCCGATCCCGCCGGAGACGATCTGGGAGATGCGCCGCGACTACGGCGAGCTGCTGCCCAAGACATCGCGCGCCCGGACGATCTTCTTCGACAGCCGCCGCGAGCCCGGCGTGAAGGCGGCCGAACGCATCGGCCTGGCGCGGATGATGCGGTCGCCGTCGTTCCGCGCCTTCGCCGAGGCGCTCGCGGGACGGAAGCTTCGGTCGGGCTGGGGCCTGCAGGTGCTGCGCTACGGCCCGGGCGACTATGCCGGCCCGCACAACGATCACCACCCGGAGAACGCTGACGCGCGGCAGGGCTACATCGATTTGCATCTCAGCCTCTGCACGCCCGGCGTCGCGCACCAGTGGCTGGTCTACAGCCGTGCCGGCCATTTCAGCGAGATCGTCTCGGTCGCGGGCCCGGCGACGGTGACCGCCTATCGCCTGCCGTTCTGGCACTACACAACGCCGCTGGTCGGCAGCGCGAATGCAGCCCGCTGGGTATTGCTCGGCACGTTCCTCTACGCCCCGTCGTCCCGACCGAAGCGAAGCGGAGTGGAGGGACCTTCTCTCCGCAGGTCCGGCGGCTGATCGTGGAGAGAAGGTCCCTCGGCTACGCTCGGGACGACGGCTTTACCGCTCACCGACCGGCACGACGCTGATCGAATTGCGCGGGCTGCCTTCGATGATGCGGTCGGTGTAGACGAGATAGACCAGCGCCTTGCGCTTGGCGTCCCAGAAACGCGTCACCTGGGTGGTCTTGAAGATCAGCGAGGCGCGCTCGCTGAACACCTCGTGCGGGCTCCTGAGCTTGCCGAGCTTGCTGGTGTCGATCGGCCCGACCTGGCGGCAGGCGATCGAGGCCTCGCCCGGATCCTCGGCCAGCCCGATCGCCCCCTTGATGCCGCCGGTCCGTGCACGGCTCATGTAGCAGGTGACGCCCGGCACCTCGGGGTCGTCGAACGCCTCGACGACGATCTTGTCGTTGGGCCCGAGCCACTTGAAGCGGTAGCCGACCGCGCCGATCTCCTCGGCAGACGCCGAAAGCAGCGGGGCCGGCACAGCAAGGACGAACAGCAGCAACGCAAGCCAGGCACGGCGCATTGGCAACCTCCTTCGATCGACCGCGGATAGATGGGTTGTCGCCAGTCCGGGCGCCAGAGCGCCATCCTAAGCCGGGCGCAGGCCTTCCTTGGGCACCTCGCCGCCCTCTACCTTGATGGCGGCGCGGTAGTTCTTCTCCGAGTCGAACGGTGCGATCCTCGGATAGTCCTTCTTCTTGCCCTTGCGGATCTCGCCGGTCGACGGCGTGACGATCAGCAGCTCGCCGCTGCGGCCGAGCAGCGGGATCTCGCGCTTCCAGCGCGAATAGACGCGGCGCGCGGCGGCGGAGAAGTCGACGTAGGTCGTGAACTCGCCGGGATCCTTGAGGAACAGCGCCTCGTAGGTGGCGACGAACTGGTCGATGAAGGCCTGGTCGACGATCTCGAGGTTGGACATCATCCAGCAGCGGTCCTCGAATACCCAGTAGGTGCCGATGCCGACGAACTCCTTCTGCCGTGTCAGGTACGGGTAGAAGGGGAAGCCGCGGCAGGCGATGGTGCGGTTGTCGCGCTCGCAGTGCCGCACGCCCTTGCAGGCGATCGCCGTGCAGTCGGGCGTCAGCTCCGCGACGATCTGCCTGGTCGCGTAGTCGTAGGGCTTGAACTTCGCCCACAGGTCGGTGCGGGTCTTGAGCAGGTCGAATTCGACCTTGTGCACCACCGGCACGGCGTTCTGGGTCGAGCAGCAGACCGGCTCGCCGTTGTTCAGCGGGGCGCACTTGCGGCCGCAATCGAAGCGCGACACCGGCGCGTCGAAGCCGTCGTAGAGCGTCGCGAAGTCGTCGGGCTGCAACGTGGTCTTCGGGGGCTTCGCGGGCTTCTGGGCCGGCTTCGGGGAGGGCATGGCCCGCTTTACCGCGACCGCGCGTCAAAGAACAGTGGAGGAATCATAACCCTGTCGTGGGGGCCGTCAGGGATGCGGCATCACGCGCCAGACCACCGTCTCGCGCATGCCGCGGTTCTCGAGCTGCAGCGAGGTCGGAATCTCGTAGCGCGCCAGCTCCTGCAAACCCTGTGCCGAGAAGTAGTTGCGGCCCGGATCGCCGAGCAGGACCAGCCGGCCGGCCCTGGCGTGGCCGCGCAACCAGGCCAGCGCCCGCGCCGACATCTCGCGCTCGTAGCAGACGTCGCCGGCGATCACGACGTCGGCGAGGGGCGCCGACTGCGGGTTCGCGAGCCAGTCGTCGGCGCTGACCTCGAAAACCAGGCCGTTGACGCTGGCGTTGAGGCGCGCAGCGGCCAGCGACAGCAGGTCGATGTCGTTGGCGACGACGGAGGCGGCGCCGGCCTGAGCCGCGGCCATCGACGCCACGCCCGAACCCGCGGCGAAGTCGATCACCCGCTTGCCGCGCACGGTCCCGGGATGGTCGAGCAGGTAGCGCGCGACCGCCTGGCCACCCGGCCAGCAGAAGGCCCAGTAGGGCGGGTCGACGTTCTGCTCCTCCAGCCACGCCTCGGTCGCCTGCCAGATCGGCACATACTCGGTGGCGAGCCACAGCCGGAACTCGGGCACCATCGCCGGCTGCTCGAGGGCGGTGTTGGCGCGGATGAAACCCTCGGGGTCGGCCGGCAGCCGTGCCATCAGGTAAGGTTCGCGACGACGATGGCGGCGGTCAGCAGGAAGCCGACATACTTGTTCGCCAGGAACTTGGCATGGCAGTCGGCCTGGTCGTCCGGCTTCAGGGTGACGATCTGCCAACCGAAGTGCAGCGCGATCAGCAGCAGGCCGGCGTAGTAGATCGGATGGAGATCGGCGAGGTAGCCCGCGAGCAGCCAGGCGATCATCGCCAGCCCGGCGAACAGCGTGAGCCAGCGCCGCGGCTGGTCGCCGAAGCGCCGCGCGGTCGAGCGGACGTCGATGATCGAATCGTCGCGCTCGTCCTGCATGGCGTAGATCGTATCGTAGACCAGGGTCCAGGAAACGCCGCCCCAGTAGAGCGCGACCGTCGCCCAGCTGAGCGTGGGGGGAGTGGTCACCGCCGCGTAGCCCACCAGCGCGCCCCAGTTGAAGGCGAGGCCCAGCACGACCTGCGGCCACGACATGAAGCGCTTCATGGTCGGATAGATCACGACGATCGCGATCGACAGCAGCGCGATGCCGCCGGCAGTCTTGTTGAGCTTGAACAGGACGGCGATGCAGACGATCGACTGCACCACCATCCAGACCAGCGCGCCTTTCAGCTTGACCTCGCCCGAGGGCAGCGGCCGGCCGCGCGTGCGCTCGACCCTGGCATCGATGTCGCGGTCGACGATGTCGTTCCAGGTGCAGCCCGCGCCGCGCGCCGCGAAGGCGCCGACCGCGAACAGCGCCATCCAGCCGATCAGGTTGCCCCAGCCGATCACGCTGCCGAGATGCGGGCCGCTGCCCAGCGCCACCGACCACCAGCAGGGCAGCATCAGGAGCCAGGTGCCGATCGGCCGGTCCCAGCGTGCCAGCCTCCCGTAAGGCCGCAGCCAGGGCGGCAGGTAGCGCAGCATCCAGTGCTGGCGATCGATGTCGGTGAAGCCGCCGGTTGTCGGGCCTGCACTCATGGCGGCATCATACTCGTCATCCCGACCGGAGCCGAGCGCAGCGAGGCGAAGTGGAGGGATCTATTTTTCGGCTCCTGGGGCAAAAGAGGTCCCTCGGCTTCGCTCGGGACGACGGAAGGTTTCATGAGCGCGACGCGTCTATTCACGGAAGCCGACTTGTCCGCCGGCACCGAGGCGGAGCTGACGGAGGCGCAGGCGCACTATCTCCGCCACGTGATGCGCCGCCCCGACGGCTCGCCATTGCTCCTGTTCAACGGCCGCGATGGCGAATGGGCGGCCGAGCTGGCATTGCGCGGCAAGAAGGCGGCGGCCGCCCGAGTGAGCGAACGGACCCGCCCACAGGTCGTCGAGCCCGACCTGTGGCTCTGCTTCGCGCCGATCAAGCGGGCGCGCATCGACTACGTCGCCGAGAAGGCGACCGAGCTCGGCGTGACCGTGCTGCAGCCGGTGCTGACGCAGCACACCGCAGTCGAGCGCGTGAATGTCGGGCGCCTGCGCGCCAATGCGGTCGAGGCGGCGGAGCAGACCGAGCGATTGTCGGTGCCGGAGGTGCGCACGCCGGTCGATCTGATGCGGCTGCTGGGCGAGTGGCCGGCCGGCCGCCGATTGCTGATGTGCGACGAGACCGGCGGCGGCCCGCCGATCGCCGGGGCGCTGGCCGGCCTCGACGATGCGGCGCGCGCGGCGCCGTGGGCGATCGTGATCGGCCCCGAAGGCGGCTTCGCCAGTGCTGAGCTCACGGCCCTGCGTCGCATGAAGGATGTGACGGCTGTCGGCCTCGGTCCGCGCATCCTGCGGGCCGATACCGCGGCGCTCGCAGCCTTGGCCTGCTGGCAGGCGTTGGTCGGCGACTGGCGACAGCCGACGCCGCGCTTGTCCAGCGATTATCGCTCATCGAGGGGTGCTGTTTAGAGTCTTGCGCCGGCCCCTCGCGATATGGGACAGGGGATTCGAACATCATGAACCAGCCGCGGGCTCGCGTGAGGAAAGCTCATGCGACCGCGCCGCCTCCGTCCCTTCTCCGAAAAAGGGGGACGCGAGGTGAACCGGGAGAAGCCACGCATGTCCGCACCTCCATCGGGTGGCGGCGCGCCGATCCACAATCGGCGGCAGCTGATCGAGTACTTTGCTGCCGGCAACAAGCCCCGCGCCGACTGGCGCATGGGCACCGAGCACGAGAAGTTCGGCTTCGACAAGGCGACGCTGAAGCCCTTGCCGTATGACGGCGAGCGCAGCGTGCGCGCCATGCTCGAGGGCATGCGCCGTTTCGGTTGGGACGCGGTGACCGAAGGCAACAACATCATTGCCTTGTCGCGCGGCAAGGCGAACATCACGCTCGAGCCCGGCGGGCAATACGAGCTCTCCGGGGCGCCGCTCGAGACGCTGCACGAGACGGCCGAGGAGAACGACCAGCACATCCGCGAGGTCAACGAGGTCGCGGGCGAGATCGGCGCGGGTTACATCGGCCTCGGCTTCGCGCCGGACTGGAAGCGCGAGGACGTCCACTGGATGCCCAAGGGCCGCTACAAGATCATGCGCGAGTACATGCCGAGGAAGGGCAAGCTCGGCATCGACATGATGCTGCGCACCTGCACGGTGCAGACCAACCTCGACTTCGAATCCGAAGCCGACATGGTGAAGAAGTTCCGCGTTTCGCTCGCCCTGCAGCCGCTGGCGACCGCGCTGTTCGCCAACTCGCCGTTCGTCGAGGGCAGGGACTCCGGCTTCAAGAGCTACCGGTCGCACATCTGGACCGACACCGATCCCGACCGCTGCGGCATGCTGCCGTTCGTGTTCGAGGAGGGCTTCGGCTTCGAGCGCTATGCCGACTACATGCTCGATGTGCCGATGTACTTCGTCTATCGCGACGGCAAGTACATCGATGCGTCCGGCCAGAGCTTCAGGGATTACATGCGGGGCAAGCTGCCGGCGCGGCCTGGCGAGCTGCCGACCATCAACGACTGGGCCGACCACGTCACCACCGCGTTCCCCGAGGTGCGGCTGAAGCGCTATCTCGAGATGCGTGGCGCCGATTCCGGGCCGCTGCCGGCGCTGAACGCGCTGCCGGCCTTCTGGGTCGGGCTGCTGTACGACCAGACCGCGCTCGATGCGGCCTGGGACGTGGTCAAGGACTGGACGGTCGAGGACCACGACTACCTGCGCAGCCACACGCCGCGCACCGGCCTCGCCACCAAGTTCCAGGGCCGGCCGCTGTCCGACCTCGCACGGGAGGTGGTCGAGATCGCCCATGCCGGCCTGCGTGCCCGCAAACGGCTCGACGGGCACGGCAACGACGAGACGATCTATCTCGCACCGCTCGATCGCGCGGTGGCGAGCGGCCTGGCGCCGGCCGACGAATTGCTGGCCAAGTGGAAGGGCGAGTGGAACCGTTCCTTCGCGCCGCTGTTTCGTGACTATGCCTACTGACATGAACCGCCGTCTTTTCCTCGCTTCAGCCCTTGTGCTGCCCCTCGCCGTACCCGTCGCCGTACCGGTTGCTGCGAGGGCGCAGTCCGACGAGTGGCAGACCATCGTCGCGCCCGACCTGCGGTTCCGGCTGGAGATGCCGTCGCCCGCGACCAAGAGCACGGCCGGCGAGAAGGAGAAGGGCCACGCCTCGCCGCGCGTCGCCTGGGAGTCCAAGCGCGGCCAGCAGATCTTCGACTTCGACTATGTCGACTACGAGCCCGGCTGGTTCTCGAGCAGGGACAGCAAGGAGATGGCCAAGGAGCTGGGCCGCGGCGACGCCGAGAAGGCTTTCCCCAAGCCCAAGTACAAGTACGTGCGCGACGAGCCGATCACCTTGCAGGGCTGGGACGGCTACGCCCTCGACATCGAGGGCGAGGGCGGCGCCGGCGTGATGATGCGCACCTACATCGCCAAGGACCGGCTGTTCCGCCTGCTGGTGACGGTCGGCGACGACAAGGCGAGCAAGGATGCCGCCAACCGCTTCCTCGACTCGCTGAAGCTCGCGGAAACCCGCCAGGTCGAGACCAAGCCTGTCGAGCCGGAGAAGAAGTGACAGGTAATCCTGTCGTCCCGAGCGCAGCGAGGGATCTTTACTGATCCAGAAAGATCCCTCGGCTTCGCCTCGGGATGACATCAGGGCGCCTGCAGCTTGTAGACCCGGGCGGCCGTGCCGCTGTAGAGCGCGCGCTTCTCGTCGGCCGAGGCGTTCCTGGTCAGGCGCTTGAAGGCGTTCCACAGCTCGGTGTAGCCGCAGCTCTGCTTGTCGGGCGGGAAGTTGCTCTCGAACATGCAGCGGTTGGCGCCGAACGCCTCGATGCAGGTCTCGATGTAGGGCCGCCATGTCTCGGCCAGCTTCTCCGACGAGGGCGGGGCATCCTCGAATTCGAAGCCGAAGCCGAACGAGGTCATGCCGAGACCGCCGAGCTTCATGTTCACGTTCGGGCACCTGGCGAGCTCGCCGATGCTCTTCTTCCACTGGGTCATCACCTCGGCCTGCCGGCCGGCGTACTGGCCGACGCCGAGCGCGCCGCCGACATGGTCGCAGACGATGGTCTGGTTGGGAAAGGCGCGCGCAAGGTCGATCAGGTCGGGCAGTTGCGGATGGAAGTGCCAGGAGTCGAAGGTGAGCCCCATCTGGCCCAGCACCGCGAAGCCCTCGCGCAGCCTGGGATCGAGCAGGCGGTGCGCCGTCATGGCACGAGAGACGAACTTGCCGGCGAGGCCCTCGTCCCACGAGGTCCCGTAGCGCACGCCGCGGAACCGGCCGCCGCCGGCAGCGATCTCGGCCTCGAGCACGTCGCGCACCTTCGCGCCGAGCAGCAGGTCGACCCAGCCGATGATGCCTTCGCAGACGCGTGTCCTGATGAACTGGCCCGAAGCGGCGATCGCGGCCTGGCCGACCACGAACTCGATCTCGCCGACCGGCTTCATCTCCTCCGGTCCGGAGGCGCGGAACATCGCCTGGCATTCGAGGAAGACCGACGAGACGATGTTGTGGCCGCCGCCGAAATCCTTCAGCAGCTCGGGCAGGAAGTAGAGGCCGCGCGCCTCGGTGTGCCAGAGGTGATGGTGCGGGTCGATGATCGGCAGGTCGGGTTCCAGCGCCTGCTCCGCGGGCCGCTTGGCGAGCCAGGCCGCGAGATCGGTATTGTTGCGGTAGGCGAGGCCACGATATTCGCGTGCTGCCATGTCTTTCCTCCCGGACTTTGGCCTACGATAGCGCAAGAGGGGACGCGATCATGCGGATTTGTGTGTTCGGCGCCGGCGCGATCGGCGGAAACTTCGCGGCGCGCCTGGCCGATTCGGGCAACGAGGTCTCGGTGGTGGCGCGCGGTGCCCATCTCGAGGCGATCCGCGCCAGGGGCCTGACGTTGATCGCCGGCGACCGGAAGATCGTCGCCAAGGTCAGGGCGAGCGACAACCCGGCCGAGCTCGGACCGCAGGATGCGGTGATCTCGACCCTGAAGGCGACCGGACTGCCGGCGCTGGCCGAAGGCGTCGGGCCGCTGCTCGGGCCCGACACGCCGGTGGTGTTCGCGCAGAACGGCATTCCCTGGTGGTACGGCCATGGCCTGGACAAGTCGCGGCCGCCGGCGCCCGATCTGTCGCGGCTCGATCCTGGCGGCGCGCTCGCCAGGGCGGTCGGCCTGCACCGCACCCTGGGCGGCGCCATCACCTCGCCCAATCATGTGGTCGAGCCCGGCGTCGTGGTGAACGAGATTCCCGACCGCAATCAGCTCTGGGTCGGCGAGATCGACGACCGGCCGAGCCCGCGGGTCGCCGCTCTGCGGGCGGCGCTCGAGGCCGCGGGCATCGGCTCGCCCGATACGACCGACATCCGTTACGACATCTGGCACAAGCTGATGGCCAACCTGACCGGCTCGGCGGTCTGCCTGATCCTCGGCCAGCCGTCGCTGGTGCAGAAGACGCCGCTGGTCAACCAGCTCTGCCGCCGTGCGCATGCCGAGGCGCTGGCGGTCGCTGCGGCGCACGGCGTGAAGCTCGATGACAGCCCCGACGTGCGCTACGGACCCAGGCGCGTCTACTTCAATCACCGCCCGTCGATCCTGCAGGACTACGACCTCGGCCGGCCGATGGAGATCGAATCGATCGTGCGCGCGCCGGTGGCGTTCGCCCGCAGCGCCGGGGTCGATGTGCCGACGCTGAGCGCGATCGAGGCGCTGACGGTTGCGCTGGCCGCGGCGAAGGGCCTGTACAACCTGTGAGCGCTGTCCCACAGTCGATGTGAAATCAGGAGGTGCGTCGAGCGTAGAGAAAAGAACGGTCCGGGGAGGAAAAACGATGAAGGCTCAAGGTCGTCGTCTTGCGTTGTTCGCCGCCATGGCGGTGCTTGCGTCAGCGTTTCCGGCCAATGCCCAGAAGCACGGCGGTGTGCTCAAGCTCCAGCACATGGACAATCCGCCCAGCGCATCGCTCCTCGAGGAGGCGACGGTGTCGGTCGCCGTGCCGTTCATGTCCGTCTACAACAACCTCGTCATGTTCGATCAGCACGTCGCCAAGAGCAGCCTGCAGACGATCGTGCCCGACCTCGCGACCCGGTGGGAATGGAAGGACGACGGCAAGACGCTGGTCTTCACGACCCGCGACGGCGTGAGGTGGCACGACGGCAAGCCCTTCACCGCCAAGGACGTCGCCTGCACCTTCGACCTGCTGCTGAACGGCGAGACCAGGCTGCGCCGCAACCCGCACGCGGCCTGGTGGAGCAACATCGATCAGGTGACGGCCGACAGCGACACCCAGGTGACCTTCCGCCTGAAGGCGCCGCAGCCGGCGCTGCTCGGCCTGCTCGCCTCGGGCTACACGCCGATCTATGCCTGCCACGTGCCGGTCGAGCAGATGCGCCGCCGGCCGATCGGCACCGGCCCGTTCAAGGTGGCCGAATTCAAGATGAACGAGAGCATCAAGCTGGTGCGCAATCCCGACTACTGGAAAAAGGGCCTGCCGTACCTCGACGGCATCGAGTTCACCATCATTCCCGACCGCTCGACCCGCATGCTGAGCTTCATTGCCGGCAAGTTCGACATGACCTTCCCGACCGACGTCACCGTGCCGCTGCTCAAGAACATCCGCAAGGATGCGCCGACGGCGGTGTGCACCATGCGCGAGACCGGCGTCAGCTCGAACCTGATCGTCAACCGGGAGGCGCCGCCGTTCGACGATCCCAGGATCCGCCGCGCGCTGGGATTGACCCTCGACCGCAAGGCCTTCATCGACATCCTGGCCGAAGGCGAAGGGCGGCCGAGCGGCATCATGCTGCCGCCGCCCAATGGCGTGTGGGGCATGCCGGAGGAGATGCTGAAGGGCGTGCCGGGCTACGGCGACGTCGACAAGGCGCGCGAGGAGGCGCGCGCGCTGATGAAGGAGGCGGGCTACGGGCCCGACAAGCGGCTCAAGGTCAAGGTCAGCACGCGCAACATCGCCACGTTCCGCGACCCGGCGGTGATCCTGATCGACCAGCTCAAGCAGGTCTATGTCGACGGCGAGCTCGAGGTGATCGAGACCAGCGTCTACTACAACCGCGTGTTCAAGAAGGACTACGCGGTGGCGCTCAATCTCAGCGGCATCGCGGTCGACGATCCCGACGTCGCGCTGTTCGAGACCTACGGCTGCGGCTCGCTGCGCAACTACAACGGCTACTGCAACCCGGAGATGACCAAGCTGTTCGAGGCGCAGTCGCGCGAGCTCGACCAGCAGAAGCGCCTCAAGATGGTCTGGGACATCGATCGCAGGCTGCAGGAGGAAATGGCCAAGCCGATCATCGCCTACGGCCGCGCCGCCGGCTGCTGGCAGCCTTACGTCAAGAACGTGACGCTTCACGTCAACAGCATCTACAACAATTGGCGCTTCGAGGATGTCTGGCTCGATCGCTGATCGAACTCCTCCCCATTCACATGCTACAGGGAGGACACATCTTGCTTATGCTCCCTCTCCGCCACGCAGTGGGGGAGAGGGCGGGGCCCATTGCGAAGCAATGGGAGGGTGAGGTGGTCGGCGTTACGAAAACGTCGTGGAGTAACGAAAGAAAAGAATCCTGA
>JAFEFF010000218.1 GCA_018240745.1 Pseudomonadota bacterium
TTCTGGCGGCGATGGCGACCGGTGCGGAAACGGATGGTCGCCATGCCCAGCGCCTTGGCTGGCGCAATGTCGTTGTCGATGCGGTCGCCGACCATGATGCACTCGGCCGGCGCCACGCCGAGCGCTTCCGCAAGCGTCGTCAAGGGGGTCGGGCCGCAGTGATCGAACAGGCCGGCGATGTCCGCGCGCTCGGGCTGGCTGGTGACCAGGCCAAGCTTGAGATCGAGCGTGCGCAGCTTCCGCAGCAGGTCGTCGATCCCGGGTCGCAGCTGGAACACGTCGAGGTTGGCGACCATCGCATGCACCCGCTGGCGCACGCGCGCGACAGTGCGCGGGTCGCCGCACAGCGTCTCGATCATATGGGCATGGGCGTCTGGCGCGAACGCCTCGACCGCGCGCTCCGACGCCTCGTCGATCGCCGCCTGGTCGAGCCGGATGCCCTCCATGCCGCACGCCGCGGCGATCGCGCCCTCGACGGCGATCTCATGCGCGAATTCCATGTCGATCGGCCCGCCGAGGTCGAAGAGGACGGCGCGCCGCAACGCGTATCAGCCCTTCTCGACCGCCCCGCCCGCCTGGACCCAGCCCTGGAAGCCGCCGAGATTGCGCACGTTGTCGTAGCCCATGTCCTTCAGCGTCTTGCCGACCAGCGCCGAGCGGCCGCCCGAAGCGCAGTAGCAGACGACCATCTTGGAGCGGTCGAACGCCTTGTCGTGCATCGGCGAGGCGGGGTCGGCCCGGAACTCGACCAGCCCGCGCGGCACGGCAACGGCGCCCGACACCTTGCCCGACGCCGCCACCTCAGGCGGCTCGCGCACGTCCAGGAACAGGACGTCGCCCTTGCCGACCAGCGCCTTCGCCTCCTGCGGGCTGATCATCGGTACCGCGGCCTGCGCCTCGGCAAGCATCGATTGGACGGTCTTCATGGTCTTCCTCATGGTCATGTGGACCGCGGGCCTCCAGGCCCGCTCATACGCGCACGTGAATGCGCTTGCACATGATGCGGGCCTGGAGGCCCGCGGTCCAGCAGAGCATGAGCGCCACTGGAGTGGCGCGGTCCCTCGAGCCTAGTGCGCGCTTCCTTCCAGCGCCTTGACGATGTTCTCGCACATCACCTTGGCGTCGGCGAACAGCATCATGGTGTTGTCGCGGAAGAACAGCTCGTTGTCGACGCCGGCATAGCCCGAGGACATGCCGCGCTTCACGAACAGCACGGTCTGCGCCTTCTCGACGTCGAGGATCGGCATGCCGTAGATCGGGCTCTTGGGATCGGTCTTGGCCGCCGGGTTGGTGACGTCGTTGGCGCCGATCACGAAAGCGACGTCGGTCGAAGCGAAGTCGCGGTTGATGTCGTCGAGCTCGAACACCTCGTCGTACGGCACGTTGGCCTCGGCCAGCAGCACGTTCATGTGGCCCGGCATGCGGCCCGCCACCGGATGGATGGCGTAGCGCACCTGCACGCCGTTCTTCTTCAGGATGTCGGCCATCTCGCGCAACGCGTGCTGGGCCTGCGCCACCGCCATGCCGTAGCCCGGCACGATGATCACGCTCTGGGCGTTCTTCATCAGGAAGGCCGCGTCCTCGGCCGAGCCCGCCTTGACCGGCTTGTCGTGCTTGACCGCGGGGCCGCCGGCCGCGGAGCTGTCGGTGCCGAAGCCGCCCAGGATCACGTTGAAGATCGAGCGGTTCATGCCCTTGCACATGATGTAGCTCAGGATCGCGCCCGAGCTGCCGACCAGCGCGCCGGTGACGATCAGCGCGGTGTTGCCGAGGGTGAAGCCGATGCCCGCGGCCGCCCAGCCCGAATAGGAGTTCAGCATCGACACCACGACCGGCATGTCGGCGCCGCCGATCGGCAGGATCAGCAGGAAGCCGACCGCCAGCGACAGGCCGATCAGCAGCAGGAAGGTGATCGGGTGGCCGCGCATGGCGAACCACACCAGCAGCAGCAGGATCACGATGCCGATCAGCGCGTTCAGCGGATGCTGGCCGCGGAACACCAGCGGCGCGCCCGAAACCAGACCCTGCAGCTTGGCGAAAGCGACGATCGAGCCGGTGAAGGTGATGGCGCCGATGATCGTGCCGAGGCCCATCTCGACCAGGCTCTGGGTCTTGATATGGCCGGGCGAGCCGATGCCGAAGGCTTCCGGCGAGACGAAGGCCGCCGCCGCCACGAACACCGCCGCAAGGCCGACGAGCGAGTGGAAGGCCGCGACGAGCTGCGGCAGCGCCGTCATCTGGATACGCAGCGCCACCACGGTGCCGATCGCACCGCCGATGATCAGGCCGCCGACGATCAGCCAGGGCGAGACGACTCCCGGGGTCGCCACCGTGACGCCGACGGCGATCACCATGCCGACAACACCGTAGAGATTGCCCCGGCGTGAGGTGACGGGCGAGGAGAGCCCGCGCAGCGCCATGATGAAGCAGATGGCGGCGATCAGATAGCCGTAGGCGGCCAGTTCCTGGGTCATGGTCGTTCGCCTACTTCTTCGCCGGAGTCTTCTTCTTGAACATCGACAGCATGCGGTGCGTGACGATGAAGCCGCCGAAGATGTTGACCGCGGCCAGCGCCACCGCGATCGCCCCGAAGAGCTGCGCCGCGCCGAGGCCTCTCAGTCCTGCGGCCAGCAGCGCGCCGACGATGATCACCGAGGAGACGGCGTTGGTGACGGCCATCAGCGGCGAATGCAGCGCCGGAGTCACCCGCCACACCACGTAGTAGCCGACGAAGCATGCCAGCGCGAAGATCGTCAGCAGCGAGACGAACGGCATGTGGGCGTCGGGCGCGTTCAGCGTGTTCTGCGCCGACATGTCGAGGATCTGCTGCGCCACCGCCTTGAGGTTGGCCGCGAGGTCCTGCGCCTGGGTGGCGAGCTTGGCGGCTTCGCCGGCGAGTCTGTCGTCCATCTACCGTGTGTCCTTGTTTCTTGTCGCGAGGCGGTCCCCCTCCCCAACCCTCCCCCTGCGGGGGAGGGAGTCGTGAACCCTTCCCCGCAGGGGGAGGGCCAGGGTGGGGGAAGGCCGCAGTCGAAGCGCCATGAGATCCTTCGCTGCGCTCAGGATGACACTTGGAGCGACGGATGGACCACCTGGCCGTTCTGGGTGACCAGCGTGCCTTTCACCACCTCGTCGTTCGTATCGATCTTCAGGCTCTTGGTTTCCTTGTCGACCATCGGCGTGATGAAGTTCAGCAGGTTGCGCGAGAACAGCGCCGAGGAGTCGGTCGGCACCTCGGCCGGCAGGTTGGCCGGGCCGATGATCTTCACGCCGTACTTCTCGACCACCTTGCCGTATTCCGAGAGCGGGCAGTTGCCGCCCTGCTCGACCGCCATGTCGACGATCACCGAGCCCGGCTTCATGGTCTTCACCATGTCCTCGCTCACCAGCACCGGCGCCTTGCGGCCGGGGATCAGCGCGGTGGTGACGACGATGTCCTGCATCCTGATGTGATCGGCAACCAGCGCCGCCTGCTTGGCCTGGTACTCCGGGCTCATCTGCTTGGCGTAGCCGCCCGCGGTCTCCGCCGCCTTGAACTCCTCGTCCTCGACGGCGACGAACTTGGCGCCGAGCGACTGGACCTGCTCCTTGGTCGCCGGCCGCACGTCGGTCGCGGTCACGATGGCCCCCAGCCGCCGCGCGGTGGCGATCGCCTGCAGGCCGGCGACGCCGACGCCCATGATGAAGGCGCGCGCCGGGGCGAGCGTGCCGCCGGGAGTCATCATCTGCGGGAAGATGCGGCCGAAATTGTCGGCCGCCAGCAGCACCGCCTTGTAGCCCGCGAGGTTGGCCTGCGAGCTCAGAATGTCCATCGACTGGGCCCGGGTGATGCGCGGGATCAGCTCGAGCGCGAACGCGGTCACGCCCTTGCCGGCGAGCGCCTGCACCAGATCCTTGTTGGTGAGCGCGCCGAGCGGCGCCATCAGCATCTGGCCCTGGCGCAGCAGGCCGAGCTCATCGACGCCCTCGCCAGCCGACATGGGGCGCTGCACCTTGAAGATGATATCGCCCGCCGACGCCGCGGCCGCCGCATCCGGCACGATATTTGCGCCGGCCTCGCTGTAGGCCTGGTCTGTATAGGCGGCGGCGGTGCCGGCGCCCGCCTCGATGGTGATTTCCGCGCCCAGCGCCCTCAGCTTCTTGACGGTCTCGGGAGTCGCGGCCACGCGGGTCTCATGGGGCCGACGTTCTTTGAGAATGGCAATTTTCATGGAGCGCTTGGGGGCCGAATCCGAGTTGGAGGCGCAATGATGCGGCGGCACCTTGCCGAGCGATTGGTTCTTTGCCAAGTCGGTTTTTCGCCGCGCCGGACGATCCCGATTTACGCACGCAACGGGCGCGTGTTAGGGGCCAAGCCATGACCGACCGTCCCGTGATCCTGACCGGCTTCCACTTCACCAGGGCGACACTCGCCGCGTTGGAGGAACGATGCGAGATCGTCGGGCGGATGGAGAACCCACAGCCCACGCCAGCGGACATTCCTCCCGGCGTCGCCGACAAGGTGCAGGCGATCGTCAGTACGGGCTCGGTCGGCATCTCCGATGCCATGATGGCCGCCCTGCCCCGCCTTTCCCTGTTCTGCTGCTATGGCACGGGCTACGAGCGTGTCGATCTCGCCGCCGCCCGCAAGCGCAACATCATGATCACGCATGGCGCCGACGCGAACGCCCCCGACGTGGCGGAGCTGGCCATCGGCATCCTGCTCGCCTCGACGCGGCGCATCGTGCGCGCCGACAAGATGATCCGCCGCGGCGAGTGGACCAAGCGCATTCCCAACCGCTTCGGTGCGATCGCCGGACTGACCGGCGGCAAGCTCGGCATCCTCGGTTTGGGCGCGATCGGCATGGAGATTGCCAAGCGCGCCAAGGGCTTCGACCTGGAGATCGGCTACTGCAACCGCAACAAGCGCACCGATGTCGACTTCGCATACTTCCCCAATGTCATGGAGCTCGCGACCTGGTGCGACTACCTGATCGTCGCCCTGCGCTCCGACTCCTCCAACCGCCACATCATCAGTACCGACGTCCTGAAGGCGCTGGGGCCGCGCGGCCACGTGGTGAACATCAGCCGCGGCTGGGCGGTCGACGAGGCCGCCGTCGCTCATGCGCTGCGCAACAACATCATCGAAGGAGCCGCATTGGACGTCTATGACGAGGAGCCTTACACCGGTACCGAGCTGCTCGGGCTGGACGGCCTGGTGATGACACCGCACTTCGGCGGCGGCACGGAGCATGCGCAGCGCCGCATGACATCGTTGGTCTGCCGCAACCTCGACGCCCATTTCGCCGGCAAGCCCGTCGTTTCGCCAGTGCCGGAGCTGCGTGACCTGGTGGGCACCATCAAGCCCAAGTCTTGAGCGCCTCCCCATTCAGATTACGCTGCGCGTAAGGAGGACTCACGACTTTCCTCCCTGCGCGAAGCGCGGGGAGGTGCCCTCGTCTTACGAGGGCGGAGGGGTCATAGGCCCGACAACTGCTGCGACTCATGACCCCTCCGTCGCGGGTTACCGCGCCACCTCCCCGCGCTGCGCGCAGGGAGGAATCCTGAGAGCCGTGAGCAGCTACAAGCTGCCGACGGCGTAGCGCCGACGCAGGCTCTGTCTTCCTACCTGCGCGAAGCGCGGGGAGGTGTCAGCGTCATACGCTGACGGAGGGGTCAGGGGCAACAGCACGGCCGCTGCTTCTGACCTCTCCGTCGCGGATTGCCGCGCCACCTCCCGATATGAATGGGGAGGAATTTGCCGCTCGCGATCACGGCGCCTTCTTCATCGTGATGTCGTAGTAGGCATGGAGGCTGGTGAGGTCGCCGACGATGCTGTCGGGAAAGCCTGCATAGGTGTCGCCGATCGCGGCGACGCCCCAGGCCTTCATGCCGGCGTGCCGGGCCAGGAACAGGGCGCGCCCCAGATGGTCCCGCTGCGACACGATGATGAGGCGGCGCTTGCCGAACACCGTGCGCGCGCGGAAGATCGAATCCCAGGTGCGGTTGCCCTCGTGGTCGAGCTCGATCGCCGAGGCCGGGACGCCACGCTGCACGAGCTCGTCGCGCATGATCGTGGCTTCGTCGTAGTCGTCGCCGATCCGGATGCCGCTCACCAGGAAGCGGTCGGCAAAGTCGCCGTGCCACAGCCCGGCGGCGACATCGAGCCGATAGGACAGCGTCCGCTGGTCCTGGCCGCGGTAGCCATAGGGCGAGGTGCCGAGCACCAGGACCGCATCGACCCTGGGCAGGCGCGCGCGATCGTCGATGACGTAGGCTCGGCCCCAGGCATCGGTCACGCCGCGCGCCATCGACGCCAGTACCAGCAGCGCGGCGATAGCGAGGGCGAAGGCGCCGGGGATGAGCGCGAAGGCGTGCCGCAGCCGCATCAGTCGGGAGGATCGACGCCGATGGTGATCGTCGGCCCGGCGTGACGCGGCGGCGTCTCGACCCAGACGTCGTACCAGGCGCGCAGCGCCGATGGATAGCGGCGCAGCTCGGTGAAGATGCTGTAGGCCCGCTTGACGTCGCGTGCCGCGAAGCCCCAGGCCTCGATGCCCTCGCGCCGGGCGAGGAAGATCGCTCGCGCCGCATGGAAGCCCTGGCTGACCACGATCAGGCGCCGCTGGCCGAACACCGAGCGGGCGCGCACGACGGAATCGCGCGTGCGGACGCCGGCGAAGTCGCGATAGATCGCCGTGGAGGGCACGCCGCGGGCGATCAGCCCGGCCCGCATCGCCGAGGGCTCGTCGTAATCCGGGCGGCGACTGTCGCCGCTCACCAGCAGGAACTTCACCTTGCCGGCCCGCCACAGCTCGGCGGCGGCATCGAGGCGATACTCGAAGTACCGGTTTGGTCCGCCCTCGGGGCCGATCGGGGCTGCGCCCAGCACCAGCGCCACATCGACGTCGGGCAGCGCCTCGGGATCCTCGGCCAGGTAGGGCGCGGCGAAACGGTCGATCCGGCGGTCCGCGAGCCAGGCCGCCAGCGCCAGGATCAGGGCCAGCGCGCCGCCGGCCAGCACCAGGCCGAGGATCAGCCGCATGGCCACGGCGGGCTAGACGCCGTCCTCACGGTCGAGCTGGGCGAGGATGTCGCCGAAGTCGGTCTTGCAGACGAAGCCCATGCGCCGCATCGCCTTGTTCGAATCGTAGACCCGGTCGATGTAGTCGAACATGGTCCAGCCGCGACGCGCATAGATTTCGCGATAGCGCGGGAAGTAGTGGTGCACCACCAGCGGCGCATACTCCATGAGCTGCTCGCAATCCTCGGGGCTGAACGGCGTCAGGGCCGAGATGATGAAGGTGTCGAAGCCGATCTGCGGCGCCCGATCGAGCGCCACGATGTGCGCCGAGGCGGCATCGTGCACGGTCAGGCGGCGGAACAGGAACTCGTTGGCCTTGGTGTTGGCGCCGGACTGGATGATCTCGTGCGCCATGTCGTCTTCCTCGGGGAAGAAGCGCGAGGTGCGCAGGATGACGATCGGCAGCCCGGTCGCATCGTGCACCATGCGGCAGAGATGCTCGGCCGACAGCTTGGAGACGCCGTAGATGTTGCGCGGCTCGAGCGTCGTCATCTCCTCGTCGATCCAGAACGCCCGTTCGATGCCGCGCCTGTGGGCGTCGCGGATCTCCTGGGAGATCATCAGCGACGTCGTCGAGGTGAAGACGAAGCGATCCACCGTCGAGCCCTCGGCCGTCGCTTCCTGCAGGAGGTTCAGCGTGCCCTGCACGTTGGTCTCGATGAAGCGCGCGGGATCGTGCGTCGCCACCTGCGGCTTGTGCAGGGCGCCGGCATGGACGATGCCCTGGATGCGATGGTCACGGATCGTCCTGCGCACCAGATCGCGGTCCGCGACCGTGCCGATCACGTCGGTATGCGGGCCCGGCACCGGATCGAGGCCGATCACGGTATGCTCGGCGCGCTTCAGCCGCGGCACGAGGTCCTGGGCCAGCCAGCCCGACGAGCCGGTCACGAGGATGTTCATCTACAGGCCCGCTCGAACCAGCGCCTCTTGCTGGCGAGAGGCCAGCGCAGCGACGTCGAAGCCCTCGATCAGGCTCTCGAACAGGCGGTGCCAGTTGATCGAGGCCCGCAGGTGGATGAACACCGCGCCCAACCCGATCGCGGCGCGATCCATGAACACGAACTCGCGCGGCGGCCGCACGCCGCCCATGCGGCGCAGCTCGCCGAACACGTTCTGCGCCATGTCGCGGCCGTGGCCCTCGGCCATGCCCTCGGTCAGGCGGCGCGGACGGTCGTCCATCAGCGGGCCATAGAGGAAGGCGGCCCAGCGGTTCAGCACGGCGATCGTATCGCGGCCCAGGCCGGCGAAGCCCCAGTCCTCGTAGGCCGCCACTGCACGGTCGAGGTCGTCGCTCATGAGGGCGCGATAAAGCTCGATCGAGCCGCGGACGAAACGTGGCGGAAAGACGCGTACGCAGCCGAAGTCCATCAGATTCACCGAGCCGTCGGGCCGGACGCTGTAGTTGCCGAGATGCGGGTCGCCGTGGATCACGCCGTAGAAGTAGAACGGCACGTACCAGGCGCGGAACATGTTGATGGCGAGCGCATCCCGCTCCTCCTGGCTGCGGCCCTTCCAGCTCAGCAGCGGCTCGCCGTCGAGCCAGCTCATGGTGAGCAGCCGGTCGGTCGAGTAGTCCGGGACGGTCTCCGGCACATGCACGTTCGGCTCGTCGCGCAGCATGTGGCGGTAGAGCGCGACGTGCCGGGCCTCGCGGCGATAGTCCAGCTCCTCGCGCAGGCGCGTCCTGATCTCGGCCTGGATCTCGTCGGTCTTGATCGCCGGGTCGAAGCGCTGGCCGACCGCGAACACGACCCTGAGCTGGTCGAGATCGGCCTCGAGCGCCGACGCCATGTCGGGATATTGCAGCTTCGCCGCCACCTCGCTGCCGTCTGGCAGCACGGCGTGATGCACCTGCCCCAACGAGGCGGCGAACGAGGCGTCCTTGTCGAACTTGCGGAACTTCGCCTGCCAGTCCGGCCCGAGCTCGGTCGCCATGCGCCGCTTCACGAACGCCCAGCCCATCGCCGGCGCATTGGCCTGGAGCTGCGCCAGCTCGCGCGCATACTCCGGTGGCAACGCATCGGGGATCGTGGCGAGGAGCTGAGCGGCCTTCATCAGCGGGCCTTTCAGTCCGCCAAGCGCGCTCTTGAGATCGGCCGCGTGCTTGTCACGGTCGAGCGTCCAGCCGAGATAGCGCTCGCCCGCAAGACGCGCCGCCAGCCCGCCGACCGAGGCGCCGACGCGCGCGTAGCGGCCAAGCCGGCCGCCCAGCGAAGGGCCTTCGTCGTCCGCCATCAGGGTCTTCCGCCGGGCGCGCGCCCCCGAGCTAAAGAGTCTCGAGTTCATCGACGAAGCCCGCGATCACGCCCAGCCCCCTGTCCCAGAATGCCGGGTCGGAGGCGTCCAGGCCGAACGGCGCCAGCAGCTCCTTGTGCCGCTTCACACCACCGGCCTTCAGCATGTCGAGGTACTTGCTCTGGAAATCTGGCAGGCCCGACTGATACGCGGCATAGAGCGAGTTCACCAGGCAGTCGCCGAACGCATAGGCGTAGACGTAGAACGGCGAATGGATGAAGTGGCCGATATAGGACCAGTAGGCCTTGTACTCGTCGTCGAAGGTGAAGGCCGGGCCGAGGCTCTCGCTCTGCACCGCCATCCAGATCTCGCCGATCGCATCGGGTGTCAGCTCGCCCTTGCGGCGTTCGGCATGCAGGCGCGATTCGAAGTCGTAGAAGGCGATCTGGCGAACCACGGTGTTCAGCATGTCCTCGACCTTGCCGGCCAGCATCGCCTTGCGCGTGCTGGCGTCGGGCGCGGACTTGAGCAGCGACTGGAAGGTCAGCATCTCGCCGAACACCGAGGCGGTCTCGGCGAGCGTCAGCGGCGTATCGGCCATCAACGCGCCCTGCCGCGCCGACAGGACCTGATGCACGCCGTGGCCCAGCTCGTGCGCCAGCGTCATGACGTCCCTCACCTTGCCCTGGTAGTTCAGCAGCAGGTAGGGATGCGCCGACGGCACCGTCGGATGGGCGAAGGCGCCCGGCGACTTGCCCGGCCGCGCCGGCGCGTCGATCCAGCCGGTGCCGAAGAACTTCTTCCCGACCGAGGCCAGCTCCGGCGAGAAGGCGCCATAGGCATCGAGCACGATCTTCTCCGCCTCGTTCCACGGGATGGTGCGGTCGTCGTGCTCGGGCAGCGGCGCATTGCGGTCCCAGTACGGCATCCTGTCGACGCCGAACCACCTGGCCTTGAGCTTGTAGTAGCGGTGCGCCAGCCGCGGATAGGCCGCCTTCACCGCCGAAGCCAGCGCGTCGACCACCTCGTCCTCGACGACGTTGGCGAGATTGCGGAACGACTGCGGCCGCGGATACTTGCGCCAGCGGTCGTCGATCTCCTTGTCCTTGATCAGCGTGTTCATGATCAGGGAGAAGACCGCGATGTTGTCGCCCTGCACCTTGCCGAACGACTTGGCCGCCTCCTTGCGCACCTCGGCATCCTTGCTCGAGAGCTTGTCGAGGATCTGCGGCTCGCTCAGCATCTCGCCGCGGAACGGGTAGCGCAGCCGCGCGATCGTCTCGTCGAACAGCCGCGACCAGGCGCTGCTGCCGACCACCGACTGGTCGTGCTGATACTTCTCGAGCTCGTCGGAAAGCTGGTGCGGCCGGAACAGCCGCACGTCGCGCAGCCACGGCGCGTACCTGGCGAGGTCGGGGTCCTCGAGCTTCGCGGCAAGATCGGCGTCCTCGATCTTGTTCAGCTCCAGCCGGAAGAACAGCAGCAGCGTGCCGACGTCGTTCAGCTTCTCCGAGACGTTCTGCACGAACTGGCCGCGCTTGGGATCGGCCTGATCCTGCGCGTAGTAGAGCTGGGCGTAGGAACCGATACGGCCCATCAGGTCCGACAACGCCTCGAATCGAGCGACCGCCGCACCCAGGGTCTTGCCGTCGAGGCTGGCGACCTTGCCCTCGTAGTCCCTGGCAAAAGACCCGGCTTCCCGGGTGGCGCGCTCGAGATCGGCGTCGAGATCGGTGCCGGTGGGGCTGGAATAGAGGTCGCCCAGGTTCCAGGTCGGCAGGTCGCCCAGCACGGCGTTCATCGACAAACTCCTTGGATCGCGGCCATCCGATCTAGCACGCTTCCGGGAGAAATTGGGATCAGCCCGAAGCCCTGCAAGCGGTAGGTCTTTTCATGCACCATCAGGCGCAGACGGCGTGATGAAACCCGACCGTCATCCCGGATCGGCGGCGATGGCGTCGAGGAACGGCCCGACCAGCAGCGCGGCGAACGGCTCGCACCTCGCGGGATCGGTCTCCTTGTAGTGCCCCTCGGCGTCCAGCAGGTTCATCGTGCCGAGCAGGCGGCCGTTGTAGAGCACGGGGATATTCATCGCCGATTCGCAGCCCAGCGAGACGATCAGCTCGTGATCGAAGAAGGCCCACTGGATGTCCTTCTTGTTGTAGCCGACCCACGCCTTCTTCTGGCCGAGGATCTGCTTGTGCCACTGGGTTTCCTTGATCTCCTTGTAGCCGCCGACCGGATATTCCCTGGGCATGTTGCTGTACATGCGCTTCACCCGCCTGCCGTTGGGCGCGACGTAGAGAAGCGTGAAGAGCTTGTGGCCCACGATCTCGGCCATGCCCTTCTCGACCGCCTTGAAGATGGCTTCGGTCGGACCGGACCTCAAGGCAGCGATGCAGGACTCGAGCGGCGTCATGGTTTCCTCCACAGGTTACGCACGCGGCGCGCGCGGGATGCGTTCGGGCACCAGGCCCCTGGGCATCAGGCGCAGCACCAGGATCAAGGCGACGGCGATCAACAGCTCCTTCAGCGCGGCGCGCTGCACCGCCGACACGGCCGGAATGTATTCGACGAAGAAACGCGCCGATTCGAGCAGCGCCATCAGCAGGTAGGCGCCGACCAGGGCGCCGGCCGGGCTGCCGACGCCACCCGACGCCACCGCCAGGAAAATATAGACCGTGATCAGCGGCAGGAAGAGGTCGGGCGCGATGTACGACGTGAAGTGTCCGTAGAGCGCGCCGGCAAGGCCGGCGATTGCCGCCGATAGCGCGAAGGCCTGCGCCTTGTAGCGCAGCACGGCTTTGCCGGCGACCTGCGCGACCTGCGCGTCCTCGCGAATCGCCCGCAGCACGCGGCCGTACGGTGAGCGGTCGATGCGGCGCACCAGCCAGAACACCGCGACCAGGACGACCAGCAGGATCGGCAGGTAGGCGGCATTGAACCATTCGCGGCCGAGCGTGGCCCGCCACGGACCGGGGATGCCCGAAATGCCGTCGGTGCCGTGCGTCAGCCAGATCTCGTTGGACGCAACCAGCCGCACGACCTCGGCGAAGCCAAGGGTCACGATCGCGAGATAGTCCTCGCGCAGGCGCGTGGTGCACAGCACGACGACCAGTCCCGCCGCGCCGGCGACGATCGGCGCCGCGACCCAGCCGGCGAGGATCGGCAGATGCCCGGTCGTCGTAAGCAGCGCCGAAGCATAGGCGCCGAGGGCGAAGAAGCCGGCAAGGCCGAGATTCACCATGCCGGTGCCGCCCCAGATCAGGTTGAGCCCCAGCGCCAGCAGCCCGTAGATCCCGCCGATGGTGGCGATGAAGAGCAGGTAGTTGAGCATCGCTAGAACGCCCGCTCGCCCAGCAGCCCGCGCGGGCGCAGGCTGAGCACGATCAGGATGGCGAAGAAGCCGACGGCGGCGCGATAGGCCGAGCCGACCGCCAGTACGGCTCCCTCCTCCGCGATGCCGATCAGCAGCGCGCCCAACACCGCGCCGAGCGGACTGCCGAGGCCGCCCAGCACCGCCGCCGCGAAGATCGACAGCAGGATGCGCGTGCCGGTCAGCGGATCGATCGAGCTGTCGAGGCCGAGCAGCATGCCGCCCATGCCGACCAGACCCATGCCGACGAAGCTCGCCATCATGGCGATGCGCTGCGGGCGGATTCCCTTCAGCGCCGCGAGCTCGGGATTGTCGGCCGAGGCGCGCATCGCCTTGCCGATGCGGGTGAAGGCGAGGGCCGCGAACACCGCCAGCATGATCGCCAGCGCCACCGCCATGGTCTCGAACTGCTGCGGGCTGAAGCGGATGTCGCCGATATGCATGTCGCGCGCGATCGGCCGGTCGTAGCCGCGCAGATCGTTGCCGAAACCGAGGCGCACCACGTTCTCGAGCACCAGGCCGGAGGCGATCGAGGCGATGGCGGCCGGCAGCGCGCCCTGCTTGACCAGCGGCAGGTGCGCCACGCGATCGAGCACCAGGCCGACCGCGCCGGCGATCACGAACGCAACGGCAAGCGAGCCCACGACCTGGAGGCCCGCGCCGTAGGCGACGTAGCCCGCGAACGCGCCGAGAGTGGCGATGCCCGAGACCGAGAAGTTCGGGAAGCGCAGCACGGCGAACATCGCGGTAAAGCCGATCGCCGGCACCGCCAGCAGGGCGCCGGACACGAGTCCGTTGATCAGGGCCTGGAGGATCAGGCTCATCGTCTTCCGGACCGCGGACCTCCAGGTCCGCTCATGATCATGATGCGGACCTGGAGGTCCGCGGTCCGTATGAGCATGAGTCTCAAGCGATCTTCACCAGCACGGGCTTGCCGGCCTTGATCTGCTCGTAGCGGAACTTGCAGTCGAGGATGTCGCCCTTGTCGTCGAAGTCGCACGGCCCCGACGCGCCGGCATAGTCGACCTTCTCGCCGGCCGTGATCGCCTTGATGCCGTCGATCGCATTGTCGACCGCCTTGCCGCCGCCCTGGCTGACCTTGCGGATATTGTCCTTGATCGCCGTGCCGGTCGTATCCTTTGCCGCCGCCATGGCCATCAGCACCATATTGACGTGGTCGTAGACCTGGCTGGTGTAGGGATCGGGATCGCTGAGGCCGCTCATCTTCTTGACGCGCTCGAGCGCGCGGCTGCCCTCGGCGACCGACGGCGCGTAGGTGTAGACGCCCTCGACCACCTCGTTCTGGCCGATCTGCTGGATCAGCTTCTGGTTGATGGCATAGGCCTGGCCGATGATCTTGCCCTTGTAGCCGGCGCGATAGAGGTCCTTCAGCAACACCACGGTGTCGGGCATGTAGCCCGCGCAGAGGATGGCGTCCGGCCCGAAACGCAGCGCCTGGTCGACCTCGGTGCGATAGGTGGTCTTCTTGTCGTCGTAGATCAGGCCGCCGTGACTGCCGCCGGCCTTCCTGGCGACGCCGTTCATGATCTCGATGCTGTGCTGCGCGAACGGCGCCTGCGGCACCAGGGTGAAGATCTTCTTGGCGCCGAGCGACACCAGGAAGTCGCCGGTGCGGGTGATCTGCAGCACCGTGTTGGGCTGGGTGCGGATCAGGTAGCCCTGATGCGGCAGCTGGGTGATCGAATCGGCGCCCGACACCGTGCAGAGGAAGGTCTTGCTCTCCCAGCACAGCGGCGCCACCGCGGTCGTCACCGCCGACGCCCAGGTGCCGACGATTGCCGACACCTTGTCGACATCGATCAGCTTGCGCGCCGCGCGCACCCCGGCGTCGGGATTGGTCTGATCGTCCTCGCTCACGAGCTGGATCTTGCGGCCGAGCACGCCGCCCGCCGCGTTCACCTCGTCGACCACCGCCTTGGCGACCTTCGCCATGACCGGACCGTAGGAGCCGCCGGCGCCGGTGAGCGGCGTCAGGGTCGCGATCTTGATCGGCTCGCCCTGCGCCCGCAGCACCGACGGCGCGGCGACGGCCGCAACACCCGAAAGCAGCGCCGTGCGGCGCCCAACCAGACGATTCATCGAAGGTCCCCTCTGTCTTGCGGCAGCATAGGCGCTGCGGCACCGCCGAGAAAGAGATCGCGCACGGTCGGATCCGAGGCCAGTTCGGCAGCATTGCCTTCGCGCTCGGCGCGGCCTTGCACCAGCACGTAAGCGCGCGCCGACACCTCGAGCGCCTCGAGCGCGTTCTGCTCGACCATCAGGATGGCGACGCCGCCGTGGTTCAAGGCAACGATGGTGGCGAACAGCTCGTCGGCCGCGCGCGGGCTCAGGCCCGCCGTCGGCTCGTCGAGCAGCAGCAGCGCCGGGGCGTTCATCAGCGCCATCGCCATGGCGAGGATCTGGCGCTGGCCGCCGCTCAGGGTGCGCGCCGCGGCTCGGCGCTTGTCGGCCAGCATCGGGAAGCGCTGGTAGAGCTCGTCGATCCGCCGGCGCAGATGGGCACGATCGAGGAAGCCGCCCATCTCGAGATTCTCGGCGACACTCATCGCGCCGAACACGTTGCGCTCCTGGGGCACGAAGGCGAGGCCGAGCCGGCTGATGTCCGGCGCATCCAGCCCCGCGACGTCGCGACCCCTGAGCCGAACATGACCACCGCGCGGCCGCAGGAGCCCGGCGATCAGCTTGAGCAGGGTCGACTTGCCGGCACCGTTCGGACCGATCAGGGCGACGATCTCGCCCGGCTCGACGGTGAGCGACGCACCGCGCACGATCTCGTCGGCCGCACCGTAGCCGCCGCGCAGGTCGGAAACGGTGAGGAGAGTCATCTTTCTTCTCCCTCCCCCGAAGGGGGAGGGTTGGGGAGGGGGAAGCAACAACACGGCCCTGCGGCCATCCCCTTCCCTAGCCCTCCCCCTTCGGGGGAGGGAACGAAAGAGCCGCTGCCTCTCATGCGGCGCGCTTCCCGAGATAGGCCTCGCGCACGCGATGATCCGCGCGCACGGCGTCGAAGCTGCCTTCGGTGAGCACCTGGCCTTCGGCCATCACGATCACAGGATCGCAAAGCTGGGCGATGAAGCTCATGTCGTGCTCGATCAGCAGCACGCTGATGCCGCGCTTGGGCAATTCCAGCAGCCGCTCGCCGATCTCGTTCTGCAGGGTCGGGTTGACCCCGGCGGTCGGCTCGTCGAGCAGCACCAGCTTGGGCTCGGCCATCAGGGCGCGACCGATCTCCAGCAGCTTCTTCTGGCCGCCCGACAGGGCGGTCGCCGGATTGTCGATCAGCCCGTCGAGCCGCAGGAAGCGCACCGTCTCCCACGCCCGTTCGGCCAGCGCCGCCTCGCGCTCGCGCGCCGCCCGCGTGCCGACGAGCGCCTGCCACAGCGATTCGCCCGGCTGGTCGCGGCCGTAGAGCATCAGATGCTGAAACACCGAGAGCTTGGGGAAGCCGCGCGCCACCTGGAACGTCCGAACCAGCCCGGCGCGGCTCACCACATCGGGCGCCTTGCCGGAGATCTCGCGGCCGTCGAAACGGATCGAGCCGGCGTCGGGCGGCACCAGCGCGGACACCACATTGAACAGCGTCGTCTTGCCCGCCCCGTTCGGGCCGATCAGGCCGGTGATGCCACCGGCCCTCACCGCCATGTCGACGCCGCGCAGCACCTCCAGGCCGTAGAAGGCGCGGCGCAGGTTCTTGATGTCGAGCAGCGGTGTCACAGACGGTTATATTCTTTGAACCACTGTACGAACTTCGGCACCCCCTCTTCCACCGTCACCTTGGGCTGCCAGTCAAAATCACGCACCGCTTCGGAGATGTCCGCCGAGGTCTCCTGCATGTCCGCCGGCTCGCCGGGCTTGAGCTCGATCCGCGCCTCCTTGCCGAAGGCCTTCTCGAACAGCTTGATGACATCGCGGATGTCCTCGCTGCGCGACGCCGCGAGATTGTACAGCCGGTGCGACGGCGCCTCGGTCGGCTTGTCGAGCGCCGCCAGCGTCCCGGCGACGATATCGTCGATGTAGCTGTAATCGCGCTTCACGAAGCCCAGGTGATAGAGGTTGATCGGCGCCCCGTCGTGGATCGCCTTGGCGAAGATGTACGGCGACATGTCCGGCCGGCCCCATGGCCCGTAGACCGTGAAATAGCGCAGGCCGGTCGCCCTGAGCTTGTAGAGATGGACGTAGGTCTCGGTCAGCAGCTCGTCGGCGCGCTTGGTCGCGGCATAGAGCGATATGGGATGGTCGACCCGGTCGGCGGTGGCGAACGGCTGCTTGCGGTTGCCGCCATACACCGACGAGGACGAGGCGTAGACGAAGTGCTTCAGCTCCGGCAGCCGACGCGCCAGTTCGAGCATCACCAGATGCCCCATGACGTTGGTGTTCACGTACAGGTAGGGATCGACCAGGGAATGGCGGACGCCGGGCTGGGCGGCGAGATGGACGATGCGGTCGATCGAATGCTGCGCGGCCAGCCCCAGCATCGCCGCCCGGTCGGTGATGTCGGCCTCGAGGAAGGTGAACGCCTTGTCGTCGCGCAGCGGCTTCAGCCGGGCGAACTTCAGCACCGGATCGTAGTAGTCGCTGAAATTGTCGATGCCGAGGACCCGCTCGCCCCTCGCCAGCAGAGCTCGCGCGACGTGCGAGCCGATGAAGCCGGCGGCACCGGTGACAAGGATGGTCATGGATGATTGGGGCCGAGCCTGAAAACGAACGCGGCCGGCTGATTACAACGTTTCACGAGGAAACGAAACCTTGAAACGGCAACCGGCCGGTCGCGGGTGCGGCGTCAGGAAACGTCTTTTTTCGAGGCGCTCGGCCCTTCCTCATTGAAAGGCGCAACATTCTGTCGTTACCGTCACCATATAAATGAACGGTCAGGATAAGTGGTCAGGGAGGGGCCCATGTCCCAGTCGGTAACCCTCGACGACAAGTACGCACTCGAAAGCGGGCGGGTCTATCTGACCGGCACGCAGGCGCTGGTCCGGCTGCCCATGATGCAGCGCCATCGGGACCTGGCCGCCGGCCTCAACACGGCCTGCTACATCACGGGCTATCGCGGCTCGCCGCTCGGCGGCTTCGACCAGGCACTCTGGCAGGCCAAGCGCTTCATCAAGAAGAACCACATCGAGTTCCAGCCCGGCGTCAACGAGGACCTCGCGGCGACCGCCCTGTGGGGCACCCAGCAGATCCACCTCTATCCCGGCGCCAAATACGATGGCGTCTTCGGCATGTGGTACGGCAAGGGCCCAGGCGTCGACCGCTCGGGCGACGCCCTCAAGCACGCCAACTATGCCGGCACCTCCAGGAACGGCGGTGTGGTGGCGCTGGCCGGCGACGACCACATGGCGAAGTCGTCGACGACGGCGCACCAGAGCGAGCCCGCCCTCATCGCCGCCGGCATCCCGATCCTCCACCCCGCCTCGGTGCAGGAGTATCTCGACTTCGGCCTGCATGCCTTCGCGATGTCGCGCTATTCGGGCCTGTGGATCGGTTTCAAGGTGCTGGCCGAGACGGTGGATTCCTCGGCGTCGGTCCTTGTCGATCCGCACCGGGTCGAGATCCACGCCCCGACCGACTTCGTCCTGCCGCCCGACGGCCTGCACATCCGCTGGCCGGACGATTGGCTGGGCCAGGAGCGGCGCGTCATCACGTTGAAGCAGCCGGCCGCGTTGGCCTACTGGCGCGCCAACCGGCTCGACCGCATCATGATGGGCCGGCCCGATGCGCGGTTCGGCATCGTCACCGTCGGCAAGTCCTACCTCGACGTCCGGCAGGCGCTCGACGAGCTCGGCATCGACGACAGGGAAGCGGAGCGCCTCGGTCTCGCGATCTACAAGGTCGGCATGGTCTGGCCGCTCGAGACCACGGGCGCCGTGGCCTTCGCCGAAGGCAAGCGCGAGATCCTGGTGGTCGAGGAGAAGCGGCCGATCATCGAGCAGCAGCTCAAGGACGCCCTGTTCAATGCGCCGGCCGACCGCCGCCCGGTGGTGGTCGGCAAGACAGACGAGCGCGGCCAGTTGCTGCTCAAGTCGGACGGCGAGCTGACGCCCTACGAGATCGCCACTGCGCTGGTCGATCGGCTCGGCCTCGAGTCCTTCAGCGAGCGCATCAGGCAGCGCTTCGAGGGGCTGAAGCGCAGGGCCGGCCGGCAGGTGCGCAACGAGGCCGGCATGGCCCGCGTGCCCTACTTCTGCTCCGGGTGCCCCCACAACAGCTCGACCAAGGTGCCCGAGGGCTCGATGGCGATGGCCGGCATCGGCTGCCACACGCTGGCGATCGGCATGGAGCGCAACACCAAGACGTTCACCCATATGGGCGCCGAAGGCGCACCATGGGTCGGCGCGCACCACTTCACCGACATGCAGCACGTCTTCCAGAATCTGGGCGACGGCACCTACTTCCACTCGGGCTACCTCGCGCTGCGTCAGGCGGTCGCGACCAACATCAACATCACCTACAAGATCCTCTACAACGACGCCGTCGCCATGACCGGCGGCCAGCCGCACGACGGCAACGTCCATCCCTGGACGATCAGCCAGCAGGTCCATGCCGAAGGCGTGCGTCGCATCGCTCTGGTGAGCGACGATCCGGACAAGTACGCCATCGGTACCGAGTGGGCGCCGGGCGTTACCTTCCATCACCGCGACGAGCTGGACGAGGTCCAGCGGAGCTTGCGCGAGTACAAGGGCGTGTCGGTTCTGATCTACGACCAGACCTGCGCCGCCGAGAAGCGTCGCCGCCGCAAGCGCGGCACCTACCCCGATCCCAACAAGCGCGTGTTCATCAACCAGGCGGTCTGCGAGGGCTGTGGCGATTGCTCGGTTGCCTCCAACTGCCTGTCGGTGACGCCGGTCGAGACCGAGTTCGGCACCAAGCGGGCGATCGACCAGTCGTCCTGCAACAAGGACTATTCCTGCCTCAACGGCTTCTGCCCGAGCTTCGTGACGGTCGAGGGCGGCAAGCTGCGCAAGGGCAAGGCTGCCCAGCCCGGAGCCGCCGGCATCGCCGAGCCGCCGGTCCCGGCCGCTCCCGCCCTGCCGTCGGTCGAGCAGCCCTACGGCGTGCTGATCACCGGCATCGGCGGCACGGGTGTCGTCACCATCGGCGCCATCATGGGCATGGCAGCGCACATCGAGGGCAAGGGCGCGACAGTGCTCGATCAGCTCGGCATGGCGCAAAAGGGCGGCGCGGTCATCAGCCACGTCCGCATCGGCGCCAGCCCGGAGGCTTTGCACGCCGTGCGACTGGGCGCCGGCGGGGCAAACCTGTTGCTCGGTTGCGATCTCGTCGTCAGCGCCAGCCCCGATGCGCTCGCCAAGCTCGAGCCCGGCGTCTCGAAGGCCATCGTCAACACGCACGAGACCATCACCGGCGAATTCACCCGCCATCCCGACCTGGCCTTCCCGTCGAACACATTGAAGCTCTCGATCGAGGCCGGCGCCGGCGCCGATGCCTGCGACTTCCTCGAAGCGAGCAGGCTCGCGACTGCGCTGATGGGCGATTCGATCGCCACCAATCTCTTCATGCTGGGCTATGCGTACCAGAAGGGCCTGGTCCCGATCGGCCACGAGGCGCTCGAGCAGGCAATCGAGCTCAACGGCACGGCGGTGGCGATGAATCTCGGCGCCTTCCGCTGGGGCCGCCGCGCCGCAGCCGACCGCATCGCGGTGGAGGCGCTGGTCGCGCCGCCGGTCGATAACGTCGTGCCGCTGCGCACCACCCCGACCCTCGACGAGATCGTCGCCAGCCGGGTGACGCTCCTTACGGCCTACCAGAATGGGCCCCTCGCCGAGCGCTACCGGGCGCTGGTCGAGCGGGTGCGGTCAGTCGAGCAGAAGGCTGTCCCGGGGCAGACGAAGCTCGCCGAAGCCGTGGCGCGCTATTACGCCAAGCTGCTCGCCTACAAGGACGAGTATGAGGTCGCGCGGCTCTACACCGAGGCGGCGTTCGCCGCCCAGCTCAACGGCCAGTTCGAAGGCGACTTCCGGCTGAAGTTCCACCTCGCCCCGCCGTTGCTCGCCTCTCGCGATCCCAAGACCGGACATTTGCAAAAGCAGGAATTCGGCCCCTGGATGCTTCCGGTCTTCCGCATCCTGGCGAAGCTCAAGGGCCTGCGCGGCACCGCGTTCGATCCGTTCGGCTACACCGCCGAGCGCCAGCAGGAGCGCGCGCTGATCCGCGAATACGAAGGCGTGGTCGACGAGCTATTGGGGGGCCTCGGTCCGCTCAATCATTCCCTTGCGATCAGGCTCGCGTCGATACCGGACGAAATCCGCGGCTACGGTCATGTGAAGCAAGCCCATCTCGCCACGGCGCGCCGCAAGCAGCAAGATCTGCTGGCCCAATGGCGTCACCCGCCAATGGTGACCCAAGCCGCCGAGTAATCGCTTTTTGGTAGAAAGGCGGAACCAAGACGGTTGCGTCCCGTTCTGTAGGCAGCCCTAACTACCGATGGGGGAACTGCTACATGCTCAAGAAACTCTTTCTTGCGTTCGCCACCGCGTCGATTGTCGCCGCATGCTCCAGCGAGCCGCCCCCACCGGCGCCCCCGCCGCAGCCCGTCCAAGCGACCTCCTTCATGGTCTTCTTCGATTGGGATCGGTCGAACCTCTCGCAGCAGGCCCTGACCACGATCCAGCAGGCTGCCGACTCCTTCAAGGCGACCGGCTCCGCCCGCATCACCGCCACGGGCCATGCCGACCGGTCCGGCCCCGAAAACTACAACATGGCCCTGTCGCTCCGCCGCGCAAATGCGGTGAAGGACGCCTTGATCCGTGACGGCGTCCCGGCCGGCGCGATCCAGGTGATCGGCAAGGGCGAGACCCAGCCGCTGGTCCCAACGCCGGACGGCGTCCGTGAACCGCAGAACCGCCGTGTCGAGATCGTTGTCGGTGCCGGCCAGACCGCCGCGCCCGCGATCTTCGCCGACCCCGCGGCCTACTGTAAGGCGCTGAGCGACAAGTGGCGCCAGTACCGCAACAATCAGGTCGACCAGAACGAGGCGGCCGCGATCGCCAAGTGCGAGGCGGGCAACTACGCCGAGGGCATCCCGGTCCTCGAGGACGCGCATATCAGGGCGAAGATCCCGCTGCCGTCGCCCGGCTATCGCTGGCCTGGCCGACCCTTCACCCCGCCGGCATAAGGCGACCTGAAACTCAGGGAAAGGCGGCCTTCATCGGCCGCCTTTTCGTTTGCCCGCGTACCCGGTCCGGCCGTAGGACGCATATGCCTCCCGTCGTCTCGATCAAGGCCCCCTCGGATGCCCTCGGGGCAGGCTCCGTGCCGCGTGGAGAGACCTTCTCTCTGCGATAAGCCGCATATCGTTGAGAGAAGGTCTCTCCGCTCCGCGCTTCGCGCTAAAGCGCGGGGATTACCCCGCGCGAGTCGAGACGACGGGGAATGGCATAGGCAATAGCCCTAGGTCCGGCCGGATATGCTCTTCGCTGCAGATGCGGCGTTTGGGCGTTTCTTTGCGTTTCGGGCCCAAACCTTCTATGAAGGCATCGTGGCCTGCGTGCAGGCCCGCCGAGATTGGAGCTGGGGTTTGAACCACGTCTTGGTGGGCGCTCTGATGTTCGTCTTCGG
>JAFEFF010000219.1 GCA_018240745.1 Pseudomonadota bacterium
CCGCGCGTCTCCGAGTTCAGGGTCGAGACGTCGGCCTTGCAGCGCCAGTTCATGCGCGGCGCGAAGTGGTCGCCGTAGTTCTCGCCGACACCCTTCAGCTCGTGCTTCACGGCGATGCCGTAGCGCTTCAGCAGCTCGGGCTGACCGATGCCGGAATGCTCCAGCACGCCGGGCGACTGCACCGAGCCGCACGACACGATGACCTCGCGGCCGCAGCGGGCCTCGCGCATGGCGCCATGCACGGTGTAGGCGACGCCGACCGCGCGCTTGCCCTCGAGGACGACGTTGGAGACCAGCGCATCGGTCTCGATCCTGAGGTTGGGCCGGCTGCGCGCCGGGTCGAGGAAGGCGCGCGCCGTCGACCAGCGCTTTCCGTCCTTCATCGTCACCTGATAGTAGCCGAAGCCCTCCTGGATGCCGTTGTTGTAGTCCTTGTTGCGCGGATAGCCGCTGGCTTCCGCTGCGTCGATGAAGGCGTCGCACAGCGCATGGGTGTCGCGCATGTGGGCGACGTTGAGCAGGCCGCCGGTGCCGCGGCTCTCGTGCGGCTCGCCCTCGAAGTGCTCCGACTTCTTGAAGTACGGCAGGATGCTCTCGTACGACCAGCCGCGATTGCCGAGCTGGCCCCAGGTGTCGTAGTCGAGCGGCTGGCCGCGGACGTAGAGCATGCCGTTGATCGACGAGGAGCCGCCGAGCGTGCGGCCGCGCGGGCACGGGATGCGGCGGCCGGCCACGCCCTCCTCCGCCTCCATCTCGAAGTTCCAGTTGAACTTCTCGTGGTTGAGAAGCTTGGTGAAGCCGGCCGGGATGTCGATCCACATCGACTTGTCGCGCGGGCCCGCCTCGAGCAGCAGCACCTTGACGGAACGATCCTCGGTCAACCGGTTGGCCAGCACGCATCCCGCCGAGCCGCCGCCTACGATGATGTAATCCCAATCGGCCAAGGCTTCCTCCCGTTTTGCTCGCCCTCCCCCGTCTTCGGGGGAGGTGGCGGCGTTATACGCCGACGGAGGGGGTCATGACTCATGAAGGGCGATGACCCCCTCCGTCGCGGATAGAGCATTTCACGCGAAGCGTGAAATGCTGACGCGACACCTCCCCCGAAGACGGGGGAGGGCAACTCTAGCGCAGATGACAGGAAACGTGATGCCCCGGCGCAATTTCGCGCAGCAAGGGCGTTTCGACCTTGCAGCGGGCCACCGCGTAGGGGCAGCGGGTGTGGAAGTGGCAGCCCGCGGGCGGGTTGACCGGGCTCGGCACGTCACCCTGCAGGACGCGCTTTTGCCGCTTGATTGCCGGGTCGGGCACCGGCACGGCCGACAGCAGCGCCTCGGTATAGGGGTGCTGCGGGTTCTTGAAGATCGACCGTGTGTCGGCATGCTCGACGATGCGGCCGAGATACATCACCGCGATGCGGTGGGAGATGTGCTCGACCACGGCGAGATTGTGGCTGATGAACAGGTAGCTGAGCTTGCGCTCGCGCTGCAGGTCCTGCAGCAGGTTGATGACCTGCGCCTGGATCGACACGTCGAGCGCCGATACCGGCTCGTCGCCGACGATCAGCTTGGGTCCGAGGGCGAGCGCGCGGGCGATGCCGATGCGCTGGCGCTGGCCGCCCGAGAACTGATGCGGGTAGTTGGCCATCTGCGCCGCGCGCAGGCCGACCCGCTCGAACAGCGCCGCCACCCGCTGCTTGCGCTCCTTTGCGTTGGCGATGCCGTGCACGAACAGCGGCTCGCCGACGATGTCGCCCGCCGTCATGCGCGGGTTGAGGGAGGAGAACGGGTCCTGGAAGACGATCTGCATCTGCTGCCGGTAGGGCCGCAGTTCCTTCTTGGTCAGCGGGGCGATGTCGCGGCCCAGCACCTTCACCGTGCCGCCGGTCGGCTCGATCAGGCGCAGGATGGCGCGGCCGGCGGTCGACTTGCCGCAACCGGATTCGCCGACCAGGCCGAGCGTCTGGCCCTCGTTGATGGTGAAGCTGACGCCATCGACCGCGTAGACCTGGCCGACCACCCGGCGCAGCACGCCCTTGCGCACCGGGAAGTGCTTCTTGAGGTCCTGCACCTCGAGAACGGGGACTTCGAGGACGGGTGTCGCGTCAGCCATGGGGATTCCAGCACGCGGCCCAGTGGCCCGGCGCCTTCTGTTCGTAGGCCGGCCGCTCGATGCGGCACTTGTCGATCGCGCGCGGGCAGCGCGGCGCGAAGGCGCAGCCCTCGGGCAGCGCGAACAGCGGCGGCACGATGCCCGGGATCTCCTGCAGGCGGTCGGTCTCCTCGTTGGCGCCGCGCAGCAGGTCGAGCCGCGGGATCGAGTTCAGAAGTCCGCGTGTGTAGGGATGCATCGGCCGGGCGAACAGCTCGCCGACCACCGCCTCCTCGACCTTGCGGCCGGCATACATGACGATCACGCGGCGCGCCGTCTCGGCGACCACGCCGAGATCGTGGGTGATCAGGATCACCGCCGCGCCGAACTCGCGCTGCAGCTCGAGGATCAGCTCGAGGATCTGCGCCTGGATGGTGACGTCGAGCGCGGTGGTCGGCTCGTCGGCGATCAGAACCTTCGGGTTGCAGGCCAGCGCCATGGCGATCATCGCGCGCTGGCGCATGCCGCCCGAGAGCTGGTGCGGATACTCCTTTGCCCGCTGCTGCGGCTCGGGGATCTTCACCAGGTCGAGCATGTCGATGGCGCGCTTCCACGCCGCCTTCTTGTCGAGGTCACGATGAAGGATCAGCGCCTCGGTGATCTGCTTGCCGATGGTCATCACCGGGTTCAGCGAGGTCATCGGCTCCTGGAAGATCATCGAGATCTCGTTGCCGCGAACCTTGCGCATCTCCTCCTCGGAGAGCTTCAGCAGGTCCTTGCCACCCAGCTTGACCGCCCCGGAAACGATGCGGCCCGGCGGGCTCGGGATCAGGCGCATCAGCGACAGGGCGGTCATGCTCTTGCCGCAGCCGGATTCGCCGACGATCGCCAGGGTCTCGCCCGAGGCGACGCCGAAGTTCACGCCATCGACCGCCTTGACGATGCCTTGACGCGTGTAGAACCAGGTGCCGAGGTCTTCGACTTCGAGCAGATCCGTCATGAACGCTGTCTCATGAGCGTTGGCGGGGGTCGAGGATGTCGCGCAGCGCGTCGCCCAGGAGATTGGTGCCGAACACGGTCAGGCTGATGGCGACGCCGGGAAAGATCACCAGCCACGGCGCGGTACGCACATACTCGGCGGCCGATTCGGACAACATGCGGCCCCACGACGGATGCGGCTCGGGGATGCCGAGGCCGAGGAAGCTGAGCGACGCCTCGACCAGGATCGCCGAGCCGAGCTGGGCGGTCGCCAGCACGATCAGGGGCGCCAGGGTGTTGGGCAGGACGTGGCGCACGGCGATGCGCAGCTCGCCCATGCCGACGGCGCGCGCCGCCTCGACGAACGGCTGCTCGCGCAAAGAGAGCGTGTTGGAGCGCACCACGCGCGAGACGGTCGGCACCAGCGGGATGGCGATGGCGATGATGGTGTTGCGCAGCGACGGTCCGAGCGAAGCGGCCATGACGATCGCCATCACCAGGAGCGGCAGGGCCTGCATGATGTCGAGCAGGCGCTGCACGATCAGGTCGAACCAGCCGCCGATATAGCCGCTGGCGAGGCCGACACTGATGCCGATCAGGCCGCCCAGCCCCATGGCGCCGGCGCCGACGGCCAGCGAGATGCGCGCGCCATGGACGATGCGGCTGTACATGTCGCGGCCCATGAAGTCGGCGCCCAGCCAGAACATGCCGCCGGGCCTGGCGAGCGAGAACTTGGCGTTGGTCGCGGTCGGATCGACCGGCGCGATGATGTCGGCGAATGCCGCCGTCAGGACGAAGACGGCGACGATGGCCGCGCCGACCGCCCCCAGCGGGTAGCGGCGGGCGAAGAACAGCGTGCGGCTCCACCACCCGGTGACGTTGGCGCCGGCGCGGGCAAGTTCGGCTTGATGGTCGATGGCTACCATGGCTAGTCCGCGAACTTGATGCGGGGATCGAGAACCATATAGGTCATGTCGACCAGGAAGTTCATCGTGACCACCACGAAGGCGATCAGCATCACGAGGTTCTGCACGATCGGATAGTCGCGCCACAGGATGGCCTCGACCAGGAAGCGCGCGACACCGGGGATGTTGAACACCGTCTCGGTGACGATCAGGCCGCCGACCAGGAACGCCGCCTCGATGCCGATCACCGTCACGACCGGCAGCAGGGCGTTGCGCAGGGCATGGTTGTAGTTGACCGAGGCATTGGTCGCGCCCTTGGAGCGGGCGGTGCGGACATAATCCTGGCGCAGCACCTCCAGCATCGACGATCGCGTGAGGCGCATGATCAGCGCCGAGCTGCGGAAGCCGACCGTCATCGCCGGCAGGCCGAGCATGGCCACGTCCTGCAGGAAGCCATGCGGGTTCGAATCGTAGATCGGGATGGCGCCGAACCAGTGGACCGCCGCCATCAGCACCAGGAGGCCGAGCCAGAAGCTCGGTAACGACAGGCCGCTGAGACTGAGCACCCTGAGGAAGTAATCGAGCGGCGTGTTCTGCCGCACCGCGCTGATCACGCCCAGCGGCACGCCGAACAGGATGGCGAAGAAGATCGCCATGCCGGCCAGCTTGGCGCTGATCGGGATGCGCGGGGCGATCTCCTCGATCGCCGGGCGCTCGGAGACGTAGGCATAGCCCAGGTCGCCGTGCGCCAGGCCCCTGATCCAGGTCACGTACTGCGCGGCGATCGGACGATCGATGCCGAGCTCGTGCGCGATCTTGGCCTTGTCCGCCGGGTCGGCGCCGGATGCGTCGACCAGGATGTCGGCGATGTTGCCCGGCACCAGCCGGAGCATCACGAAGATCAGCACCGACATCCCGAACAGAGTCAGGACCATCAGCAGGAAGCGGCGGACGAGATACGCTCCCACGGTCCCTCCTTCCCTACTTGTCCAGCCAGACGTCTTCGAAACGCCAGCCGTTGTAGATGCTGTTCACCTGCAGCACGAGCCCCTTGACCTTGGGGTCCCAGCAGGTGTTCGAGACGTTGTAGCTGATGATCGGCCGCGCGACATCGTCGGCCAGGATCTTCTCGATCTTCCAGACCAGCTGCTTGCGCTTGTCGCGATCCTGCTCGGCCGATTGCTGCTCGATCAGCTTGTCGACCTCGGGGTTCTTGTAGCGACTGTAGTTGCGGTCCGAGGTCGAATAGTAGTTCTCGTAGAAGTTCACGTCCGGATCGTCGATGCCGACGCCGGTCAGGTTCATGCCGACCTGGTAGTCGCCGCGCTGGATCTTGCTGTACCAGATGGTCGTGTCGATCGGCTCGAGCTCGCCGTCGATGTAGATCTGCTTGAGCTGGTCGATCAGGATCACCGCCGGGTCGCGGTAGATCGCGATGTTGCGGGTCGAGATCTTGATCTTGAGCGGCTTGTCGGGTCCGTAGCCTGCCTTCTTCATCAACTCGCGCGCCTCGGCCAGGCTCTTCTCCCGGTCCGTCGAATGGCCGAGCAACGACGGCAGCATCTCCTTGGGCATGCCCCAGAAGCCGGCCGGCGGCGGCAGCATGGCCGCGCCTTCGATATCGTGGCCCTGGCTCAGGATCTGCGAGAAGGCATGGATGTCGAGCGCCAGCACCATCGCCTTGCGGATGTCGGGATTGTTGAACGGTTCCTTGTCACGGTTGACCAGCAGGTTCGAGCTGACGTTGGTCGGCCGCGCCTCGCAGACGGCATCGGGCTTGTTGGCCTTGACGTCCTTGAGCAGCGGGAAGGTGACATCCGAATCGAACGTCATGTCGAACTCACCCGACTGGAAGCCGAGCATCCGGGTGCTGCGGTTCGGCACGATCTTCCAGTCGATCGCGTCGAGGTACGGATGGCCCTTCTTCCAGTAGTCCGGGTTCTTGACCAGCTTGATCGATTCGTTGCGCTTGAACTCGACCACCTTGAACGGGCCGGTGCCGATCGGCTTGGAGCGCATGACCCGCTCCGGCACGTGGCAGGAATAGACCGGCGAGTAGCCGCCGGCGAGCATCGACAGGAACGATGGCTGCGGCCGGCCGAGCACGAAGGTCACCTCGAAGTCGCCGTTGGTCTTCACCTCCTTGAGATTGGAGTACCAGAGCTTGCGCGGGTTCTTGCGCAGGATCGCGGTCTTCTCGTCCGCGTGCCCGGTGAGCGCGTCCCAGGTGCACTTGACGTCGGCCGAGGTGAACGGCTTGCCGTCGTGCCACTTCACGCCCTGGCGCAGCTTGAAGGTGAGCTGGGTCTTGTCGTTGTTGTAGGACCAGCTCTCGGCAAGATCCGGCACGATGTGGTCGGGGCTGTTGACCTTCTCCTTCGGATCGAACACGACGAGATTGTTGAACACGGCCATGAACGGCTGGTTCACCGAGATGGTCGACTCCTCGTGAATCGAGGCGCTCGGCGGGTTGTCACGATGCGAGATGCGCAGCGTGCCGCCGGATTTCTGCGCGAAGGCCGGCACTGCCCCCGTCACCAGGGCAGCGCAAGACGCGGCCAGTATCGCCCAACGCGAAAGCATATTCATTCCCTCCCAGACGAACGCGAACGCCGAACTCTATTGGTCTTGCTTGTTGTGACGCTAGCAGACCATCTGCAATCCCCTAGCGTCAAGGCGACGCGGGCATCTTCGACGGCCCTTTCAGCTCGATTTGATTGCCCTCGGGATCGTTGAAATAGACCGACAAACCGGTGCCCTCGGCGCCGTAGCGCTCGACCGTTTCGCCAATCGCAATGCCGAGCGGCGAAAGCCTGCTTTCGATGGTCGCCCGATCGAACGGCTCGATGCGGAAGCAGAGGTGGTCCATGTTGCCGCCGGATGGGGGCCGCTCGCCCTTCACCAGGTCGAGCATCGAGGCGCCGGCCCGCATCTGCACCAGGCTCAGCCGCTCCAGCGTGCGCTCGACCTTGAAGCCGAGCGCCTGCTCGTAGAAATGCACCATGCCGGGCAAGTCGCGCACCCGCAAGACGACGTGGTCGATCCGTTCGACATGGAAAGTCATGGCGGATAGCCTAGCGCAAAACCCATCCCGGAGGGAGAGAGATGGCCCAGACAATGAATGCCGCGAAGATGCGGCTGCGCAAGGGCGAGTTGGCGATCGGCTGCGGCATCCGCCTGGTGCGCAACGTCGATATCATCAAGATCATGAAGGCGGCCGGCTTCGACTGGATGTTCATCGATTGCGAGCATGGCTCGACCTCGATCGAGACGGCTTGCGAGCTCTCGGTGGCGGCGCAGGATTCCGGCGTCGCGCCGATCGTGCGCGTGCCCTACGGCCAGCTCACCATGGCGACCCGCGTACTCGACGGCGGCGCGATGGGCATCGTGATCCCGCACGTCGATACACCGGAGGAGGCCCGCGAGATCGCCGACAAGCTGCGCTACCCGCCGCGCGGCCATCGCTCGGTCGGTGGCGCCGACGCGCAGTTCGACTACGCCCCGCCGCCGCTCGGCGAGATGACCAAGGCGATCGACGAGCAGATGCTGCTCACGGTGATGATCGAGACGCCCAAGGCGGTCGAGAACGCCGAGGCGATCGCCGCCGTGCCGGGCATCGACTGCCTGCTGGTCGGCTCGAGCGACCTGTCGATGGAGATGGGCATTCCGGGCGACCGGGGCCACCAGAAGATCCAGGACGCCGTCGACAAGGTCGTGGCCGCCTGCAAGAAGCACGACAAGTGGCCCGGCATGGGCGGCGCGTACAGCGACGACCTGCTGAAGCTCTACATCGGCAAGGGCATGAAGCTGATCCTGTCCGGCAACGACATGCCCCTGATGATCGCCGCGACCAAGGCGCTGCAAGGCAGGGTCCGGGCGTTCCAGAAATAGCTTCTTGCCGGATCGCGGGCGTCCCGCCCGCCTCTTGTCATGCTGAGCGTAGCGCCTGCCCTGAGCGCAGCCGAAGGGAAGGATCTCATGCCGATTGCAAGCGGCGATGAGGTCCTTCGCTTAAGCGCGGGGGTTACCCCGCGCGACTCAGGACGACAGATATGAGCGGGCGGGACGCCCGCGGTCCGGCGAGACTACCTCTTCCCTTCGATCTCGATCTCGATCAGGTGCGGCTTGCCGGAGGCGAAGGCAGCCGCGACCGCTTTCTGGATGTCGTCGGCCTGGGTGACGCGGATGCCGGCGATGCCCATGCCTTTCGCCAGGTCGACGAAGCCCAGCACCGGACCGGTCAGGTCCATGTGCGCGTAGGGCTTGTTGCTTTTCACCTCGAAGCGCGCGCGGTAGGCATCGATATTGTGCTTCAGCACGCGGTATTCGCGGTTGGCGAGGATCACGAACACGATCGGCAGGTCGTGATGCGCCGCCGTCCACAGCGCCTGGATCGAATACATCGACGAGCCGTCGCCCGAGACGCAGAGGATCGGCCGCTTCGGATCGGCCACCGCGACGCCGAGCGCGCCGGCGACGCCCTGGCCGATGCCGCCGCCGCGGCCGCTGTAGTAGTCGGCCGGGCCCTGGAAGGTGAAGGTCTTGAACAGGTCGAGGTTGGCCGTGATGGTCTCGTCGACCACGACCACGTCGTTCGGCGCGCCCGCCTTGATCTCGGCCATGCAGCGCGCCATCGAGGTCGGCGAGCGCAACCACGCCTTCTCGACGCGCGCCTTCTGCGCCGCCTCGTCCGCCTCCTTCCGGGCCTTAAGCGCCTCGTTCCGTTTCGCCGCGCCCTCGACCTGCGCAAGCTCTTCGTCGAGAGCGCCGAGCGTCTCGCCGACATCGGCCAGCACGCCGACATCGACGGCGAAGTTATAGGCCAGCCGCCGCGGCGCCGCCTCGATCTGTAGCACCTTGCAGCCCACTGGGAAGGGCGAGCCCGGCGCGTACCACACCTCCTCGAAGAACGGCCCGCCGACCATCAGCACGAGATCGTTGCCGGCGAACTGCTTGGCGATCCCCGCCGCATCGAAGGCGAGCGTGCCGCGGTAGGACGGGTGATCGGTCGGGAAGGAATTGCGCCCCCGCAGACCTTCGAACCAGACGCCGGCACCCAGCTTTTCCGCGAGGTCGACCAGCATCGACACCGCGCCACAGCGCGCCACGTCGTCGCCGGCCACGATGGCCGGGCTGTTCGCCGCCCGGAGGTGGTCGGCCAGCGCGGCGAGCGCCTGCGGGCTGGGCTGGCTCGCCTCGTACAGCGTCGCCGGCTTGCCGGGCGGGATGGCGGTCTCCTGCTCCATGACATCGATCGGCAGGGCCACGAACACCGGGCCGGCCGGCGCCTCGTTGGCGATCTTGAAAGCGCGTTGCAGGATCGGGCCGAGCTCGTCGGCCCGCTCGACCTGCACGCTCCACTTGGTGACCGGCGCCGCCATCGCCGCGAGGTCGTGGCCGAGGACGGGATCGCGCAGCCGCAGGCGCGTGTCCTGCTGGCCGGCCGTCACCACCATCGGCGAGTTGGCCTTGAGCGCGCCGTAGATCATGCCGATCGCGTTGCCGAGACCGGGCGCCACGTGCAGGTTGACGAAGGCCGTCTTGCCGCTCGCCTGGGCATAGAAGTTGGCGGCACCGACCGCGACACCCTCGTGCAGGTGCACGACATATTGCAGGCTCGGATAGTCGAGCAGCGAATCGAGCAGCGGGCTTTCGGTCGTGCCGGGGTTGCCGAAGATGCGCTCGACGCCGTGATTGACGAGCGTCTGCATCAGGACCTGGCGGCCGCGCATGGCGTTTTCTCCCGAGGTTAGGCCCTGCTAGAAGCACGGCATGGCCGATCTTGTCGAGGGTGCAACGGGTCTGGAGGCTGCGGAGCGGATCGCGCGGCACGACCTCGCACGGTTGAACTATCCGCCCGCCAACTGGGTGCCCGAGCGCTTCGGACCGGACGGCAAGCGCGTGCTCGACGTGCTGGTCGTCGGCGCCGGCATGTGCGGCCAGACCGCAGGCTGGAATTTGCTGCGCGAGGGCATCCGCAACATCCGCGTGATCGAGCGCAACGGCCATCGCCGCGAAGGCCCGTGGAACACCACCGCGCGCATGCCGATCCTGCGCTCGCCCAAGCACCTGACCGGCCCCGATCTCGGCGTGCCGTCCCTCACCTTCCGCGCCTGGTACGAGGCGCAGCACGGAAGCGAGGGTTGGGAGCAGCTCTACAAGGTGAAGCGGCTCGATTGGCTCGACTACCTTTTGTGGGTGCGACAGGTCGTCGATCTGCCGGTCGAGAACGGCGTGGCGCTGGAGCATGTCGAACCGGCCGGAAAATTCCTGAAGGCAACGCTGTCGACCGGCGAGGCGATCCGCGTCCGCAAGCTCGTGCTGGCGAGCGGCCGCGACGGCTCGGGCGGATTCAAATGGCCGCGCTTCCCGTCGTTCGATCCCGACGGCCCGAAGCGTGCCGGCAGGATCTTCCACACGCTCGAGGAGATCGATTTCAGCCGGTTCGTCGGCAAGCGCATCGGCGTCCTGGGCGTGCTCGCGACGGCGATCGACAACGCGGCCACCGCGCTCGAAGCCGGCGCGCGCGAGGCAATCTGCTACGCCCGCCGCCCGCACCTGCCGCAGGTCAACAAGTCCAAGGGCGCGTCGTTCCCGGGCTTCCAGCGCGGCCAGGGCATGCTCGACGACGACTGGCGCTGGCAGATCTACACCTACATGCTGTCGGCCGGCTCGCCGCCGCCGCACGAATCGGTGCTGCGGGCGCAGAAGCTGCCGGGTTTTTCCTTCCGCTTCGCCGAGCCGTGGCTCGACGTGGTCATCGAAAGCGACGGCGTCACGGTGAAGACGACCAAAGCCACCAAACGCTTCGACGTGGTGCTGATGGGCACCGGCTTCGACGTCGACATGAGCCGCCGGCCCGAGCTCGCTTCCTTCGCGTCGAACATCAAGCTGTGGGGCGACACGCGCGCGCCGGAAGAGGCAAAGGCCAACGTCGAGGCCGCGCTCTACCCCTATCTCGGGCCGGGCTTCGAATTGATGGAGAAGGAGCCGGGCCGCACGCCGCTGCTCTCGAACATCCACCTGTTCAACTGGGGCAGCATCCTGAGCCACGGCGCCCTGGCGGGCGATATTCCCGGCCTGTTCGTCGGCTCGCCGCGGCTCGTGCAGGCAATTTCGCATAGCCTGTTCAGGGCCGACGTGGCGCAGCACGCCGAGAACATGTTCAATCAGGAGGATCCGGAGCTCGAGCCCACGGACTACTTCGTGCCGCGGGAGCGGCGCTCGGGAACGCTGTGATGGACCGCGAGCCTCCGGCTCGCTCGTTTGGAAGAGCGAGCCGGAGCCTCGCGGTCCAGAAGAGCATGAGGGGAAACGCGAATGCAGACGGACTATGTCGTGGTCGGCGCGGGGTCGGCGGGCTGCACGGTGGCGGCGCGGTTGTCGGAGACCGGCGCTTCGGTGATCCTGCTCGAGGCGGGGCCGACCGACTGGTATCCCTGGATCCACATCCCGGCCGCGATGCGCAAGCTGCTGCGCAATCCGCTGGTGAACTGGAACTACACGACCGAGCCGGAGAAGAGTTCCGGCGAGCGGCGCATCGACTGGCCGCGCGGCCGCACCCTGGGCGGCACCTCGTCGATCAACGGCATGCTCTATGTGCGCGGCGCGCCGGCCGACTTCGACAACTGGGCGCAGATGGGCTGCCGCGGCTGGAGCTACGACGACGTGCTGCCCTACTTCCGGAAAGCCGAGACCTACGCCCAGAAGGGCGATCCCGAGGTGCGCGGCCAGGACGGGCCGCTCAAGGTCGAGGACTACCGCACCATCCTGCCGCTCACCCACCACTTCGTGAAAGCGGCGCAAGAAGCAGGTTTCCCGTTCAATAAAGACCTCAACGGCAAGCAGCGCTACGGCGTCGGCTACTCGCAGATGACGCGGCGCGGCCGCTGGCGCGGCTCGACGGCGCAGACCTTCCTGCGCGAGGCGCGGAAGCGGCCGAACCTCCGCGTCGAGACCGACGCGCAGACCGGCAAGCTCCTGTTCGAGGGCAAGCGCTGCGTCGGCGTCGAGTTCATGCGCGGCGGCAACGTCACCGCGGTCAGGGCCAACCGCGAGGTGATCGTCGCGGGCGGCACGGTGAACTCGCCGCACATCCTGCAGGTCTCGGGCATCGGGCCGGCCGCGCACCTGCAGAGCCTGGGCATCCCCGTGCTGCACGACCTGCCGGGCGTCGGCGGCAACCTGATCGACCACTATGTGATCCGCGTGGTGCATCGGGTGCAGGGCACGCGCACGGTGAACGAGCTGGCGAAATTCCCCGGCTACCTGCCGGAGATCCCCAAGTTCTTCCTGATGGGCAACGGCGCGCTCACCTTCGGCGTCACCACCGCGCAGGTGTTCTGCGACAGCCGGGAGGGTTTGGCCTCGCCCGACCTGCAGCTCCTGTTCACGCCGGGCAGCACCAACACGCTGAAGTTCGGCCAGCTCGACGACAAGCCGGCGATGAGCTGCGTGGTCTGCGTGGTCAAGCCCGACAGCCGCGGCACCGTCATGGCGACCTCCGCCGATCCCTTCGCGCGGCCGGCGATCAAGCCCAACTACTTCACCACCCGGACCGACGAGCTGGCATTGCTGGGCGGCACCAGGCACGTCCGCCGCATCTTCGGGCAACCGGCGCTCGCCCCGTACAGCCTGGGCGAGAGCTCGCCCGGCCCCGACATCAGGAGCGACGACGAGATGCTGTCCTACGCCCGCAAGTTCGGCAACACGCTCTATCACCCGGTCGGCACCTGCAAGATGGGCGAAGACCCCCGCGCCGTCGTCGACTCACGCTTGCGCGTGCACGGCCTCCAGGGCTTGCGGGTAGTCGATGCCTCGGTGATGCCCACGCTCACCACCGGCAACACCAACGCCCCGACCATCATGATCGGCGAGAAGGGAGCGGAGATGATAAAGGAGGACGCGCGGTCATGAAGCTGGGGATCCTGTGCCTCGCGGCGACCGCCGCGCTGCTGGCCGGCTGCTACAAGCTCGATTCGCTGCCGGGCACACAGGCCGAGCCGATCACGGTCGAGGGCCGCAAGTTCACGGTGCGCGTCGGCTCGACCGGCACGCCCAACCAGTACCGCCTTCTGGTCCAACGGGCGACGATGGTGATCGGCCCCGACTACGAGGCGGAATCCATCCGCGCCCGCAGGGTGGCAAACATCATCATGGAGCGCACCTGCAAGGGCCGCCCCTTCAGCCAGGCCGTCGAGGGCATGGAAGGCGTGAACTACAGGACGGTGTTCAGCTGCCTCTAGCCAAAGGCCCAAGGCACCAGCCCGCCCAGCATATGCGATCCACCAATCGTGAGCGCACTGATCGGCGCCCCGGTCTCCAACACGGGGGCATAGCCTGGACGACGTTCACGGGGACGGCAGATCCTTCCAGGTCCCCCGGAGGGTGTCTAGACTTCGAGCCAGATGATGATGTCACGGGCTAACCGGACAGATCAGTGGCAGGGCGCCAGAATACGAAAGGGTGCGACCGGCTTTTTGATAGCGCTTCTGCTATTCGCAGTCGCACCCGCTCATGCGACGGGCCCGTGGCGTGCCGACCCTTCGAATACGCGGGGCTGGCAGTTGATGACTCCGCAAGAACGCATCGAACACCAGGCGCGCGTTCGCAGCTTTACGGACTACGATGCGTGCGAAGCATATCGTGAGCGCCACCATGACCTGATGACGGAGCGTGCCCGGCAGCGCGGCCTGTCTCTCCCAGGCGGGGGGCAGGACTTCTGTGACCACCTCGATCCGCACCGCAAGGACTGAGCGGAAGAGTAACCAGATGTCCCTGATACGCTGGCTCTCCCTCCCTCTGCTGGCAATGGTGGTGCCGGCCGGCTTTGCCGTCTGGGCTTTTCCGCAGGGACTTTCGCTCGCTCGTACAGCGGGCATCGTGGCTGGATGGCTCGGCTGTGGCCTGCTCCTTGTCAGCCTCCTGCTGATGGTGCGGGAAGTCGAGGTAGCCCGGTGGTTGGGTGGCCTCGAGCGGATGTACCGCTGGCATCATCGCACAGGTGTTGTGGCCTACCTGGCGCTGCTTGCCCATCCACTCCTGCTCGCTGCCGATGGCTTCGCCGAGTCGCCGGCGCTCGCGTGGCAGGCTCTGGCGCCGGTCGACGAGAGCTGGCCGGTCTGGTCCGGCTGGCTCGCGCTCATCCTGCTGATGGCTGGATTGACCATCACCTTCATGCGGCGTTTGCCGTATCGCGCCTGGCGGTGGCTGCACGCGGGACTCGGCGTCGCAGTGCTGTTCGGTCTCCTTCATCTCGTTCTGCTTGGCATTGATGAACCTGTGCTGCCCATTCTGGCGGCCGCCATGCTGATCCTCGCCTGGCGCGCCATGCGCGATGAATTGGGGCTCGCTGCCAGGCCGTACATTGTCGAATCGGTCCGTCGGGTGGCTGCAGGAACGATCGAAATCTCGCTTCGGCCGCTTGCCACCTCGCTCACAGCCATGCCGGGCCAATTCGTCCTCGTGGCCTTCCTTACCGGGGCGAACTACCGGGGCTGCGGCGAATTCCATCCGTTCAGCGTTAGTTCGATCGATCGAAACGGCGTGCTCCGCATCGGCGTCAAGGCGCTCGGTGACTGTACGCGGCGGATGCAATCCATCCAGCCCGGCGTACCGGCGCGGGTCCAAGGCGCGTTCGGTAGTTTTTTAGCTGGCCCACCGCCCGCGTCGCAATTGTGGGTCGCAGGCGGGATAGGAGTGACACCGTTCATAGCCTTGTTGCGTGCCGGCGGGATCACTTCGCCGACTCTTCTTCTCTACCTCTACAAGACCGAGGCAGAGGCCGCCTTCCTGGCTGAGCTGCGTGCACTCGCGGCAGAAACGCCTTTTCTGACCTTGCAAACTGTCGAAACGGGCGAGCTGTTGCCGGATCTGGAGCGCCTGCTGCCTGATGCCCACTGTCTGGGCTGCCGGGACTGTTATCTGTGTGGACCTCCCGAGCTGACGGCAGCGCTCAAACCTGCGTTACGAAAGCGCGGCATTGCTGCTCGTCGTATCCATTTCGAGAACTTCGACTTCCGATGATGCGGAACGTCTACATCGCCGCCACCGCGATGTTCTGGGCAATTGTCCTTGCCTTCTGGCTCAGTAGCGCATGGATGCCGCAGGCCGGGCAGCCGACAGGCGGCCCGGCCGATCGCATCATTTCCACCACTGAACTGGCCCGGCATGCAAGTCCCGCCAGCTGCTGGATGGCCATTCGAGGCGACGTCTACGATCTCGCGACCTATCTGCCGAACCACCCGTCCCGACCGGACATCATAGAGCCGTGGTGCGGCAAGGACGCGACCTGGGCCTACGACACCAAGACGAAAGGCCGCCCGCATTCCCGCACTGCCGACGAATTGTTGGCAAAGTATCGCATCGGCAAATTCTCGCCCTAAATCCAAGCAGGCGGCATCGCTTGAGCGAGATGGCCAACACTGACGGATGCGCCTCTCGCCTCAGTGCTGTCTCGTCTCGAACTCGTGGAACTCGCTCATGAAGGGCGCGGCGACCGCGGCATTGAGCTTGCAGTCCAGGAAGACCGGCC
>JAFEFF010000021.1 GCA_018240745.1 Pseudomonadota bacterium
ATTTCGATACCAGTCGTAGGCCTCCTGCGTCTTGTCCGTCCCAAGCAGTGGATCAAGAACACATTCGTGCTCGCCCCTCTGATCTTTGCGCGGGCCTATGCCGATGTAGCCTCGATCGAGCATGCGATGTTCGCATTCGTGTTGTTCTGCATCGCGTCATCGGCTTGCTATGTCGTCAACGACATGCACGATGTGCAGAGCGACCGGGCTCATCCGCTGAAGCGCTTGAGCCGGCCCCTTGCGGCTGGCACTGTCCGGATGCGAACGGCGGGCCTGGTGCTCGCCCTGCTCTACGCTGTGCTCATTGCCGGCTTCCTGGCGCTACCAGCCGTTGCAGTGCCGATCGCGGGATACATCGCGCTAAACCTCGCCTATACCTACTCCCTGAAGCATCAGCCCGTGCTCGATATCTTCTCGATCGCCAGCGGCTTCGTACTGCGGGTCTACGCCGGAGCCGAGGCAATTGCTGTGCCGCTGTCGAGCTGGATGGCAGTGACGACACTCTGCCTGGCCCTGTATCTTGCTGCAATCAAGCGGCGCCAGGAGCTGGTGACCGCCGGAACCGACGCACGCAAAGTGCTGTTGGAGTATTCGATCTCACTCGTCGATCGCTATGCCGAGATGTCCGCGGTCGGCGCGTTGATATTCTACAGCCTGTTCGTGATGTCGACCAACACCAGGCTGGTCATGACCATCCCGCTGGTGATATTCGGTTTGTTTCGTTACTGGTATGTGGTCGAAGCGAGGGAAGGCGGCGAATCGCCAACCGACGTGGTGCTGACAGACGGGCCGCTGATTGCCTGTATCGCCGCCTGGGGTATTGCGTGTGTGTATGCCTTGATGCCCTGATCGTCACGGGCGTGCCGCGAGATTGAAGTCCACCACTTGACTGTCCTGGCGATCCATCGCCAAATCTTGCGCATGACGCGCCGATCGGTTCTCTACTCCTTTGCTCTGTTCGGCTGGCTGGGCGGCTGTCAGAGCAAGGATGACATGACGCCGGGGTCTCTTCCCCAAGAGCCGAATCCGATCGAAGAAGAGAAGCGGCTGAAACGGCCACCACCTGCCCGTAGCGGAATTTCATCGGATCCGGACAACCCGAACGGGGCGCCGGGATCAAGTAGAATCGGTACTTCGCCGACGCGGTACTGACCGGAAGACTTCCGGCTGCACTTCCGACGCACGATTCGCGATTCTGGTGTTGCTTCGCGAGACGCTGGATTTGGCGAGATCGCCGTCCGGTCGGGTGCGAGCCGCGCTCCACCGAGGCCGAGTAACGTCAGCGGCGCGCTCATCGTCTGACGCGGGCAACACTGGACTTTCGGAAATCCAAGTGGGTCATGAGCCGCAGGATGGTGGCCGAAATGCGACGGCGAAAAGAGACCCGCCGCGTGCGCGGGTTGTCGATCGATCAACGAAGCCGTCGGATCTGCTGTTCGGCTCATGATCTTGGACCGGCCTGGTAAAGCTGGAACTGAAGTGCCGAGGGCTGCCGACCACGGCTCACTGGGTAGCGTTTGTGCAAGCAAAGGTCCCAGTTGGTTAAGTGATTGAGCGAAGCGTGTGGGCCATCCTTGCAGTCGGGTCTGATCTGTAGGGTGCAGAAGTGAAATATTTGCTGAAGTTCGGGGCGCTGCTCGTCGGAGGACTGACTATCACCTACGGCGTAGCTCTCGCCCTGGAGCAACGAATTCAACGACCCGTCAATCAGAGCTACGTAGGGTTCCTCGCTGAACAAAGCCACCGTATGCCCTCGAATTTCCCCAAGTGAGGGCCGACATGTGAACTGCGTGTCGCTCGAAGCGTCACGCCTCCGCGCCCTCGATCGCGCGGTGTTGCGCGCCGTGACCGAGCGAACATTGCTGCCGGCCTGACGGATGGCCGCTAGGCCGGTCAGGTCATGGCGCTTCCGCAGTGCCGGTACGATGCGTAGTGCCTATGCGTTCGAAGATTCGAAACCCACCGTGATACCTACTCGACCCAGGCCGGCCGAGGCGTCCGCTGCGTGCTATGCGGGGGTCGTGGGAAGGGGTGCGATGAAGACAGGATCCCAGTCCGGCAACTGGCTGAGACGCTGTCCGGCAGATCCACCTCCAATTTGAACGAGAGATCTCGATCGATGAAGCGCCGCAACCTCCTCGTGGCCGTCAGTTTTGTTCTGGGATCCAGATCGGCCATCGCCTTTGCCGATCAACCGACCCGGATCGTCGTTCCCTTCACGCCGGCGGGCGGCCCCGACATGATTGCCCGCTTTCTGGCCGAGGGCCTGCCGCAGCGCCTCGGGCGGCCTGCGGTCGTGGAGAATATTCCCGGCGCTTCCGGAAATATCGGCAGCAATGTCGTGGCGAAGGCCAAACCGGATGGCCACACCCTGATGCTGTCGGTCAATACGCTGGTCATGAATGCGAGCCTCTTCCAGGGCCTGCCCTACGATCCGGTGCGGGATTTTCGGGCCATCACACTGACGGCCTGGGGCACGCTGGCTCTGGTCGCGCACCCCCAGCAGCGGGTGCGCACGGTGGAGGATTTCGTTGCGCTCGCGAAGCGGGCCTCCACCCCTCTCGCGTACGGCAGCCCGGGCGTCGGCACACCGCACCATCTCGCGATGGAGTTCCTGCAGTCGGAGATGGGCATCGAGCTGATGCACGTACCCTACAAGGGCTCCGCCGGGGCCGTGCAGGATCTTCTCGCCGGCCAGATCGGCTTCATGTTTCTGCCGGTACACGTGGCGGCGACGTATGTGAAGAGCGGCCGCCTCAACGGCCTCGCAGTCGGCAGCGTCACACGCAGCGCCGTGCTTCCCGACTGTCCGACGCTCATCGAACAGGGCGTGAAGGATGCGAACATCGACATGTGGTACGGCCTGTTCGCCCCCAAGGGGACGGACGATCGGATCGTCGAGCGCCTGAATGCCGAATCGGTCGCCATTCTGCAATCGGAGGAAGCCCGCAGTTCGTTCGCCAAGCAGGGACTGGTGGCGGCGCATTCGACGCCGGCCGCATTCGCCGAGCTCGTCGCACAGGACTACGAACGCTGGCGGAAGGTGATCGAAAGACGCGGCATCTCCGCGGACATGACCAGCCAGGCCGGCCGATGAGCCTCGCCGACGCCACCGCCGTCGGCGACGTGCTGGCGCAGCATGCGCGGCGACGCGGCGATGCACCGGCCCTGGTGCTGACCGCGCGCGAGCCCGTGACGTTCGGCGCGCTCGGGCAGCTGATCGGGGGGCTCCAGGCACAATTCGCGGATGCCGGCATCGGCCCGGGCTCACGGGTCGGTCTCGCCTTTCCGAGGGGTGTGGAGGCGGCGCTCTTCAGCCTCGCGGTCTGCAGCGCGGCCACCCTGGTGCCGATCAACATCGGGCTTCCACCGACGGAACTGGCACGGGAGATGCGGCGCCTGAAGCTTCATGCCCTGCTTTGCCCCGAGGGCGAGGCACCGGCATGGGCAGACCACGATGCGGAGGTCGGTCTGTTCGCGGCCCGTATCCAGGACGGCGCCGTCACGCTGCGCCAGGTACGTCCAGTGTCGCGACCTCCGGCAACGGACGCGGCCCGCCTCTACGCCGCCATCTTCAAGACGTCCGGCACGACCGGCGCGTCCAAGCGCGTGCCGGTCACCCACGAGAACCTGATCGAGATGGCGCGCAAGATGGAGCGCTGGATGGCGCTTTCGCCGTCGGACCGGGCGGCGTGCATCATGCCGATCTATTACAATGCCGGCTTCAAGGCGACGCTGCTCGCGCCCCTGCTGATCGGCTGCAGCGTGGCCTTCTCCGAGTCCGGGCAGCCGAAGGCGTTCGTCGAGGAGATGGGCGCATTGCGCCCGACCTGGCTCACCGCCGCGCCGGCGTGGCTGCAGTCTCTCGTCGATGTGGTCAGGCAGGGCGCGCGCGCACCGGAGCATTCTCTGCGCTTCGTCCTGTCCACCGCCTCCTATCTGCCGCCTGCAACGGCCGACGCGGTGCGCCGCGTGGTCGGCGTTCCCGTCGGCGAATTCTACGGCATGTGCGAAGCCGGCATGGTGACAAGGCCGTCGCTGGGGACGGATTCTCCGGCGGGCTCGGTCGGCGAGGTGCCGAAGGACCAGTTGGTCCTGAGGACGGAGGATGGCCGCCCCGCCGCTGTCGGGGAGGCGGGCGAGATCATGCTGCGAGGGCCGAGCGTGATGCCCGGCTACCTGATGGACGATATCGATGCGGCTCCCGCCGGCCTGATCGACGGCTGGCTCGCGACCGGCGATCTCGGCATGCTGGACGAGCACGGCATCCTCAAGGTCATCGCCCGCAAGAAGGAGATCATCAATCGCGGCGGCGAGAAGGTCTCCCCCTACGATGTCGAGAGGGCTCTGCTGGCCCATCCCGCTGTCCGCCAGGCGGCAGCTTTCCCGACCCCCCACGAACGTCTGGGCGAATCGGTTTGCTCGGCCGTCGTGCTCCATTCAGGAGCAGAGGCCACTTCCCTGGAGCTGCTGAAGTTCATCGAGGACCGGCTGGCGCCATTCCAGCGCCCACGGTCGGTGCACCTTCTCCCCGAACTGCCGGTGGGCCCCACGGGCAAGATCTCGCGACCGCAGCTTTCGCAGATGTTCTCGAGGGACCGCACGACCGGGTCGTTGCCCGACGAGCCGGTCGAGTTCCTCATCGCGGGCGCCTGGCAGAAAATCCTCAAGCGTGACGTCATCGGAGCGGAAGAGGACTTCTTCGAGATCGGCGGCGATTCGCTGCTCGCCACCGAGATGCTCGTCCAGCTCGAGAAGATGGTTCACCGGAAGATCTCGCCGTCCGAAGTGGGCACGCGTCTCACGATCCGCGGACTGGCGCAGCTTCTTTCGCAATCGGCATCGTCCGAGGGCGAGATCGGTTGCGTCGCCAGGGACGGCGACGGAATCCCGCTTTTTCTGTGCCATGGCGACCCTTTCGGCCGCGGCCTGTACGGATTCCGTCTCGCCGAGATGCTGGAGACCGACGGACCGGTTCATCTGCTCCATTCCTTCCTGGAGGACCGGACGGGCATCGATTCGATCGAGAGAATGGTCTCTCTCTACCTGCCGTACATCGACGCGGTGGCTCCGGCCGGCCCGGTCAGGCTGGCAGGGTATTGCCATGGTGGACATGCGGCGCTCGAACTCGCCCGGCGCCTCGAGGCGGCGGGCCGCACCGTCGAAAAGGTCGTCCTGCTCGACACCATTTCGCTCAATGCCCGGGCGCCCCTGCGGATGGCCGCGCCGATCGTGCGAATGGCAGCCAAGGCGGCACCGAACGGAGCAGCACGTCAAATCGACCGCATCGGCATGACAGCCCTGTGGAAGCTGTCGACGCGCTTGCTGTCAGGCGATCGTGCAGTGGCCTTCCGTGTCGCCCAGACCTTGAAGAAGGGTACGATGCGGGCCTGGGACGATTCGCGACTCGGCACATACTACCGCGCCATGGCCAAGTACGTGCCGGCCGGCATCGAGGCCGAGATCCTCTGCCTGGTCTGCGAAGACAATGCCGCGAAGCCCCAATACGCCGCGCGGCCCTGGCGTTCCATTGCGAAGAACGTCCGGGCCCTCACGGTTCCCGGCAATCATGCCACCTGCGTCAGCGAGCATGCGGCATCGCTGGCGGACTGCCTCAACGAGGCGATTCCGGCCGACGCTGGCCGGTCGGGTTCGCGAGGTTCCCGGATCTCGATCTGAATTGTCGGGCGAGTGGTCATGTTTTCGGAACACACGCTCGTGACCTTACTGCATCGACTGGCCGCTGCTACTTCGGCGCCACCATAGAGACCCCTTGCTTACGCTCGAGCCCCTGAATTCCGTCCATCGCCGATGCGGCTTTCAGCATCTTGATCATATTGGTCGCTGTTTTCATCGAGACCTTGATGGTACGCGCCAGGTGGAAGGGCAGCATCGTCTTGCTTCCGGCATCCGTCAGGTAGATGGCCTGCAGCCACTTGTGCAGGGGAACGTGGCTCCTTTCGAAGATCGTTCCGTGCGTGATTCGGAACATCCTTCGGCAGGCGTAGCACTTGTAAGCGCCGATACGGGTTGTTGTGCCGTCGAGCTTGCCGACCCGTCCAGGTACGCCGCATCGCAGACAGACACGCCGCCCATCCGGCCAAACCACAGTTGCGAAATATTCATGCGCGCTCAGCTCATCAGCGAACGCAGCAATCATCTGATTGCGCGCCATATCCCACACCCCATGCAGACCGGCTGACTTGCGCGGTTACCGTTACACACAGTGAGGGAGAAGCGGGCAGGCTCCCCAAAAGCGGCCGCTTCTCTCCCCATACACAGCACCTGAATCGCTTCAGGCTAGGTGTCCTGTAGTCGAGGCCTCAGACTGGTCTCAATAGCCGAGCCGTGACCCACGACCGCCAGACGCACGGTTGTGTTCGTGACCCACTGAAAACACACGCTTTCTTCGAGACGAGAGCACTGTGCGAGGGTCACAAAAACTGAACTGCAACGTTTGGGGTTGCGGCGACCTCCGACGACTCCGGACGGCATGCCAGTAGCCACGCCTGGGTCTCCCTTTTCCCTTGCATCTGCGGACTGCCTTGACTTCCAGCGGGCACTATCCCACGTCAGGATGACGGACCGGCTTGGTGAGCCGGAGGCTGCCCGGTTGGGAGACTGTCGTGCGCGTTGGGGATCGAGTAATGGCGTTAGGCCCCTTAAACCTCGTTCAGTTGGCCAGAGCCTCGGGCGCAAGGGTTCAAGACGTCAAACATTGGCAATCTCTCGGGCTGCTACAGTCACCCCGACGAAGACGCAGCCAAACCGAGGACATCGCATTCCACCAGGAACACGTCGATCGATTGCGCTTCATCCGACAGGCCCTCGATGTCGGCTTCTCATACGAGAACATCGCCCTCCTGGTCGGGTCGGATGGCTTGCCTACGTGCGGCGAGGTCCTCAGGACTGCCAAGTGCCGCGTCGAGGAACTTCGCAGATTGTGGGGACAGTCGGCTCCGCCAGCCGCGGCATTGGAGTCGTTGGCAAACACATGCGCAGGCACTTGCTCGCGCAATGACTGCACGGTCCTGACAGTCCTCAACAGAAGCAATGCGGCGCGAGGCCCCTCGGCATTGAACGACATGGTCAAGATCGCGACCGAAAACTAACCACCCCAAGAAGCCCGTCTCTGGGCTGCGCAGCTGATAGGGCAGAGACGTGCTTCACCGCGCGATCCAGCTTGATGTGGGATGATCGCTGGAGGCGCAGCGACAGTCTTGTGCCTCAGGCAAATCGCCCGTGCACCGCGAGATTAGGCACCCAATGGGTTGGGTGACGGCGCTCAAGTCGTGATTGCTTCGGTTGCGGGCGCCTGCAGGTATATCGGCGCGATCGGTCGTTGTCGTAACCTTGCTCGAGCCGTGGAATGCTTCTTGTATTGAGCGCCAGTCGAATGGCGCTCTTTGCGCTCGGCTGTCTATCCGCCCAACAAATGGTCGAACAGGAAGACTCGATCATTGGGAGCAAGCCGGGTGGACAATGCGGCAACCTTCCCGTTGACGGCGGCCGCAAAGACCTCATGGTCGGCCCCCAGCCGGTGGACGACATCATCGACGGTGCCGTCGTCAGGCAGCTCCATCTCGAGCGACGCGACACCTTTCGGCGCGAAGCGCCGCAGATTGCCCCATAGCTTGAGCTGAACGATCATCAGTCGGCGGCCCGGTCCAGGCGCTGGAGTGCGATCTTCTCCGCGGTGATGGGCAACGAGCATACCCGGACACCGGAGGCTACGGCGATCGCGTTGGCGATTGCGGCTGGCGGCTGGATGCAGGGCGGCTCACCGACGCCCTTCGCCCCATACGGGCCGTTGACGCCAGGCTTC
>JAFEFF010000220.1 GCA_018240745.1 Pseudomonadota bacterium
GAGGCGGTGCAGCGCAAGGGCCTGCGCGTCTCGGTGGTCAGCACCATCAAGTCGTCGCCGCCGATGGTGGCCGACGAGCTGCGCCGCCAGGCCGACGACTTCATCGAGCTCGCCGAGCTGGCGCCGCTGATCGCGCGCAATCCGTCCGAGCGCACGCCGCGCGCGCCCGCGACGGGCGACATGCCGAGCGAGGAGATCCCCGGCCAGATGGTCCGCTCGGCCTGATCGAGCGGTGGCATCGCCGTTCGAGGAGCCGCCGCTCGACTGTCCGCGCTGCCCGCGCCTCGTGGCCTTCCGCCACGAGCTCCAGGGCCGGTATCCTGGCTGGAACAACGCCCCCGTCCGTTCCTTTGGCGCGCTCGATGCCGGCCTGCTGATCGTCGGGCTTGCGCCGGGCATGAAGGGCGCCAACCGCACCGGCCGACCGTTCACCGGCGACTATGCGGGCGAGCTGCTCTATTCGTCCCTGATCGAGTTCGGCTTCGCCGAGGGGACCTACCGGGCCGATCCCAATGACGGGCTGCACCTCGTCGATGCCCGCATCTGCAACGCCGTGCGTTGCCTGCCGCCCGAGAACAAGCCGCTGCCCGTCGAGTTCGCCGCCTGCCGGCCGTTCCTGCAGGCCGAATTGTCGGTGATGCCCAACCTCAAGGTGCTGCTGGCGCTCGGCAAGGGCGCGCACGACCAGATCCTGCGCGCACTGACGGTCCGTCCTGCCGGCAGCTATCCCTTCATCCACGGCCGGCTGCACAAGCTGCCGACCGGCCTGCACCTCGCCGACAGCTATCACTGCTCGCGCTACAACACGAACACCGGCCGGCTGACGACCGAGATGTTCCACGACGTGTTCCGGACGGTCCGGGGCGTCCTGCCGCCGTGATCTTGGCGCCGTAACCCGCCGGGCCCCTCCGAGGGACTATTGACGGCGCTCGAGTGCCGCTATGATCTGCACCAGGACCGTGTGATCGAGGTGAGCGTCATGCTCCGCTCGCAAGCCGCAATGAGATTGCTCGCGCACCGTACCCTCGTCGATGCCGCGCGCCAGTACTACGCGCAGCCCCATCGCGGCTACCACGATGCCGCCCATCTCGACGAGCTGATCGCGCTCGCCGGCGAGCACGCGCCCGATCTCGACGAGGCCGAGCAGCTGGCGTTGTTGTTCCACGACGCCGTCTACCTTCCCGGCGCGCCGCGCGGCGACAACGAACGGCGGTCGGCGTCGCTGATGACCGCGACCCTGGCGACGCTGATGCGCGACCATGCCGATCTCGCCATCGCCAAGTCCGACATCGAGCGCGCCGCGCGCATCATCCAGGCGACGACCCATGCCGAGGCGCCGCCGGCCGAAGCCGCGCGGGTTTGCGACCTCGACCTGTGCCGGCTCGCGGCGCCGTGGGAGACGTTCTGCCGCCACGCGCTCGGCATCCGCCGCGAATACCTGCACCTGTTCGCGGACGAGGCCGCCTTCTGGCACGCCCGCAACGCCTTCTACACCACCATGCTGGCCAAGCCGCGCCTGTTTGCGACCGACCGGTTCTTCGAGCGCTTCGAGAGCCCTGCCCGCGCCAACATGCGCCGGGCGCTCGCCGGATATTAGAGCGCGTTCCGCTTGGGGCCACTCCAGTGGCGCGTCTTCTCATGTTCTTCTGGACCGCGAGCCTCCGGCTCGCTCACGCTTCATGAGGCGAGCCGGAGGCCCGCGGTCCGGAAGATCATGACGCGCCACTGCCTATCCAGCCAACATCATATCGATCGGTCCGGTGATTTCCGGCGAGGTCGGGCTGACCTTGCTCGGCCACGAGCCGGCGAGCTTGCCTTCCTTGTCTATCAGGTATTTGTGGAAGTTCCACTTGGGCGCCGCCGCCTCGCCCGCCTCGCCGGCGATCCACTGGTAAAGGCCGTGCGCATCCATGCCGACGACCTTCTGCTTGGCGGTCATCGGAAAGGTGACGCCGTAGTTGGTCTCGCAGAACTTGGCGATCTCGGCCTCGGTCTTGGGTTCCTGCGCGCCGAAGTCGTTCGACGGCACGCCGAGCACGATCAGCCCCTTGGGCCCATACGTCTCGTGCAGCTTCTGCAGCTCCCTGTATTGCGGCGTGAACCCGCAGAACGAGGCGACGTTCACCACCAGGACCGGGTGGCCCTCGTACTGCTTCATGTCGATCGGCTTGTGGTCGATGCCGGTGAAGGTGAAGTCATGCGCCGATGCCATGTCACATCTCCTGTAGGCCTTGCGAAGCCTCATCGTCGTAACGCTGCTCGAGCCAGGGATCGCCGTAGTTGTGATAGCCGCGCACTTCCCAGAAGCCCGGCTTGTCGAGCACCGAGAACTCGACGCGCTTGATCCACTTGGCGCTCTTCCAGAAGTAGAGCTTCGGGATCACTACGCGAAGCGGCCCGCCATGTTCCCGGCCGATCGGCCGGCCGTTCCAGCTCCAGGCCAGCAGCACGTCGTCGGCCGAGAAATCGGCGAGCGGCACGTTGGTCTTGTAGGTGTCGTAGGCGTGGAAGATCACGTGCCGCACGTCGGCCCTGGGCTCGACCAGGTCGATCAGGGTGCGCGCGGAAACGCCTTCCCACACGTTGTCGTAGCGCGACCACGCCGTGACGCAGTGGATGTCGGTCGTGAGCTTCACCTTGGGCAGGTTCGTGAATTCATCCCATTTCAGGGTGACCGGCTTCTCGACCTCGCCGTCGACGAACAGCCGCCAGGCGTGCAGCGGTATCTCCGGCTGGATGCCGAGGTCGAGCACCGGCCAGTTCTCGACCCGGCGCTGGCCGGGCGGCAGGCGCTGGCTATGCGCGGCCGTCTCGCCGGTCAGCAGCCGGCCGTCGGCCGCCCACTTCTGCTTGCTGTCGATCAGCTTGTCCTTGAGCCTGCCCGACAGGGTGACGTCGTCGTCCGTCATGGAAAACCTCAGATGCTGCGGCCCGCCTTCTCCCAATATGGGGCGCGGAGCTTGCGCTTGAAGATCTTGCCCGAGTCTTCGCGCGGCAGGCTGACGCTGAGCTCGACGACCTTCGGGATCTTGTAACGCGCGAGGTGCCGGGAAAGGTACCCGCGCACCGCGCCGGCATCGATCGCGGCGTCGGCCAGCGGCTCGACATGGGCGCAGATCTGCTCGCCGAACTCCTCGTCGGGGATGCCGAACACGGCGCAGTCGCGCACGCCCGGCATCTGGATCAGCACCGATTCGATCTCGGCCGGGTAGATGTTGACGCCGCCCGAGATGATCATGTCGCGCTTGCGGTCGCACAGGTAGAGGTAGCCATCGGCGTCCTGGTAGCCCATGTCGCCGACCGTCACGAGGTCCCCCAGCGCGATCTCGCGCCGCTTGGCATCGTCGTTGTTGTAGGTGAACTCGCTGTAGAGCGGTCCGCGCAGGTAGATCTCGCCGACCTCGCCCTGTTTCACGTCACGGCCCTGCTCGTCGACGATGCGCATGGTGGCGCCCTCGACGACGCGGCCGACCGTGCCGGGCTTCTTCAGCGCCTCGGCCGAGTCGTGCCACACCACGATGCCGGTTTCGGTGGCGCCGTAGTATTCGTTGATCACCGGTCCCCACCAATCGATCATCTGCCGCTTCACCGCCGGTGCGCAGGGCGCAGCGCCATGGGTAATCCAGCGCAGCGACGACAACGCGTATTTCGCCTTCACCGCCTCGGGCAGGCGCAGCAGCCGCACGAACATGGTCGGCACGATATGCATGTGGCTGACCCGGTGCCTGGCGATCAGCCGCAGCATGTCCTCGGCATCGAAGCGCGGCTGCAGCACGACGTTCACACCGAGCCGCGCGCTCTGCATGCCGTAGGCAGCCGGCGCCGAGTGGTACATCGGCCCGTTCATCATCACGACGATCGAGGGATCGTTCACCAGGCCCCAATGCTTGCCGATCTCGGCCGCCGCCCTGGCCTGCTGCTCGGGCGGCGAGGGTGCGCGCCTCACCCCCTTGGGCCGCCCCGTGGTGCCGGAGGTGTAGATCATGCTGCCGCGCGAGGCCCTGGGCGGCACCGTGTTGGCCGCGCTGCGGGCGATGAACGCGTCCCACAGCTCGACGCCTTCGGACGCCCGCCGCTCCTCGGCCGGCACATGGTAGGCCTCGCCGATCTCGTCGGGCGTCGGCACGACCAGCACCCTGGTGCCGGCCGGCACGCCGGCCGCGACCTGCGGCAGCAGGTCGGCATGGATCACCAATGCCTTGGCGCGGCAGTCCTCGAGGACGTAGCCCGCCTCCTCCGCCGTGAAATGCCAGTTGATCGGCACCGCGTAGGCACCGAGCTGGCCGGCCGCCATGTTGGCCTCGAAGGTCGCGAAATCGTTGCGCAGCATCAGCGCCACGCTGTCGTCCTCGCCGATGCCCAACGCGGCGAACCCGCCGGCAGCGCGCGCCGCATTGGCCTGGATGTCGGCCCAGCTGCGGAAACGCTCGCCCGAGATCACGCCCGTCGTCATCGCTTCCTTCCCTTCGATTGCTTCGCCGCGCCCTTCAGCATCGTGCCGCCGAGGAAGCCCGACAGTGTCCTGTAGTCCGGGCCGTGCGCCAGCATGCCCGACTGGTGGAGCATGACGATGCCATGGATGGCGGCCCACATCGACCAGCCGAACAGCTCGGGATCGACGCCGATCACGCCGGCCGCCGCCATCTGCTCGGCGCCGGCGGTGATGTAGCGCGCCGCCCGCTCGGCGGCCGGGCCGAGCTCGGGATGGCTCTCGTCGATCGGCGCGTCGATGTCGAACATGATGCGATAGGCGTGCGGGTGCTTGATCGCGAAGGCGAGATAGGCCTCGGCGATGGCGCGCCCGCGTTTCGTGGCGTCCTTCTGCGACGCCGCGGCCTTCTCCAGCGCATCGGCGAACCTGGCGAAGGCCTGCGCCCGCACCGTGGCGAGGATGTCGGCCTTGTCCCTGAAGTAGCGATACGGCGTCTTGGGGCTGCAGCCCAGCGCCTCGGCGAGCTGGCGCATGGTGACGCCCTCGTAGCCGTGGCGCGCGAACCGCTCCGTCGCGACCCTGCACAATTCGGTGCGGAAGTCGGCGATATCCTGTTCAGTGAGGTAACGCGGCATGGTTTCAATACACAATGTGTATCGAAGACTTCACCGCGTCAATCGCCCAATCCCTTCAGCACCCCCGGCAGCAATTCCGCAAGGCGCCGGCAGTCGCCGATCTCGTTGCGTCACTTCGCGGCGCTCGGAGATGCGGTCCCAGCCTACGCCGTCTCCGCGAACAGCTCGCGGCCGATCAGCATGCGGCGGATCTCGCTGGTGCCGGCGCCGATCTCGTAGAGCTTGGCGTCGCGCAGCAGGCGGCCGGTCGGGTAGTCGTTGATGTAGCCGTTGCCGCCCAGCAGCTGGATCGCGTCGAGCGCCACCAGCGTCGCCTTCTCGGCGGCGTAGAGGATCGCGCCGGCCGAGTCCTTGCGCGTGGTCTGCCCGCGGTCGCAGGCCTTGGCGACGGCGTACACATAGGCCTTGCAGGCGTTCATGGTCGTGTACATGTCGGCGAGCTTGCCCTGCACGAGCTGGAACTCGCCGATCGGCTGGCCGAACTGCCGCCGCTCGTGGACGTAGGGAACGACGATGTCCATCGCCGACTGCATGATGCCGAGCGGCCCCGCCGCCAGCACCGCGCGCTCGTAGTCGAGGCCGCTCATCAGGACGTTCACACCCTTGCCGACGGCGCCCAGCACGTTCTCCTCGGGAATCTCGCAATCCTCGAACACCAGCTCGCCGGTCGAGGAACCGCGCATGCCCATCTTGTCGAGCTTCTGCGCCACCTTGAACCCCCTGGCATCGGTCGGGACGATGAAGGCGGTGATGCCGCGCGGCCCCGCGTTGGGATCGGTCTTGGCATAGACCACGATCACCTGCGCGTCGGGGCTGTTGGTAATCCACATCTTGGTGCCGTTCAGCACGTAGCGGTCGCCCTTCCTGTCGGCGCGCAGCTTCATCGAGACCACGTCCGATCCGGCGCCCGATTCGCTCATCGCCAGGCTGCCGACATGCTCACCGGAGATCAGCTTGGGCAGGAAGCGCTTCTTCTGGTCGTCGGTGCCGTTGCGGCGGATCTGGTTGACGCAGAGATTGGAGTGCGCGCCGTAAGAGAGGCCGACCGCGGCCGAGGCGCGCGAGAGCTCCTCGACGGCGATGACATGCTCGAGGTAGCCGAGCCCCGAGCCGCCATACTCCTCCTCGACGGTGATGCCGTGCAGGCCGAGCTCGCCCATCCGGGGCCACAGCTCGCGCGGGAAGCGGTCCGTCTGGTCGAGCTCGGCGGCGATCGGCGCCACCTGGTCGGACGCGAAGCGCTGCACCTGGTCGCGCAGCGCGTCGGCGGTTTCGCCGAGCCCGAAGTCGAAGGGCGGCATCGCGTTGGGAATCATGTCTTGTCTCTCATGCTGACCGGACGATAGCGCGTCGGGCCGCGCGGCGCAGCAACCGCCGCGGTGGCGCGGCGCATTTCCCCGCCCCGCCGGCCGACGACAATCGCGGTGGCGGCTATACGCGCTCGAGGATCGACAGGCCCCGGTTGCGATCGATCAGGTAGATCAAGCCGCGATGGTCGACGTAGACATCGTTGCTGCAGACGCGCTGGGCTCCCGCCGGCACCTCCGGCATCCACCAGGCCGCCTGCTTCATCGACAGGGGATTGGCGATATCGATCACCCTGAGCCCATTGGCGAACCAGGCGGCGGGAACCTCGTTGCCGGTGATGGTCTCGACCGGCTGGTGGCAGGCCGTCATCAACGGCGTCTCGATCCCGACCAATTCCGGCAACTGGAAACAGCCGACCGGGACCGGCCGCGTCTCGTCGGTGATGTTCACCATCCAGAGCGCCGCCGGCAGCTCCGGCGAGAGCTTGGGATCCAGGGGCTGCACGTGCTCGTCCGCGACCAGCATCCAGCGATGGCCGGCGATCGGCACATCGATCGGGACCAGGCTGTGCGTGGGCCAGCCGAACGGCGGACTCCAGTCGAGGTGAGCGATCAGGCTGGGCTTCGTCATGTCGCTGATGTCGAGGATGACGCCGCCGCCGTACCAGTAGCTGACATACAGGCGATCGCCGCGCCGGATCGGATGGTGGCAGCGGTGGTTCTTCGCCTTCCAGGCCGGTGTCTCGCCGCCGGCGGTCCACTGCCCCTGCATCCACCAGCGACCGACCTCCTCGGGCCTGGTCGGATCCTTCAGGTCGAGGATCATGACGATGGTGCCGACATAGCCCTCTTGCTCGGTGGAAATGTAGGCGTAGCGGCCATCGAAGGTGAAACGGTGCACGCCCGTCCCGGCGCACGGCCAATGGCAGATGTCGCGCGGGTTGCCCGGCCGGCTGACGTCGAAGATGCGGAGGCCGACGAAATCACCGGCCGGTTTCTCGCCCCGCGTGCGCTCGCGGTTCACCACCATGACGTCGTTCGCCACGCGTACCTTGTGCGAATGCAGCCCCGGCGGAATGTCGATCGAAGCGACGACCCTCGGATTCGCCGGATCACTCACGTCCAGGACGGAGGTTCCGTGCGGCGGCTGCATATGGCCGACATAGGCGTAATTGCCGTCCAGCACGACCTGGCCGCCCCCGGCGATATCGACCCAGGCAACCTCGCGAATGCCGGAACCGTGACCCATGGTGTCTTTCCCTTCAGCGCCGTCTTCCGGCCGCGTGATCTTGCTGCGCGTGTGCCGGCATTGCAAATGTATCGCTCCCCGCCGCGACCTCGATGCCATGTGCCGACGATAGCCGGCGCCGCGGGCGACTGCTGGATAGTCGTCCTGGTCACGCAGACTGGGCTGAGGCCGCAAGAATCAAGAGACCTGCCGGTTGAATTCGTAAATTTGATTCACGCGTCCTTCCACCAGGTACAACGAGGCGCATGGATGTCCTTCCATGGGGTCACGCAAATATCCGGGACCGGTAGCACGACCTGGTGCAGCCATGGCCATGTGAGTAATCCCACAGTCGCCAATGCGAAGTTCGTCCATGGTTGTCCTGCGCCACAGCTTGAAGGAGAGACCGACATGGAATCTCTCGATGTTCTGGACAAGCGCGTCCGTGAATTGACCGCATCGCGCTTCAAGGAGTTCGAGGCGACCCTGCTGCGCAACAAGGCTCTCTACGACCGCGCCGCAAAGCTCGACAAAGGTCGCGAGAAGCTCCGCCGCGAGTATCTGCAAAGCACCGGCGTCAACGTCGCCAAGCTCGAGGCCGGCTGGGCCAAGGATGCCCGCCGGCAGGCCAAGGAGCGCCAGGACTTTCTCGAAGAGTTCAGGCCCTCGGCCATTTCCCGGCCCGACAAGAGCCGGGGCGACGCGAAGGAGGCTGCGGTCAGGACCGCCGTTCTCGCCGAAAGCAGCCATCTGGTCCTGCCGCCCTTCGCGTCGTCGATCTTCGTCGGCAACGCCGGCGCAATCGTCGACGCGCCGCCGGGAGACTCCGGGACCGGCGCGATCAACAGTGGCTGGGTTTTCCCGGCGGATCCTTCGCACATTCGCGTGACGACCTCGAGCCAGAACGACATCGCCTGTTTTCTCGCCGTCGCCGGTCCGCCGGATCCGGAGTTCGCGGTGAACTTCGCGTTCATTCCGGCAACGACCGCGACCTACAGCATGACGGCCATTCTCGCCTTCCATGGCTTCTACGTCCTGCGGTCCGACGACAGCTGGTGGAACTGCCGCCACGCCGAGGTGAAGCTCAGCGTGCAGATGAACGTGCACCAGTATGTCGATATCGGCTGGCAGCAGTTCCCTGCGCTCATCGACCGCAACGAGAGCAACGACGACGAGGTGACGACCTACGATCGAACCCAGTTCTTCGACTACACGCCCGTCGTGTTGAAGGCGGGCGACCCGGTCGTCGTCACCGTGAAGGGCACGCTTCACGCCTTCGCTCGCGGCAGCGGCGCCTTCGCGGAGCTGAACTTCAACGACGGCACGGCGAACTACATCTGGCCTCTGTTCCTCTCGGTGCAGCAGGTCTAGCCGGCTGCAGGTGAATCCTTCCGCTCTTCGTTCAGGAGGCTGCAATGCCGATCACGGAGAATCTGTCGGTTCCCTACCATCAGCAGGACACCAACTACTATTGCGGAGCGGCCTGCGCGCAGATGGTTCTTCGTTCCCTGGGCACGGGATTGCTCGACCAGGACCAGTTGTACGCCGACAATCACAGCCACAGCACGACGGAGTCGGGCTGGTACACCGCGCCCGACGGGCTGCAATGGACCATGCATCACTGGGAGCCGCCGGCGCCTTCTGGGCCACCGCACTACGGCTCCTACAACTTCGTGCTGTTCGCCCTCGACACCGAGGACGCGATCTCGCGCAAGATCGTCTGGACGATCCACCATTACAAGGCTGCGCCGATCGCCATGGTGTATGGATCTGCGCACTGGATCGTCGTGCGCGGCTATACCGCCAGTGCCGCGCCCTCGAACGTCGCCGACGCGGGCTACACGATCAGCTCCTTCGACGTCAACAATCCGTGGCCGCCGGTGCCGAGTGCCGGCAACTCGACGCTGGCGCCGCCGCCGCCCCACACCGACGGGACCGACGGATGCGGCACCGGCGGCAACCGCGGCGTGGTCAACGAGAACATCAGCTACTCGATGTGGCAGAGCACCTACATGACCGGCATTCCCGGCGGCCATTGGAACGGCAAGTTCGTCGCCGTCGCCGATCCCGCGCCCCCGCCACGCGAGCGCGGGGTTCCGTCGCGACCGCTGCTGGAGCCGCTGCCCTATACCGGCCAGCTACTGGCCGCCGAGCGCGCAACCCGGCGGGCGCAGGAGTCGCTCCGGGCATACGGCCTCGCACCGCGCGAGAGCTACGACCGCATCCTTCAGAAAGCGACCCTCGGCGATCCGGTGCTCGTGCAGCGCCTCGATCTCCCCGACACCTTCTATTACATCGTGCCGGCGCGCGAGGCCGAGCGCGCCCCGCTGGCTGTGGTCGTGGACGCCAAGAATGGGCTATACTTGCAATCGGCAGTCAGCGGAAGCCGTGAAGGCAGCGTGTTCACGATCGGCAATCGCGCCGACGTGGCACGGTCCCTGGTCGACAGGGTCGTCGAACTGCCCGAACGCAAAGGCCGCATCCGGGTGCGAAGGGAGGCTGTCTGCCACTATCCGACCCTGGTCTGGAGGCCTTGCCGGGAGTCGCTTTCGCCTCTGTACCCGTTTCACATGTTTACCGTCGGCGGAGACCGCATCTATGTTCGCAGCGACGGCGCGATCTTCACCGACCTGCATTATCTGGACCGGGGTATCTAGCGACAGGAGCCCAGCAGCCCTTGATCACGCCGAGCGAAGCCACCGCCAGGGCGAGCGCACATGCCTCCATAAGCGAGGCTGCCGCCCTGACGACCGATCTGGTGGAGCGACTGGACGGAGGCGAGCCCTACTTCCTCGTCAGCCTGGGCAAGCCCGACGGCACCGGTGTCGTGGCCACCGTGAATGCGCTGACGGGCGAGGTGATGTCCTCGGCGAGCCTGCAAGGGGTCGACCGCCACCGTTTGCCGGACCGGGACCAGGCGATCAGATCGGCCGCCTTCCCCGGCGATGCGCAAGCCCGGCGCGTATGGCTACCGTCTCGGGCGACTCGTTCGCCCTTCTATCCTTTGTGGGAACTCACGGCCGGCGCGCGGCGCGCCTATGTGGACACGAACGGCAAGGTATGGGACGCGCCAGGCGTCGAGCATAGAGGCTGATCGAATGCGCGGGCTGTGAAATCACAGCGTGCGGGGAGCGTGCCATGGAAGTGGTGGATGCGCTGCTCTTGATGCGTATGGCCGAGCGATTGCTCGGGCTGCTGGCGGGCGGCCTGTGCGTCGTCCTCGGCTATCAATTGTTCATCCGGCTGCCGGACAAGGCCGACTCGGCAGGCAAGGTCATCCTGCCGGGCGGCGTCAGCATCTGGCTGTCGCGCGTCGGACCCGGCATCTTCTTCGCGCTGTTCGGCGTCGCCATCATCGCCTATTCGTTTGCCAGCACGGTGCGGATCAGCGAGCAGACCGCGGCGCCGGTGCAGGCCTCTGCGGATACTCCCACGACGACCCTTGCCTCCAGCCGGCGGGAGATCTCGGCCATGTCGGATCGCTCCGGCCAGCGCGTCGCCCGGGAAGAGCGCGAGGAGCAGCTGACCTACCTCCGCCTCGCGCTCGCCAATCTGAATGCGGCGATCGATCGGCTGCAGCGCGACACGCAACCGCCGGAGCGCGAGCGGCTCGTCGCCGGGCTGCAGGGCGCGAAGATGCTCCTGCTGCGCGGCAACTGGGACACATCGTGGGGCGATCCGGCGCGCTTCCAGGCCTGGGTCAACAGCGGCGCGGTTCTGCCGGCGCCGTCGGGCATGGATATACCGGCCGGCCTGTACCTGACCGGCCAGACTCGATGAGGAGGGGTGCATCATGCGAACGGTGCTTGCCTCGTTTCTTTCCCTACTGCTGCTCGTCATCGGACTGCCGGCTTGGGCCCAGTGCCCGCCGGCTTACGATTGGAGCGGGTTCTATCCGCCCGCGATCCTCGATCGCGTCACGCAAAGGACGGCGCCCGGCCTGAGATCGAACTTCGACCAGGTCATGCTGCCGCAGTTGACCGACCAGGAGCGGCGGACGCTGGGCGGGGTAGCGCTCGATCTCGGCCAGCGCGAGTACGCTCAGCATCCGATGAACTTCTATGCCGCGCAGGGCGGCCGGGTCGTCCTGCCGCTGTCTTCCGTCCGGATGGTGAGCGACCTCACCCTGGCCGTGGCGTGGCTCAACCGCCACCGGCAGCCGGAGAAGAAGGTGTTCGACTATGCCGCCATGCTGGCCTTTCGCGGACCTGCGCCCGACGGCGTGCGGGCATTGCCGCTGGCGGCGCTGGGCGTGCCCGACAACGCATCGGACGATCCCGGGGTCGAGGACCTGTTCCAGAAACTGTACGGCGACACGATGGTCTTCATCATGGCGCACGAGCTGGGCCACCTCTTCCACGGTCATTCGGCCAATGTGAGTATCGAGCAATCGCGGCGCCAGGAAAGCGAAGCCGATGCCTTTGCCGTCGAGCTGATGGCCCGCCTGCATGCGCCGCCGGTCGGCATCGTCTTCTATTTCAACATGGTGGCGCCGTTCGAATGCCCGGCCCGCAGCACCCATCCGATGTCGGGACAGCGCATCGCCCGGCTGACGGCGGCGCTGCGCGACAACGGCCCGCTGTTCGTGCAGGACAAGCCATCGCCGCAGCATGAGTTGCAGCTACTCGAGAGCGTCATCCAGGGTCTCGGGCAGGTGGCCAAGCTGCTCGACGATCCGGACATCCGCGAATCGATGCGCCGGACCGGCCTGGCGTCGAACGTCGCCCAGTTCAACGCCGCCAGCGGGCCCGCCGCCGTCGCCCCCCGACCACGACAGGCATTCGACGGCAATTATGCCGGCCAGTGGATCGACGCCAAGGGCACCGCGCTCGACTTCCGGATGACGCTGCGCCGCAAGGAACAGACCGTGCGCGGCCAATACGAGTTCGGCATGGGCAACGTCGAGCTCGAGGGCACCGTTACCGGCGACCAGCTCGACTACGCATGGCGCTGGGGCAGCGACTATTTCGGCCGCGGCCGGCTGAAGAGCACCGCCGATGGTCGCTTGCAGGGAACCTGGGGCTACACCCAACGGAACGAAGGCGCCGGCACGTTGACGGCCCAGCCTCGATAGCGCCCACGCGGGCGGGAAGTCGTGCGAAGTCCGGGACGCTAAAGCAGGAAGAGCGTCGCCAGTCCAAGGAACGCCAGGAAGCCGATCACGTCGGTAACGGTGGTCAGGAACACCGTCGAGGAGACGGCGGGATCGACGCCGAGCTTTTCCAGGCCGAGCGGGATCAGGGTGCCGGCGAGCGCCGCGGCAACCAGGTTGCAGATCATCGCCGCGCCGATCACCGCACCGAGCCGCCAGTCGTGATACCAGGTCACCACGGCGACGCCCATGATGATGGCGAAGATGAAGCCATTGAGGCCGCCGACGGCGATCTCCTTGGCGATGAAGCGCAAGGCGTTGGCCGCCGTCAGCTCGCCCATCGCCAGTGCCCGCACCGCCACGGTGACGGTCTGCGTGCCGGCATTGCCGCCCATCGAGGCGACGATCGGCATCAGCACGGCAAGCGCCACGATCTTCTCGATCGCGCCCTCGAACTGGCCGATCACCAGCGACGCGATCACCGCGGTGAGCAGGTTGACGGCCAGCCACAGGCCGCGCAGTTGCACGGTGCGCACGGTGTTGGCGTGCATGTCGTCGTGGCCGACGCCGCCCATCTTGAGCAGGTCTTCCTCGGCCTCCTCGTCGATCACGTCGACCACGTCGTCGACCATGATCACGCCGAGCAGCCGACGCCTGTCGTCGACCACCGGGCAGGACACCAGGTTCTGGTCGCGGAACAGGTGCGCCACGTGTTCCTTGTCGGCCGTGACCACGACCGAGGGGATGTCGGGATCGACGATGTCGGTGATCGGCACCGGCCGCTTGGTGCGCACCAGGCGGCCGAGCGGCACCGAGCCCTTGAGCCGGCCGCTGCGGTCGACCACGAACAGGTCGTAGACGTCCTCGGGCAGCTCGTCGGCCTCGCGGCAGTAGTCGATCACCCGGCCGACGCTCCAGCTCTGCGGCACCTTGACCAGCGAGCGCTGCATCATGCGGCCGGCGCTGTCCTCGGGATAGGCGAGTGCCTTCTCGATCTCCTCGCGCTCCTCGGCCGTCAGCTCGGCCAGGACCTCCTCGCGCTCCTCCTCCGGCAGGTCCTCGAGCAGGCTCGCCGCATCGTCGGTCTCGAGCTTGCGCGCGGCGGCGGCGATCTCCTTGCTGTCGAGCTGCTCGAGGACGTCGTCGCGCACGTCCTCGTCGAGCTCGGTCAGCACCTCGGGATCGAGATCGCGCCTGAGCAGCGCCACCAGGGCATCGCGTTCGGGCTCGGAGACCTGCTCGAGCACGGCAGCCTGGCCGACCGCGCTCAGCTCGCCGAGCAAATGCCGGGCCTCGTCCTTGCGATCCTCGGCGAGCGCCTCGGCGATGCGCCTGACCAGTTCCGGCGTCACCTCTTCCAGCGCATCGCTCTCGACGCTCATCCGCGCGCCTCGGCCAGGCGCTGAGCCTCGACGACGCTGAGCGCCGCCATGTTCAGGATACCGCGTGCGGTGACCGACGGGGTCAGCACGTGCGCCGGCGCCGAGGTGCCGAGCATCATCGGCCCGATATGCAGGCCGTCGGCCGCCGTCTTCAGGAGGTTGAAGGCGATGTTGGCCGAGTCGAGGCTGGGACAGATCACGAGGTTGGCGGCGCCCTCGAGCCGGGAGTTCGGGAATACGTTCCGGCGAATCTCCGGATCGAGTGCGGCGTCGCCGTGCATCTCGCCGTCGACCTCGAGCGACGGCGCGCGGCGGTGCAGGATCGCCACCGCCTCCGCCATCTTGCGGGCCGATGGATGGTCGGAGCTGCCGAACAGCGAATGCGACAGCAGCGCCACCCGCGGCTGGATGCCGAAGCGCAGCACCGCGTCGGCCGCCAGAAGAGTGATCTCGGCGACCGTCTCGGCGTCGGGCTCTTCGTTCACGTAGGGATCGGCGATGAACAGCGAGCGGGTCGGCATGACCAGCATGCTGAGCGTCGCCATGTGCTTGGTACCCTCGCGCAGGCCGACGACGTCGCGCACGTGGTTGAAGTGCGTCCGGAAGCGGCCGTAGGCGCCGGCGATCATGGCGTCGGCATCGCCGAGACGGACCGCAAGGGCCGCGATCAGGGTCGGGCTCGAGCGCACCAGGTTCCGCGCGGTCGGCATGGTGACTCCGCGACGCTCCATCAGCTTGTGGTAGGCGCCCCAGTACGTGTCGTAGCGGCTGTCGCTCGAGGGATCGATCAGCTCGCAGTCGGTGCCGGGCCGGAATCGCAAACCCAGCCGTTCGGCGCGGCGGCGGATGATCTCCGGCCTGCCGATCAGGATCGGCAGCGCGACCCGCTCGTCGAGGATCACCTGGGTGGCGCGCAGAACGCGGTCGTCCTCGCCGGCCGAGAAGATCACGCGCTTGGGATTGGCGCGCGCCTGCTCGAGCACCGGGCGCATGACCAGGCCCGACTTGAAGACGAACTGGCTGAGCTGCTGGCGATAGGCGTCGAAGTTCGCGATCGGCCGCGTCGCCACGCCCGAGTCCATCGCCGCCCTGGCAACCGCGGGCGCGAGCTCGACGATCAGCCGCGGGTCGAACGGCTTGGGGATGATCTGGTTGGGCCCGAAGCCGCCGACCGTCTCGCCGAAGGCGCGCGCGACCACCTCGGACGGCTCCTTGCGCGCGAGCTCGGCCAGCGCCTTCACGCAGGCAATCTTCATGTCGTCGTTCACCGTGGTCGCGCCGACATCGAGCGCCCCGCGGAAGATGTAGGGGAAGCAGAGGACGTTGTTGACCTGGTTGGGATAGTCGCTGCGTCCGGTCGCCATGATGGCGTCATCGCGCACGGTCGCCAGCGCCTCGGGCGTGATCTCGGGATTGGGGTTGGCCAGCGCGAACACCAGCGGCCTGGCCGCCATCTTCGCCGCCATCTCCGGCTTCAGAACATTGGCCGCCGACAGGCCGAGGAAGACGTCGGCGCCCGCGATCACCTCGCCCAGGGTGCGCGCCCCGGTGTCGCGCGCATAGCGCTCCTTCCACGGGTCCATCAGCTCGTTGCGGCCCTTCCAGACCACGCCGGCGATGTCGGTCACCCACATGTTCTCGCGCGGCAGGCCGAGCTTCTCCAGCACGCCCAGGCACGACAGCGCCGCGGCGCCCGCGCCGGAGACCACCAGCTTGACCTTGGCGATGTCCTTGCCGACCAGCGCCAGGCCGTTGAGCATCGCCGCGCCGACGATGATCGCGGTGCCGTGCTGGTCGTCGTGGAACACCGGGATGGACATGCGCTCGCGAAGCTTCTGCTCGACGTAGAAGCATTCGGGCGCCTTGATGTCCTCGAGGTTGATGCCGCCGAAGGTCGGTTCCAGGGCGGCGATCACGTCGACCAGCTTCTCCTGGTCGAGCTCGGCGAGCTCGATGTCGAACACGTCGATGCCGGCGAACTTCTTGAACAGGACGCCCTTGCCCTCCATCACCGGCTTGGCGGCGAGCGGACCGATCGCGCCGAGGCCCAGCACCGCGGTGCCGTTGGTCACCACGCCGACCAAATTGGCACGGGCCGTGAGTTCCGCCGCGGTCGCGGGATCGCGCACGATCTCGTTGCAGGCGGCGGCGACGCCGGGCGAATAGGCGAGCGAGAGATCGCGCTGGGTGGCCAGCGGCTTGGTCGGGACGACCTCGATCTTTCCCGGTCGCGGGATGCGATGATAGCGGAGCGCGCCGTCTGTCAGTTCGTCGGCCAAGCTCGCCTCCACCGCCTCATAGACAAAAAGGGCCGCCCGCTGGGGCGGCGTCTCACAACGACCTTTTCGATCGAACCGGCGAGTTTGGTGCGGCCAAGAAGACTCGAACTTCCACGCCTCGCGGCACTAGCACCTCAAGCTAGCGCGTCTACCAATTCCGCCATGGCCGCGCCGGTTCGATGCGGCGGGGGATACCAAAATGCCCCTGCAGTGGCAAGGCGCGGCTCGGCCGCCCTTGCACCGGCCGCCGGAAATACCGATTTTGCCACAATGACGCGGCCGGAATGGCGAATATCGGAGGGCCCGGTGCCCTATGAGGAGGCCTTGGCGACCATGGAGACACGGGTCGCCGACATCCGCGCCGGCCGGGCCGGCGAGCTGATCTGGCTGCTGGAGCATCCGCCGCTCTACACCGCCGGCACCAGCAGCAAGCCGCAGGACCTGCTGCAGCCGTTGCGGCTCCCCGTCCATGCGGCGGGCCGCGGCGGGCAGTACACCTATCACGGGCCCGGCCAGCGGGTGGTCTACACCATGCTGGACCTGCGCCGGCGCCGGCAGGACGTTCGGCGGTTCGTGGCCGACCTCGAGGACTGGATCATCCGCACCCTTGCCCGCTTCACCGTGCGCGGCGAGCGGCGGGACGGCCGGGTCGGCGTCTGGGTGGCGCGCGAGGGTGGCCGGGAGGACAAGATCGCCGCAATAGGCGTGCGCATCCGCCACTGGGTCTCCTTCCACGGCATCTCGATCAACGTCGAGCCCGACCTCACCCACTACGCCGGCATCGTCCCGTGCGGCATTGCCGAGCATGGCGTGACCTCGCTGGTCGATCTTGGCCTGCCGGTCACCATGACCGACCTCGACATGGCCCTGGCCGAGACCTTCGACGAAGTTTTTTCGCTGGGGGCGCGCCACTCCGGTGGCGCGTCTTCGTTTGCGTCGACTGAGACATGATCGCGCCACTGGAGTGGCGCGCCCCCGGCAAAGGAGTTACTCCGTCGGCAGCCGCGTGAAGCCCTCGGGCAGGATGTCGAGGTCGACCGGGTCGACGTCGATCTCCTCGACGCGGGCGAGCGAGGGGCCGCGGCGGCAGGCTTCGATCATCCGGCCGACCGCCCCCTCCTCGCCGACGATCAGTGCCTCGACCGCGCCGTCGCGGCGGTTGCGCACCCAGCCGGTGAGGCCGAGGCTCAGGCCGGTCTCGATCGCCCAGTCGCGATAGCCCACGCCCTGGACCCTGCCGGTGATGGTAAGGCGGGCCTGAAGCATCGGCGTCAGGCGAATTCGATGATCTTCTGGTCGACCTTGAGACTGTCGCCGGCCTTGGCGTGCAATGTCTTCACCGTGCCGTCCTGCACGGCGCGCAGCACGTTCTCCATCTTCATCGCCTCGACGACGGCGAGCGGCTCGCCCGCCTTGATCTCCTGCCCTTCGCTCACCGCGACCGAGGCCAGCAGGCCCGGCATCGGCGACAGCAGGAACTTCGAGGTATCGGGCGGAGCCTTCACCGGCATCAACCCATAGAGCTCTGCCTGACGCGGCGTCAGCACGAGTGCCTCCGCCTGGCCACCCTCGTGGATCAGCCGCCAGCCCGAGCCCACGGCATCGACCTGCACCGCCATGGCTCCGCCATCGACCTCGGCATGCAGCAACGGGTCCCCGGGCGCCCAGTTGGTCTCGACGAACAGCCGGCGGTCGCCAACCCGGACGGTGAACCCTGACTCGTCGCTCTTGAAGGTGAGCGGCACCGGCTCGCGGTTCAGCATGACGACGCGTTCGTTCTCCGCAACGCGGCTGCGCTCGGTGCGCAGATGCTCGACGATCGCCGCCACCGCCGCGAGGATCGCCGGATCGCGCGGCGGCAGGTGCGCGGCGGTGAAGCCGCCCTTGAACTCCTCGGCGATGAAGTTGGTGGTCAACCTGCCCTCGCGGAAGCGCGGATGGGCCATCAGCGCGGCGAGGAACGGCACGTTGTGCGACACGCCGCGGACATAGAACTCGTCGAGCGCGCGGCGCATGCGGTCGATCGCGTCGAGCCGGGTCTTTCCGTAGGTGCAGAGCTTGGCGATCATCGGATCGTAGAACATCGAGATCTCGCCACCCTCGAACACGCCGGTATCGACACGCACGTCCGGGCCGGCCTTGGGCTCGCGGTACTTCACCAGCCGGCCGGTCGACGGCAGGAAATTGCGGAACGGGTCCTCGGCGTAGACGCGCGCCTCGACCGCCCAGCCCTCGAGCTTCACGTCCTTCTGCGCGAACGGCAGCTTCTCACCCGCCGCGACGCGGATCATCAGCTCGACGAGATCGAGGCCGGTGATCAGTTCGGTCACCGGATGCTCGACCTGCAGGCGGGTGTTCATCTCGAGGAAGTAGAAGTTCCGGTTCTTGTCGACGATGAACTCGACCGTACCGGCGCTCTTGTACTTGACCGCCTTGGCAAGGGCGACCGCCTGCTCGCCCATCGCCTGGCGCGTCCTGGCGTCGAGGAACGGGCTCGGCGCCTCCTCGATCACCTTCTGGTGGCGCCGCTGGATCGAGCACTCGCGCTCCCAGAGGTAAACGCAGTTGCCGTGGCCATCGCCGATCAGCTGGACCTCGATGTGGCGCGGCTCCTCGACATACTTCTCGATGAACACGCGGTCGTCGGCGAACGATGCCTTGGCCTCGTTGGTCGCCGAGACGAAGCCTTCCTTGGCCTCGGTGTCGGTGTAGGCAATGCGCATGCCCTTGCCGCCGCCGCCGGCCGAGGCCTTGATCATCACCGGGTAGCCGACCTTCTGTGCGATCTTCACCGCCTCGTCGGCGTTGGGGATCGCCGCGAGATGGCCGGGCACAGTGCTGACGCCCGCTTGCTGGGCGAGCTTCTTGGATTCGATCTTGTCGCCCATGGCGTAGATCGCCTGCGCGTCCGGCCCGATGAAGGTGATGCCGGCGTCGGCCAGCGCCTTCTGGAATTCCTGCTTCTCGGAGAGGAAGCCGTAACCGGGATGCACGGCCTGGGCGCCGGTCTTCCTGCAGGCGTCGACGATCTTGTCGATCAGCAGGTACGATTGCGTCGCGGGCGGCGGGCCAATGAACACCGCCTCGTCGGCCTGGCGCACGTGCAGCGCATCGGCGTCGGCCTCGGAATAGACCGCGACGGTCTTGATGCCGAGCCGCTTGCAGGTGCGGATCACGCGACAGGCGATCTCGCCGCGATTGGCGATCAGGATCTTGTCGAACAGCTTGCTCATGATCCTTCCTTGTTTCGGTCGAACAGGCCCATCGACCACGCGGTATGTGCGGCAACGATCGGCATCCACGCCATCAGCACCCACAGCCACCACGGATACGCGCTGCTGAAGAGAGCGTTGGCGGCGATCAACACCAGCAACGTCAGCAGCGCCACGATGACATGCAGCCGGACATACCGCGCGCGCCGCATGCGCTCCTCGGGTGTCAGGTGAATTGCCATCGCGTCACAGCGGGATGTTGCCGTGCTTGCGCCACGGATTGTCGAGGCGCTTGTTCTCCAGTGTCTTCAGGGCCTTGCAGATCCGCCGGCGCGTGCCGTGCGGCATGATCACGTCGTCGATGAAGCCGCGATTGGCGGCCACGAACGGGTTGGCGAACTTCTCGCGGTACTCCTCGGTGCGCGCGGCGATCTTGGCGGCATCGCCGATGTCCGAGCGGAAGATGATCTCGACCGCGCCCTTGGCGCCCATCACCGCGATCTCCGCGCCCGGCCAGGCGTAGTTGACGTCGCCGCGCAGGTGCTTGGACGCCATGACGTCGTAGGCGCCGCCATAGGCCTTGCGGGTGATCACCGTCACCTTCGGCACCGTCGCCTCGGCATAGGCGTAAAGCAGCTTGGCGCCGTGCTTGATGATCGCGCCGTATTCCTGCGCCGTGCCCGGCAGGAAGCCCGGCACGTCGACGAAGGTCACGATCGGGACGTTGAAGGCGTCGCAGAAGCGCACGAAGCGTGCGCCCTTGCGGCTCGAATCGATGTCGAGGCAGCCCGCCAGCACCATCGGCTGGTTGGCGACGAAGCCCACCGTCCTGCCGTCCATTCGGCCGAAGCCGACGACGATGTTGCCGGCATACTCCGGCGACAATTCGAAGAAGTCGCCTTCGTCGACGACCTTCAGGATCAGCTCCTTGATGTCGTAGGGCTTGTTGGGATTGTCCGGCACCAGCGTGTCGAGCGAGAGATCGTCGCGATCGACCGGATCGTGCGTGATCCGGACCGGCGCCTTCTCGCGGTTGCTCGACGGGATGAAGTCGATGAAGCGGCGGAGTTGCAGCAGCGCCTCGATGTCGTTCTCGAAGGCGAGATCGCTGACGCCCGACTTCTGCGTGTGGGTGAGCGCGCCGCCGAGTTCCTCCTGAGTGACCGTCTCGTGCGTCACGGTCTTCACGACGTCGGGACCGGTGACGAACATGTACGAGCTGTCTTTCACCATGAAGATGAAGTCGGTCATGGCGGGCGAATAGACCGCACCGCCGGCGCACGGGCCCATCACCATCGAGATCTGCGGGATCACGCCCGAGGCCATGACGTTGCGCTGGAAGACGTCGGCATAGCCCGCCAGCGAATCGACGCCCTCCTGGATCCGCGCGCCGCCTGAATCGTTGAGGCCGAGAACCGGCGCGCCGACCTTCATCGCCGCGTCCATCACCTTGCATATCTTGGTCGCGTGCATGGCCGACAAGGCGCCGCCGAACACCGTGAAGTCCTGGCTGAACACATAGACCAGCCGGCCGTTGATCGTGCCGTGGCCGGTCACGACGCCGTCTCCCGGGACCTTCTGGCTCTCCATGCCGAAATCGATCGAGCGGTGCTCGACGAACATGTCGAACTCCTCGAACGAGCCGGGATCGAGCAGCACGTCGATGCGCTCGCGCGCCGTCAGCTTGCCCTTGCCATGCTGGGCCTCGATGCGGCGTTGGCCGCCGCCCAGCCGCGCAGCCTTGCGGCGCTTCTCCAGCTCTTCCAGCATTTTCTGCATCTGTACCGGTCTCCGGCTCTTGCGACCTGTTCTAGCGCAGGAATCGCTTCTCGTCGTCCTTGACCTTGGCCATGCCCTGGAGGCCGAAAATCTCATCCACTGCGGCGATCTGCGATTCCACGCCGTGGATTCCGCCGTCCTTGCGGATCTGCGCGAAGGTCTTGCGCATCGCGCCGACTGCGGCGCGCACCGCGTGATTGCCCCAGATCAGCAGACCGATCTTCCCGAGCTCCCTGACGCGCGCCACCGTCATCTGTGGATAGGCGGTCGGCACCAGGGCAATCGGCACCTTGCCGTCCCACGCCTTCACGAAGGCCTCGATCTCGTCGGGCGTCTTCTGCTTGGAGTGGACCAGGATCATGTCGGCACCGGCCGCCTCGTAGGCGTGCGCACGCTTGAGCGCCTCGTCCTGGCCGAGGCCGGCAATCAGCGCCTCGGTACGCGCAACGATCACGAAGTCCTTGTCCTTCCGCGCCGACCGCGCGGCTTCGATCTTGCCCTGGAATTCCTCGATACGGACCATGTCCTGCCGGCCACCGGCGATCAGGCTGGTGACCTTGGGGAAACTCTTGTCCTCCATCACGATCGCTGCGGCGCCGGCGCGCTCGTACTGCTCGACCGCGTAAAGCACGTTGATCGCGTTGCCGAAGCCGGTGTCGATGTCGGCCACCACCGGAATGCCGGAGCGCTCGGCCATCGCGCGCATCATGTCGAGGTGCTGCGTCATCGACACGACGCTCACGTCGGGCAGGCCATACATCGCCGAAAGCTCGAAGCCCGACGCCCAGATCGCGTCGAAGCCCGCCTCGGCCGCCAGCATCGCCGACAGCGGGCTGTGCGCCGCCATCGCCTCGACGAGGCCCTTCTTCGCCAGAATCTGCCGGAAGGTCGTGCCCATGCCCGTACCGGTGCCCATGCTCATCCTTTCAGTCGTGCGTCGCCCAGCAGCGCGAGAAAGCGCGCGCCGGATTCGAGATCGCGTTTGATGCCTTCGTGCCGCTGCGTCGCGATCGGGTCGGCGCCCCAGCGCTCGATCTGGAACAGCTCGTCGAGCTGCGCGGCCGCGAAGGCATCGGCAGCCGAAAGCCGGCCTTCCGATACCGCGAGCGCGATCGCCAGCGAGCCCGCGATGTGCGTCAGGTTGTAAAGCGCCGACAGGGCGAGATCGCCGTGCCCGGCGACCGCGGCACGCAGCGTCGCCACCGCCTCCGATGGCTGGGTCACGAAGGTCGTGCCGCTACCCACTTCGAGCCGCGCCTGATAGCGCTCGACGAGCCAATCGAGCAGCGGCTGCCAGGCCTCGGCCTGGCGCTGCACCAGGCTCCTCGGATCGGTGGCGCGATAGCACAGCAGATCGGAGGCGCCGTACTTGGCCGTGTCGTCGATTACCCGCGCACGCTGGGTTGTCACGCGATCGATGCCGGTCGCGGCGAGGCGGGTCAGCGGCAGGTGCCTGACGTTGATCTCGGCCTTGTCGGGCACCGCGAGCCATTCCTCGGCGATCGCCTCGGCCAGCGCCCGGGTCGGCACGACCAGCACCGACTTCGCCGGCGTGCGCATCGGCCGGCCGTCGAGCAGCACGCGGAAGCCGCCATCACCGGCGTCGACCGCCGTCTCCTTGTAGAAACGCTTCATTGGCGGAACGCCTTACACGCCGATCGGGAGCGGGAAAAGGCCCTCAATCGGCCGGGTGGTGGTGCCGCGCGGGCTGGTTTCCCTGCGCACGGCGGTTGGTGCGGTCGCGATCGGAATTGGGCGTGGGCAGCTGGGCCCGCAGCCCCGGCCGCATGCCATCGACCCGCGGCGCCATGACGGCGCAGGCATTGGCGATGTTCGGCTGCCGGGCGATCTGGCCAAAGGTGCCGACCAGACTCGGCACGGGCCCTGCACCGATCAACAGGTGGCTCAAGCCCGAATCGAGCGTGCCGGCGGGTGGCCGGCCGCTGCCGCCCTTGAGGCGGAACGGCGTGGAGAGCGGCACGCCCTGCGAATCGCGGGCCTCGGGGGCGACGATGAACTCCCAGCCCTCGTTGCGCAGCGAAAGATAGCCGCCGCCGATCCAAACCGCGCGGGGCGTGTCGAACACCAGGCGCCGCAGGTTGGCGACGCCGCCGCTTACCTCGAACCGGCCAGCGAGACAGTTGAAGGCGGCCCCGCCGTTCGCACCCGCCAGCTTGAGCGATTCGTTCGGCCAGCCCGCCAGGCCATCGCCTGGCCACACGCCCTTGCCGACCGCGAACTCGACCGTGCCGCTCGCGCTGTTGAGCGCCGCAGCGGCATTGCGGCCGGGGCCACGCATCTTGAGATCGATGTCGCCGACCGCATCCTTGAGCCCGAGATCGAGGCCCAGCAGCGCGCCGAGATCGTCCATCGGCACGCGGCTCACATTGGCGGTCAGCGTGGTCAGGCCATAGCGTCCGGCCGGATCGTACGAGACGTCGAAGCTCGCCGACCCGTTACCGACCGAAGCCGAGCCGCGGAAAGCGAAGCGCTTCTCGCTCGAGCCGAGCGACACCGAACCGTTGGTGATCTTGCCCGACAGGCCGGTCAGCTCGCCGACCCGCGCCGTGACCGAGAGCGTCGAGCGGCCAAGCCAACTCGCCCGGAATGCCGCCGATGGCAGCACGCGCCGGGAAGGGGGCGTTGCCGACGGCGGTTCGGGCGCACGTTTCAAGCCGGCAAGGTCGATCTTGCTGGCGTCAATATCCACCGAGACGGTCGGCGTGCCGGCGCGGTCGACGCGGAACATCGCCTCGCCGGAAAGCTCGGATGCGCCGACCTTGAGTGACGGCACCTCGACCTTGAGGCCGCTGCGCTGCGTCGATGTCTTGGCATTGAGCGCATAGGGGCCGCCGCTCGGCACCGGCAGGGAAATGTAGGGCCCGAACACGCCGACATCCGGGCCCTCGCCGGTGATCTGCAGGTTGGTGCCCTTGACGCCGATGCTGCCCTTGACCGCGATCTTGCCATTGCCAAAATTACCCTGCACGTCGATGTTGCCGGGCATCCCGCGCATCCAGCCGTCGAACGAGCCGATCGTGCCGCTGAGCTCCATCGGCGTGGCGCGCGGCGCGCCGATCTTCGCCTCCATCTGCAACGTCTGGTTGGCTGCGTTGGACTTGAAGCTGCCGCTCGCGACCTCGAGCACCACCGGCGGCCGCCCGGCGCCCTCGAGGATGGTCAGGGTCGAGTTGCGCACCTCGATGGTGTTGATCCAGGGAAAGGCCGGGTTGGCGCGGATCCTGAGCGAATGGTTTTCGCCGGCATGCGGCCCGGAACCATCGGGCGGCGGCAGCATCTCGAGATTGGTGTCGCCCGCCTCATTGTGCTCGACCTGGATGTCGGCGCCCTCCAGCACGACCTTGTCGACCTTCGCCTCGCCCAGGAACAGCCTGAAGGGATCGAGGTACATCGTGATGCGCCGCACCTTGGCTAGGTCGGGCCGCGATGCCCAGCTGGCATTGCTGAACGTCAGGCCTTCGGCCACCAGCGCCGGGTCGCGGCCGAGCTTGACCGACAGCGGCACGCTCGCCTTGAGCTCGCGGCCGGTGACCTTGCGGATCTGGTCGGTGAGCCTGGTCTGGTAGCGCGTTAGGTCGCGGGTGGTGAGCCAGATCACGCCGCCGATCGCCAGCACCGGCAGCAGCGCCAGCGCCATCCAGACCAGCCGTCGCCAGGGAACCCGGATCCTGAGCTTCATCGGTCCCCCACGGCCGAGAAGCCGAAGGCCTCCAGCGTGCGCCTGAAATGCGCCGGCGGCTCGGCCCGCAGGCGCAGGGTTCCTTTGCCCGAGGGATGCGGCAGGGTAAGCCGGCGCGCATGCAGGTGAAGCCGGCGCGAATCGGCGACGGCCGACAGCAGCGCCTCCTCGCCGCCGTACTTGCGGTCGCCGAGGATCGGGCAGCCGATCTCCGCGCAATGCACGCGCAGCTGATGGGTCCGGCCGGTGCGCGGCCACAGGGCCAGCAGGGCCGCGCGGTTGCCGGCGCGGTCCATCACCTTGAAATGGGTCAGTGCCTTCTGGCCTTCCTCATGGTCGACCTGCATGGTCTCGCGGTCGCGCGCACCGGGCCGCTTGGCGAGCGGCAGGTCGATGGTGCCCTCCATCCTCGGCGGCACGCCGACCACCACCGCCCAGTAGAGCTTCTCGGTCTCGCGGTCGCGGAAGGACTCCGACAGGCGCTTGGCCGACTGGCCAGTGCGCGCGATCAGCAGCAGGCCGGAGGTATCCTTGTCGAGGCGATGGACCAGCCGCGGCCGCTCCTCGAAGCCGAAACGCAGGCCATCGAGCATGCCGTCGACATGGCGCTCGGTGCCCGAGCCGCCCTGCACCGCCAGTCCCGAGGGCTTGTTGAGGGCGATCACCCAGTCGTCGCGATGGATCACCAGGCTCTGGATCTCGTGGGCGTCGCGCTCGGACAGCCGCGGCTGAGCTCCTCTCGGCCCACTCTTGGGCGGGGACGCCGGCGTCGCGGTCACGCCGGGCGGCAGGCGGACGGTCTGGCCCGGCTCGACCCGGTCCTTGCCCTCGACCCGCTTGCCGTCGAGCCGGACCTGGCCGGTACGCAAGAGCTTCTGCAGGGCGCCGTGGCTGAGCTCGGGAAAATGGCGCTGGAACCAGCGATCGAGCCGCAAGCCGGCCTCGTCGCCGGAGACGGCGCGCATCTGGACCTGGCGAGCCTCGCTCATGGCGCTGAACCTACGGGACAAGCTAAAAAGCGTCCATGGAATCGGTGTCCTTCGACACACTCACCTTCGACCATCCAGCCGCCGCCAGGGCGGCACGCGTGAATGGCATGCTGCACCTGCCGATGCAGGCGGATCGGCCATTTCCGTGCATGGTGATCCTCACCAGCAGCGCCGGCGTGCAGCGCCATCGCGAGCATTATTATGCACAGGCGCTCAATGCCGCGGGCGTGGCGGCTTTCATCGTCGACAGCTTCACCGGCCGCGGCGTTCGCCGCACGGTTGCTGATCAAACCCTGGTGTCGGGCGCGCAGATGGAAGGCGACGCCTTCGCCGCCCTCGCGTTGCTCCGCGCCGACCCGCGAATCGATCCGGCGCGGATCGGCGTCATGGGCGTGTCGAAGGGCGGCGGCGCCACTCTCAACGCGGCGATCGCCGTCCGCCAGCGCTGGCGCCGCGGGTTCGATCACCTGTTCGACCTGCATGTCGCGATCTGCCCCGGGGCGACCTCCCAGCATCGCGATCCGGCCACGCACAGCCGGCCGATCTTCTTCATGCTGGCCGGGCGCGACGACTACACGCCCGCCCCGCTCGCCATCGACTACGCCGAGCGCATGCGCGCGGCGGGCAACCGGCAGGTCAGGGTGAAGGTCTATAGCGGCGCGCATCACGGCTGGGAATCGCTCGGCCCGGTGTTCGACATCCGCGACGCGGAGAACTGGTCGTGCTGCAGGAATTTCATCGAGGACGACGGTAACCATTTCGTGGTGGCCGCCGGCCGCGCCATGCCGGAGCCGGAGTACCAGGCGTGGGCGCGTATCCATTGTGTCACGCACGGCGCCCGCGCCGGCGGCGGCACGGCCGCGCTCAAGGCGCGCGCCACGACCGACCTGCTCGCCTTCCTGTCGGACAACGGATTCGGCGTGGCAAAACAGCCACAGGCCGCGGCGATTCGCGAAGAAGATATCGTCTCGGCGTGAGTCGCGGGACGCGCGCGAGTAGACTCCCGAACGTGAGGCGGGTGGTATTGTTCGGCGCCTTGGCGGCGCTGCTGGTTCCCTTCGCAGGAGCCACTTCTTCCTGGGCCGGCGAGCTCCAGTGGACCGGTGCGCGCACGGCTGCGCTCCTCGAGGCGATCCGATCGGCGGGCGATCACGGACTCGACCCGGACTGGTACGGCGCCGGCGCGCTCGAGAAGGCCGCAGCCGCCGGCAACGAGCAGGCGCTGACCGATGCGCTGGTCGCCTATGCCACCGATGTCTCGACCGGCCGGATCAACGCCAACTCGGTCGACAACGACATCGACATCCAGCAGCGCCGCGTCTCGCGCACCGACCTCCTGAAGGCGGCGGCCGATGCGCCGGACTTCGCGGCCTGGCTCGCCGCGCTGCCGCCGAAAGGCGACTATCCGGCGCTGCAGAAGGTCCTGGCCGACCTGCGCAAACAGCGCGCCTCGGCCGCCTACACCCCGCTGCCCGGCGGCGACCTGCTGAAGCCCGGCGCGACCGATGCGCGCGTGCCGGTGCTGCGCAAGCGGCTGGGCGAGCTCGGCATGACGGTGCCGGCCGCGACCGGCGCCGGCGACGTCTACGACGACGCGCTGGCGGCGCTGGTGAAGAGCTACCAGGAGACCAAGGGCCTGACGGTCGACGGCGTGATCGGCGTCAACACCACGCGCTCGCTCAACACCTCGATCGACGACCGCATCACCCAGGTGATTGCCAACCTCGAGCGGCGGCGCTGGCTGCCGGAAGATCTCGGCAGCCGCTACGTGCTGGTCAATGCCGGCGACTACTCGATGGTGTTCGTCGACGGCGGCAAGAAGGTGTTCGAGAGCCTGGTGATCGTCGGCACGCCCAAGCATCCCACGCCCGAAATCCAGTCGGTGATGCGCGGCTTCCAGACCAACCCCTACTGGACGGTGCCGCAGTCGATCTCCGGCGAGGAATACCTGCCGCTGCTGCGGCGCGATCCCAACGCCCTCGCGGCCGGCGGCTTCAGGATCTTCTCGAGCTGGAGCGACAACGATTCGGAGATCGATCCGTCGACCGTCGACTGGAGCAGCGTCGATCCCAAGGCGTTCCCCTACCGCGTCCGCCAGGAGCCGGGACCGGGCAACGCGCTTGGCTACATCTTCTTCGGCTTCCCCAACAGGTACGGCATCTACATGCACGACACGGCCAGCCGCTGGCTGTTCACCGAGGGCAGCCGCAACTTCAGCCACGGCTGCATCCGGCTGCAGAACCCGCTCGACTTCGCCGACAAGGTATTCAACGGCCGCCCCGGCTTCGACAAGGCCAAGGTCCAGCAGGTGATCGCCTCGGGCCAGCAGGCGCACTACAGCTTCCCCGAACCGGTGACGCTCTACGTGACCTATCGGACGGTCGGCGTGGCGAGCGACGGCACGGCCGTGTTCCGCGACGATGTCTACGGCCGCGACAAGCGGGTCGTCGCCGCAATGGCCAAGCCGCGCAGTTAGTCAGTGGCGCGCCTCCTCAGGCTCTGCGGACCGCGGGCCCCTGGCCTGAGCGGAGCCGAAGGCTCCAGGCCCGCATCATGAGTATGAGCGGACCTGGAGGTCCGCGGTCCGGAAGAATTATGACGAGCCACTGTAGTGGCGCGCCCGCAGCCTACCGTTGCTTCTTCTCGCGCAGCTTCTTCCAGTACTCCAGGCGCTTCAGGATCTCGCGCTCGAAGCCGCGCTCGGCCGGCTGATAGAACTCCTCGCGGGCCATGCCGTCGGGGAAGTAGTTCTGGCCGGAGAAGCTGTCCTCGGCTTTGTGGTCGTATTCGTAGCCGCGGCCGTAGCCCAGCTCCTTCATCAGCTTGGTCGGCGCGTTCAGGATGTGCATCGGCGGTGTCAGCGAGCCGTGCTCCCTGGCCGACCGCTTGGCGGCGCCGAAAGCGACATAGCCCGCGTTCGACTTGGGCGCCGTCCCGAGATAGATCACCGCCTGCGCGATCGCGAGCTCGCCCTCGGGCGAGCCGAGCCGGTCGTAGGTGTCCCACGCCGCGAGCGTCTGGGTCAGCGCATTGGGATCGGCCATGCCGATGTCCTCGACGGCGAAGCGCACCAGCCGGCGGGCAATGTACTTGGGATCCTCGCCGCCATCGAGCATGCGCGCGAACCAGTAGAGCGCGGCGTCGACGTCCGACCCGCGCAGCGACTTGTGCAGCGCGCTGATCAGGTTGTAGTGCGCCTCCTGCGCCTTGTCGTAGAGCGGCGCGCGCTTCTGCAGGAGCGCCGCCAGCCGCTCCGGCGGCAGCGGCCCCTTCTCCTTCAATTGCGCGAGCTGCTCGGCCAGCGTGATCAGGTAGCGGCCGTCGCCGTCGGCCATGGCGAACAGCGCCTGCTTGCCCTGCTCGTCGACCGGCAGATTCTTGCCCAGCGCCGCCTCGGCGCGCCCGAGCAACGTCCCGAGCGCCCTGTCGTCGAGCCGGCGCAGCACCAGCACCTGGCAACGCGACAGCAGCGCGGCGTTCAGCTCGAACGACGGGTTCTCGGTCGTGGCGCCGATCAGCGTGACCGTGCCGTCCTCGACATACGGCAGGAAGCCGTCCTGCTGCGCCCGGTTGAATCGGTGGATCTCGTCGACGAACAGCAAGGTCCCCTTACCGTCCTTGCGGCGCTGACGCGCCGCCTCGAACACGCGGCGCAGGTCGGCGACGCCGGAGAACACCGCCGACAGCGGCTCGAAATGCAGATCGACCGCTTCGGCCAGCAGCCGCGCGATCGTCGTCTTGCCGCAGCCCGGCGGCCCCCACAGGATCAGCGACGCCAGCTTCTTCGACGCCAGCATCCGGCCCAGCGGCCCGTCGGGCCCGAGCAGATGGTCCTGGCCCAGCACCTCCTCGATCCGCTTCGGCCGCAGCCGCTCGGCGAGCGGCGTGGGAGCGAGCGAGGCGAACAGCTCAGCCATTGCCGGGCGCGCGCCACTCCAGTGGCGCGTCATGCTCATGTGGACCGCGCGCATCCTGCGCGCTCATGCTCATGAGACGCGCTGGATGCGCGCGGTCCACATGAGCAGACGCGGCGCCGCTCATCAGTGCGTCACCGGAACTGGATGGTGGAGACCAGGCCCTCGCGGCCGATGCTGAGGCTCGAGACGCCGCCGGCGATGCGCTGCTTGAGGTCGGCGACGTTCTTGACATCCTGGCCATTGATTCCCGACACCATGTCCCCCGCTTTGAGGAAACGCGCGGCGTAGGAGCCGGGCTGCACCGCGATCACGGCGACGCCCCAGCGCCATTCGACCATGCCGAGCTCGTCGGCCACCGCCGGCGACATGTTGACCACGGTCGCGCCGGACAGCGGATGGCGGCCCTGCAGCACCGAGCGGTCGCGCTTGGGCTCCTCGGGCGGCGCCGTCAGCGGCACTTTCAGCACGACCTCCTTGCCGGCGCGCAGCACCTTGACCGGCACCGTCTCGCCGACCGCGACCGTCGCCAGCCGGAAGCGCAGGCTCGCCTCGTCGTCGATCGGCCAGTCGCGCATGGCGACGATCACGTCGTTGCGCTTGAAGCCCGCCAGCTCGCCCGGGCCCTTGGGATAGACATCCTTCACGACCAGCCCGGCCGGACGCGGCAGGTTGAGGCCAGCGGCGAGGTCGGGCGTCACGCGCTGCATGGAGATGCCGAGCCACGGCCGCACGATCCGCCCGCCATTCTCGCCGGTCGAGATCATGCGGGCGACGATGTTGGATGGCGTGGCGAAGCCGATGCCGACCGAGCCGCCGGTCTGCGAGTAGATCGCCGTGTTGATGCCGATCATGCGGCCGTCGAGGCTGACCAGCGCGCCGCCCGAGTTGCCGGGGTTGATCGCCGCGTCGGTCTGGATGAAGAAGCTCGAATCGTTGACGCCGCCGGCGGAGCGGGCGAGCGCGGAGATGATGCCGCTGGTCACGGTCTGGTTCAGGCCGAACGGGTTGCCGATCGCCAGCACCACGTCGCCGACCTCGATCGAATCGGAATCCCGCAGCTCGATGAACGGGAACTTCTCGCCCTGGGTGTCGATGCGCAGCAGGGCGAGATCGTAGCGCTCGTCCTGGGTCACCAGCTTGGCGTCGAACTCGCGCCGGTCGCCGAGCACGACGCGGATCTCGTCGGCGCCCTTCACGACATGGGCGTTGGTGACGATCAGCCCGTCGGCCTTGACCAGCACGCCCGAGCCCAGCGAGTTCTGCACCCGCTGCCCTTCCTGAGGCATGCCAGGAAAGGGGAACGGCAGACGCCGCTGCACCCGGGCGGTCGTGGTCGTGTAGATGTTCACCACGGCCGGCGAGACCTTCTTCACGACGGGCGCAAAAGAGTAGGCAAGGTCACTGCGGCTGGTCGGCAGGGGCTGTGCCCAGCCGAGATCGCACAGGCCAATCCCCAGCGCCAGAAAAGCCATCCAAACGCCCAGACGCATCATGCCCCCGTTCTTCCGCCGGCTGGAATATCTATGGCCCAGCCGCGGGGCAAGGCAACCCGTCGGAAAATCGCGCTATCCGCAGCGCGAATAGCCGCAGTTGAGGCAGATGTCGCAGCCTTCCTGGTGGGTCAGCGCGGCCGCCCCGCAGTTCGGGCACTGGCCCATCCTGGCCGCCGGCGCGCCAGACCCATCGGCCGGCTCCCGCGCGCCAGCGGCGAGCTTGAGCCGCGCCTCGACCGCCTCGGCGATGCCCGGCGCATCGTCGGCCGCCAGGAAGCCGATCTCGATCAGGTGACGCTCGATCACCCCGCCGATCGCGGCCAGCAGCGAGGGCACGTAGCGGCCCTCCATCCACTGCCCGCCGCGCGGGTCGAACACCGCCTTCAGCTCCTCGACCACGAACGACACGTCACCACCGCGCCTAAACACCGCCGAGATCATGCGGGTCAGCGCCACCGTCCAGGCATAGTGCTCCATGTTCTTGGAGTTGATGAAGATCTCGAACGGCCGGCGGCGCCCGTCCTGCATGACGTCGTTGATGGTGATGTAGATCGCGTGGTCGCTGCCCGGCCATTTGATCTTGTAGGTCTTGCCCGGCAGATCTTCCGGCCGGTCGAGCGGCTGAGCGATATAGACCACCGAGTCGCGGCTCGAGACACTATCGCGCGTCGCCGGCACCGGCAGGCTCGACCGTGCCTCGACCAACGCGTTGGTCGGCTTGACCTCGAGCACGGCGCCGGTCACCTCGTTGGGCCGGTAGGTCGTGCAGCCCTTGCAGCCCTGGGCGTAGGCCTCCTCGTAGACGTGCTTGAAGGCCTCGAACGATATGTCCTTGGGCAGGTTGATGGTCTTGGAAATCGAGCTGTCGACGAACTCCTGCGCCGCCGCCTGCATGGCGAGGTGGGCGTCGGGCGTCAGCGTCTGGGCATCGACGAACACGTCGGCCGGCGGCTCGGCCGTGCCCTTGAGCCTGCGCCACAGGCGGAAGGCGTGGTCGTCGACACTCTCCTCGCGCCGCGTGCCGTCGGGCTGCAGCACGTGCCGGACATGGCTGAAGGCGAATACCGGCTCGATGCCCGACGACACGTTGTCGGCCAGCAGCGAGATCGTACCGGTTGGCGCAATCGAATTGAGCAAGGCATTGCGGATGCCGTAGCGCGCGATCGCCGACCGCACCTCCTCCGGCAGCGACTTTACCGTCTCGCCGGCGAGATAGCGTGCGCGGTCGTAGAGCGGGAAGCTGCCCTTCTCCGCCGCGATGTCGGCCGAGGCGAGATACGACAGCCGCTGCACCGCCGCGAGCCATTGGCGCGTCAGCCGCACCGCTTCGGTCGAGCCGTAGCGCACGCCGCAGAAGATCAGCGCGTCGGCGAGACCCGTGACGCCGAGGCCGATGCGGCGCTTGGCCTTGGCCTCGCGCTCCTGTGCCGGCAGCGGGAAGCGCGACACGTCGATCACGTTGTCGAGCATGCGCACGGCGAGCGGCACCAGCTTCTCCAGCGCCTCCAGGTCGAGCTTGGCCTGCGGCGTGAAGGGATCCTTCACCAGCGCACCGAGATTGATCGAGCCCAGCAGGCATGCGCCATACGGCGGCAACGGCTGCTCGCCGCACGGGTTGGTCGCCTGGATCGATTCGCAATAATAGAGGTTGTTCCGCTTGTTGACGCGGTCGATGAAGATCACGCCGGGCTCGGCGCAGTCGTAGGTGGCGCGCATGATGCGCTCCCACAGCGCTCGCGCCTTCACTGTCTTGTAGACCTTGCCGCCGAACACGAGCTTCCAGTCGGCGTCGTCCTTGACCGCCTGCATGAACGCATCGGTGACCAGCACGGAAACGTTGAACATGCGCAGCCGCTTGGCATCGCGCTTGGCGTCGACGAAGCCCTCGATGTCGGGATGGTCGCAGCGCAGTGTCGCCATCATCGCGCCGCGGCGGCTGCCCGCGCTCATGATGGTGCGGCACATCGAATCCCAGACGTCCATGAAGGAGAGCGGACCCGAGGCGTCGGCGCCGACGCCCTTCACGGGCGCGCCCATCGGGCGGAGCGTCGAGAAGTCGTGGCCGATGCCGCCGCCCTGCTGCATGGTCAGCGCCGCTTCCTTCACGTTCTCGAAGATGCCAGCCATGTCGTCGGGGATGCCGCCCATGACGAAGCAGTTGAACAGTGTCACCGTGCGGCCGGTGCCGGCGCCGGCGATCACCCGGCCGGCCGGCAGGAACTTGAAGCCCTGCAGCGCCTCGTGGAAACGGCCGGCCCAGGCCTCGGGATCGCGCTCCGGCGCGGCCAGCGCGCGGGCGACCCGCCACCACGTGCCTTCGAGATCGGCGTCACCAACCCCCGAGGCATCGCGGAACCGGTATTTCATGTCCCAGATGCGCTGGGAGAGCGGCGCCCAATCCATCCTGTAAAGATAGGCGCGGATTGGGCTTTTCAACAAGTGTTCTTTTTTCGTTCTTGACCTAAACTCCCTCGATCAAACGCGACGTGGCGCCCTCGATCCTCTCCTGCAGCGTCTGCATGAAGACTTCGCGCGAGAGGCCCGGCGGGATCGGCGGCAGGATCTCGAGTGTCAGCACGCCCGGCCGCTTGATCCATTTGCGCCGGCCCCAGAACAGGCCCGAGTTGAGCGCAATCGGTACCACCGGCACGCCGAGCTGCCGATAAAGGGCCGCAGTGCCGACGTGGTAGCGTTTGCGGTCGCCCGGCGCGACGCGCGTGCCTTCGGGGAAGATCACGATCGAGCGGCCGTTGGCGATCGCCGCCTTGGCCTGCTTCACCAGCCCGCGGAGCGCCGTCGATCCGTCGCCGCGCGCAACGGCGATGTTGCCCGCACGCGCCATCGCCCAGCCGACCACCGGAATGAATAGCAGCTCGCGTTTCAGCACGATGGCGATGTCGTCGAACAGCAGGGTGAAGGAGAGCGTCTCCCAGCTCGACTGGTGCTTGCTGGCGAGGATCGCCGGGCCGGCCGGCAAGTTCTCACGGCCCACGACCCGGTGGGTCAGCCCGACGGTGATCCGCAGCCACCACAGCACGAAGACTATCCACAGTCTCGCCCAGGCGATGATCCAGCGCCGCGGCGCCAGCAACAGCGGCAGGCCGACGATCGCGATCACCGCGGTGCCCAGGTACCAGCCCACATTGAACGCGAGCGAACGCAGCCAGAGAACGGTTGTCATCCTTGTTCGACCAGTATTGGTGGCCTAATGTCCGCCCGACAGCAAGCTTATGTGGTGTGAAGCCCGCTCCCGGTAGTCATGGTCGTCACCTGTCCCAATTGCCGGTCGCGCTACGCCGTGGACCCGCTGAAGATCGGCTCCGCTGGTCGCACGGTCGAATGCGCGCGCTGCCATCATCAGTGGCATCAGAAGGTCGACGACGCGTCGCCGGTGCCGGAGCTGGTGATCCGGCCGACCACGACCGGCGCCTCGCTGCCGGCCGTCATCCCGCCCAAGCCCGCCTTCCCGTGGCGCCGCGCGGTCGTTGTCGGCGTCGTCGTGGCGCTGCTGATCGCCGCCGTCCTGTTCGCTTTCCGGGCCAGGATCGCCACCATGATCTCCGACGATGCGGGCGTTTCGACGCCAGTGCAGGTCGCCACCGCGACGACGACTCCGGCACCGTCGCGAACCGTCGCCCCTGAGGCAACCCCGCGCTCGCAGGCTGCTCCGGAAGCGCGGCCGCAGATCGAGGTCGATCTCACCACCAGCTCGGTCGAGGCCGTCGACGGCCACTTCGTCGTACGCGGCCAGCTTGTGAACAACGGGCGCGCGCCGGGCTCGACCACGCTGCTGCGGCTCACCTTCAAGCGCAACGAGGATGTCCTCGGCGAGCGCTCCTTCCCGATGGTCGAGGGACCGCTGCCGCCCGGCGGCCGCGCGACCTTCAGCCAGCCGCTCGAAAATCCGCCCTCGGGCACGACCGACATCGTGCCGGCAGTCGAGTGATGACTGCGCAGATTCCCGACCGCCCGCACGTCTCGATTCGCTTCTCCGCCGCCGAGATCGCCTCGCGCGTCGACGAGATGGCGGCCGATCTCGCCGTCAAGCTGCCGGCCGACACGCTGGTGGTGTCGGTGCTGAAGGGCAGCTTCGTGTTCGCCGCCGACCTGATCCGCGCGCTGAGCCGCGCCGGCGCCAACTGGTCGATGGATTTCGTGACGCTGTCGAGCTACGGCACGGGCACGCAGACCACCGGCAACGTCCGCATCGTGCGCGACATCGTCGACGACGTGCGCGGCCGCGACGTGCTGCTGGTCGACGATATCCTCGAATCGGGACTGACGCTGAGCTTTGCCAAGAACCTGATGAAGGAGCGCGGCGCGCATCGCGTCTGGATCTGCACCCTGCTCGACAAGCCGCACAAGCGGCGGGCGCCGCTGGAGGCCGACTTCACCGGCTTCCGGGCCGGTGACGAGTTCCTGGTCGGCTACGGCCTCGACTGGGCCCACCGCTTCCGCGGCCTGCCCTACATCGGCGTGGTGGAGAAGCAGCCCGCCGAATAACGGCCTTCACGCCCTCGAGCTGAAGGCTGCGCGGCAGGCAGGTACGGTAGATGACGGTGTGCGCCGTGCGGCAACTGCGGGCCGACTCGGGCAAGTCTTGTGCCATGCCGGGTACGGGGGCGCGAAATGTGCAACCGCGCTCGCTCCCCGGCGTTCGTAGGCCATGATCTTCCCCAGCCTGAGCGACGCTGAAAGAGCAGTGCTCGAGGATTTGCTGCTGCACGGTCCCAACCGGAACCTGCCGACGCCGATCCGCGGCCGCCTGGCACTCTACAAGCTGATCGACGAGACCCCGAACGGCTGGAAGATCACGCCGCTCGGCCAGCAGGCGCTGCAGGTCGCGCCCGCCGCCAGCTCCCCGTCACAAGCGCCCCGCAAGGAAAGCCGCTCATCCGACCATGAGCGCCACTACGGCAAGAAGAGCCGCGACACCTCGTGGTTCGGCTGATCTGACTTGCACACAAAGAAGCCCGTCCCGCGGGGGAGACGACGGGACGGGCTCTGCTCTGTCAGGGCACGGGTGCTCACGCCCGTGCATGGGGTCAACGCCCGGCCGGCGAGCTTGTTCCCCCGGTTCTTGCGCGCACACCGCCGGCAGCCCATGTCGAAACCATGGCACTCGGCACCCCGGGCATGACCTTCGGCCAGCTCGCCCGCGAGCAGCTCGAGATCGAGGTCACCTGTCCCAACTGCAACCACCGTCGGTTGATCGACGGCAACACCCCGCGCCTGCGCGACCGGCCGATCGCCGGCGCCCGCTTCCGCTGCGAGAAGTGCGGATCGGTCGGATTGCCGGAGCTTGGCAAGCAGCGGCTGTGGGCGAAGCGGCTGGCAAAGCACGCGCGGAAGCTGCCGTAGGTTCTCATTGGACCACGCATCGCTCATGAGCGGACCGGAAGCCCGCGGTCCCAGCTAATACGTCTTCAGCAGACGGTCGATGTAGTCGAGCTCTTCCTTCGGCCGCTGCTGCTCGCCGGCCCGGCGGCGCAGTTCGTCGAGGATCTCGCGGCTCTTCTGCCGTTCGAGCTCGAGCGGCACCTTGTCGACGCCGGTGTCGACCGAATCACCGAAGTTGCCGTCGGAGCGGCCGAGCGGATCGCGGTCCTCGCTGCGGCGCTCCTTCTCCTCGATCTCGGCGATGTCCTGGCCGTTGCCGGGGCCGCGCTGGCGCATCTGCTCGGCCATGTCGCCCATGCCCTGCTGCAGGTTGTCGAGCGCGCGACGCTGGGCGCGGCTCGCCTCGCGCGGATCACCGCGCCGCAGCGCCTCCTCGGCCTCACGCATCGACCGTTCGGCACGGCCCAGCGAGTCGGGCATCTGCATGCCGTTCTCGTCGAGCTTCTTCATGAAGTCGCCGAGCTGGTTGCGCAGATGGCCCTGCTGGTTGCCCTGGTTGTCGCCCCACTGCTGGTCTCCCTGGCCCTGGCCAGGCTGTTGACCTTGCTGACCCTGCTGACCCTGTTGCCCGCGCTGGCCCTGCTGGCCGCGCTGACCCTGCTGTTGCTGCTGGCGGCCCTGCCGCTCGCTCTCACCCAGAAGCTGGTTCTGACGCCGCGACAGCCGGTCGAGCTGGTTCATCATTTCGCGGCCCTGCTGGTTGCCCTGGCCCTGCTGGCCCTGACGCTGCTGCCCGCGCTGGCCGTTCTGCGCCATCATCGGCGTGGCGTTCTCCATCATCTTGCGCAGCTCTTCCAACAGGCGCTTGGCTTCCTCGCGCTGGCCGTTGCGGGCCATCTCGCGGATCTTGTCGAGCATCTTCTGGATGTCGTCGGAGGTGATCGTGTTGTTCGGATCCATCCGGTCCGCCTGCTCCTGCATGCGGCGGCGTTCCTCGGGATCCTTCATCCGCTCGGCCAGCTCCTTCTGCCAGCGGTCCATCGCATTGTAGAGCTGCTGAATCAGCCGCTCGATCTCCTCGTCGCCGGCCTGGCGCTGCATGGCGTCGCGCAGGTCCTGGCGCGCCTGCTCGACCGCGCGCTCGGCGTCGGAGGTCGCGCCCTGCTCGAGGCGCAGCGCCATGTCCCAGAGGAGATTCTGGGTGTCGGCGATCACCGGCTTCTCGCCGCTGGCGGCGAGCCGCGCCGCCCCGATGCGCAGGCCGAGCTGCACCACCGGATCGTCGCGATACGACTTGGGATGCGCCTGGATCATGTGCATGCCGTCGGCGACGTCGATGCGCAGCGCCTTGGGATCGATCGTCAGCTGCTTGCGCAGCACGATCAGCGCCCGCGCCGTCGGGTCGTTGAACACGCGTTCGGGCAGCAGGAAGGTCTCGGCCGCGCTCGAGCCCTTCTGGCCGAGCGCATCGGTGGCGAACAGGATGACCCGCACCTTCATGCCGGCCCACGGGTGGCTGGTGAGGTCGCGCACGAAGGTGTCGCTCACCTTCTTGCTGTTGCCCGGCACCGGCAGGTCGATGCGCAGCACCTCCGGCTCTTCGCCATCCAGCATGTCGGCACCGAGCTGGGAACCGTGCAGGCGCATCTGCAACTGCACCCCGGTCACGCCGAAGTCGTCGCCGGCGATGTAGTCGATCTTGGTCGACCAGCGGTCGACGCCGATCGGCTTGGAGAATTCGATGGTCGGCGGCAGGTCGGGAATGACGTGCAGCTTCCAGCTCGCCTGCTCGTCGCCGCGCGCCTGCAGGGCGATCCTGGTGCCCTCGCTGATGACCGTCTCGACCTGGTACTTGCCCTGGCTGACGGTGCCGAATTCCGTCTCCTTGCCGTCGATGGAAAGCTTGGGCGGATGGCGGCCGCGGACGTCGTCGACGAAGCCCGCGAGCTTGCTGCCGACCGGCACGCGCAGCAGCTTGTCGTGCTCCGCCATGTCGAGATAGATCGGCGGCTTGCCGGTATAGGTCGGCGGCGCGATCCAGAGGTTGGCAACGACGGGCGGCGGCGGCGGGAAGGCCGGTGTGAAGGCGGTCGCCATGCGATCGGCGCGCCAGCCGCCGGCCGAGGCCACGGCGACGACCAGCGCCAGCAGGGGCACCAGCCGCAGCGCCCAGGTGTCGAACTTCGCGAGGCCCGGACGCGCCGGCCCGTTGCTGAGGCTCGCGAGACGCTCGGCTTCGCGGCGGCGATGCGCCTCCCACAGCGCCGCGACCATGCTGTCCTGCCTGCCGGCCGCGAGCGTGTCCTGCACGGCGACCAGCGGACGGTGCGGCACACCGGAATCCCGCTCGAGGCGGCGGATGGCTTCGGCACGGATCGGCCAGCTGAACGTCCGGAAGCGCCACCAGGCAAGACCGACGAAGCCCACTGCCAGGGCGGCCAGCACGCCGGTATGCAGCCAGGGATCGAGTCCGCCGAACAGGTCGAGATGGGCTGCCGCGACGAACAGGGCGACCATGGAAACCAGCGGCATCAGCCGCGGCCAGATGCCTTCCCAGGCAAGCGCCAGCCACGCCAAGCCGATCTTGCGCTCAACGCCCGGAGCAGGGATCGGAGTGGCTTCGGTGGCGTCCATCGAGTCCTTTCTCACTTACGCTTACGCGGGCTCCATCCAGGGCGGGAACCGCTCCGAAGAGAGCATCTCGTCGATCGAGGGCCGCGGACGGACGACCGCAAACCGCGTGCCGTCCACCAAGACCTCGGGCGCCAGCGGCCGCGTATTGTAGCTCGAAGCCATCACCGCGCCGTACGCACCGGCCGAGCGTACCATGATGAGGTCGCCCGCAGATAGGGCAGCCAAATCACGGTTCTGTGCCAGATAATCGCCCGATTCACACACTGGCCCAACAATGTCACAACGGATCGTGGCGGCATCGGGGCGCGGACGGCGCACCGGCACGATGTCATGCCACGCCTCGTACAACGTCGGCCGGATCAGATCGTTCATCGCCGCATCGACGACCACGAAGGTCCTGGACACGCCGGGCTTCACGAGGATCACCTCGCTCACCAGCACACCCGCCTCGCCGACCAGCCGGCGGCCGGGCTCGAAGGTCAGCTCGCAGCCCAGCCCGTCGGTCTCCTTGGCGACAAGCTGCAGGAAGGATGCGACCGAGGGCGGCTGCTCGTCGGCATAGACGATCCCCAGGCCGCCGCCGATATCGAACCGGTCGATGCGATGACCGTCGGCACGAAGCTGGGTGATCAGGCCGCGGACCCGGGCGATTGCATCGCGATAGGGATCGAGTGTGGTGAGCTGCGAGCCGATGTGCATCGCCACTCCGACCACCTGCAGGTTCGGCAGCTTGCCGGCCAGCGTGTAAGCCTCCCGCGCGAGATCGATATCGATGCCGAACTTGTTCTCCTTGCGGCCGGTCGTGATCTTCTCGTGCGTGGCGGCATCGATGTCGGGATTCACGCGGATGGTGATCGCGGCCTTCACGCCGAGCTGGCCAGCGACGGCGTTCAGCGTCTCGAGCTCGGCCGAGCTCTCGACGTTGATCTGGCCGATGCCGGCCTGCAACGCCGCCATCAGCTCCGACGGCTTCTTGCCGACACCGGAATAGACGATCTTCTTCGCCGGGATGCCGGCGGCCAAAGCGCGGCGCATCTCGCCCACCGAGACGATGTCGGCGCCGGCGCCGAGATCGCCGAACAGCTTCACGACGGCCAGATTCGAGTTCGCCTTCAGCGCGTAGCAGACCGAGGCGTTCATGCCCCTCATCGCCACGGCGAACTCCTGCCAGGCCGCGCGCAGCGCGCCGGCCGAGTAGCAGTAGAATGGCGTGCCGACCTGCCCGGCGATGGTCTTCAGCGCCACGCCCTCCGCCTGCATGTCGCCGGTGGCGTCGTAGGCGAAGAAGCTCATCGCCCTCCCCCGTCTTCGGGGGAGGTGGCGCGGTAATCCGCGACGGAAGGGGTCATGGAATGCGACCGAAGATCATGACCCCCTCCGCCTTCCGGGCACCTCCCCCGAAGACGGGGGAGGGCTCTCGAGGAACCTCTTGCGCGCATCCCTGATCGCGCGAACCACATTGGCCGGTGCGGTGCCGCCATAGCTCCTGCGGGCGGCGACCGAGGCCTCGACCGTCAGCACCTTGTAGACATCCCTGGTGATGCGCGGCTCGACGGCCTGCATGTCCGCGAGCGAAAGGTCGTCCAGATCGACTCCCTTGGCCGCCGCCTTTCCGACCAGGGCGCCGGTCGCGTGATGGGCCTGCCGGAACGGCAGGCCGACCGACCGCACCAGCCAGTCGGCGAGATCGGTCGCGACCGAGTAGTCGGCCGACGCGACCGCGCGCATGCGCTCGGGATTGGCCTCGAGATCGCGGATCATGCCGGTCATCGCCGCGACACAGAGCTCGATCGAATCGGCGGCGTCGAACAGCGGCTCCTTGTCCTCCTGCATGTCCTTGCCGTAGGTCAGCGGCAGGCCCTTCAGCAGCGTGCAGAGTGCCACGAACGCACCCACGATGCGCCCGACCTTGCCGCGGATCAGCTCGGCGGCGTCGGGATTGCGCTTCTGCGGCATGATCGAGCTGCCGGTGGTGAAGGCGTCGGACAGCGCGATGAAGCGGAACGGCGCCGAGCACCAGATCACGATCTCCTCGGCGAGCCGCGACAGGTGCACGGCGCAGAGCGAGGCCGCACCGAGGAACTCGACGACATAGTCGCGGTCCGACACGGCATCGAGCGAATTGGCCATCGGCCGGTCGAAGCCCAGCGCCTTCGCCGTGTGGCGACGGTCGATCCGATGCGGCGTGCCGGCCAGTGCGGCAGCGCCGAGCGGCGATTCGTTCATCCGCTCACGGCAGTCGCGCAGGCGGCTGCGGTCGCGGCCGAACATCTCGACATAGGCCAGCAGGTGATGGCCGAAGGTGATGGGCTGGGCCGTCTGCAGATGCGTGAACCCCGGCATGATGGTCGACGCGTACTCCTCCGCACGGTCGATCAGCGCCTTCTGCAGGTCGCGCAGCATTCCTTCGAGCCGGTCGACCGCATCGCGTGTCCACAAGCGCACATCGAGCGCCACCTGGTCGTTGCGCGAGCGCGCGGTGTGCAGGCGGCCGCCGGCCGGACCGATCAGGTCGGTGAGCCGCTGCTCGACATTGAAATGGATGTCCTCGAGCTTGGTCGAGAATTTGAACTTGCCCTGCTCGATCTCGTCCTTCACTCGGGCAAGGCCCTGCTTGATGGCGCGGCCGTCCTTCGCCGTCAGGATGCCCTGCGCCACCAGCATGTCGGCATGCGCGGCCGAGCCCGCGATGTCCTGGGCGTAGAGCTTCTTGTCGAAGCCGATGGAGGCGTTGATCTTCTCCATGATCTCGGCGGGGCCGAGTGCATAGCGACCTCCCCACATCGTGTTCGGGGCTGCCTTCTTCCTGGTCGTCTTCCGTGCCATGAATCGGGCTTATGGCACATTCGCGTATCGATTTCCTCATTGGCCGCAGGCTCCTGCTGGCCGCGCTCCCGGCTTTTTTTGCCGTTCCGGCATTAGCCAAGGTAAGCCCAACCCTGCTGACCGGCACCCTCGCCAGGTTCACCCTGGCGAAGGAGCCCAAGCCGCTCCCCGACCTCGCCTTCACCGACGCCAACGACAAGCCGGTCACGCTCGCCGACTACAAGGGCAAGACGGTGCTGCTGAACTTCTGGGCGACCTGGTGCGCGCCATGCGTCAAGGAGATGCCGAGCCTCGACAAGCTGCAGGCCGAGATGGGCAAGGACAAGTTCGTCGTCCTGCCGCTCTCCCTCGACGGTCCGTCGAAGCCCAAGGTCGCACCGTTCTATGCCGACAAGAAGCTCAGCAACCTCGGCATCTACTTCGACAAGGGCAAGAAGGTGCTGGGCGCGCTCGACATTTCCGTGCTGCCCACCTCCGTGCTGGTCGACGCGCAGGGCCGCGAGATCGGCCGCATGCAGGGCGACGCCGACTGGGACAAGCCCGAGGCGCTCGCCCTGATGAAGGCGGCGGTCAGCGCCTGAGCTTCCCGTCGTCCCGAGCGTAGCGAAGTCGAGGGACCTATCTCGTGTGCCGGCAGTGCCCAAAAAGGTCCCTCCGCTTCGCGCTACGCGCTTCGGTCGGGACGACGGATTACTCCAGCCGGATGATCTGCGTCGGCTTGCGCGGCGGCGCGCGAAGCGGCGCGAGTGCGGGCGTGGTGGCGGCCCAGACGATCGCGCACAGGACCAGAAGCAGGCCCACGATGGGATCACCGGCACAGTCGAAGAAGACCGCGGCCAGGCAGAAGGCAGCGCCGATAAACTGGTACATGGTGCACCTCCGCTGAAAGGGACGCGCCTTCTATAACCCCTTGGGTTTCTCAAAGATGACGCGGCCATGGAATCACGTTTCGTGCGTTTCATGTGAGGAAAGAAGCGCTAGGCTTGTGGCATGACCACACCACTCGATGCCCTTCGCCGGGTCCTTCCTGTCACCGGCTGGCCCGACGACGCCGCCGCCGCCGTCACCTTCACCGGCGGTCTCGATCCGGCCGTGCCGACGCCCTTCAAGGTCGGTGTCGCAGGCGCCGCGACCATCGCCGCCGCCGGCCTCGCCGCCGCTCGGCTCTGGGAGCAGCGCACCGGCCGCAAGCAGAAGGTCGCGGTCGACGTGCGCCAGGCGACGGCATCGATGCGCAGCGGCACCTACATGAAGCTGGGCGACGGCGCGCTGAACCATGCCCGCAACAGCATCATGGGTACCTACCCGACCAGGGACGGGCGCTGGAGCTATCTCCATTGCAACTTCCCCAACCATCGCGCGGCGGCGCTGAAGGTGCTCGGCGTGACCGAGGAGGACCGCGGTGCCGTCGCCAAGGCGGTCTCGACCTGGAACGCGCTCGACCTCGAGGAGGCGATCATCGCCAACAAGGGCGCGGGCGGCATGGTGCGCAGCGCCGAGGAATGGAAGAGCCATCCGCAAGCCGCCGCGATCGCCTCGCTGCCGCTGCTGGAGATCGAGAAGATCGGCGACGCGCCGGTCGAGCCCCTGCCGAAGGGAGATCGGCCGCTCAGCGGCATCCGGGTTGTCGACATCACCCGCGTCCTCGCCGGTCCCACCTGTGCCCGTACCCTGGCCGAGCACGGCGCTGATGTGATGAAGATCACCGCCGCGCATTTGCCCAACCTCGGCTACCAGGAATGGGACACCGGCCACGGCAAGCTGTCGGCGCAGCTCGACCTGCGCGATCCGGCCCAGCTCGAGACCTTGCTCGGCCTGATCGGCCAGGCCGACGTCTTCTCGCAGGGCTACCGGCCGGGCACGCTCGGTTCGCGCGGCCTCTCGCCCGAGGAGCTCGCCAAGCTCCGGCCGGGCCTCGTCTATGTCTCGCTGTCGGCGTTCGGGCATAAGGGTCCCTGGGCGTCGCGCCGCGGCTTCGATACCGTGGTGCAGACGGTCAGTGGCATTACCCTCCGGCAGGGCGCGCTATTCCCCGGGAAGGAGCCCGGCCCGCAGTTCTATCCCCTGTCGGCGATCGACTATTGCACCGGCTACCTGATGGCGATGGGCGCGATGCTGGCGCTGGCGAAGCGCGCGCAGGAAGGCGGTAGCTGGCTGGTGCGCATCTCGCTGGCCCAGGTCGGCAAATGGCTGGTCGATCTCGGCGAGGTGCCGGAGAGCGCGCTCGAGGGCATCCCGGCGGAGTTCTCGCCGGAGGAGCTCGAGCGCTGGTCGATGGTGACGGAGACGCCGAAGGGCCCGCTGAAGCACCTCAGGCCGGCGGTGCAGCTCTCGGAAACCCCGGCCCGTTGGGCGCGGCCGTCGGTTCCTCTAGGATATCACCAGCCCGTCTGGCCCAACTGAACAGGAGGCGCCCATGACGACCGCCGCGGAAGGCATGGAACTCACCCGGACCGGCCCCGGCACGCCGATGGGCGAGCTGATGCGGCTCTACTGGATGCCGGCGCTGAAATCCTCCGAGCTCGAGCGCGACGGCGCGCCGGTACGCTTCATGCTGCTGGGCGAGAAGCTGATCGCCTTCCGCGACACCAGCGGCAAGGTGGGCGTGTTCGATCATCGCTGCCCGCACCGCTGCGCCTCGCTGTTCCTCGGCCGCAACGAGGAAGGCGGTTTGCGCTGCCTCTATCACGGCTGGAAGTTCGACACCTCGGGCCAGTGCGTCGACATGCCGAGCGTGCCGCCGCACCAGGACTTCAAGCACAAGGTCCACGCCAGGGCCTACAAGGTCGTCGAGCGCGCGGGCATGGTCTGGGTCTACATGGGATCGCGCGCGGCGCCGCCCCTGCCCGCTTTCCAGATCCTCGATGCGCCCGAGGACGAGATCAACGTCGGCATGATCCAGCGCGATTGCAACTACCTGCAGGCGATCGAAGGCGAGATCGACACCGCACACTTCGGCTATCTGCATGGCGGCCACGCCGATGTCGACCGCCTCGACGAGAGCGAGCCGTTCTACTTCACCGTCACCAACCGTGCGCCCGAGTTCCATGTCACCGACGCGCCGTGGGGCACCCAGTACGCCGGCTACCGTTCGGCCGGACAGGGCCGAACCTACTGGCGCTTCGCCAACTTCCTCTTCCCGTTCTGGACGCAGGCGCCCAACGGCGAGTTCGACAGCCATGCGCATGCCCGAGCGTGGGTGCCGATCGACGACAACAACTGCATGTACGTCTTCATCTGGTGGAAGCGCGCACAGGCGGCCAACAGCCTGCCGCAGCCCGCCTACAAGGACGGTACGCCGATCGGCGGCACGGGTCGCGGCAACAAGCTCCTGCCCAACACCACCGGCTGGATGGGCCGCTGGCGCATGGCCGACAACGAGGCCAACGACTGGGGCATGGACCGCGAGGCGCAGCGCAGAAACGCGATCTACAGCGGCATCGACGGCATCCACCTGCAGGACCAGGCGATCACCGAGAGCATGGGCCCGATCGTCGACCACACCTTCGAGCACCTCGGCCCGTCGGACCAGATGATCACCCGCACGCGGCGGCGCCTGCTGATGGCGGCGCGGGCGCTGCGCGACCTCGGCACCGTGCCGCCGGGCGTCCAGGACGCCGGCGTCTATCACGGCGCGCGCAGCGGCTACTTCGTCAGCGACGACCAGCGCGCGTGGCAGGAGGTGTACAGCCACCGCCTCGCAGCGGCCATGCACCCAGGACCCATCCCGGCGCGCGCCGCGGAATAGTCAGTCGTAGACGAACGCCTTGTCGTCGAGGTCGATCGCCGGCAGCTCGTTCTTCTCGCGCCAGTAATCCTGGGTGTGCTGCCATTCGCGCTTGTCGCCGCGCCGGGGCAGAAGGTGCATGCCGCGCAGGACGTAGCCCGGATTGAAGTTCTCGGTGTCGATCCAGGGCAGCAGCGGCATGTCCTTGTCCTCGGGCCGCAGCGCCACCTCGACCCGCCGCGCCTGCCTGGCCTTCATGTGGTTCAGCAGGCGGCACACGAAATCGGCGACGAGGTCGGCGCGCAAGGTCCAGCTGGCGCGGAAATAGCCGAACACCCACGCCATGTTGGGCACGCCGGTGAACATCATGCCGCGATAGGTGACGGTCTGGCCGAAATCGAGCGGCTTGCCGTCGACCTCGAAGGCGATGTCTCCAAGCGCGCTGAGATGGAAGCCGGTGGCGGTGACGATGATGTCGGCCTCGAGTTCCTGGCCCGACTCGAGACGGATGCCCTTCTCGGTGAAGCGTTCGATCTCGCCGGTCACCACCGAGGCCTTGCCCGAGCGGATGCCCTGGAACAGGTCGCCGTCCGGCACGAAGGCGATGCGCTGGCGCCACGGCCGGTAGCGCGGCGTGAAATGCGTGGCGACGTCGTAGTCGGGCCCGAGATGGGCGCGCACCCCGGCCAGCAGCTCGTCGCGCACCTTGTCCGGCTCCTCGAAGGAGCGACGGGTGAACACGTCCTGGTCGTGCAGGATCTTGCGGCGCACGATCTCGTGGATCCAGCTCTCGTCGACCTCGAGCTTGCGCAGCGTGTCGGCGAGTTCGTCGGCATTGCGCGCGGCGCGGAAGAAGGTCGGCGAGCGCTGCAGCATCGTGATGTGCGCGACGTCGTCGGCCATCGCCGGGATCAGCGTCGCGGCGGTCGCGCCGGAGCCGATCACCACCACCCTCTTGCCCTTGTAGTCGAGATCCTTCGGCCAGGTCTGCGGATGGACGATGCGGCCCTTGAAGTCCGCCATGCCGGGCCATTCGGGCGTGTACCCCTCCGAGTGCCGGTAGTAGCCTTGGCACATCCACAGGAAGTTGGCGGTGATGCTGAACGCCTCGCCCGTATCGGTGCGCGTGCCCTCGATCGTCCAGCGGTTGTCGAGGCCCGACCAGCGCGCCGACGCGATGCCGTGCCGGTAGCGGATGTGGCGCGCGAGATCGTTGTCCTCGATCACCTCGCCCATGTAGCGCAGGATCTCCTCGGCGGTGGCGATCGGCGCGCCGGTCCACGGCTTGAAGCGGTAGCCGAACGTGAAGAGATCGCTGTCCGAGCGGATGCCCGGATACTTGTGGGTGAGCCAGGTGCCGCCGAAGCTCTCCTGCGTCTCCAGCACCACGAAGCTGGTGCCGGGGCACTGCTTGGTGAGGTGATAGGCGCCGCCCACACCGGAGATTCCGGCCCCGACGATCAGCACGTCGAAATGCTCGGTCCGCTGCGTCGTCGCGGGCCGGGTCAGAGGGACAGTGTCGGGCATCGCGTTCTCTCGTTCGGTCGTGACACTAGTGTCGAAGGGAGCTGCACGGCGGCCTTGATCCAGATCAACCGGCGCGGTTCGCCGCGCGGCAGCGGCATTTGTCGACCTGGTGCAGCTCGACCATGTTGCCACACGGATCGTTCATGAAGACCTGGGTGGAGTCGGGGCTGGTGAGACCCTCGATCACCCAGTACTTCACGCCCATGCGGTCGAGCTCCCGGCGGGTCGCGACGATGTCCTTCACGGCGAAGGCGATGTGCGGCCGCGTCGGGTCCTCGCCCGGGCCCTTGGCGACCGGTGAGGGCTGCTCGCCGCCGATCAGGTGGATCTGGCCGACCTCGCCGACATTGATCCAGGCGCCGGGAATGCCGGGAATGGTCGGCCGCTTCTCGTCGCGATGCAGGCCGAGCACGTCCTTGTAGAAGGTCTCGGTGTCGGCAAGCTTCTTCGCCCCCGTGTCGACGCGCACGCCGGTGTGATGGATCTCCAGGATCTCGATCGCCATGCTTCCTCCGCGGTCTTGATGTTGCGGCGATCCTAGCCGCAGGATGGCTCCATGGCGAGACGACACCTCAACGGCGACGGACGGCGGGCCCGCATCGGCATCGTGGTGCCGAGCGTCAACACGGTGATGGAACCATGGGCGCAAAGGATCGTGCCCGACGGCGTGGGCATTTTCGCTGCGCGCATGTTCATCCCGCCCGCGACCACGCCCGAGGCCTTCATCGAGATGGACCGCAACGAGGGCAAGGCCGCGATCCGTCAGCTCTCCAGCGTTTTCCCCGACGCGATCGCCTATGGCTGCACCGCCTCCTCGATCGTGCAGGGCCTCGCCTACGATGCCCACCTGCGCGCCGAGATCAGCCGCGACCACCACACGCCCTCGACCACGGCGGCGCATGCCATCGTCACCGCGGCGAAGACGCTCGGCGCCACGACCGTCAGCATCGTCTCGCCCTATACCAGGGAAGTCGACGAGGCCGAGCACCGCTACTTCGCGAGCGCGGGCCTGAAGGTCGTGGGCGGCGCCTGCCTCGGCATCACCGACGGCTTCGCGCTGGCCGAGCCCGAGCCGGATGCGCTGTTCGAGCTCGGCCAACGCGGGTTCGATTCCGGCGCCGAGGCGCTGATCATGACCTGCCTCAACACGCGCTCGCACACCGTGATCGCGCGGCTCGAGGACAGGCTCGGCAAGCCGGTGATCACATCGACCCAGGCGACCCTGTGGCACGCGCTGCGGCTCGCCGGCATCGACGACAGGATCGCAGGCTACGGCGTGCTGCTGGAACGGCACTGATGCCGACGCTCCATCTCGTGTGCGGCAAGATCGGCTCCGGCAAGTCGACACTGGCGCGCCAGCTCGCGACCCGGCCGGCGACGCTCCTGATCAGCGAGGACCATTGGAATTCGGCTCTGTGGGCCGACGAGCTGAAGACGCTCGAGGACTATGTCCGGCTGTCGACGCGGCTCCGCACCGCGATGGCGCCGCACATCGTCGCCCTCCTGAAGCAGGACCTGTCGGTCGTTCTCGACTTCGCCGCCAATACCGTAAAGCAGCGGGCCTGGGTGCGCTCGGTGATCGACGCGGCCGGCGTGCCGCACGAGCTTCACGTGCTCGACGTGCCGGATGCGATCTGCCTGCAGCGCCTGCGGCAGCGCAATGCTTCAGGCGTACACGAGTTCCACGTTACCGACGCCGAGTTCGAGCAGTTCACGCGCCACTATCTGCCGCCTTCGCCCGACGAGGGCTTCAACGTCGTCGTGCACACCGGATAGAACGGCGCGAAAAGCCTGTGGATAAGGGCTCGCGCCAAGACCTCGTGTTGGGCATTGGCCCCGATTCGCACCCAGAATTGCGGGGCAAATTCTCGGGGCTATTGACCGTAATAGGTGTGCGACAAGCATGGAACGTAAACTCCTGATCGCTCTGTCTGCACACCAGGAGTTCACCCAGGTCCGACGATCCTTTCTTCGAGTTTCGCGATGACGACGGCCTCGGCTGATCCGAGCTGCCCTCGGCAGCCGCCGGCGAGGAGGACACCGTTTTCGCGCCGTTTTGGCTCCGTTTTCGACCGTTTTTCGCGACGGCAAAAAGCCGGAAAATGCGGTCGCCTCAGTCGTTTAGCGCGTCGACTTTCGAAAACACCGATTAAAAACGGCGAAAACGGCCGAAACCGGCAGGCGCGCAGCGATCGTGCGTCAGGGAAAGCTGACGTCGCCGTAGGGATAGAACTTCGTGACGTCGACGTTCTTGTAGGGCAGCGCGTCGAGCCGGACGGTGCCGAGGAACGGCTGCTCGGGCTCGACCAGCAGGATGGTCTTGGCGAAGCCGCTGTCGTCGAAGCCGCGGCGGAAGTGCACGCGCGACTTGATGGCGAAGACCTTGAACTTGTCGGCACCGAAGCCCGCGAGCTCGGCCGGATCCATGACCTGCGTCAGGTACTCGCTCAGGACCACGAGGTTGTTCTTGCCGAAGGCGACGCCGACCCAGTCGCGGCCGAAGGCGCGGGTGACGTGCGCGATCGTGCCCTTCACCCTGACGGGCGCGCCGGCCGATTCGTCGGCCTTGCCGCCCACTTCCAGGTCGAAGGCATCGCCCGCCTTCAGGCCCCTCGCCTTGACCGTTCGCACCGCCTCGAGATCGGCGATCGTGCCGATCATCACGTCGCTCAGCTCCTGCTTGATCGCCTGATCGAGGATCCAGGTCGCCGAGCCCGAGCGGTCGGAATGGTCGGCCAGCACGACCGGCCAGTCGCCGCGCGCCACCGCCTCCTTTGCGAGCCTCACGCCCTCGGGGATCGGGTGGACCTTGGCGGTGTTCAACAGATCCCTGCGACGCCGCCATGCCCAGGCCGCAACGTCGTCGGCCGCCTTGCGCGCGAGATCGGGGTTGCCGTTGGTCATGCACTGGACGGTCATGCCGACATCCGGCACGTCGGCGAACGGGAAGCCGAAGAACACGTTCATGTAGAGGTCGGGCTCGCGCGCCTCCCAGACCAGCGCGCGCTGCACCAGATCCATCCACGGCGAGGCGCCCGTCCACTGCAGCACCGTCGCGGTCAGGATCGGCACCTTCACCGTGACGGTCGTGGGCTTGTAGTCGCCGCGGATGGCGCGGATCAGCATGCGGGCCGCGCGCTCGCCTTGCAGGCGGCTGTCGTAGTGCGGGAAGTACTTCACGCAGAAGGCAAAGTCGGACTGCTTCAGGAACTCCTCGTCCTCGTTGCCGTGCGGATCGAAGGTGCCGGCGATGAAGGCCGAGCGCCCCACGACCTCGCGCACCCGCCGGGCGATGTCGGCCTCGGGCCGCGCCACGCCGCGCACACCCATCGCGCCATGCAAGGCGAGGTAGACCCCGTGCCACGGGCCGCCCGCCTTCAGCTCGGCGACGATCCTGCCCATGAAATGCTCGTAGGCTTCTTCGGTGATCCAGCCCGAGCCGGTGCCGGTCCTCGGCCAGAGCGGCGATTCGATGCCGACCAACTCGACGCCCGCATGCTCACGTGCCACCTTCACGAAGCCACCCATGTACGATCGCGGCTCCCAGGCGAGCAGCGCTTCGCCCCTGGCTGGCGACCCGTCATAGACGAAGTCGGCGAGCGTGGTGTCGTTGGGCAGGAAGGTCACCGTCTCGTGGGCGAAGTTCAGGACGGCAATGCGGATCGGCTGGGTCATAAGCAAGGACGTTATCCGGGAGGAAGCAAATGGCAAATCGCGTGATCGACGCAGACGGCCATATCTGCGAGCCGACGGCGGTGTGGGACGAGTATGTCGAGAAGAAGCACCGGGCGAACGCGATCCGGGTCGAGCGCGATCCCGACGGGCGCGACTGGATATCGATCAACGGCCGCATTCGCCGCAACCTCCGGCCGGCCGCGGCCTGCGTGCCATGGGGCATGGACGACCCGAACAATGTCCCGACCTGGGCCGACATCCCGCCGGGGTCCTACGATGGCGGTGCACGCGCCAAGGTGCTGGAGGAGGAAGGCATCGAACGCACCCTGCTCTATCCCTCGCTCTACCTGATCCAGGGCGACGTCGAGGATCCGGCTGTCGCGGCCGCCTGCTGTCACGGCTACAACGAATGGATCGCCGACATGTGCCGCGACGGCCGCGGCAAGCTCGCGGCTGTCGGCATCGTGCCGCTGCAGAGCGCGGAGCTGGCCGCCAAAGAAGTCGAGCACATCGCGAAGCTCGGGCTCAAGGGCGCATGCTTCCGGCCCGAGCGCTACAAGGGCCTGGCGCTGTACGACGATTCGCTGAAGCCCTTCTGGGAGCGGGTCGCGGGCAACGGCCTGTTCGCCGCGGTGCATGGCAGCTTCGGTGCGCTGATGCCGTCCTTCGCCACCGGCCGCTACGACAACCTCTTCTTCAGCCACATGATCTGCCATCCGTTCGAGCAGATGGCGGCGATGCTCGACATCGTCGCCGGCGGCGTGCTCGAGCGGCATCCGACCCTGCGCGTGGCGTTCCTCGAATCGGGCGCGGGCTGGCTGGAATACTGGCTCGACCGGCTCGACGGCCATTTCGAATCGATGCGCCAGCACGTGCCGTGGATGAAGCGCCGGCCCAGCGACCTGTTCCGCGAGCAGTGCTTCATTTCGATCGAATCGGACGAGGCGCATCGCCTGCCGCGGCTCAAGGAAATGGGCGTCGACGGCTGCGTCTTCTGGGGCGCCGACTACCCCCACTACGATTGCACCTATCCCGGCGCCGTCACCGAGCTTGAGGAGCACCTGGCGCCAATCGACCCGGCGCTGGCCGACGGCGTGCGCTGGCGCACCGCCGAGCGCTTCCTGGGCCTGGCGTAGCGCGGTATCCGGGCCACGGCAGCGACCCGGTTGGACGCCGTGGACGTCCGACCGAAATTGCATCGGCTTCACCGCAGGCCGTCGCCCGGTCCCTACAAGTCATACAATCGCACCGACGACAAATGCCGGCGACCCGCCTACAGAGATGCCGGGAATTGAGTGGGAAAACCGATGCGACATCTTGTTATGGCACTGGCGATGCTCGTCGGCGCGATGGCCTTCACCTTCACGGCGGCAAGCGCCCTGCAGACGGTCGCAGCCGTCCACAACGACAACGCGGCGATGCAGTAGGCGCCCAGGCTAGCGCGCGAGTTCGCAGGTCTTCTTGAGCTCGGCGCAGACCCGCATCACGGCGGCGACGACCTGCGAGGAGGCGGCCTGCTCGCCCGGCCGCGATCGACCCGCGATCAGGAGCTGGGAAACGCCCTCGCTCAGCTCGACGACGTTGAGCGTCGCGGTTCGGTCGCCCTCGGCGACCTGCAGGCGCCGCGCGCCCGGATCGGACATCAGGAGGTGGACCGCCCGGTTCTTTTGCGCGCGGTCGAGCGCCACGGCGAATACCTTGTCGGCCGGAGCCTCGAGCACGACCGAGGCGAAGTCGTAGCCCGGCTGACCGCCGACGCCGCCTTCGGTCATGTGATGGATGCGCTGCGCCGCCTTGCGCGCGACGAATACCCATTGGGCGTCCGCCGACGCCATCGGCAGCAGCACCGCCACAGCCGTCGAGATCAACAGACTGCGCTTCATTTTCCCCTCCGCTCCGAAACGAAGAAATAGTCGCTGTCGAACGTGTCGACGTGCCGGATGCCGAGTTGGGCCAGCCGCTCGATCACCCGGCGCGGACGATCATCGTCCAGCGATTCGGCGCCCGTCCAGACTTCTATCTGCAGAACAGAGTGGTTTTTCGCGAGCAGTGCGAGCAGGCCGTCCAGCGCCGCTTCCTCGTGCGTCTCGACATCCATCTTCACCACCAGCAGCTTGCCCGCGAAGTCGAGCACGCTGTCGATGCGCACCGCCTCGCAGGTGACGCTGTCGCGCGCCGCCGGCACGAGCTGCGCGCCGCCGCGGTTGCGGCTGTCGACCTCCAGGCCGAAGGTCGCCGCACGGTCGCTTGCGGCGAGCTTCATTGCCTCGATGTCGTTCGCCGCGCCGTTGAGGAAGAGGTTGGCCTGGAGCTGCGCGTAGTTGGCGGGATCGGGCTCGAAAGCGACGATGCGCTCGAACCAGCCCGTGCTGAGGGCGAGCAGCGCGTAGAAGCCCCAGTGCGCGCCGATGTCGAGGAACACCGCGCCGTCGGGGCAGTAGCCGCGTTCCTGCCCGGTCAGGGCGAACAGCCGCTCGACGCTCGCGGGCTCCCAGGTCCCCGAAGTATGCAGCTGCCGGTCGACGGCGTTGCTTCGGTCGAGCAGCAGGGTCAGCCCCTGCCGGCGCTCGACGAGATAGCGGCCGTAGAACAGATCAGCCCAGCCGGCCAGCAGCAGCCGGACCACCCCCCGCAGCAACGGGATCCGCGCGATGCTTCGCGGGATCGCGATCATGGCCGACGCGGCCTGGTCTACCGCGTCGGAACCGGGCGCTCGCCCGAGTAGTCGTAGAAGCCGCGCTTCACCTTGCGCCCGACCCAGCCGGCTTCGACATACTTCACGAGCAGCGGGCACGGTCGGTATTTGGAATCGGCGAGGCCCTCGTGCAGCACCTGCATCACCGACAGGCAGGTGTCGAGGCCGATGAAGTCGGCGAGCTCGAGCGGGCCCATCGGATGGTTGGCGCCGAGTTTCATGCCGGTGTCGATCGCCTCGACGTTGCCGACACCCTCGTACAGCGCATAGACCGCCTCGTTGATCATCGGCAGCAGGATGCGGTTGACGATGAAGGCAGGGAAGTCCTCAGCATTGACCGGCTTCTTGTCGAGCTTGACCACCACGTCGCGCACGGTGCGGAAGGTCTCCTCCTCCGTCGCGATGCCGCGGATCAACTCGACCAGGCCCATCATCGGCACCGGGTTCATGAAGTGCATGCCCATGAACTTGCCCGGCCGGTCGGTCACCGAGGCGAGGCGCGTCACCGAGATCGACGAAGTGTTGGTCGCCAGCAGCACGTTGGGCGGAAGGCCCTCGCACAGCCGCTTGAAGATGTCGCGCTTCACCGATTCGTTCTCGGTCGCCGCCTCGACGACCAGGTCGCAGTCGGAGAACTGCTTGAAGTCCGTGCCGGTCTGGATGCGCCGGAGCGCCGCGTCCTTTTCCTCGGGCCGGATCATGCCGCGGCCGATCTGGCGGTCCATGTTGCGACCGATATTCTCGACGCCCGAGTTGATGTGCGGCTGGTCGACATCCATCAGGCGGATGTCGAACCCCTTGAGCGCGCAGACATGGGCGATACCGCTGCCCATCTGGCCGGCGCCGATGACACCGATGCGCTTGATCTCCATCACGGACTACTCCGGCGCTACTTCTTGCCCACCGCGGCGGTCAGCTCCGGCACGATCTGGAACAAGTCGCCGACGATACCATAGTCCGCGACCTGGAAGATCGGGGCTTCCTCGTCCTTGTTGATGGCCACGATGGTCTTGCTGTCCTTCATGCCGGCGAGGTGCTGGATCGCACCGGAGATGCCGACGGCGATATAGAGGTCGGGCGCCACCACCTTGCCGGTCTGGCCGACCTGGTAGTCGTTCGGCACATAGCCCGCATCGACCGCGGCGCGGCTGGCGCCGACGCCGGCGCCGAGCTTGTCGGCCAGCGCCTCGATGATCTTGAAGTTCTCGCCGCTGCCCATGCCGCGGCCGCCCGACACGACGATCTTGGCCGAGGTGAGCTCGGGCCGCTCGCTCTTCGAGAGCTCGGCGCCGACGTAGGACGACAGGCCCTTGCCGCCCTCGCCGCCGATCTGCTCGATCGGCGCGGAACCGCCGGTGCCGACCGCCTTGAAATTGGTCGGGCGGATGGTCAGGACCTTGACCTTGTCGCCGCTCTGCACGGTCGCCATGGCGTTGCCGGCATAGATTGGCCGCACGAAGGTGTCGGGCGAGACGATCTGGATCGCTTCGGAGACCTGACCGACATCGAGCAGGGCCGCAACGCGCGGCGCCACGTTCTTGCCGACCGAATCGGCCGCCATGACGACGTGGCTGTAGTTGGGCGCGAGCTTCACCACCAGCGGCGCGATGTCCTCGGCCAGCCAGTTGGCATAGGCCGCGTCCTCGACGTGCAGCACCTTGGTGACGCCCTGCAGCGCGGCCGCCGACCTGGCGGCCTCGCCGCAATCCTTGCCGGCGACCAGCACGTGCACGTCGGAGTCGAGCTTGGTCGCGGCGGCGACGGCGTTGGCGACGTTGGCGCGCACCGACTTGTTGTCGTGCGCCGCGACGACGAGAACGGCCATGGTCAGATCACTCCCGCTTCGTTCTTCAGCTTGTCGACCAGCTCGGCAACGGTCTTCACCTTTATGCCGGCCTTGCGCTTGGGCGGCTCCTCGACCTTCAGCACCTTGAGGCGCGGCGCGACGTCGACGCCCAGCGCATCCGGCGCCAGCGTCTCGATCGGCTTCTTCTTGGCCTTCATGATGTTGGGCAGCGAGGCGTAGCGCGGCTCGTTGAGGCGCAGGTCGGTGGTGATCACCGCCGGCATCTTGAGCTTGATGTTCTCGAGACCGCCGTCGACCTCGCGCTTCACCTCGATCGAGCCGTCGGCGACATTGAGCTTGTTGGCGAAAGTGCCCTGCGACCAGCCGAGCAGCGCGGCCAGCATCTGGCCGGTGGCGTTCGAGTCGTCGTCGATCGCCTGCTTGCCGACGATCACCAGGCCGGGCTGCTCCTTGTCGACCACGGCCTTCAGGAGCTTGGCGACGGCCAGCGGTTGCAGCTCGGCGTCGGTCTGGACCAGGATGCCGCGGTCGGCGCCCATGGCCAGCGCGGTGCGGATCGTTTCCTGGCACTGCGCGGGGCCGGCGGAAAAGGCGATGATCTCGGTCGCGGCCCCCTTTTCCTTCATGCGGATCGCCTCTTCCACGGCGATCTCATCGAACGGATTCATGGACATCTTGACGTTTGCCGTCTCGACGCCCGTGTTGTCGGCCTTGACGCGAATCTTGACGTTGTAGTCGATGACCCGCTTGACCGCGACCAGCACCTTCATCGGGGTTGCGCCTGCTCGGTGAGAGTTACGGCCGGAACTGACCCGTCCGGCAAAGGGGATTTCGTGTAGGGGCGTTCAGCCGATGATGTCAAGGCTATGACGCACTGCACAAGATCGCAGGGTGAAAGCGTTTTGTGAATGCTTTCAACGATTTACAGTGCGCACGCGCAGCGAATCCATCGTCCCATGGGCATTTCCGGACCACCGGATCGGAAACGCTTCAGCGATTGGCGCCGGGCACCCAGAGCACGTCCGAGCCGCCATTGTCGTTCAGCTTGCGCGACAGCACGAACAGATGGTCCGACAGCCGATTGATGTACTTGATCGCCTCGGCGCTCACCGGCTGGTCCGCCGCAAGCGCGGTCATGCAGCGCTCGGCGCGCCGGGTGACGGTGCGCGCAAGATGCAGCCATGCTGCGGCCTCGCTGCCGCCCGGCAGGACGAACGAGGTGAGCGGAGAAAGCTCGGCGTTCATGGCGTCGATCTCCCGCTCCAGACGCTCGGTCTGAGACGGCTGCACGCGCAGCGCCTGTTCTCCGGCCTTGCCTTCGATCGTGCACAGATCGGCGCCAAGATCGAACAGGTCGTTCTGGATGCGCTTCAGCATGTCGTCGACATGCGCGCGCAGCATGTCGTTCTTCGTCGTGCGCTCGATCGCGGCGCGCGCCAGGCCGATCACCGCGTTCGCCTCGTCGACCGTGCCGTAGGCCTCGACCCTCGGGTCGTGCTTGGCGACGCGCTCGCCGCGCCCGAGCGAGGTTTCGCCCTTGTCGCCGCCCCTTGTGTAGATGCGCGTCAACTTCACCATGGTCAGCTCTTGGTCATCCACCACAGCAGGATGAAGACGATCGTCAGCAGCTGCAGCCGCACGCGCCACCACATCAGCTTGTTGCTGCCACGCGCCCGCTCGATGCTGTTGGTGGGGCCGCGGCTCATGCCGACGATGCCGGCAAACAGGATGCCGAGCGTTGCCAGTCCCGAGACGATCACCAGCACGAAGAAGAAGGTGTTGGCGGTGTGCATGCTGTTGTCATCCTGAGCGCAGCGAAGGATCTCATCGCCGTCGCGAACGGTGTGCTCGCTGAAACGCCTTGAAGTTCTTCGCTACGCTCAGGACGACAGGCGATCAACCATTATGTCTGCCCGCCCCTCGCCGTGCTCCGGCCCATGGCCGCATGTCGCGCGAGGCGTCGACGCCCGTGGCGGCACGGAACAGGGCTTCGGCGGTCTGCTCGGCCGACCAGAGCGCTGCGTGCACGGTGCCGTACTCCACAGGCTCGGTCGCCTCGCCGGCAAAGAACACGCGATTGCCGAGCGGTCGCGCATGGTCGCAGTGATCCTCGGGCGGGCTGCCAATCGCGGGGTAGGAATAGCCGCCCATCGTCCAGGGATCGCTGAGCCAGCGCGGAAAGACGAAGGCTTCCGGCTCGGGCACCTTGTTGTGCCCGAACATCTTGCGCAGCGAGCCGAGCGCCACCTGTTTCACCTCCTCATCGTCGAGTTCGCGGTCGTAGCGCACGGCGGAGTAGCCGTTGGCGAAGCTCAGCAGGATCGGCAGCCCGGTCTCCTCGACGTGGCTGACGAAGGTGTTGAAGGTGCCGCGCCTGTCGGGTGCGTCGGGCAGGCGGCCGAACCATTTCGACCCGTCCGGCCAGAACTGGTGCGGGAAGCGCAGGTAGATCTTGCCCAGAACGCCCGCGCCATAGCCCAGCCGGGCGATCGCGGCCTGCTGCCCGGTTGGCGGCGGCGGATCGAGACGGAAGCGCCCGTCGCGCAACAAACCGACCGGCAAGGTGATCACGGCGCGATCGGCCGAGAGACGCTCGCCGCTCGCGAGGGTCGCCACGACCCCTCCGGCATTCCAGGCCAGCACCGTTGCCGGCGCACCGAGCCGGATGTCGAGCCCGCGCGCGACATCGTCGATCAGTGTCTTGAATCCGCCCTTTGGCTGGGCGTTCCCGTCGAGACCTTCGGTTGGAAACCATTCCTCCGCCGAGAGCTGATCCCACACCGAGCCATTCACGCCCTCGCTGCCTTCGACGAAGGTGGCAATCACGAGACGGTCGACCTCGGGCAGCCAGCTCGCGTGCAGCAGCGGCTCGACCGCATCCCTGACCGAAACCGAGCGCGGCCCCCTCACGTTCGTCAGGAACCTGCTCTTCCAGCTCGCGAAAGCGATCGCGGTATTGAACGCCGCCGCGCCCATGAACGCCTTGCGCCGCTGGGCAGCACGCGTCTTCGCCGAGGCGCGCTCGTCGATGATCAGGCGGTCCGCCTCCGAGCTGATCAGCCTGACGCCGAGCTTGTCGCACCACAGCGCCAGCGGATTGCCCTCGACGCCATGCACCCACGAGCCGCCGAGATCGACGGGTGCGCCGACGCGATCGTCGGTCCAGGTCCGCCCGCCAATGCGATCGCGCGCCTCGAGCACGGTGACGACGAAGCCCGAATCGTGCAGCAGCCGCGCCGCGACCAGGCCCGCCATGCCGGCACCGACCACGATCACCCGCTCCGGCTTGCCGGCGCCCATCGACCACGAACCCGTCGCCGTCATGACTGCACCAGCCCCGGCAACTGCTTCATGTCGTCGAACAGCAGGCCGCCCGCCTTGGCGAGGCCCGCGCGATCGGCATAGGGCGCGCCGGCGTACGCGAGCGCCCGCATGCCGGCGGCGCGTGCCGCCTGGATGCCGGGCACGGAATCCTCGACCACGGTGCTGGCGAACGGCTGCTCGTCCATCGCGATGGCGGCGTGCAGGAAGAGATCGGGAAACGGCTTCCCACGCGGCACCTGACTGGAACTGAAGATATGGCCGTCGAACAGGTCCCACAGGCCGGTGAGGCCCAGCGTGAACTTCATCTTCTCGGGCGAGCCAGAGCTCGCGACGCAGGTCGCGAAGCCCGCTTTCTGCACGGCCAGCACCGCCTCCTTCACGCCCGACACCGGCTGCAGCGGTGCCTCGCGAAAGCTCCGGTAGGTGACCTCCTGCATCTTCTCGACGAAGTCGTCGGGCAGCTTGCGGCCGAGCTCGGTTTCGCAGATCTCGACGCAGGACTTCAGCGACCGCCCCATCAGCCGGCGCATCGTCTCCTCGACCGACCAGTCGAGCCCGTGCGGCTTCAGCGCCGCCGAAAAACTCCTGTTGGCGAGAGGCTCACTGTCGACCAGCACGCCGTCGCAATCGAAGATTACCAGCACGGCTGTGATGTAGCGGAGTTTCCTCCGCATTCATACGGGGCGTCCCCCTCCCCAACCCTCCCCCTGCGGGGGAGGGAGCAATTTGCGGCACTCATATCCCCTCCCCCGCAGGGGGAGGGCTAGGGTGGGGGATCTTTCAGAACGGCCTGTCGCCCGCGACCGTCACGCGGTTGCCGCTGCGGGTGTGGGGCCAGTAGTCCCACATCGCACGGTGCTGGACGCAACGGTTGTCCCAGAAGGCGATCGAGTTCGCCTGCCAGCGGAAGCGGCACTGGAACAGCGGATTCTCCATATGCTGGTAGAGATAGCTCAGGATGCCGTCGCTCTCGTCGCGCGGCACCCCGACCAGGTAGCGCGTGAAGCCGCGATTCACGTAAAGCGCCTTCCTGCGGGTCACCGGATGGGTGCGCACGACCGGATGGATTGCCCGCGGATACTTCTCCTTCTCGACGACGCCGTAGTTCTTGTAGAGACCGCGATAGACCGATTCGCCGTCGTGGAATGCGGTCAGGCCGTCGAGATAGGTCTTCATGCGATCCGACAGCGCCTCGTAGGCGGCATACATGTTGGCGAACAGCGTGTCGCCGCCCTTGGGTGGGCAGGTCTTGATGTAGAGGATGGAGCCCATCGGCGGCTCCTCGTCGCAGCTCACGTCGGTATGCCAACCCTCGCCGTTGGCGCGCGGACTGTCCTTGTCGGCGTGGATGATCATCAATTCCGGACGGCCCGGCTCGTGCGGCGCCGCAGGATGGACGTGCAGGTCCCCGAACAGCCGGCCGAACGCCACGTGCTGATCCGGCGTGATGTGCTGGTCGCGGAAGAAGATCACGCAATTCTCGGCGAGTGCCCGGTGGATCTCGTCCTGCTGACGATTGGAGAGAGGCTGCGACAGATCGATGCCGCCCAACTCCGCGCCAATCACGGGCGTCAGCTTGTCGACGGTGATGGTCTCGTACGGCGCGCTCTCGTCGACCACGTGACGGATGCGGGGACCTTGCCTGCCGCTCAGGGATCCTTGCATGGCAATCTCCTACTCGAGCTTGATGTTGGCACGTTCGATGATCTTGCCCCAGCGCTCCTTCTCCGAGCGCGTGAAGGCGGCGAATTCGTCAGGGGTCATCAGCTTCGGGCTGCTACCCATCGAATCGAGCCGCGCCTTGACCTCGGGCCTGGCCGCGACGGTGCAGATTTCGGCACTGATCTTGTTAGCACAAGGAGAAGCCGGGGTACCAGACAGCGCGGTGTGCCCAACCCGGCTTGTCAGTCCGACCCGCAACCGCCACAACCGGTCCGGTGAGGTCAATGATCCTGTGGTTGGTCGGCGTGGTCGGCGTGGTCGGCGTTGGCGTGATCGCGTTGGCGGCGGCGTACGTGTTCACACCCTGGCCGCGCGCGCTGTACCTGCGCCACGGGTTCGACAAGGACAGCGACAAGACGGCGCAAAGGCTCGCCCCGTACGTGCCGTTCGGTGTCGCCGCGATCCTCGACCAACCCTACGCCGGCGGCGATTCCGCGCTGGCACTCGACCTCTACCATCCTGAAGGGCCGCCGCAGGCCCGGACCACGGTGGTGTGGATCCACGGCGGCGGCTGGCTGGCCGGCAGCAAGGAGCAGTTCGGCAACTATGCCCGCATCCTCGCCGCGCGCGGCTTCACCGTCGCCGTGGTCGGCTATTCGCTGGCGCCGGAGGCGACCTATCCCACGCAAGTGCGACAGGTGAACACCGCGCTCGGCTATCTCGAACGCAACGCTGCCCGTCTCGGCGTCGATCCATCCCGCTTCGTGCTCGCGGGCGACTCCGCCGGCACGCAGATCGCCCTGCAGCTTGCGACCCTGGTCCTGCAGCCATCCTATGCGCAGACCATGGGCATCCCGCCCACGCTCACGCGGGACCAGCTCGCGGGCCTGCTGCTCTATTGCGGCATCTACCGGATGGAGAAGGAGGACGAAGAGATCAGCGTGCTGGCCACCGAGTATTGGTCCTACAGCGGCACCCGCAACTTCCTGCGCGATCCGTACTTCGCCACCGCCTGGGTGATGGACCGCGTGAACGGCGACTATCCGCCGGCCTTCATCTCGATCGGCAATGCCGACCACCTGCGGCCGCAGTCGATTGCGCTGGCCGATGCGCTCGAGAAGAACGGCGTGCGGGTCGATCGCCTGATCTTCCCTGAAGACCACACGCCGCGGGTGCCGCACGAGTTCCAGTTCGAGCTCGAGCGGCCGGAGGCGCGGCAGGCGCTCGATCGGTCGGCTGCGTTCCTGTCGAGCCTCGCGAAGAGGTAGTCAGTCGTCGAGCGCGTCCTCGAGCGTGCGCAGGCCCGGGCGCTTGGCCGAGACCAGCACGGCCATGTTTCCGGGCTTGTGCTGGTTCTTCCACATCTTGGTGTGCGCCTTGGGGATGTCGGCCCAGTCGAACACCTCGCTCATGCAGGGATCGATGCGGCGCTCGATCACCAGCTGGTTGGCCTGGCTCGCCTGCAGGAGGTTGGCGAAGTGGCTGCCCTGGATGCGCTTCTGGCGCATCCAAACGAAGCGCGCGTCCATCGTCAGGTTGTAGCCGGTGGTGCCGGCGCAGAACACCACCATGCCGCCGCGCTTCACGATGAAGCACGACACCGGGAATGTCTGCTCGCCGGGATGCTCGAACACGAAGTCGACGTCGTTGCCCTTGCCGGTGTGCTCCCAGATCGCCGCGCCGAACTTGCGGCACTTCTTCATGTACTCGGCATAGCCCTTCTGGTCGTCGACGTCGGGCAACTGGCCCCAGCAGTCGAAGTCGTTGCGGTTGATGACGCCCTTGGCGCCGAGGCTCATCACGAAATCCTTCTTCGACGGATCGGAGATCACGCCGATCGCGTTGGCGCCCGCGGTGGCGATCAGCTGTACCGCCATCGAGCCGATGCCGCCCGCCGCGCCCCACACCAGCACGTTGTGACCGGGACGCAGGATGTGCGGGCGATGGCCGAACAGCATGCGGTACGCGGTGGCGAGCGTCAGCGTGTAGGAGGCGCTCTCCTCCCAGGTGAGATGCGGCGGCCGGCGCATCAGCTGGCGCGCCTGCACCTTGCAGAACTGCGCGAAGGAGCCGTCGGGAGTCTCGTAGCCCCAGATGCGCTGGCTGGTGGAGAACATCGGATCGCCGCCGTTGCACTCCTCGTCGTCGCCGTCGTCCTGGTTGCAGTGCACCACGACCTCGTCGCCGACCTTCCAGCGCTTCACCTTGGCGCCGGTCGCCCAGACGATGCCCGAGGCATCGGAGCCGGCGATGTGGAAGGCCTGCTTGTGGACGTCGAACGGACTGATCGGCAGGCCGAGGCCCGCCCAGACGCCGTTATAGTTGACGCCCGCCGCCATCACGAGGACCAGCACCTCGTCCTCGCCGATCACATGTGTCGGCACGACTTCGAGCTGCATCGACTGCTCGGGCGGGCCGTGGCGATCGCGGCGGATTACCCAGGCGTACATGTTCTTGGGCACATGGCCGAGCGGCGGAATCTCGCCGACCTCGTAGAGATCCTTCACCGGCTGGCTGGCGGTGGGATGATTGCGGGCCGTCATGGCAACCACGGACATCGGCGGAGCCTCCTTCTGCAGTGCGACAAGTTATTGCTGCAGACGCGAAGTTGCAACGCACAAAATACGATTCATGCACGTTGAGGTTCCGTAGACACAATTTTATTGCGTGCGTGCAAAACACGCGCATTGACAGGGGTTTGGCGGTAAACGACCGTTCATTCGCTACGGTCCGAGTCACCGGGAGGACGCGCAATGAAGCTCATGTGGTTCCATCTGATGCCGTACACAGAGCTTCCGGATGACTTCAACAAGAAGCATCCGTCGGTGTGGGTCGACATCCATTCGTCGTTGTTCGACCCACGCCGGGCGCACCACATGTACAACGACTTCATGGACGAGCTCGAATACGCCGCGGAGTGCGACTTCGACGCCGTCTGCGTCAACGAGCATCATTCCAACGGCTATGGGCTGATGCCGTCGCCCAATCTCATTGCCTCGTCGCTGGCGCGCCGCACCACCGATACCGCGCTCTGCGTCATGGGCAACAGCCTCGCGCTCTACAATCCGCCGACGCGCGTCGCCGAGGAGTTCGCGATGATCGACTGCATCTCGGGCGGCCGGTTGATCGCCGGCTTCCCGGTCGGCTCGCCGATGGACACCTGCTACGCCTACGGGCAAAACCCGAGCCTGCTGCGCGAGCGCTATTACGAGGCGCACGACCTGGTGAAACGCGCCTGGACCGAGAAGGACACCTTCGCCTTCTCCGGCCGCTTCAACCAGCAGCGCTACGTCAACATCTGGCCGCGGCCGATCCAGAGCGACCCGCACCCGCCGATCTGGATTCCGGGCGGCGGATCGATCGAGACGTGGCGGTGGTGCGCCGAGATGGACTACGTCTACTGCTACCTCTCCTATTACGGCTACAAGGCCGGCCTCGCGACGATGCAGGGCTTCTGGAAGGAGATGGAGAAGCTCGGCAAGGATCGGAACCCGTACCGCGCGGGCTTCCTGCAGTTCGTCGGCGTCGCCGAATCGCGCCAGCAGGCGCTCGATCTCTACACCGAGCCGGCCGAGTACTTCTACGGCCGCTGCCTGCACGTCGATGCGCGCTTCGCGCTGCCGCCGGGCTACACCACCGAGGCGACCCAGCGCGCCGGCATCGAGGGCATGATGACCAAGGCGGCCAACGTCGCCAATCCGGCGACCAAGGCCGCGCTCAAGGCGACCAACATGAAGGACATCGTCGACGGCGGCTACGTGCTGATCGGCTCGCCGGACGAGGTGATCGAGCAGATCCGCCATGTCGGCACCAGCCTCAATGTCGGCCACCTGATGCTGCTCTTGCAGTACGGCAACATGAGCAAGGACACCACCAAGTACAACACGCGCCTGTTCGCCGAGAAGGTGATGCCGCACGTCAAGGACCTGTTCTCCGACTGGGAGGACAAGTGGTGGCCCAAGCCGATGGCCAAGGGCCAGCGCGCGGCCGTGCCCGCCTTCCGTCCCCAGACCGTCGCCGCGGAGTAGGCCTTGTCGGAACCAGCGACGACCACCGTCGAGGTGAACGGTTTTCCTTGCCGTGTCTGGACCAAGGGCAGCGGCCCCAAGCTGGGCGTGCTGGCGGGCTTCGGCGGCCTGCCGCGCTGGATCCCGTTCCTCGACGAGCTCGCGAAGGCGCGGACGGTGATCGTGCCGTCGCTGCCCGGCTATCCCGGCGGCGCGCTGGGCCACACCGCGCTCGACACCCATCTCGACTGGCTGCTGGCGGTGCGCCAGTTGCTCGACCGGGCCGGGCTCGCCGGCTCAGACCTGCTGGGCGCCTCGGTCGGCGGCTCGTTCGCCGCCGAGATGGCCGCGGTCTTCCCGGGCACCGTCAGGAAGCTCGCGCTGATCGCGCCGTTCGGCCTGTTCGACGAAGCCGATCCCGCCGCCGACCCGTGGGCGCAACGCCGGGACAACGTTCCCGCCCTGATGTGCGCCGATCCGAAGAAATGGGAGGCGCTGGTGGCGCCGCCCGAAGGCGCCAACTCGATCGAATGGCCGATCGAGATGGTGCGTGCCGCCGAGGCCGCCGCGCGCGCCTTCTGGCCGCTCGGCAACACCAGGCTCGAGAAGCGGCTGCCGCTGATCGAGGCGGCGACCCTGGTGCTGTGGGGCGAGGCCGATCGCGTGCTGCCGCCGAGCTATGCGAAGAAGTTCGCAACGGCCATCAACGGCGCTGCACGGACGCAAACCATTCCCAATGCCGGCCATCTCGCTTATCTCGACCAGCCGGAGGCGGTCGCGAAGGCGGTCCTGGATCATCTCGGCTGACACCCCGACGGACGCCCGAATGGATGCGTTCATGGTTGCATACACGGGCCGGAGCGCTATTGTCCGGCCCGTTGCAGTTTCACCGGGGTAAGACATGACGATGCGTTCGATCACCACTGCGGTTGCGGCGATGCTCGTCTTCGGCGCCGGCCTGCCGGCCTACGCGCAAGGTCAGGTGCAGGCGGTGCCGCGCGCGGGTGTGTCGTTCGCCAACACCGTCACCGTCCGGGCGTGGATCGAATCGACCGACAGCGAGACCAGGACCGTCGTCTTCACGACGCCGCAGGGCCGGCTGATCGAGTGCGCTGTTTCCGACAGCGTCAAGAACCTCGACGCGATCGCCGACGGCACGCCGGCCAACGTCACCTACAACGAGGTCGTGACGCTCCTGAACCTGCGCCAGAAGGGCCCCGGCTCGCGCGAGGCGCGCAAGGAAGGCGCCAAGCCGGATTCGACCGACGTCGAGTCGGGCCGCCTCACCTTCACGGTGACCGCGGTCGATCTCGCCAACAACAAGGTGTCGGTGATCGACGGCCGTGGCGGTCCGGTGCATACCTATGCAGCGACCTCGATCGCCAAGCAGGACATGCTGAAGAAGATCAAGGTCGGCGACGTGGTGATCGGACTGACGACGCCGCTGCTGGTTACGGCGATCACGCCGGTAAAGCAGTAGTAGCCGCCTATTCCTCCGCCGCCTTCAGCCGCTCCATGTCGGTGATGCGAATGGAGCGGCGTCCGATCTCCAGCACCTTCTCGAGCTCCAGCCGATTGATCTCGCGCGTCACCGCCTCGCGGTGAGAGCCGATGCGCGCGGCGATCTCGTAGTGGGTCGGCGCCGGCACGATGGTGATGCTGCGGCCTTCCGTCTTGCCGCTCATCGTCGCCAGCCGCACCAGCTCGCGCCGCAGCCGCTCGCGCACCGCCAGCGCGCTTACCTCGAACACGCGCTCGGACATCGACCGGATCTTGGCGACCAGCAGCTCGACCAGATGAACGGCGACCGCGTTCTCCTCGCGCAGCAGGCCAAAGAACGCAGCCGCCGGCATGCGCGCCAGGCTGCAGTCGGTCAGCGCGACGCCCGATGCCGAACGCGGCAGGCGATCGATCGCGGAGAATTCGCCGAAGATGCCGCCGGCCGAGACGTCGTTGAAGATCACCTCGCGGCCGGCCTCGGTAAAGCTCGTCACGCGCACCGTGCCGGACAGGATGAAGAAGACGTCGGTGGTGTTCTCATGATCGCCGACGATCTCCTCGCCCTTGGTGTAGGAGCGCATCGTGCAAAGCGACTCCACACGCGCCAAGGCACGGTCCGGCAAATCCTCGAAGAGAGAGATCACACGTAGATTCATGGCCCCGCACGAGTGGCCATATATAATGCAAACATATTGCGGCCTTAGGCAACCCGGCTACGTGATTCCTTTAGGTTCACGGTCTCGCCGATCGCGAGCCATTTTCATTCAGCGAGCCGAGCACCGAGATGGGATCGCGGTGCGAACCGGTGACCGCGATGGTGGCCCCAAGGACGACAATCTCGATGGTCGCGAAACCCCGGGCGGCATCCGAAACGGCAACAGCGGTCGCTGCCAAGAACAAGCGTCGCGTGGGCTACATCGCTAGAACACCTTCTTCCGCCGCCACTTCGCCGGGCGCTCACCGGGAAAGGCGAGACCGCTCGCATCGACGCCCAGGTCGACCAGCGACTTCGCGACGCCGATCGCACAGCGATAGCCCTCGAGCACCGGCACGTCCCAGCCGATCTCGGCGAGCTTGTTTTGCAGAAGCGGCTGCATCCAGTAGGCGGCCGAGCAGCCGAGCACGATCACCTCGGCGCCGTCCTCCTCGATCGCGGCGATCGATTCGGTCACTGCGGCCTCGAGCATGCCCGACGGAGCGCCATTCAGCGCGCGGTCGCGCTCGACTTCGATCGGCTTGTCGTTGGGGAAGTTGGGGCTCGGCAGCGGATAGTTGATGTTGCGGATCGAGGCGCAGCGCTCGGTCATGCGGTACTGCACGACCAGGTGATACATTTGCATATTGTGCGTCTCGCCGATGTCGACGACGCTGAACTTGTGGCCGAGCAGGCCGGCCATGTGCATCTGCGCGTGCGCGCAGGACGTCACCGGAATCCGGTACTGCCGGCCGATCTCGCGCGATTCGAGGTAGCCCGGGTCGCCGCCGCCCAGCAGGACGATGGCGTTGTACTTGCCGCTTTCGCAGGCCTCGCGCACCACGGCCTGGCGATTGTAGCCGACCGACAGGAACTCCCATTTGCTCTGGACCGGCCAGTTGCCGTGCGTTGCCGGCGCGCCGGGATGGAGATCCCAGTCGATGCCCTCCAGGAAGGGCTTCACGTCCTCGTAGTTGTAGAGCTGCGTCTCCTTCGGGCCGGAGAAGGAGCGCAGCTTGAAGTCGCTGCCGGACGCCAGGCTGAAGGCGTTGATCAGCAGGAAACGATATCGGCTCGGCTGGTCGGACACGGGCTCTCCCCTGGTATCCGCCGAGCTTGCAACGGCCGTCAGGAGACTGTCACGTCCTCCCAGAAGCCGACCCAGTGATCGACCGACTTCATCTTGGCCTGCGGTGCCTCGTACGACCATGCCGCGCGCGGGCTCTTCGTGCCGCCCTCGATCACGTCATAGAACTGGACGCCGTGCGGGCATTCGAGATCGCTCGGCGTCTTGGGCGCGATCTTCAGCAGATCCATCCGCACCGTGTCGCGCGGGAAGTACACGTAGCCGCCGACCTCGAGGGTCTTGTCGCTGTCGGCGATAATCTTGCCTTGCCAGGTGGCTTTCATGGCCGATCTCCCGAAGAAGGTCGCCCATTAGGTGAGCACCCGGTCCCGACTTTCAAGCGGCAATCTGCGGCTTGAAGGTGGGCTCGGTCGCCTGGGCGCTCGGCCGCGCCGCCATTTCGCGCGCCCAGCGGTTGATGTTCGGCGCCTTGTCGGCGATCGCCTCGAGCTCGGCGATGTCGGGAAAATAAGCGTAAAGCGGGAAGAGATAGAGGTCGGCCGCCGTCAGCGTGTCGCCCGCCAGGAAGCGGTGCCTGCCGAGCTGGCGATCGAAGATCGGCACGACCTCGGCGGTCTTGTCGAGGTACTTCTGCTTCATCTCCTCGGGCACTGGCAGGAAGCCGGCGCGCGCCGCGAAGTAGCGGAGCGACGCGTTGACCAGCGAATCGGCCACGGCGCTCGCCCACTGGTCGCACATCGCCGCGGCGACCGCATCGTCGGGCCACAGCTTCGGTCCGGGAAAGACGCGCTCGAGGTAGCGCAGGATGGCGATCGATTCGTAGAGCGTCACGTCGCCATGCGTGATCGCGGGAATCTTGCGGAACGGGTTGATGGGATCGATCGTGTTGGGCATCGCATCGACCATCTCGTAGGCGATACCCTTCTCGTGGCAGGCCAGCCGCACGGTGCGGGTGAAGGTGCTGGGCGACAGCCCGTGGATCTTGAGCGTAGCCATGGCCACACTCCCTCGCGGATGAAAGCGTCGAGCTCGCAGCGATCGAGCCCGAAGCCGGGCGGGCACATCCATTGCACGAACTGGTCGGGATCGGTCCAGGCCGCGAACACGCGCTCGACCGGTGCCTTGAAGACGTGGACCAGCCGCAGCGTGCGGATGTCGATGATGCTGTCCATGACGAGCCTCCGGTATTGGTGACTAGTACTTGTCGTGGCGGCGGACCCAGGCCATCGAGAACGACAGCGCGTCCTCGTCCCGTCCCTTCGACGTCATGTCGAGCAGATGATAGGCGCCGTTCAGGACATCGAGGCCGCGGGCATAGGTCGAGTAGGTGCGATAGATCGTGCCGTCCTCGTCGCGCCGGAAGGCGCTGAGGCCAGGCGCCTCCTGGCCGTACGGCGCCAGGGTGCCGAAGTTGTATTTCTTCGCCTTCTCCTCGGGCTCGAACGACACGGCGAAGTCGACGTTGAAGTCGTTGTGGAGCGAGGACACCCAGCGCAGGTTCCAGCCCATGCGCTTGCGGTAGGCCTCGAGCCTGTCGATCGGCCCGCGCGACACCAGGGCGAACGCGGTGTCGCGATGCGCGAGGTGCACGTCGATGCCGTTGAAGTTGTCGGTCCAGAACGAGCAGCTCGGGCAGCCTTCGTTCCAGTCGGGACCGAACATGAAATGCTGGATGATCAACTGGCCCTTGCCGTCGAACAGATCGGCCAGCGTCACCTTCCCCTCGGGCGCGTCGAACACGTAGTTCTTCTCGACCTTCATCCAGGGGAGATCGCGGCGCTCGCGGGCGAGCTCGTCGCGCCGCCTGGTGAACTCCTTCTCCTTCGCGAGATGCGCCCGGCTCGCCTCCAGCCAGTCCGCTTCCGAAACGACGCGATGCATGGTCATGCTGGCCTCCGCAGGTAGGTCTCGAGCTTGTCGAACGAGCCGCTCCAACCCTCGTAGTGGGCGTTGCAGCTCGGCGTATCCGCAAACGGACCGTGGATCAGGGTGAGCTCGGTCTTGTCGCCCAGCGCGCGGAACTCCAGGTGCACCGTCGTCTCGTGGCCGCGCGGGCTCGAGAGATCGTTGGTCTCGTGATGCGCCCAGGTGAAGATCAGCCGTTCGGGCCGCTTGATCTCGACATACTTGCCCGACGTCACGAAATTGCGCGACGCGTTGCGGCCACGCAGGTGCCACGCACCACCCGGCCGCACGTCGAGATTCACCTCGCTGACATGGACGTTGGGCGGGCACATCCACTGGATGAAGTTGTCCTGCACGACCCAGGCGTCGAACACGCGCTCGCGCGGCGCATTGAAGACACGCACGATGCGCAGGGTCTTGTCGTCAAGAGCGGCGGACACGGCGCTTCTCCTTGCTTGATTTCGAGGAGGGGGCTGGTTTCGGCGCCTCTGGCGTCGGAGCAGTGCGGGCGAGGAACGCATCGAGGCGGTCGAACTGCTGCTCCCAGAAGCGGCGGTAGAACTCGATCCAGTCGGCGGCTGCGCGCAGGCCCTCGCCGCGCAGTGTACAGCGGCGCCATTGCGCCTCCGTGCTGCGCTCGATCAGGCCGGCCTGCGTCAGCACCTTGAGATGGCGCGACACCGCCGGCAGCGACATGTCGAACGGTTCGGCCAGCTCGCCGACCGTGGCATCCCCGTCGGCCAGCCGCGCCAGGATCGCGCGGCGGGTCGGGTCGGCCAGGGCCGAAAAGGTCTGGGACAGCGCATCCATATTTAACGATATGGTTAAATACCAAGGAATGTCAAGCCCGGCCACCCCGTTACCTGCGGGGCATTCGACGCGGCGCGGATGTCGGCACATCCCGTGCTATGAGGCCGCCTCTGATCTGCCCGCCCTGGGAAGAGGAGTTGAGAGAGTTGATGGAAGCGATCTACCGCGTCGCCGGCGCGTCAAGCGGCGGAGCCACGTCTGTCGAGACCAGCGGCTTCGCTGGCGGGCCGTGGGATCCCAAGTTGCAGCATGGCGCCGCGCCCTCCTCGCTGATCTGCTGGGCCGTCGAGCGCCTGCCCTCGCCGGTGCCGATGCGCGTGGCGCGTCTCACCGTCGATCTCATGCGGCCGGTGCCGGTGGCGCCGCTCGCGATCGAGACCGAGATCCTGCGCGAGGGCAGGAAGATCCAGCTCGTCCAGGTACGGCTGCTGGCGAACGGCACCGAAGTCGTGCGCGCGACGGCGCTGCGCATCCGCCGCGAGGAGCGCATCCTGCCGAGCCCAGCCTCCACGCCGCCGCACGACATGCGCGGCCCCGAGGTGCTGCGTGATCCGATGACTGCGGGCATGGGCCGGACGCCCTTCCTCAGCGCCATCTCCATGCGAATCGCCCGTGGCTCGTTCCAGCTGCCCGGCCCGGCCGCCGTGTGGTATCGCGCCGACCGGCCGATCGTCGAAGGCGCTGCGATCTCGCCGCTGATGCGCGCGGCGATCGCCGCCGATTTCTGCAACGGCACGTCGTCGGTCCTCGACTTCCGCGAATGGACCTTCATCAACGGCGATCTGACGCTCAGCCTCGCGCGCGAGCCGGTCGGCGAATGGATCCTGCTCGACGCCGAAACCTGGGCCGGGCCCGATTCGATCGGCATCGCCGCCGCCCGCCTTGCCGACCGCGACGGCTACTTCGGGCGCGCGGTCCAGAGCGTGCTGTTCGAGAAGCGCTCGTAGGACCGCGCCACTCCAGTGGCCCTCATTGGACCGCGGGTCCGCCGCCTACCCCCGCTTCCAGGTCGTGCCCTTCGGGCCGTCCTCGAGGATCACGCCCTTGGCCTTGAGGTCGTCGCGAAGGCGGTCGGCTTCCTTGAAGTCCTTCGCCTTGCGCGCGGCCTGACGGGCGGCGATCGCCGCCTCGATCTCGGCCTCGGACGGGCCGCCGGTGCCAGTCGGCGTCCAGCGGAACCAGCCCTCGGCATCCTGCTGCAGCAGGCCGAGCGCCTGCGCGCCGGCCAGCAGCGCGGCGGGATCGTCGAGCTGGTGGATAGCGCTGATCGCGAGCGGCGTGTTGAGATCGTCGGACAGCGCGTCCTCGACCGACTGCGGCACCGCGGTGGCCGCCGTCACCTGCCTGCCCCGCAGATGACCGTACCAGCGGTCGAGCGTCGCCTTCGCCTGCTGCAGGCCCTCGTGCGTGAAGTCGAGGGGCTGGCGATAGTGCGCCGACAGCAGCAGCAACCGGATCACCTCGCCGGGATACTGGTCGAGCAGCTCGTGCACGGTGAAGAAGTTGCCGAGCGACTTGCTCATCTTTTCGCCGGAGATGTTGAGGAAGCCGTTGTGCATCCAGTAGGTCGCCATGATGGCGTGACCGAATGCCGAACGGCTCTGCGCGATCTCGTTCTCGTGATGCGGGAAGATCAGGTCGAGGCCGCCGGCATGAATGTCGAAGGTCTCGCCCAGCAGGCTGCCGCTCATCGCCGAGCACTCGATGTGCCAGCCCGGCCGGCCGCGGCCCCACGGGCTCTCCCAGCCCGGCTGCTCGGGCGTCGACGGCTTCCAGAGCACGAAGTCGGCGGGATCCTTCTTGTAGGGCGCGACCTCGACGCGGGCGCCGGCGACGAGCTCGTCGCGCGAGCGGCGCGACAGCCGGCCGTAGTCCGGCATGCTGGGCACGCTGAACAGCACGTGCCCCTGCGCAGCATAGGCATGGCCGCGCTCGATCAGGCGGCCGATCATCGCGATCATCTGGCCGACATACTCGGTGGCCCGCGGCTCGTGGTCGGGCGACAAGGCGCCCAGCCGTTTCATGTCGCTCTGGTATGCCGAACCGGTGCGCGCCGTCAGCGACTCGATCGTCTCCTTGTTGTCGGCGGAGCGCGTGATGATGCGGTCGTCGATATCGGTGATGTTGCGCACATAGGTGACGCGCGGATAGCGCCGCTTCAGCAGGCGATAGAGCACGTCGAACGCCACGACCGGCCGGGCATTGCCGATATGGACGTAGTCGTAGACGGTCGGGCCGCAGACATACATCCGCACATGCGCCGGATCGATCGGCACGAACGGCTCTTTGTCGCGCGACAGCGTGTTGTAGATGATCAGTTGGTCTTTGGGGGACATCGCCCCTTACTCCCTGATGCAGACGTGAACGAAGGCTGACCGGCCCGGAACGGGCGTCAGGCCTCGAAACATCGCGGGGAGAAGACAAACGACATGGCCGCCTCTTTATACGAAGCGTTCGTGCCGTGCAAATCTGCCTCCGGGGTATCTTCTGCTTCAGGCCGCGCAGCCGCGCTTCGGCCCGAAACCGGCCGATCAACGGCAGGAGCTGCAGCAGGCCGGTCGGGCTGGGCGCGAATCGAACGACGACGGGCATCACGGCGACTTGTGATGATGGCGCATTGGCGGGTCGAGCGCGGGTTTGCTAGGCTTTCTCGCAGCACGGTTGGAAGTACGCGTATCGACGGCCCGTCACGGCGCGCCGCGATCAAGTCGCTCAGCGAAGCGTTCGTACAAAAGAAAACCGACTTGACAGGAAGGCATCCCATGAAACGCCGTCATCTGCTTGCGGCCGGCATCGGCGCGCTTGCGGCGCCCGCCGTTGCGCGCGCCAACGCCAAATATCCCGATCACACCATCCGCCTCGTCGTACCGTTCCCGGCCGGCGGAGCGACCGATGTCGTCGGCCGCATGTTCGCCGACAAGCTGACGCAACAGCTCGGCCAGACCGTGATCGTCGACAACAAGAGCGGCGCCGCCGGTTCGATCGGCGCCATGGAGGTCAAGAACGCCAAGCCCGACGGCTACACGCTGCTGGTGGCGACCTCGTCGACCCACGCCATCAACCCGACCGCCTTCGTCCATCCGCCCTACCACCCGATCAGGGACTTCACGCCAATCTCTTCGGTGTGCGTCAATCCGCTGGTGTTCTTCGCCAACCCGTCGCTGCCGCCCACGATGATGGAGCTGGTCCAGCTGATGAAGCAGAATCCCGGCAAGTATTCCTACGGCTCGGCCGGAATCGGCAGCATCATTCATCTCGCCGCCGAATATCTCAAACGCTCGGTCGGCGGCATGGACGTGGTGCACGTGCCCTACAAGGGCGGCGCGCCGGCCATCCAGGACACTGTCGCGGGAAACGTCGCCTGGTCGATGGAGACGTTCAGCACGGCGCTGCCGCTGCACCGCGCGGGCAAGCTCAGAATTCTCGCCTTCTGCCATTCCAGGCGCGCCGCGATCGCCCCCGAGATCCCGACCATGATCGAGGCGGGCGTTCCGGGCTACGAGGCCTACACGTTCGGCCTCATCCTGGGCCCGGCGGGCATGCCGCAGGACGTGATCGACGTGCTCGACAAGGCGAGCCGCCAGGCGATGGCCGATCCCGCCACGATCAAGTTCCTCGAGGGCAACGCCTCGATCCCGACGCCCGACACCACGCCCGAGCGTACGGCGCAGTTCATCAAGGACGAGCTGGCCAAATGGGCGCCGATCATCCGCGAGGCCAACGTCAAGATCGCCTGATTCCGCCACAGGGCGGTTCCATGTACCGGAAATGGCCCCGGCGACCCCAACGTGCGTGCATCCCTGAGAACCCATGCTAAGTAGGGCATGGAATCTCAGGGAGTGTGAAGTGAAACGTCGTCAATTCATCATCGCGGGCGCGAGCGCCATCGCCGCGCCCGGCATCGTCCGTGCCGAGGGCAAGTACCCCGAGCGGACCATCCGCCTGGTCGTGCCCTTCGCACCGGCCGGCCCGACCGACATCATCGGCCGCAAGGCCGCCGAGAAGCTGACCTCGCTGCTCGGCCAGACGATGATCGTCGAGAACAAGGCCGGCGCCGCCGGCTCGATCGGCGCGGTCGAGGCCAAGAATGCCAAGCCCGACGGCTACACGCTGCTGTTCGCGACGTCTTCGACGCACGCCATCAATCCGACCGCCTACGTCCATCCGGCCTATGACGCGGTGAAGGACTTCACGCCGATCTCCTCGATCTGCGTCAACCCCCTGGTGCTGGTGACGCATCCCTCGATGCCGGATTCGGTGCCGGGCCTGGTCGACCTGATGAAGAAGAACCCGGGCAAATACTCCTACGCCTCCTCCGGCAACGGCTCGATCCTTCACCTCGCCACCGAGTACTTCAAGCGCGAGGTCGGCGGCATGGACGTCGTGCACGTGCCGTACAAGGGCTCGGGGCCGGCGTTGCAGGACGTGATGGCGAACAACGTCGCCTGGATGTTCGAGACCTTCAGCACCACCCTGCAGCAGCACCGTGCCGGCAAGGTCCGCATCCTCGCCTACGCCTATCCCAAGCGCGCGCCGATCGCGCCCGAGATCCCGACCATGATCGAGACCGGCGTGAAAGGCTATGAGGCGTATACCTTCAACCTGATCCTGGGTCCGGCCGGCACGCCCAAGGCCGTGGTCGACGTGATCGACCAGGCGTCGCGGAAGATCATGAGCGATCCCGACATGGTGAAGTTCCTCGACGACATCGCCGCGGTGCCGACGACCGACACCTCGCCCGAGCGCACGGCGAAGTTCATCAAGGACGAGATCGCCAAGTGGGCGCCGGTCATCAAGGCCGCCGGCGTCAGGATCGAGTAGTCCGGCTTACTTCGGCGGGGCGAGCGGCACGGGCTGGCCGGTCGCCCCGGGCGCCATGGTCGCCCCGGGCGCCATTGTCGTCCCTGCCGGCGGCGGCACGCCCGGGCTCGACGTGACGTTGGCGCTGCCCGGTCCGTAGCCCGCGCCCGCGCCCGCTCCTTCGCTGGGCGTCATCACCTGGCCCGGCGCGCGTTGGCCGGTCGAGCTGATATAGAAGCCCGCCACGGCGTTGGACGCTTCGCCTGCGGTCTTGGCCGGGACGTCGAGCGGCTCGACGCGAGCGCCGTTCCTGTTGACGCGATAGCCCTCGGCGTCGAGCGTCATATCCTCGTTGTCGACGACGACGCCGCTCGCGTCCTTGCGGTACGGCGCGGGGTACTGCAGCACCTTGTAGTCGGGCTCAGGAAGAGCACAGGCGCCGAGACAGACGCCGCTCAGCAGGGCGGCAACAACCCGAATTGACGACGCCATCTCGCTCCCCCGTGGCCAATACTCTAGGGCTGGGTCGAGTGCGGGCTGATGATGTTGCCGCGCGCGTCGAGCCGGTTCCCCTGGCCATCATAGCGGAAACCATACTCGTCCCTAAAGGCCTGAACGCCGGCCGGCGGCGGGGGCGGCGCTGGCGGGGCATACTCGGGTTGCGAATAGACCGTAGACGCCGGGATGTAGGCCTGATCGGCCCGGAAGCGGCGGGCATCCATCTCGCGGACGACGCAGCGGTTGAAATAGCCGCCGACCGGATCCAGGCCGTAGGAAATGCAGGCGTCGCGCGCGTCGGCGGCAAGCTGGGCCTCGGCATAGCCAGGCGCCACGCGGCCGGCCACGCGGGCGGCCTGCGTGCGCTCGACGCAGCGATTGTAAGCGATGGTGCCGGGGACGAAGCCGTAGTCGACGCAGGCCGCGGCCGATGGGGAATTGACGACCACCGGCCCGGGCGAGGCCGGGATGGCGGCGGTAGTGGTGGAACTGTACGAGCAGGCGGTGGCCGACAGGCCGACCGCCACGACGGCGAACAGCGCGATGCGGGACATGGGGGCTCCTTGAGCGAATGCCTGCCGCGGCAACGCGCAATGCCCGTCGAGGTTGCGGTCAGGCCGCCTTCTTCAGCGCCCCGTCCCGGAGCTCGCGGCGCAGGATCTTGCCGACATTGGTCTTCGGCAGATCGTTGCGGAACTCGATGTAGCGGGGCCGCTTGTAGCCGGTCAGCACCTTGGCGAGGTCGGCGGCCAGCCTATCCCTGGTGAGGCTCTTGTCGCGCGGCACGACGAACAGCATCACCGCCTCGCCCGACTTCTCGTCCGGCACGCCGACGGCGGCGCACTCCAGCACGCCGGGATGGCTCGCCACGACGTCCTCGATCTCGTTGGGAAAGACCTTGAAGCCCGAGACGATGATCATGTCCTTCTTGCGATCGACGATCTTCACATAGCCACGCTCGTCCATCCGGCCGATGTCGCCCGACTTGAAGTAGCCGTCGGGCGTCATGACCTTGGCCGTCTCCTCGGGATTCTGCCAGTAGCCGCTCATCACCTGCGGGCCCTTGATCGCGATCTCGCCCGAGGCGCCGAGCGGCAGCTCGTTGCCGTTGTCGTCGAGGATCTTGATCCAGACGTTGGGCAGCGGCAGGCCGATGGTGCCGGTATAGGCCTCGGAGTCGGTCGGGTTGCAGGTGACGCCGGCGGAGGTCTCGCTGAGGCCGTAGCCTTCGACGATCGGGCACCCGGTGATGGCGAGCCACTTCTTCGCGACCGCCTCCTGCACCGCCATGCCGCCGCCGTTCGAGATCACCAGCTCGGAGAAATCGAGCCTGGCGAACTCGGCGTTGTTGGCGAGCGCGTTGAACAGAGTGTTGACCGCCGGGAAGATGTTGAGCCGCTGCTTGGCGAGGTCCTTGACCATGCCCGGGATATCACGCGGGTTGGGGATCAGCACGTTCATCGCCCCGGTGCGCATGCCGAGCAGGCCGCAGGTGATGAAGGCGAACACGTGATAGAGCGGCAGCGCGCAGACGATCACGATTTGCCCCGAGATCGGCTTGCGATGGAGGCCGGGCTGCATCCACGCCTCGGATGCCAGCAGGTTGGCGACGATGGTGCGGTGCGAGAGCATGGCGCCCTTGGCGACGCCGGTCGTGCCGCCGGTGTACTGCAGCACCGCGATGTCCTCCGGCGCGAGCCCGGGCCGCGCGAAGGTCATCGACCGGCCGGCCGCAATCACCGCGTTGAACGAGAAGTGCCCCGGCAGCGACCAGGCCGGGATCATCTTCTTCACCGTGCGCACGACGAAGTTGACGATCAGGCCCTTGGGGAAGCCCAGCAGGTCGCCCAGCGTGGCGACCACAACATGCTTCACCGGCGTGCCGGCCATCGCCTGTTCGAGCGTGGCCGCGAAGTTCTCCAGCACGATCACCGCCTTGGCGCCCGAATCGTGGAGCTGATGCGCGAGCTCGCGCGCGGTGTACAGGGGGTTGACGTTGACGGCGATGAAGCCCGCACGCAGCACCGCCGCCACGGCGATCGGATACTGCAGCACGTTGGGCATCATGATCGCGATGCGCGCGCCCTTCTGCAGGCCGCGGCTCTGCAGCCACGCCGCGAGCGCCCTGGAGTATTCGTCGACCTCGCCGAAGGTGACGGCCTTGTCCATGCAGACATAGGCCTTGGCCTGGCGGTACCTGGTGAAGCTCTCCTCGAGCAGCGACACCAGGCTGGGATAGACCGACGGGTCGATGTCCGCCGGCACTCCCGGCGGATAGCTCTTGAGCCAGAACCGGTCCATCTTCGCCCCGCATTCTCCGCTCAAAGCTTCAACCCCTGTTCCAGCACGTGCAAGGCCAAACCGGCCAGACCGCCGATCAGGGCGCCGTTGAAGCGGATGTATTGCAGGTCGCGTCCGACCGTGAGCTCGATGCGGCCGATCAGGACGTCGATGTCCCACGACTTGACCTGCTCGGCGATGAAGCGGCCGACGCCGCTCTTCTGGCTCTGCACGAAATCACCCAGCACGCGCACCATGCCGCGATTGATTTCTGCACGCACGGCTGGATCGCGCGCGAGCTGGCTGCCGCTCTCGACCAGCATCGAGGCGAGCTGGCGGCGGACCTGCGAGTCCTCGCTCAGCGCATCGCGCTCGAGGAAGCCGCGCAGGCTGTCCCACGCGCCCTCGGCCAGCGCCATGACCTCCGGCCGCGCCAGCAACTCGCGTTTCAGTTCCTCGGTGCGGCGGGCGAAGGACCGCGAGCCGCGGAGCCGCTGCACGAAGCCCTTCACGAACCTGTCGAACTCGCCGCGCAGCGGATGGTCGGGATTTTCCCGAGCCTCCGCGATGAAGGCGGTGGTCGATGCCACGATCTTGCGCAGGAGATAGGCCTCGGCCGAATAGAACTTGAACAGTGCCGGCAGCTCGGCGCGGATCTTCTCGCGCATCGCCGCCAGCGCCTCCTCGTTCGCCAGCAGCTTCTCCAGCACGCCCAGGAGCTCGTCGAGCAGGCGCCGGTGCTGGCCCTTCTCGGTGATCGTGCCGAGCAGGCCGGCTGCGAGCGGCGCCAGCTCGATGCGCTGCAGCTCGGCCTGCACCCGCTCGCCGAAGAAGCGCCGCAGGCTGCCCTGGTCGATCGCGGTCAGGGCCTGCGGCAGCATCCCGGTCGCGAACGCCGCCAGTGCCGCGCTGCGCTCGCGGTCGGCGAGCCAGGCCGCCATGTGCTGGGCGAAGTCGACCTCGCCCAGCTTGCGCTCGACCGCTTCGGGCGCGAGGAAGTTGGTCTCGATGAAGGAGCCGAGATTGTCGGCGATGCGCTCGTGGTTGCGCGGGATGATGGCGGTGTGCGGAATCGGCAGACCGAGCGGCCGGCGGAACAGCGCCACCACCGCGTACCAGTCGGCCAGCCCGCCCACCGTCGCCGCCGAGGCGAAGGCAGCGACATAGCCCCAGGCCCAGTGCATCGGCTCGAAATGCCGCGCCACGACGAACAGGATCGCCGTCGACAGCAGCAGGAGGGTGGCCGCCACCTTGATGCGGGTGAGCGCCCGCGCGCGGTCCGCGTCGCGCGCCTGCGCGCGGTCCGCGTCGCGCGACGGCGCGCGGTCCGCATCGCGGCCCAGGAGAGGCGAAGCCGGGTCCATCCCTCGTATATAGTGCGGCGGTCCGTATTTTCTCCCGGGAGGAAGCCATGAAGGTCGGTTTCATCGGTGTCGGCAACATGGGCGGTCCGATGTGCCGCAACATCATCAAGCGCTCCAACCACCAGGTGACTGTATTCGACCTCAACCCGGCGGCGGTGAAGACCTGCACCGATCTTGGCGGCACGGCCGGCAAGTCGGTCGCCGAGGTGACCAGGGGCGCCGACATCGTCATGACTTCGCTGCCGATGCCCAGGGATGTCGAGAAGGTGGCGATGGGCGACGGCGGCATTCTCGCGAACATCGGCAAGGGCCAGACCTTCATCGACCTCAGCACCAACGCGCCGTCGATGGTGAAGAAGATCGGCGCCGCCTTCGCCGACAAGGGCATCGCCATGCTCGACGCGCCGGTGAGCGGCGGAACCACCGGCGCCGAAGCAGCGACGATCGCGATCATGGTCGGCGGCGACAAGAAGGTATTCGACGACGCCCTGCCGGTCCTGCAGTCGTTCAGCGCCAACGTGATCCACATGGGCGGGCTGGGCAGCGGCACGGTCGCCAAGCTGGTCAACAACATGCTCTCGTTCTGCAACATGGCCGCGCTGTGCGAGGGCATGATGCTGGGCACCACCTACGGCCTCGATCCCGACAAGCTGCTGCACGTGATCGCCAACTCGAGCGGCAACTCCAACGCGATCAAGAACTTCACCCTGCGGGCGCTGAAGGGCCACTACTCGCCGCCCTCCTTCGCGCTCGACCTTGCCTACAAGGATCTGCATCTCGCGCTCGAGCTCGGCGACGAGCTCGGAGTGCCGCTGCAGCAGGGCTCGTCGACCCACAACCTGCAGCGCCTCGCCAAGGGCATGGGCTGGGGTCCGGACGACAGCTCCTCTGTCCTGCGCGTCTACGAGACGATGCTGCGCCGGAAGGTGAAGTCCTGAAGCGAGACCAGGATACCGCGTTCTACCGTCCGAGATGACGCTCGATCAGGGGCGTCACCTCCTCGGCATGGGTTTCGGCCAGGTCATGCCCGCCGCCCTTCACGACATGTAGCCGTGCGTCGGGCAGGCGCTGCGCGAGATGCTGACCGACCGCGACCGGGCTGATCGGATCGTTGTCCCCCCAGAGCAGCAGGGTTGGTGCCGCAATGCGCTCGATCGGCAGCGAATCTGCAGCGCGCGGCTCCAGGATCCACGGCGCCGCCTCGGGATATTCCCGGCGATAGGCTGGGCGCCAGTCGCTCGCTCCGAGCCCGGCCATATCGACGCCGCCGGAGGTCACCGTGAGAACCAGCCGCCGCACCAGCCTCGGATGCTCCAGCGCGATGCGGGCCGCGATCACGCCGCCCATCGACTGCGCGACGAGGTCGACCGGCTCGGTGATGCGCGCGACCACCATCGCGATCAGGTCGTCGAAGCCGTTGATCGCCGGATCGTGCGGCTGATGGCCGAGGCCCGGCCAGCCGAAGTAGTGCCTGGGCCAATCGCTCGGCAGCCGGGTGCCGACCGGCTTCCAGAAATCGGGTGATGCGCCGGAACCGGGCAAGAACAGGATGGGTGGCATGGTCAGCCGCTCAGCCCGGCGAGGAATGGCGGCAGCTTGCACCCCTGGCCGAGCAAGTAACGTCCCATTGCGCCCGCCACCTTCGCCACCGCCTGCCGCGCGCTCATGCGGTCGCGCCACGCCTGCAGGCGCGGATGCCGGTCGTCCATCGGCGCCGTCATGCGAGCGCCGAACAGCTGCGCCATGTAAAAGGCGATGTCGGCGTAGGAGTAGGCGCCGGCGAGCCATTCCCGCTCGCCGATAGTGCGCTCCATCTCGTCGTAGAACGCCATCGCCGCTCGCCGCGCCTCGACCGCGGCCGGATCGTCGGGCGTGTTCTGCAGGCCCATCAGCCGGACGATCGGCGGGAAATAGACCTCGTCGGACTTGTGCTCGAGCAGGCGGGCGCGCGCCCGCGCCCGGGGCTCGGCGGGCCACAGCGCCGGCTCGGGCTGGATCGTTTCGAAGTACTCGAAGATCTGCGTCGAATCGAAGATCTCGAGATCTCCATCGACCAGCACCGGCACCTGGCCCTTGGGATTGATGCGCAGCACCTCGGGGTGCTTGAGACTGTAGAGAGTCGCCATCTCGAACGGCACCATCACCAGGTCGAACGCGATGCCCTTCTCGCGGGCGGCGATCTCGGCCTTGGCGCCGAACATGCTGAGCGGGCCGGAATAGAGCTTCATGCGATGGACGCTAGCACGCGCCCGCGACAGGAACCGTCAGCTATTACATCATCACGAACATCGCGGCTGCGGCGACCGCCATCATCGCCGTCGTCAGCCAGCCGAAGATGCGCTGGCTGCGCGTCGCGACGAACTTGCCCATCTGTCGGGATCGCGACGCCACGATCATCATCGCCACCAGGACCGGCACGACGGCGACGCCGTTGATCACCGCGCTCCACACCAGCGCCTTGATCGGATCGAGCGGCGAAAGGTCGACCGCGATGCCGAGCACGATGGCCGCGGCGATCACGCCGTAGAATCCCTTCGCCTGGCCGAGCCTGTGCTCGAGTCCGATGGGCCAGCCGAACAGCTCGCCCGCGGCATAGGCGGCCGATCCCGCCAGCACGGGAACGGCCAGCAGGCCGGTACCGACGATGCCGAGGCTGAACAGGAAGAAGGCGGCATCGCCCGCGATCGGCTTCAGCGCCGCCGCCGCCTGCTCCGACGACTGGATGTCCGTATGGCCGTGGGCATTGAGCGTGACGGCGGTGGTCAGCATGATGAAGAACGCCACGAGGTTGGACACCAGCATGCCGACCCAGGTCTCCCAGCCGATGCGGGCCAGCTCGCCCGGCGCCTGCTGCGGCTTCTGCAGGAGCGGCGCCGCCCCCGGATCGGCCTCCTCGTCCTCGACCTCCTGCGAGCTCTGCCAGAAGAAGAGATAGGGGCTGATGGTGGTGCCGAAGATGGCGACGATCAGGGTGATGGTGTCTCCGGACCCGTCGAACCGCGGCACGAACGCGCCGGCCAGGACGGCGCGCCAGTCGATCGTCACCGTGAAGACCACGCCGACATAGGCCAGCAGGGAAAAGGTCAGCCACTTCAGCACGTCGACGTAGCGGTGATACGGCACCAACACCGTGGTGATCAGCGATGCCAGCGCGATCGCCACGGTGTAGACATGCTGGTTTCCGCCGGCCACCAGCCGTACCGCAGCGCCCATCGCCGACAGATCGGCGCCGATATTGACGGTGTTGGCGAGGAACAGCAGCGCGACCAACCCGACCACGAGCGGCCGCGGAAAGACGTCGAGCATGTTGGCGGCGAGACCGCGGCCGGTGACCCGGCCGATGCGCGCGCTGACCGACTGGACGGCGACCATCATCGGCCAGGTCAGCACGACCGTCCAAAGCAGGCCGAAGCCGGCCTGCGCGCCGGCCTGCGAATAGGTGGCGATGCCGCTGGGATCGTCGTCGGCGGCGCCGGTGATGATGCCGGGGCCGAGCCGTTTGGTCAGGGTGGTGAGAGACACGGGCACGGGAAACGCATCTTGCCGCCGCAAGGTTGCTCTCAGACCTTGCGGAAGGGCTTGGGCCCGTCGAACTCGCCGACGTAGGAGATGTGCGTGACGAGGCCGGTGTTCGGGCGCCATTGATGCAGCGCGATGGCTGGCGGTTCCATCATCATCGTGAGGGGCGAGTGCTCGTGCAGGTCGAGCGTGGCCTGGTGCGCCGTGCTGGGCGCGATCGAGGCCACGGTGCCCGCCCAACGGACCTGGATCGGGCGGTGGACATGGCCGCACGCCGCGCGCTCGACATTCGGGTGCCGCCGCACCAGATCGGCCAACCGGTCGTCGCCCTCCAGCAGGCGAGACCTGTCGAAGGTCTCGATGCCGCACTCGAACGGCGGATGGTGCATGAAAAGCAGGGTCGGCTTGTCCGGCTGTTCTTCCAGTCGTGCGTCGAGCCACGTCAATCGTTGCCCGCACAGCGCACCGTGCGGTTTGCCCTCGACCAGGGTGTCGAGCGCGACCAGGCGAACCGGCAGGTCATCGACCGCGTACTGCAGGAAGCCCGAGGCCGGGAAATAGCCCTCGTCGGCGAACGCCGCGCGCAAGGGCTCCCTTGCGTCGTGATTGCCGGGAATGACATAGACCGGCATCGCCAGCGGCGCGATCAGCCGGCGAAGGCGAGCGTACTCCTCCGGCTTGCCGGCCTCGACGAGGTCGCCGGTCATGATCACCACATCGGGTCGCGGATCGAGGTTCCGGACATGCGCCACAGCGCGCTCGAGATAGGCTGCGGTATCGATGCGGTCGTAAAGAAGTTGGCCTTCGGGCCGCAGATGAGTGTCGGAAATCTGCGCAATCAGCATGATCAGCCCCTGAAACCATTGACGATCGGATAGCGCCGCTCCCGGCTGATCAGGCGCGAGGTGATCTTCACGCCGGGCGGCGCCTGGCGGCGCTTGTACTCGGCCCCTTCGAGCAGACGCCAGACGCGCTGCACGGTTGCGGCGTCGTGGCCCTGCCGGGTGAGCTCCTCCGCCGACAGATCGTGCTCGATCAGGCCCTTCAGGATGGTGTCCAGAAGCGGATAGGGCGGCAGCGAATCCTCGTCCTTCTGGTCGGGCTTGAGCTCGGCCGACGGCGGCTTGGCGATGATGCGCTCGGGGATCACCGGACCCTTGCGGCCCAGCGCGCCCTCGGGCCGCTGCGCATTGCGCCACTTGCAGAGCTCGAACACGGTCGTCTTGTAGACGTCCTTCAGGACGTTGAAGCCGCCGCACATGTCGCCGTAGAGCGTGGCGTAACCGACCGCCATCTCCTACTTGTTGCCGGTCGTCAGCACCATGCCGCCGAGCTTGTTCGACGCGGCCATGAGCGTGACGCCGCGGGCGCGGCTCTGGATGTTCTCCTCGGTGACGTCCTCCCTGCGATTGCCGAACAGCGGCATGAGCATCGCGCGGAACGCCTCCATCGCCGGCTCGATGCCGACGATGTCGTACTTCACGCCGATCGCCTCGGCGCAGGCCTTGGCATCCTCCAGCGACTCCCGGCTGGTATAGGGCGACGGCATCATGATGGTGTGCACGCGCTCCGGTCCCAGCGCGTCGGCCGCCACCGCGGCCGTGAGAGCCGAATCGACGCCGCCCGACAGGCCGATGATCACCGACGGGAAGCCGGTCTTGTTCACGTAGTCGCGCAGGCCGAGCATCATCGCCTGATAGATCGAATCGTTCTGCTCGAGCTCGGGCGCAATCGGACCGGGCTGGCATTCCCAGCCGCCGCCGTTGCGGCGGAACTCGACCGTCGCCACCTGCTCGCGGAACGAGGCGAGCTTCGCCTTGAGCAGGCGGTCGGCGCCCAGCACGAACGAGCCGCCGTCGTAGATCACCTCGTCCTGTCCGCCGACCTGGTTGACGTAGGCGAGCGGCAGGCCGCTCTCGATCACGCGCTTCACGCCGAGCTGCACGCGGATATCGGTCTTGCCGACCTCGTAGGGCGAGCCGTTGGGCACCAGCAGGATCTCACCGCCGGTCTCGGAGATGCATTCGACGACGTCGGGTGTCCACACGTCCTCGCAGATCGGCACGCCGATGCGCACCCCGTTGAACACCAGCGGCCCCGGCATCGGCCCGGGCGCAAACACGCGCTTGTCGTCGAATACGCCGTAGCTCGGCAGGTCGACCTTGAAGCGCTTGCCGATGATCTCTCCCTTGTCGAGCGCGACGATGGCGTTGTAGAGCTTGCCGTCCTCGACCCACGGCGAGGTGACGAACAGGCCCGGTCCGCCGTCCTTCGTGTCGGCGCGCAACGCCTCGACCGCCTCCATGCACTGGCGCTGGAAGGCGGGCTTCAGCACCAGGTCCTCGGGGAAGTAGCCCGCGATCACCAGCTCCGGGGTGATCACTAGGTCGGCGCCCTGCTCCTTTGCCTCGGCCCGCGCCGCCCGGACCTTCGCCAGATTGCCGACGATGTCGCCGACCTTGGGATTGAGTTGGGCGAGCGCGACCTTGAGGCTGTCCATCACCGTCGTCCCTCTCCGTCGTCCCGACCGAAGCGCGAAGCGCGCAGTGGAGGGACCTCTTTTCCGCAAAAAGCTCGGTGATCGTGGAAAAAAGGTCCCTCCACTCCGCTTCGCTCGAGCGCGGGGATGCCCCGCGCGAGTCGGGACGACGAATGGATCACTTGGCGGCCACGCACTCGATCTCGACCAGCATGGCGGGATCGGCCAGGCCCTGCACGACCAGCAGGGTCGAGGCCGGATACGGGTCGCCCGTGATGAACTGGTCGCGCGCCGCGCGGTTGGCGGCGATGTAGCGGGCGTCGGTGATGAAGCTGGTGAGCTTGACGATGTCCTTGTAGCCCATGCCGGCCGCCTTCAGGACCTGGCCGATATTCTTCCAGGCCTGCAGGGCCTGCTTCTCGAAGGTCGGCGCGAGCTTGCCGCGCGAATCGAGGCCGACCTGGCCCGAAACGTAGAGAACGCGCGCGTTCGGCGGCACTTCGGCGCCGAGGCTGTACTTGCCGGCCAGGGCGACGGTCTTGGGATTGTGGAACTTGATGGCCATTCTTGGCTCCCCCATGTAAGGAGGCGCACGGTTTCAGGTCCCCATACATGGCGTCAAGCAGGAAGGTGCATATAGTCGGCGGCGGCCTCGCAGGCAGCGAGGCGGCGTGGCAACTCGCGCAAGCGAACGTGCCGGTGACGCTGCACGAGATGCGGCCGGTGCGCGCGACCGAGGCGCATATCACCGATTCGCTGGCGGAGCTGGTCTGCTCGAACTCTTTCCGCTCGGACGATGCGCAGAACAACGCGGTCGGCCTGCTGCACGAGGAGATGCGCCGCGCCGGTTCGCTGATCATGCGCGCCGCCGACATGCACAAGCTGCCAGCCGGCGGTGCGCTGGCGGTCGACCGGCACGGCTTCTCGGCCGCGGTGCAGGAGGCGCTGCTCGCCCACCCGCTGGTGACGCTCGAGCGCGCGGAAGTGGCCGGCCTGCCGCCCGCCGAGTGGGAGAGCACGATCATCGCGACCGGCCCCCTCACCTCGCCCGCGCTGGCCGAGGCCCTTGCGAAGCTCACCGGCGAGGAGTCGCTCGCCTTCTTCGACGCGATCGCGCCGATCGTCCATCACGACTCTATCGACCAGTCGATCGCCTGGAAGCAGTCGCGCTACGACAAGGCGGGACCCGGCGGCAGCGGCGCCGACTACATCAACTGCCCGCTCGACAAGGAGCAGTACGAGGCTTTCGTCGCGGGCCTGCTGGCGGGCGAGAAGACCGAGTTCAAGCAGTGGGAATCGAGCACGCCCTACTTCCAGGGCTGCCAGCCGATCGAGGTGATCGCCTCGACCGGGCCGCAGAGCCTGCGCTTCGGCCCGATGAAGCCGGTCGGCCTGCGCGACCCGCGCACCGGCCGGCGGCCGTGGGCGGTGGTGCAGCTCCGCCAGGACAATGCGCTCGGCACGCTGTGGAACATCGTCGGTTTCCAGACCAAGCTGAAGCATGGCGAGCAGGTGCGCCTGTTCCGCACCATCCCCGGCCTGCAGAACGCCGAGTTCGCGCGGTTGGGCGGGCTGCATCGCAACACCTTCCTCAACAGCCCGCGCCTGCTCGACGGCACGCTGCGCCTGAAGGCGAGGCCGGACCTGCGCTTCGCCGGCCAGATCACCGGCTGCGAAGGTTATGTCGAGAGCGCCGCCGTCGGTCTCCTGGCCGGCCGGTTCGCGGCGGCGGAGCTTCGCGGCGAGACGCCGAGCGTGCCGCCCGGCACCACCGCAATGGGCGCCCTGCTCAACCACATCACCGGCGGCGCCGACGCCTCGACCTTCCAGCCGATGAACGTGAACTTCGGACTGTTCCCGCCGATCGAGGGCACCTTGCGCGGCAAGGAACGCAAGCAGGCGCTGGCCGCGCGGGCACTGCGCGACTTCGATCGCTGGCTGGCGCCCGCCAAGCTCGCCGCCGAGTGATCTTTCGCTGGGGGCGCGCCACTCCAGTGGCGCGTCATAGTCTTCCGGACCGCGGAGCTCCAGCTCCGCTCATGAGCGGGCCTGGAGGCCCGCGGTCCGCATGATCATGAGAAGACGCCGTAATATTTCGTAATGTCCCGACACGATCGGTAACCAAACGTGTTTTAACGTCGAGCCCGGAATGCGTTGAGATGCTGTCATGAACAGCCCCTCAGCCATCATCCCCCGCAAGCTGGAGAGCGTTTCGCTGCAGATGGAGATCTTCAGCGAAATCCGTCATCTCCTCGCACCCTACCAGGTCAACGGCATGCCGATCACGGGCGACACCGTGATCTGCGACGGCACCACGGTCGATTCGCTCACCGTGATGGACATCATCGTCGACCTGGAAGATCGCTTCGATATCTCGATCCCGATGAAGCAGGTCGCCGAAATCCGCACGGTGAACCAGCTCGCCGACACGATATCGAGGCAGGTCATAAGATAAGCTCGTTCGGCAGTCGCCTGCCGCCTCATTATCTTCCGGACCGCGAGCCTCCGGCTCGCTCAAACCTCATGAGCGAGCCGGAGGCTCGTTGGTGTGGACGGCCCCCAACGGCATCGATGTGCCAGGATGAGGTCGTTAGGTCTCATCAAAGGGAGCCGTCCATGACGACGATAGCACGACTT
>JAFEFF010000221.1 GCA_018240745.1 Pseudomonadota bacterium
CACTATGGGCAATGGCTCGCGAATCGAGGGCCGATTCCCGCGCTGAAAATCGCGGCCATTGCCCATAATAGGTGTTCGGCGCGCGCTGGTGCAGAATAGCGCGTATGATCATGCTCATCGGACCGTCCCACTCCTCGCTTACCTTCCGGCGTAGTCCCATGCGCCAGGAGCGGCGCGCTGTAATGCGTGTTTTTTCCGAGGGGTGGATATCGGTGGATTCGTGGACTCCTGGCCCGAAACCCTTGTGCCATCGACATCGAACCGGTCCACACCCGAGTGGACTCCTGTGGACTCCCGCCGGGGGCAATTCGACGAACAGCAACTTCGCGCTAGCCCTTCACCCACTCCTCGACGCGGCAGTTGACCGAGGCGTCGAGCATGCGCGTGCCCTTGTGAACCAAACCGACCTTGCGCATCACCTCTTCGGCCGTCGTCGTCGTGCCGACGCCGGGGAAGACCGGCCGGCCGCGCGGCACGCTGGCCTCGGTCCTGGTGAGATAGAAGGCATCGTAGCCGACCGTCAGGAACAGGCCGAACGTGTCTGTGCCGCCCACCACGGCCGCGACGCCGCCGTCCAGCCCGAGCTTCGCCCACGCTTCGTCGAACGGCGCGGTCGCCGGATTCCACAGGATCGCGTTGGGATTGCGCGGGTCGGGCGTCAGGACATCGACGCGGCGGGTCAAGATGATGCGGCGACGCTCATGTTCCTTGGGTCCGCCCTCGGCCGAATGGCGGCCGTTGACGACCGCCGACGCGCGGTCGACCGAGTCCTGGTAGAATTTATGGTCGGCCGGGATCTTGATGGCCTCGGGGAAACGACCGTCCGACGTGGCGATCATCCCCTCCTTCGATATGACGGCGTAGCCTTCGATGCGCGGTCGCTTCATTCCTCAAACACCCATCGCGCCAATGACGGCGCCCTCGATAACGACGACACCCAGCCAATGGATGCTGTCGATCACCGAGAGGCTGTACTTGCGGCCCGGATAGGCGTTGTTGACGAACACCGTGGTGGCGATGAAGCCCAGCCACAGGAACAGGCCGGAGATGATGCCGTTCTTCGGCGTCACCTGACCCGGCCCGAGATGGCCCACCGTACCGGCCAGCACCCACGACATGACGATCAGCGCCACGAAGGAGATGACGAACGGCGCTGCCGAACGGCTCTGCATCTGCTCCTTGCTGAGGCCGACCGCGGCCAGCCATTGCTTCGACAGGGTCATGTAGTAGATCGCACCCCAGCCGAAGGCCGCCAGGGCGGCCAGCAATATCGCAAGGTAGTTCAGGCCGGCGAATGTCATGGGCGTCCCCTCTCGTGGTTGATAGGCTACCAGACATGACCGCCTACGCCGACTATCAGCCGCTTACTTTCCACGACGCCGCCCGGCGCTTCACCGACGGCAACGACAGCCCGCGCGCCTATCTCGAGCGCTGCCTCGAGACGATCTCGGCGCGAGAGCCTGTCGTGAAGGCGTTCACCGCGATGAACGAGGCCGGCGCCCGTGCCGCCGCCGATGCCGGCACCGAGCGCTGGAAAGCCGGCAGGCCGATCTCGCTGATCGACGGCATGCCGGTCGCGATCAAGGATCTGCTCGAGACCAGGGACATGCCCACCGAGATGGGCTGCGAGGCGATGAAGGGGAACTTCCCCAAGCGCGACAATGCCGGCGTGTGGGCGCTGCGCCAGGCGGGTGCGGTGATCCTCGCCAAGACGGTCACGGCCGAGCTGGGCGGCTCGCACCCGGGTGCCACCACCAATCCCTTCGATCCGAGGCGCACGCCGGGCGGCTCGTCGTCGGGCTCGGCGGCGGCAGTCGGCGCCAACATGGTGCCGGCGGCGATCGGCACGCAGGTCGGCGGCTCGATCATCCGGCCCGCCGCCTATTGCGGCAACTTCGCGCTCAAGCCGACGCAGGGCGGCATCAATCGCGGCGAGCGGCTGGCGACCAGCCAGAGCACGCACGGCCCGCACGCCAACTGCCTCGAGGACATGTGGCAGGTGGCGATCGAGATGGCCAAGCGCTGCGGCGGCGACCGCGGCTCCATCGGCCTGATGGGGCCGGACACGCTGCCGGCGGCGATCAAGCCCAACCGGCTGATCGTGCTCGAGACCGAAGGCTGGCCCGACGTCGATGCCGCGACCAAGGCCGGCTTCGCCGAGCTGCTGGGCCGGCTCGAGGCGGCCGGCGTCACGCTGATCCGTCGCGGCGACCATCCGTTCGTCGAGGCGCTGGAGAAGGCGATCGGCAACGCTCGGGCGATCTGCAACGGCATCACGCCGTGGGAGAACCGTTGGTACCAGCGCGGCATGCTCGATGCCTCGCCCAACGGCCTCAGCGAGCGTGCCAGGCAGGCGCTGTTCAAGGCCGAGGCGATGACGCCGGACCAGTACCGCACCAGCCTGCTCGCCCGTCAGGCCGCGCAGGCGACCCACGCCGCCGTCGCCTCGCTCGCCGATGCGGCGATCACCCTCTCCTGCCCCGGCCCCGCGCCGATCTGGGAAGGCGACAAGCCCGGCCAACCGCTCGCGCCGAGGCCGACCGGCGACTTCGTGTTCAATGCGCCGTCGTCGATGCTGTTCGCACCGGTCGTGACGCTGCCGCTGATGAGCGTCGGCGGCATGCCGGTCGGCGTGCAGCTGATGGGCCAGCAGAACGAGGATGCCCGCATGACCGGCATCGCCCGCTGGATGGCCGGAACGATCGAGCGGGTGTCGTCGTGACAGGCTGGCCCCTATTGGCATTCGCCGCGATCGCGATGGGCGCGCCGGCCGCGGCGCTGGCGGCCGACCCGCCGCCGGTGACGGTCCTGCGCGGCAGCACCACGCCGCCTGAACCGGCCCCTCCGCCACCGGCGGCGCCCGCGGTCGTGGAGCGGCAGACCGTGATCTACCTGCCCTCCTATTCGGTGTCCTACTGGCCGCCGGTGATCGTCAACCACGCTCCGCTGCGACATCGGCTTGGCCCTACGGCGGTGCCGGCAGTGCCCAACGGCTGGCCGCTGTTCGGGCGGGATCGCCGGTAAAGAAATCTCCGCACGGCGGAACAATCGCTCGCTGGGCGGCGGCGCCGCGGATTGGTAAGACCATCCGTCATCATCAAGGGAAGAACGCCCATGGCCAATACCGACGCAGTGCTTCGCTCCACGCAGGGGCGGATCGGCATCCTGACCGTAAACAATCCGCCGGTGAACGCGCTCGCGGCCGCGGTGCGCGACGGCATCAAGGAGGGCGTCGAGGCGTTCGGTGCCGATCCCAATATCGACGCGATCGTGCTGATCGGCGGCGGCCGCACCTTCATCGCCGGCGCCGACATCCGCGAGTTCGGCAAGCCGCCGCAGGGCGCCAACCTCAACGACGTCATCGCGACGATGGAGAACTGCCCGAAGATCGTCGTCGCCGCGCTGCACGGCACACCGCTCGGCGGCGGTCTCGAGACCGCGCTCGGCGCGCACTATCGCGTGGCGCTGCCTTCGACGCGCGTCGGCCTGCCCGAGGTGCATCTCGGCTTGCTGCCGGGCGCCGGCGGCACGCAGCGCCTGCCACGCCTGACCGGCGCGAAGTACGCGCTCGATGCCATCCTCTCTGGCCGCCACATTCCCGCACCCGAGGCCAAGAGCAAAGGCATCGTCGATGCGCTGGTCGAGGGTGACGACCTGCTGGCCGGCGCGGTGGCGCATGCGCAGATGCTGGTGGCGCAGAAGGCGCCGCGCCGCCGCGTGCGCGACCTCAGCGTGACGCTCGAATCGCCCGATCTGTTCAAGGAAACCGAGAAGGCGATCGCCCGCCGCGCCCGCGGCTTCAAGGCGCCGTGGAACATCATCAAGTGCGTCCAGGCCGCCGTCGAGCTGCCGTTCGACGAGGGCCTGAAGCGCGAGCGCGAGCTGTTCGTCGAGCTGGTCACGTCGCAGGAGTCGGCGGCGCAGCGCTACTACTTCTTCGCCGAGCGCGAGGCGGCCAAGGTGCTCGACGTGCCGGCCGACACGCCGCAGCGCACGATCAAGACTGCGGGCATCGTCGGCGCCGGCACGATGGGCGGCGGCATCGCCATGAACTTCGCCAATGCCGGCATCCCGGTCACGCTGCTCGAGGTCAAGCAGGAGGCGCTCGACCGCGGCCTGCGGACCATCCGCACCAACTACGAGAACACCGCGAAGCGCGGCGGCATGAAGGCCGAGGATGTCGACAAGCGCATGGCGCTGATCAAGCCGACGCTCTCCTACGACGACCTCAAGGACGCCGACGTCGTGATCGAGGCGGTGTTCGAGACCATGGAAGTGAAGGAAGGCGTCTTCAAGCAGCTCGACGCGATCGCCAAGCCCGGCGCCATCCTGGCGACCAACACCTCCGGCCTGGACGTCAACCAGATCGCCCAATACACGCAGCGCCCGGGCGACGTGATCGGCATGCACTTCTTCTCGCCGGCCAACGTCATGAAGCTGCTCGAGAACGTGCGCGGCAAGGCGACCGCGAAGGACGTGATCGCCACCGTCATGACCCTCAGCAAGCGGATCGGCAAGATCCCGGTGCTGGTCGGCGTCTGCGAGGGCTTCGTCGGCAACCGCATGCTCCGCCAGCGCGGCGTGCAGTCCTCCTACATGCTGGAGGAAGGCGCCCTGCCGCAGCAGGTCGACAAGGTCCTGTACGACTTCGGCTTCCCGATGGGCCCGTTCGCCATGAGCGACCTTGCCGGTAACGACGTCGGCTGGCGCATCCGCCAGGGCAAGAAGGAAAAGGAAAAGCGCAACGTGCGCTACTCCGGCTACATCGCCGATGCGATCTGCGAGCTCGGCCGGTTCGGCCAGAAGACCGGCGCGGGCTTCTACAAGTACAACCTGCCGGACCGCACGCCGGTCCCCGATCCGGAGGTCGAGAAGATCATCGCCGACACCTCGGCCAAGCTCGGCATCACCCGCCGCGCCATCTCCGACCAGGAGATCCTCGAGCGCACGCTCTATCCGATGGTCAACGAGGGCGCCAAGATCCTCGAGGAGAAGATGGCGCAGCGCTCGCTCGACATCGACGTGATCTGGGTCAACGGCTACGGCTGGCCGGTCTATCGCGGCGGCCCGATGTGGTGGGCCGACAACGTGGTCGGGCTGAAGACCATCCACGATGCCCTGCTGAAGTACCGCGACGCCTCCGGCGACCCGTTCTGGGAGCCCGCGCCGCTGCTCAAGAAGCTGGTGCAGGACGGCAAGAAGTTCTCTAGCGTCTGAAGTCGAGCCTGGGGCCATCCCCACCCTGCCCTCCCCCTTCGGGGGAGGGTTCATGACCTCCCTCCCCCGAAGGGGAGGCTTGTTCATGACCTCCCTCCCCCGAAGGGGGAGGGTTGGGGAGGGGGACGGCATCGACAACGTTTTCTGAGGAGGAAATTCTCATGGCTGACGCCGTCATCGTATCGACCGCCCGCACGCCGATCGGAAAGGCATTCCGCGGCGCCTTCAACGACACGCACGCCGCCGACATGGGCGCGCATGTCATCAAGCACGCTGCCGAGCGTGCCAAGGTCGAGCTCGGCGAGATCGAGGACGTGATCCTGGGCTGCGCCGCGCCGGAGGGCACGCAAGGCTCCAACCTCGCCCGCGTCGCGGCAATGCGCGCCGGGGCGCCGGTCTCGGTGTCGGGCGTCACCGTGAACCGCTTCTGCTCGTCGGGCCTGCAGACCATCGCCATGGCGGCCCAGCGCGTGCTGGTCGACAAGGTGCCGGTGATGCTGGCCGGCGGCCTCGAATCGGTGTCGCTGATCCAGTCGCCGCCGGGCGGCAACAAGCACCGCCTGATCAATCCGTGGGTGCAGGAGCACGTCCCCGGCATCTATCACAGCATGATCCAGACCGCCGACACGGTGGCCGAGCGCTACAAGATCAGCCGCGAGTCCCAGGACGAGTATTCGCTGCAGAGCCAGATGCGCACCGCGGCGGGCCAGCAGGCCGGCAAGTTCGACGACGAGATCGTGCCGATGGAATCGGAGATGATCGTCACCGACAAGGCGACCGGCGAGACCTCCAAGAAGAAGGTCAAGCTCGCCAAGGACGAGGGCAACCGCCCCGACACCAACATCGCGGGCCTCAGCAAGCTCGAGCCGGTGCGCGGCCCGGACAAGTGGATCACCGCCGGCAACGCCAGCCAGCTCAGCGACGGCGCCTCGGCCGCGGTGGTGATGAGCGACGCCGAAGCCGCCAAGCGCGGCCTCAAGCCGCTCGGCATCTACAAGGGCCTCGTCGTCGCCGGCTGCGAGCCCGACGAGATGGGCATCGGCCCGGTCTATGCCGTGCCGAAGCTGCTGAAGCGCTTCGGCCTCAAGATGGACGACATCGACCTGTGGGAGCTGAACGAGGCCTTCGCCGTCCAGGTGCTGTACTGCCGCGACAAGCTCGGCATCCCGAACGACAAGCTCAACGTCAACGGCGGCTCGATCTCGATCGGCCATCCGTTCGGCATGACCGGCGCGCGCTGCACCGGCCACGCCCTGATCGAGGGCCGCCGTCGCAAGGCCAAGAACGTCGTCGTGACCATGTGCATCGGCGGCGGCATGGGCGCGGCCGGCCTGTTCGAGGTCGTCCAGTAACCAGGAGCGGCGGCGGCGCGGCAAACGCCCGCCGCCGTTCTTTTGCGCTCGGGCAAAGAGAGGCCGGTCCGGCACCCGGGATGGTTTTCTGGCCATGACCGCAAAGCGACCATCCGAGCGCGCAGCCCGTGGCGCGGAATTTCGTTGCCGCGCCCCGGGCTTACGCTTAACGTTGCCAACAAGATCCCAGCGTGGATCACCGCCGGCACAAAGCGGGCGACAGAAGACAGGGAAGGTCACGATGGTTAGACGGGAGTATCGATCGTCGTCGTAACGGCGTAGCTCAAATGAACGATTAGCTTGATCGCGCAACCGGGCGCACGCGGCAGGCCGCCTTTGGGTGGCCCTGTCCGCCTGTGCCGTCCGGGATGGCAGAGCATTGGTCGCTCGCGTGCCGCGTTCCCGGGTCACAGTCGGGAGTCGATGATGGCGCAGAATACCGAGCTTACGCGTCGTAGTTTGATGGCGCTTTCCGCGCTGGGAATCGTGGCGTCTGCACGGAATGCCGTGGCAGCCGACGGGCAGCTGACGTGGGGCGTGCACGTCTCGCTGGCGCCGACCTGGTTCGACCCGGCGGAAACGCCCGGGATCATCACGCCGTTCATGCTGATGTATGCCCTGCATGACGCGATGGTGAAGCCGATGCCCGGCAACGGCGCCGAGCCCTGCCTGGCCGAGAAGTTCAAGGCCGCCGCCGACGGTCTCAGCTACGAGTTCACCGTTCGCGCCGGCGCCAAGTTCCACAACGGCGATCCGGTGACGGCGGAGGACGTGAAGTTCTCCTTCGAGCGCTATCGTGGCACCTCGGCGCAGATGATGAAGGAGCGCGTCGCCAAGGTCGAAGCACCGGACGACCGCACAGTGCGCTTCGTGCTCAAGGAGCCGTGGCCCGATTTCATCACCTTCTACAGCTCGGCCACCGGCGCCGGCTGGATCGTGCCGAAGAAGTATGTCGAGAAGGTCGGAGAGGACGGCTTCAAGAAGGCGCCGATCGGCGCCGGTCCCTACCGCTTCGTGTCGTTCACGCCCGGCGTCTCGCTGGTGCTCGAGGCGTTCGACGATTACTGGCGCAAGAAGCCGACGGTGAAGCGGCTGCTCCTCAAGGTGATCCCGGAGGAAGCGACGCGGCTGGCCGCGCTCAAGCGCGGAGAGGTCGACATCGCCTACTCGATCCGCGGAGAGCTCGCGGAGGAATTGCGCGCCACGCCGGGTCTGACCCTGAAGTCGGTCGTGCTGCAGGCGCCGTTCTGGATCTACTTCGCCGACCAGTGGGACGAGAAGTCACCCTGGCATGACCAGCGCGTGCGTGAGGCGACGCGCTACGCCATCGACTACAAGGCGATCTCCGATGCGCTGACGCTCGGCTTCTCGCCGATCACCAACAGCATGATTCCCAACGGCTTCGAGTTCTACTGGCAGCCGCCGCCGGCGACCTACAACCCCGAGAAGGCGAAAAAGCTCCTGGCCGAGGCCGGCCACGGCAAGGGTTTCGACGCGGGCGACTATTACTGCGACAGTTCCTACGCCAACGTCGCCGAGGCCGTCATCAACTACCTCCAGGAGGCCGGCATCCGGGTCAAGCTGCGGCCGCTCGAACGGGCCGCCTTCTACAGCGGCTACTCGCAGAAGAAGCTCAAGAACCTGATCCAGGGCGCGTCGGGCGCGTTCGGCAACGCCGCGACCCGGCTGGCGGCGTTCGTCGTCAAGGACGGCGCCTACTGCTACGGCAACTATCCCGACATCGACGAGCTCTACGCCAAGCAGGAGTCCGAGCTCGACGTCGCCAAGCGCACCGAGATCCTGCACCGCATCCAGCAGATGGTGCACGAGAAGAGCATGTACGCGCCGATCTGGCAGCTCGCCTTCCTGAACGGCGTCGGCAAGCGCGTCGGCGAGTCCGGGTTCGGCCTGGTCAAGGGCAACGCCTACTCCGCACCGTACGAGGACGTCACCATCAAGAAGTGAGCGCGTCATGAAGCAGTACATCACGCGTCGCGTCGGGTATTCCCTGCTTTCGCTGTTCCTGTTGTCGCTCACCATCTTCCTGTTCGTGCGGGTGACCGGCGATCCGACCACGCTGCTGCTCGAACCGGGCGCCAGCGAGGAGGACATCGTCAACATGCGCCACCAGTTCGGCCTCGATCAGCCGCTGTGGGTGCAATACGGCCTGTTCGTGAAGAGCTTCCTCACCGGCGACTTCGGCAACTCGTTCTATTACCGCTCGCCGGTGGTCGATCTCTACTTCGAGCGGCTGCCCAACTCGCTGCTGCTGGCGTCGGTGGCGATGGTTCTGTCGCTGCTGATCGGCATTCCGAGCGGCGTGCTGGCCGCGGTCAGGGTCGGCGGCTTCTGGGACAGCGCCGGCAAGGTCTTTACCCTGCTTGGCCTGTCGCTGCCGTCGTTCTTCATCGGGCTGGTGCTGATCCTGTTCTTCACCGTCTATCTCGGCTGGCTGCCCTCCTCGGGTGCGGGCACGGCGGCGCACCTGATCATGCCCGCCTTCACGCTGGGCTGGTACTTCGCCGCCGCCCACATGCGATTGACCCGCTCGTCGATGCTCGAGGTGCTGGGCTCGGAATACGTCAAGCTGGCCCGGCTCAAGGGCCTGCCCGAGGCGATGGTGATCGGCAAGCACGCCTTCAAGAACGCGCTGATCCCGGTGATCACCCTCGCCGGCATAAACCTCGTGGTGATGATCAACGTCGCGGTGGTGGTCGAGACGGTGTTCGCCTGGCCGGGCATCGGACGGCTGCTCTACGAGGGCATCAGCTTCCGCGACTTCCCGGTCGTTCAGGCGGTGGTGGTGATCGGCGGCAGCATGATCATCGTCGTGAACCTGCTGGTCGACATCCTCTACGCGCTGATCGATCCGCGCATCCGACTGGAGAGCTGACATGGCCGTCACCAGCCCGACCGTCACCCCTCCGACCGTCGCGTCCCGCGCCTCCTTCAAATGGCTCGAGGGCTTTCCGACCATTCCGGTCCTGATCCTGCTGACCATCGCCTTCGTGGCGCTGTTCGCCGAGCTGCTGGCGCCCTACGACCCGCAGGTCGGCACCCTGTCGCTGCGCTACCGCCCGCCGTTCTGGCAGACCGGCGGCAGCATGGCCCACCTGCTCGGCACCGACCATGTCGGACGCGATGAGCTGTCGCGGCTGATCTTCGGCGCCCGCGTGTCGATGATCGTCGGCATCACCGCGGTGATGGTCGCCGGCACGATCGGCACAGTGCTCGGCATCCTGTCGGGCTATCTCGGCGGCTGGGTGGACCAGGTGATCATGCGCATCGCCGACGCCTGGCTGGCCCTGCCGGCGCTGACCTTCGCGATCTTCCTGGCGGCGATCGTCGGCCCCAGCGAGTTCAACATCGTCATCATCCTGGGCGCCGTCTACTGGACGCGCTACGCGCGCGTCATCCGCGGCGAGGTGCTGTCGCTGAAACAGCGGGAATTCGTGCGGCTGGCGGTGGTCGCCGGCTGCCCCAAGCACGTCATCATGTGGCGCCACATCCTGCCCAACGTCATCAACTCGGCGGTCGTGCTCGGCACGCTGATGCTGGGCGTGGTGATCGTCACCGAGGCGGCGCTGTCGTTCCTCGGCGTCGGTGTGCCGCCGCCCAAGCCCGCGTGGGGCCTGATGATGTCCGATGGCAAGCAGGGCCTGATGGTCGGGCACTGGTGGCTGACGGTGCTGCCGGGCCTTTGCATCATGCTGATGGTGCTGTCGGCCAACCTGCTGGGCGACTGGTTGCGGGTCAAGCTCGACCCGCAACTGCGGCAGCTGTGACCGCCATGTCCCAGCCGCTGCTGTCGCTGGAGGGCGTCTCCACCCACTACGTGTCCCAACAGGGAACCCGCGTGGTCCGTGCCGTCGACGACGTGACCTTGAGCCTCGGCGCCGGCGAGACGCTGGGCATCGTCGGTGAATCGGGCTCGGGGAAAAGCACGCTGGCGCTCACCCTGATGCGCCTGCTGCCGCCCGCCGCCCGCATCGTCAGCGGCCGCATGATGTTCGAGGGCGAGGACCTGCTGACGAAGTCCGACGGGGAGATGCGCCAGGTGCGCGGCAAGCGCATCGCCATGATCCTGCAGGATCCGATGGCCTCGCTGAACCCGCTGTTCTCGATCGGCAACCAGGTCGGCGAGCCGATCCGGGTGCACGAGCACGCGAGCTCGAGCTCAGCCTGGCAGCGCGCGGTGCGGCTGCTGAAGTCGGTGCGGATCGCTTCGCCCGAGACCCGGGTGTCGCAGTTCCCCCACGAGATGTCGGGCGGCATGCGCCAGCGCATCGTCGGCGCGATCGGCATCTCCTGCGAGCCGCGGCTGCTGATCGCCGACGAGCCGACCACCAGCCTCGACCTCACCATCCAGGCGCAGTACCTCAACCTCTTGCGCGACCTGCAGCGCGAGCACGGGCTGGCGCTGATCTTCATCACCCACAATCTCGGCATCGTCGCCAAGATGTGTGACCAGCTCGCGGTGATGTATGCCGGGCGCATGGTCGAGCATGGGCCGGTGTCGCGCATCTTCTCGGCGCCGGCGCACCCCTACACCAAGGCGCTGCTCGGCTCGATCCCGCGCATGGCCGACGGCGGCGAGCGGCTGACGGCGATCGACGGCCAGCCGCCCGATCTCGCCAACCTGCCGCCGGGCTGCGCCTTCGCGCCGCGCTGCCCCGCGGTGACCACGCGCTGCCGCGCCGAGGCGCCGCCGCAGTTCACCCTCGAGCCCGGCCGCGGCGCCCGCTGCTGGCTCGCCGAGCCGCTTTCGATGAGGAGCAGCGCCGCATGACCACCGTCCTGCAAGCCAGCGACCTCACCAAGCACTTCCAGGCCCGGCGCGGCCTGTTCGGCGGGACCCGCGGCGTCGTCCGCGCGGTCGACGGCATCTCGTTCGCCATCGAGCCGGGCAAGACGCTCGGCGTGGTCGGCGAATCGGGCTGCGGCAAGACCACCACCGCCAAGCTGGTGCTGGGGCTGGAGGAGCCGAGCACCGGAGCCATCCTGTTCGACGGGCGCGACCTCGCCCGCCTCGACGCGCCGGGCCGCCGCCAGTACCGCCGCTCCGTGCAAGCGGTGTTCCAGGATCCCTATGCCTCGCTCAATCCGCGCATGCGCATCAGCGCCATCATCGCCGAGCCGCTGATCACCAACGAGTCGGTCGAGCCGGCCGAGGTGCGCCGCCGGATCCTCGAGCTGCTCGACCTGGTCGGCCTGCCGGAGCGCTCGGCCGACCTCTTTCCGCACGAATTCTCCGGCGGACAGCGCCAGCGCATCGCGATCGCCCGCGCGCTGGTGCTGTCGCCCCGGCTGGTCGTGCTCGACGAGCCGGTGTCGGCGCTCGACGTCTCGATCCGGGCGCAGATCCTGAACCTGTTGCGCGACCTGCAGGACCGGCTGGGGCTCGCCTACCTGTTCATCGCCCACGATCTCGCCGCGGTGGCGCACATGAGCCACGAGATCGTCGTGATGTATCTCGGCAAGATCGTCGAAAGCGGCCAGGCGCGGACGATCGCCCGCAATCCGCTGCACCCCTACACCAAGGCGCTGTTCTCGGCCGCCCTGCCGAGCCATCCCGACGAGCGGCACGAGGAAGTCCCGCTGTCGGGCGAGGTGCCGAGCCCGCTCAACCCGCCGAGCGGCTGCCACTTCCATCCGCGCTGCCCGCACGCCACGGCGCGCTGTGCCCGGGAAGAACCGAAACTCGCCGAGGTCGACGGTCGACGGGTTGCCTGCCACCTCTACGGCTGAGAGGGTCCCGATGATTTCGCGGCTTCTGCTCATCGCCGCCGTCCTTGTCGGTGCGGCCACCTCGGCAACCGCCGGCGAGCCCCGAGGCAAGATCACCATCGCCTGGCATGTCACCATCTCGCCCGCGTGGTTCGACCCGTCGACCGCGCCGCCGCAGATCACGCCGTTCGGCATGCTCTACGCGATCCACGATGCGCTGGTGCGGCCCTATCCCGGGCAGAAGATGGGCCCGAGCCTCGCGGAGTCGTGGCAGGAAAGCCCCGACGGCAAGACCTACGAGTTCAAGCTGCGGCCGGGGCTGAAGTTCCACAACGGCGACCCGATCACGACGGAAGACGTGAAGTTCAGCTTCGAGCGGTACAAGGGAGCGAGCACCGCGCTGCTGCACGATCGCGTCTCCGACGTCGAGATCGTCGATCCGCAGGTGGTGCGCTTTCATCTCAAGGAGCCGTGGCCCGACTTCATGACGTTCTACGGCACGACCGCCAGCGCGGCCGGCATCGTCGTACCGAAGAATTACCTCACCCAGGTGGGCGACGACGGGTTCCGCAAGCACCCGGTCGGCGCCGGTCCCTACAAGTTCGTGCGGCACAAGCCGGGCGTCGAGGTCGAGCTGGAAGCCTTTCCGGGCTACTGGCGCCGCGTTCCGAACGTGAAGACCCTGATCATGCGCAGCGTTCCCGAGGCGACCACGCGCGCGGTGATGGTGAAGACCGGCGAGGCCGACTTCGGGCTGGTGCTCGACGGACCCGACGCCGAGGGCATCCGGCGCGATTCGCGCATGCAGGTGGTGTCGTCCAAGCACGCCTCGATCTTCTGGATCGAGTTCACCGAGCAGTGGGACCCCAAGTCGCCCTGGCACGACCCGCGGCTGCGGCTGGCGGCCAATCTGGCGCTCGACCGCCAGCAGATCAACGAAGCGGCCTGTCTCGGCTTCTGTCCGCCGGCCGGCGTGATCGTGCCGCGGGTCATGGACTTCGCGCTGCAGGCCGCGCCGCCGCCCTACGACCCGGCCAAGGCCAGGAAGCTGCTCGCCGAAGCCGGATATCCGAACGGCCTCGATGCCGGGGAGTTCGCCGCCATTCCCGGCTTCCCGACCGTCGCCGAGGCGGTGGTGAACGAGCTGAACGCCGCCGGTATCCGCGTCCGCTTGCGCTCGATGGAGCGCGCCGCCTTCTACGGCGCGTGGCAGGAGAAGAAGCTGCGCGGCCTGTTCATGACCGCGGCAGGAAATTCCGGCAACGCCGCCAGCCGCGTCGACACGTTCATCCGGTCCAAGGGCGCCTACGCCTATGGCGGCTATCCCGATATCGACGAGCTGTTCCAGCAGCAGGCCTCGGAGCGCGACGTCGAGAAGCGCGAAGCGCTGCTGCACAAGATCCAGCAGCTCACCATCGACCGCGTGATGTTCGCGCCCGTGATGGACCTGCGCACCCTGAACGCCATCGGGCCGCGGATCGCCCGGCATACGATCACCGACGTATGGATGAGCCCGTTCCCCTCCTACGAGGATATCGAACTCAAGCCCTAGGTTCGGTGCGACGGGGCCAGCGCGGCAGCTCCACGGCGCGCAGCGCGCTCTCCAGCAGCGGCAGGCGGTCGTTGCCCCAGAACATCCGGCCGTCGAGGAAGAAAGTCGGCACGCCAAACGCGCCGCGGCCCGCGGCCTCGTCGATCAGCGCCGCGTGCCGCGCCCGCGTCTCGGGCAAGCCGAGGTCGCGCCGAAACGCCGCTGGATCGAGACCAAGGCGCAGCGGCAACCCCTCGATGACGGTGGCATCGATCGTGGCGCCCTCGGCGAAGATCATGGCGAACAGCGCCCGGCAGCACGCGACCAAGGCGCCCTGTCGCTCCGCGGCGAGGCAGGCGAGCGCCGGCACGCTCGCCTCGACCTCGAAGGGCGCAGGCTCGCGGAACGGGATGCCGTAGTGGGCGGCCCACGCCTTGGCGTCGTATTCGCGGTACGCCGGGTCGTACTGCCCCCCGCCATCCTGGCGGCGGAAGGGATTGTCGCCGCGCCGGTCGATCAGGGCGCCACTGGCGATCGGCTTCCAGGCAAAGCGGCAGCCGTACTGCGCCTCGAGGCGATCGACCTGGCTCGCCGCCAGATAGGAGTATCGGCTGCCGAGGCCGAGATAGAAGTCGACGACCGTCAACGCCGGTTCCGGCGCAGGTCCTCTTCGTCTTTCCACATCAGGTAGTGCGGGCCGAGATCGGAAATCCTGGTGACGCCGATCTGGGCCATGCTGATGTCGATCTCGCGGCGGAAGATGCCGAGCGCGGCCTTCGCGCCCTCCACACCGCCCGCCGTCACGCCGTAGAGCGTCGGCCGGCCCTGGAAGACGAACTTGGCGCCCATGCACAGCGCGATGATGGCGTCGAGGCCGCGGCGAATCCCGCCATCGAACATCACCGTCATCTTGTCGCCGACCGCGTCGCGGATCGCCGGCAGGACATGAAGCGGCGACGGCGCATTGTCGAGCTGACGGGCGCCATGGTTGGAGACCATGATGCCGTCGACGCCGAGCGAATGGGCGCGGATCGCATCGTCGGGATGCATGATGCCCTTGAGCACGAAGTTGCCGGGGAAGATCTGGCGGAAGCGCTCGACGTGCTTCCAGGTCATCGGCGCGCGGTTCTGGTAGGCCACGAGATCGGCCACCTTGTCGGCCGACGCGCCGGGGCCGGCATACTTCGCCCAGTTGCTGAAGTAGGGCGTGCCGTGGCGCATCCACTCCAGCATCCACGCCGGATGCTCCAGCGCCTCCATCTTCGTCGCCCAGGTCAGCTTCAGCGGCCGGCCCCAGCCGTTGCGGATGTTGCGCTCGCGGTTGGAGCCCTCGGGCACGTCGACGGTGAAGACCAGCGTCTTCAGGCCGGCGTCGGCGGTCCGCTTGATCAGATCCTCGGAGATCGCCTCGTCCTTCGAGGAGTAAAGCTGGTACCAGCCATGATCCGGCGCCAGCCTGGCCAGATCCTCGATCGAACCGGTGGCGGAGCCGGACATGATGAACGGCACGTTGGCGTCGCGCGCCGCCTCCGCCAGCATCAGGTCGGCGCCACGGCGAAACAGGCCGGCAAGGCCGGTCGGGGCGATGCCGATCGGGCTCGAGTAGGTGCGGCCGAACAGGGTCGTCGACTGGTCCCGCACGCTCACATCGACGAGGTAGCGCGGCACGATGCGGGCCTGGCGGAACGCCTGCTCGTTCGTGACCAGGCCGACTTCGTCGTCGGTGCCGCCTTCGATGAAGTCATAGGCGATCTTCGGCAAGCGCTTCTTCGCAAGCTTGCGCAAATCCTCGATATTGACGACGCCCTTCATGGCTTTCACTCCGGTTATCGGGAGTTTGCCGCCGTTTTTCCTGCCATGCCAGCGATGTTCGCCCCGGGCGGCGGGTCGGGCACTGCGCCGAAGGCCGCCATATCGAGGTGCAGACCCGTCGCGATCTGCCGGATGACGACGGCAAGGGGCGTCGCCAGCGCCAACCCTGCGAGTCCGAACAGCATTCCGAACAACACCAGGCTTGCCAGAGTGAGGCCGGGCAGCAGCCGCACAGTGCGCTGCTGGATCAATGGCGCGAGGACGTAGCCGATCCCGAGATGGATGATGGTGTAGGCGCCGATCGCGAGGACAGCAGTCGTCGCGCCCAGCGGAATCGTCATGAGCACGATCGGGATACCCGCTGCAACGGCGCCCAGGTAGGGTACGAAATTGAAGAGGCCCGCCTGAAGCGCGAGCAACATCGCGTCCGGGACCTCGAGAACCGTCAGCGCCGCCGCGGTGAGCAGGCCGAGGACCACCATGCCGATCAGCTGTCCCAGAAGCCACCGCCGCAGATAGCGCGCGGACTCGGCCATGATCGCGGACAGCCGGGGCCGCATGATGGGCGGCGCCATATCGAGGAGGGCCCGGCGATAGGCTGACGGGTCGATCGCAACGAACAGACCGATCAGGACCGAGACGATGATCTCTCCGAACAGGCCCAGCAGGGTGGCAAGTGCGCTGCGCGCTTCTCCGACCAGCCGCTGCGTGTCGGGAAACAGCAGATGGATCAGGTGATTTCCGTCGGATGCCGCCGACGGTGTTCTGCTGGAGAGAAGCCCGGCCGCCCTGACGGACTGCTCCACGGCACGCAGTTGATGGCCCAGCGCATCGATGAAACCGTCGAATTGCTGCACGATGCTGAAGCCGCTCCACATCACCACGGCCGCGGCGGCGAGGAACACGACAAGCACCACAAGAGCGAGAACGACCTTGCGGGGCAACGGCAAGACCATGCCCAGCAGCGACGTGCACTCGTCGAGAAACGCCGCCAGGAGCAATCCGGAAAATATCAGGAGCAGGCCATCGGCCACCGACCAGGACAGATACAGCACAGCACCTGCGCCGACAGCGAGAAGCAGGGGCCGCGCCGACAGGCGGGGAGCCGGACGCCCGGAATTTCGGGGTTCATCAGTCGGCTGCAATGACAGTGACCATCTCCTGGCTGCCGGCGGAGCCTTCCTTCATCAATAATGAAACGCTGTGACCGACGGTTGCCTGGACACACCGTCACGCGGTCCGCCGCGCTTCCACGATCGTCTCGGCATGCGACGGGAGAAAAAGGCCTACTTCGTCATGGACCCCTGAGTTACCGTTGGCGCAACAAGAGGAGGATACGCCATGGAGCTGACCGCGGCCCAGGTCGAGCAGTTCGATCGCGACGGATTCCTGATCTTCCCCGGCCTGTTCGAGCGCAACGAGGTGGCGGTGCTGCGCCGCGAGGTGGCGCGGCTCTCCCAGGTGCAAGCCGAAGAGGTCGTGCGCGAGCATACCGGCGGCGTGCGCACGATCTTCCGGGTGCATGAGAACGACGGCGCGACCCGCTCGCGACCGTTCCGCGCCCTGGTCCGCACGCCCCGCCTGCTGCGGCCGGTGCGGCAGGTGCTGAAGGACGATTCGGTCTACGTCTATCACACGAAGATCAACACCAAACCCGCGATCGAGGGCACGGTGTGGCAATGGCATCAGGATTACGGCTCCTGGATGCGCGACGGCTGCCGGCGGCCCGACATGGCGACCTTCAACGTCATGATGACCGACACGACCGAGATGGGCGGCGCGCTCTATCTCATCCCGGGCAGCCACAAGCTCGGCCGCGTCGAGCCGGTGTGGGACGAGTCGACCGCCTACAAGTTCTGGGCGATGCCGAAGCAGCGTATGATCGAGATCCTCAAGACGTCGCCCGATCCGGTCGCCGTGACCGGCCGTGCCGGCACCTGCGTTCTGTTCCATTGCAACCTGCTGCACGCCTCCGGCCACAACCTCTCGGCCGACGACCGCTGGCACATCTACGTCTCGTGCAACACCGTCGCCAACAAGCCGCAGCTCGGCCCCAACCCGCGGCCGGACTGGGTGGTGTCGCGGAACTGGAACCCGCTCCCGATCGAGGACGACCAAGGCGTGCTGAAGGCCGCGTGACGTGACTGGCAGAGCGTGACCGGGCTCATCCTCCACCACTACGACTTCTCGAACTTCGCCGAGAAGGCGCGGTTGATGCTCGGCTTCAAGGGCCTGGCATGGCGGAGCGTCGAGCAGCCGCCGATCCTGCCGAAGCCCAAGCTGCTGCCGCTGACCGGCGGCTATCGCCGCATTCCGATCCTGCAGGACGGAGCCGACCTGTGGTGCGACACGCGGCTGATCGCGCAGGAGCTCGAGCGACGTGTGCCCACGCCAACTCTGTTTCCGAAGGGCACGCGCGGCCATGGCGAGGCGATCGCCTGGTGGGCCGAGCATCAGTTCATGCGCCCGACCGCTTTGTTCGTCTCCGGCGTCAATGCGGACCACATGCCCGAAGGCCTGCACGCGGATCGCGCACGGCTGCACGGCCTGCCGGAGCCGTCGATCGAGGCGGTGCGCGCGGCGGCTCAGCGCAACCGGCATCTGGTGCGGCCGCAGATCAAGTGGCTGGCCGAGATGCTCGACGACGGCCGGCCATATTTGCTGGGCAATCAACCCTGCATCGCCGACTTCGCCGTCTATCACGTCGTCTGGTTCTACCGCGGCCGTCACATCGACTGCCGCGCCGAGCTCGCTCCCTATCCGAAGCTGCTCGCCTGGCGCGATCGCATGGCCGCGATCGGCCACGGCACCCGCGCGGAAATGAAGCCGGACGAGGCGCTCGCCATTGCAAGGCACGCCTCGCCGGCAAGGCCGCGTCCCTCGCAGCCGCAGGACGGCGATCCCAAACCCGGTGAGCGCGCCCGCGTGCGGCCCAACGACAATGCGCGCGATTGGACCGAGGGCGAGGTACTGTTAATCGACGCCGACGAGATCGCCCTGCTGCGGACCGATCCCGACATCGGCGAGGTCGCGGTCCACTTCCCCCGGCTGGCCTACGACTGGCGCCGGGCTCGGTAAAGAAATTCCTCCCTGTGCGAAGCATGGGGAGGTGGCGGCGCGCAGCGCCGACGGGGTCATGGGCCACGGACGGGCCTCTGACCCCTCCGCCCCTGATTACAGGGGCACCTCCCCGCGCTTGCGCGCAGGGAGGAACCGCGTGATGGCGAGATCGGCGATCGGCACGTTGGTCTTTCCGGTCGCCACCAGCTCGGCCATCACCGCACCCGTCCCGGGACCGAGCTGGAACCCGTGGGCCGAGAAGCCGAACTGGTGGAACACGCCTTCCGACGTGGCGCTGGGGCCGACGACCGGGATGCCGTCGGCCATCGAGGCCTCGATGCCGGCCCAGGCGCGCACGATGGTCGCCTGCCGCATCACCGGGAACAGCTCCCACACGGTGGCGGCGCTGATCGCGAGCTTTTCCCAGTCGAGCACGGTCTCGTTGCGGTCGCGATGGGGCGTGGCGAGGTGGCCGCCGCCGATCACCACCGTGCCATTACCGAGCTGTTTGAAGGAGAGCTTGCGGCCGCGCAGGATCACCACCGGCTGGATGAACGAAGGCAGCCGGCTGGTCACCATCAGCATCGGCGCGATGACGGTGAGTGGCACCGGCTCACCCAGCATCAGCGCGATCCGGTCCGCCCAGGCCCCGGCGGCGTTCACCACCTTGGGCGCCTCGATCGGCCCGTCGCTGGTCTCGACCCGCCACACGTCGCCCACGCGCGACAGGCCGGTGACCTTCACGCCCTCGATCACCTCGGCCCCGCGCTCGATCGCGCGGCGGCGAAAAGCCTGGGTGGTGCGGAACGGATCGGCCGCGCCGTCGCGTCGCGAGACCACGCCGCCCGGGCAATGCTCGGACACCGCCGGCACCAGCCTCCGCAGCTCGGCCTGGTCGATCAGCTCCTCGTGCGTGAAGCCCTTGAGCCTGAGATCGTCGACGCGCGCGCGGAAGCCTGCCAGTTCCTCCTCGCTCTCGGCCACCAGCACCGTACCGTGGCTCTCGAAGCCGCAATCGTCGCCGACCAGGTCCTCGATCCGTTCCCAGATCGCCATCGACGAGACCGACAGCGGGATTTCGGCATGATCGCGCGCAAGCTGGCGCACGCCGCCGGCGTTCACGCCCGAAGCGTGGCGACCGGCATAGTCCTTCTCGATCACGACGGTCTTGAGGCCGCGCAGCGCGAGGTGCAGCGCAGTCGAGCAGCCATGGATGCCGCCACCGATGACGACGACGTCGGCGGTACGAGTCATGGCTGGGCGCGCGTCACTCCGGTGACGCGTCTTTGTCTGCTGCGAGCGAAGATCGCGCCACTGGAGTGGCGCGCCCCCAGCAAAGGATCTTTCACCTTTCCACCGCCTTGCGTTCGGCCTCGGTCTTGGGCAGCGAGGCCAGTTCGGCGAGCGTGATCGGCTTCACCGGCGGGCGCAGGCGATAATAGCCGACCTCGTCCGGTGTCGAGCGGCGCTGCTCGGCGATCAGCTCGGTGACGGTGAGCCCGCACAGCCGGCCCTGGCACGGCCCCATGCCGCAGCGCAGGAAGGCCTTCATCTGGTTCGGCCCTTCGCAGCCGAGATCGGCGGTGTCGCGCACCTGCCTGGCCGTCACCTCCTCGCAACGGCAGGCGATCGTATCGCCGGTCGGCCGGCGGAAGGACGGTGCGGGCTGATAGAGCGCATCGAGGAAGGCGCGGCCCATCTCCTCGCGGGCGAGCGACTGGCGGACCGTCTGCACGTCCATCACCGACGCGGCTGGCCTCAGCGCCTGCACCGCCGCAATCGCCGCGATGCGTCCGCGCTCGGCTGCCGCCGTGCCGCCCGCGATGCCCGCGCCGTCGCCCGCGACGGCAATGCCGCGCAGGGACGTGGCAAAATCGGCATCGACCACCGGCTCGAAGCAGAGTTGCCGGCTGTTCCAGCGATGCGCCACACCCGCCGCCATGGCGAGGTTCACGTTGGGTACGACGCCGTGGTGCAGCAGCAGGAGATCCGCCTTCATGCGCCGCTCGCCCGCACCGGTCGCGAATACGACCTCGGAAAGCTTGTCCTTGCCGTGCGCCTCGACGCGATGGGCGGCGATCACCGGCGCCTTGGCCTTGACCTCACGCAACAACGCCAGGCCCTTCGACCAGTAAGGCGAGAGGAGGAAGCCCGGCAAGTGCATCGCCGCCTTCAGCCAGTTGATGCGCGGCGCCGTGTCGAGGATCGCCTCGATCTTCGCACCGGCACGCAAGAGCTGCGCTGCCAGCAGCCAGAGCAGCGGGCCGCAGCCGGCCATGATCGTGCGGCCAGTCGGCACCAGCCCCTGCGCCTTCAGCACGGTCTGCGCCGCACCGGCCGTCATCACGCCCGGCAACGTCCAGCCGGGAATCGGGAACGGCCGTTCCATCGAGCCGGTGGCGACGATCACGCGTTGCGTCTTCACCATGCGCGCCTGGCCCGCGATCGATACGCCGACCAGCCGGTTGGGATCCAGGCTCCAGACCGTGGCGCCGTTGACGATGGTCGCGCCGCTCGCTTCGGCCTCCGAGGCCAGTACGGCACCGGCCCAATAGTCCTCGCCGAGGATCGCGCGGTCGGCGACCGGCGTATTGGTGATGCCGCGATAGATTTGGCCGCCGACACCGGGATTCTCGTCGAACAGCACGGTCTGCACGCCGGCCTTGGCGGCGAGCGTCGCCGCCGCAAGACCGGCCGGCCCGCCGCCGACGACGACGAGTTCGTAGGAGGATTGAAGTTCAGACGCATTCATAGCGTACGTCCTTTTGCCGTCCCCCTCCCCAGCCCGCCCCCTTCGGGGAAGGAGTCATGAGCTTCATGTTCCCTCCCCCGGAGCGGGAGGGCTGGGGTGGGGAATGGCCACATGAGAGAGCGGTCATCGGCCGGCCTCGCGCTTGCCGATCTGGGTCTCGACCGCCATGCCCTCTCGCACCGGCACCAGGCAGGCCTGGCGGCTGCCGACGCCGTCGATCGTGACCAGGCAGTCGAAGCACACGCCCATCAGGCAATAGGGGGCGCGCGGCGATTCCGTCACCGGCGTCGTGCGGAAGCGGTCGACACCGGCGGCCAGCATCGCGCCGGCCACCGTGTCGCCCGCGCGGGCACGGATCGGCTTGCCATCGACCTTCAGCGAGACCGCCTCGCCGGTTTCACCCCGTGGCTTACTGAGGCGCTTGAACATGGAACCTCCGCGCGCTGAAGGGAGCGACCAGCGACTTGTCGAGCGCACCGCGGGCAATCATCGGCGCCACAGTCAGCGCGTGATTGGCGCACAGCGTCACGCCGGAATGGCAGCACAGCACGAACGCGCCGGGATGCGTCTCCGATTCGTCGTAGATCGGAAAGCCGTCCTGGGTCATCACCCGGATCGCGCTCCAGGTGCGGACCACGTTGACGTTGGCGAGCAGCGGGAACTGGCGCACCGCACGTTCGGCCTCGGTCGAGCTGACGCCGATGGTGAGGCCGCGCGGGTCGGTGCTCTCCTCCTTGGAATCGCCGATCATCACCGTACCCTCGTCGGTCTGGCGCAGTGTGACGACGGGATAGTCGAGGAACGGCCGCAGCCGCTCGGTCACCACGATCTGGCCGCGCTCGGGCCGCATCGGCGCCTCGAGCCCGACCATCGGCGCCAGCCGCATGTTGGCGTTCCCGGCGGCGAGCGCGACCTTGCCGGCGCGCACCTCGCCCTTCTCGGTGTGCAGCCGGAACTCGCCGCCTTCCTTCGTGATGTTCTCGACGCGATGGCTCGGCAGGTAGGTCACGCCGCGCGCGTTGATCGCGGTGTGGAGGGTGCGGAACAAGCGGAGCGAATTGACGTGCCCGTCGAGCGGGCAGTAGCTCGCGCCGACCACCTCGGGCCCGATATCGGGCAGCATCTTCGCCACCTGACCGTGGTCGAGAATCTCGGTCTTGTACTCGACGATGCCCGGCTGGTCGTGCAGCCGCTTCAGCACGTTGGCGCGTGCCTCGAGCTCCGTCTCGGACAGGGCGAGATGGAAGCCGCCCGGGCGCTGGAAGCAGACATCGAGGCCGGTCTCCTGCTTCAGGAGATCGGAGAACCCTCCCCAGGCGTCGGACGAGCGGATCGTCCAGCCGGCGTAGGCCGCGAGGCCGAGTCCTTTGCTCTGCACCCAGACCAGCGCAAAGTTGCCGCGCGAAGCGCGCACGTCGCGATCGCCCTCGTCGAGCAGGGCCACGCGCAAACCTTCGCGCGCGAGTCCCCACGACGTGGCGGCCCCGACCAGGCCTCCGCCGACGACGGCGACGTCGTATTCGTTACCGGCCATGACTGCCCCGTCCGACGAGAAGCCGCTCCAGCCCGTAGGCGCGATCGAGGGCGACCAGCGCCGCCACGGCAACCGCGATCACGCAGGCCGACACCGACGTCACCAGCGGGTCGATATTGTCCTGGATGTAGAGGAACATGCGCACGGGCAGCGTCTCGGTTCCCGGCGCAGCGACGAACACGGTCATCGTCACCTCATCGAACGAATTGATGAAGGCCAGCGCCCAGCCGCTCGCCAGGCCCGGCACGATCAGCGGCAGGGTCACGCGCTTCAGCACCGTCCATTCCGACGCGCCGAGCGAGACGGCCGCATGCTCGATCGCGCGGTCGAGGCCGATCGCGGAGGCGAGCGTCAGCCTGAGCGCGAAGGGCAGCACGATCACGATGTGCGACAGCACCAGGCCGATGAAGGTGCCGCTCAGTCCGATCTCGGTGAAGAAGCGCAGGAAGGCGATGCCCAGCACGATGTTCGGGATCATCAGGGGAGACATGAAAAGCGCTGTCATCGCCTCGCGGCCGCGGAAACGATAGCGCGCAATGGCCAACGCCGCCGGCACCGACACCGTCACCGCGAGGGCCGAGGAGAGCGCACCGAGCCACAGGCTCCGCCAAAACGCCGCGACGAATTCGGGATAGAAGGCAAGCGCCTTGAACCAGCGCAGCGACCAATGCTGGATGGGAAACGAGAGAAAGCCCTCGGGTGTGAAGGCGACCCAGCAGACGACCACGATCGGCGCCAGCATGAAGATCACGAACAGCGCGTGGTAGGCGAGCGCGATCGGGCCATTCTTGCTCATGAGGGGTGGCTCATCCGAACACCTGTGCGTAGCGCCGCTCGACCAGCCGGTTGGCGCCGATCACGATCATCGCCAGCGCCGCCAGCAGCAGCACGGCCACCACCGCGCCGAGCGGCCAGTTCAGCGTGTTCAGGAACTCGTCATAGACCAGGGTCGAGGCGACCTTGAGCCGCCGGCCGCCGATGATCGCCGGCGTGGCGAACGCCGATGCGGCGAGCGCGAAGACGATCACGCCGCCCGACAGGATGCCGGGCATCGCCTGCGGCAGCACGATCCGGCGCAGCACGGTCAACGGCCCCGCCCCGAGCGCGACCGCCGCGTTCTCGATCTGCGGATCGAGCCGCTGCAGCGCCGCCCAGACCGACAGCACCATGTACGGCATCAGCACGTGGACCAGCGCCACCACCATGCCGGTTTCGGTGAACATGAAGGGGATCGCTCCCGAGATCACGCCGAGCGACAGCAGCACCTTGTTGACCAGGCCCGAGTTGCCGCCGAACAGCAGCGCCCAGCCGAGCGTCCGCGCCACCACGGAGATCAGCAGCGGCCCGAGCACGACCAGCAGGAAGATGCCGCGCCACGGGCTCTTCATGCGGTTCAGGATGTAGGCTTCGGGCGCCCCGAACAACGCCGCCAGGACCGTGACGATCAGGGCGATGCGGAAGGTCCGGCCGAACATCTCGCCGTAGTACGGATCGCCGAACACCTCGCGCCAGTTCTTCAGGATGAAGACCGGCTCGATACCCTTGTACTGGCCCCAGTCGTGAAACGTCAGGATGACCGTCATGGCGAGCGGGATCACCACGACGCCGGCGAACAGCAGCAGCGCCGGGAGGCTGAGGAGGTACGCCACCCCCGTCGTCCCGAGCGAAGCCGAGGGACCTTTTTTGTGGCTGACAGAAGAGAGGTCCCTCGACTTCGCTTCGCTTCGCTCGGGACGACGGGAGGGAATCACGACGCACCCCACGCCAGATGCACCGCCGCTCCCTCTTCCGGCATCGCTTCGCCGGTGTTCTGGCGGATGACGGTGACGAGTCCGTCGGCGGTGTCGACCTGGTAGAGCCAGTGATTGCCCTGGAAGATGCGCGTCTTCACGGTTCCGGCGAGGCCCGAGGCCGCGAACGAGATGCGCTCGGGCCGAACGCTTGCCCCGTTCACCAGGTTGGTCTTGCCGAGGAAGCCGGCGACGAATGCCGTCGCCGGGCGCTCGTAGGCCTCGTGCGGCGGGCCGATCTGCTCGGCGCGGCCATGGTTCATCACCACGATGCGGTCGGAGAGCGCCATTGCCTCGCCCTGGTCGTGGGTGACCAGGATGGTCGTTGTGCCGACGGTGCGCTGGATCTGGCGCAACTCGATCTGCATCTCCTCGCGCAGCTTGGCGTCGAGGTTGCTGAGCGGCTCGTCGAGCAGCAGGATCTGCGGCCGGATCACCAGGGCGCGCGCAAGCGCCACGCGCTGCTGCTGGCCGCCCGAAAGCTGACGCGGGAAACGGCCGGCGAATTCTCCAAGGCCGACGAGATCGAGCGTCTCGCCGACACGGCGCGCGCGCTCGGCGGCGGCGATGCCCTGCATCTCGAGGCCGAACGAGACGTTCTCCGCCACCGTCATATGCGGGAACAGGGCATAGCTCTGGAAGACGATGCCGAGCCCGCGCTTCGCGGGCTTCACCGCCCGCAGGTTGCGGCCCTCGAGAGTGATCGCGCCGGCGCTCGGCTCGACGAAGCCCGCGATCATCTGCAGCGTCGTGGTCTTGCCGCAGCCGGAAGGCCCCAGCAGCGACACGAACTCACCCTTCTCGACGCCGAGAGTCAGCCGGTCGACGGCAATGTGGCTGCCGAAGCTCTTGGTGAGATTATCCAAAGCGAGGAAGGCCATGCCCCTAGCCGATGCGCTCCGCCACGCCGCGATGCAGGCGGTAGAAGGCGTCCTGCGGCTGGTCCATCTCGAGGATGTCGGCCTGCGGCGCGCCGGTGAACAGGCCGCGCAGCACCCGGCCAATCGCGCCGTGCGCGAATACGGCGACGGGTTTGTCGGTCGCCAGCGCAACGATGTCGTCGAGTGCCCCGCGTGCCCGCTCCGAGGCCATGACGTAGTTCTCGCCGCTGGGCGGTACGTAGTGCCAGCGGTCGAGCCGCCGAGCGGCGATCTCGCCCGGCCAGCGGGCCTCGATCTCCGGCAGGTTGAGCCCGTCCCACTCGCCCCAGCTCACTTCGCGCAGGCGATGGTCGTGACAGGCATCGTCATGCAGCAGGCCGGCAGCTTCGGCGGCGAGAGCAAGTGTCTCCCGCACGCGGCCGAGCGGGCTTGCGCGCACGACCACCGTCGGCGGTTCGTAGCCAGACCGCACGAGCTCCTGTCCAAGCGCCAGGCCCATCGCCCGGGCCTGCGCACGGCCCGCCGGCGTCAGCGGCGAATCGAGATGGCCTTGCGCGCGCTTCTCGGCATTCCAGACCGTCTCGCCATGGCGGAAGAGATAGATCGGATGATGCACTCCGCTCAGCGCTCCACCTCGCGGTTCCACCGCTTGGTCCATTCGTCGCGATGCTGGTTGATCGTGTCCCAGTCCGGTTGCAGCACGAGCTTCGCCCGCTCGCCGACCGGCGCCATCCTCAGCTCGGGCATGTTGACGTCGACCTTGGTGTTGACCGGGCCGTTCCCCATGTCCTTGGCCATGCCGGTCTGCACCGGCGCCGAGACCAGGGTCTTGATCATCTCGTTCGCGAGTGGACTGACGTTGGGTTTGGCGACGATGCAGGCCGAGGCGAGCAGGATCGGCGCGCCTTCCTTGGGATAGATGAAGTCGACCGGGAATCCTGTGTTGGCGAAGGCCTGCACGCGGCCGGTGCCCCATACCGCGATCGTGCCCTGCCCCGACTGGAACAGCTCGGTCATCTTGCCGGGCGACGGCTCGTAGGCCAGCACGTTGGGATTGATCTGCTCCTTCATCACCTTGAAGCCGGGATCGATGTTCTTCTCGCCGCCGCCGTTGATGCGGGCGTACATCATCAGCGTGTAGAGCCCGTAGGTGTTGTTGATCGGCGGGATCACCAGCTGCTTCTTGAACTTGGGATCCTTGAGGTCGTTCCACGAGGTCGGCGTCGCCCAGCCACGCTCCTTGAAGACCTTGGTGTTGATCATGAACCCGGTCCCGGTCTGGCCGACCGCGACCGCCTTGTCGTCCTTGAACAGCGCGGCGGGATAAAGCTCGCTCTTGTCCATGCCCTTGATCGGCGTGCAGAAGCCGAGCTGGATCGCCTGGTACATGACGCCGTCGTCCATGATGGCGACGTCGATCACCTGGTTGCTCTTCTGCGCCTGCAGCTTGGCCAGCGTATCGGTCGAGTTGCCGGCGACGTAATCGATCTTGACGTTGTGCTTCTTCTCGAAGTCGGGGAACACCTTCTCGCGCAGATGGCTGTCCCACACGCCGCCGTAGGCCGCGACGGTCAGCTTCTGCTGGGCCATTGCCGGCAGCGCACCGGCCAACACGGTGCCGACGATTGCGCCCCAGCGCGCCAGACGGATCATGAGCGTCTCCCTTTCGTCTCTCCCTGCCATGTTTTCGATGCGCCGCGTTGGCGTCAAATTCGATTTTGCCGGCAACTCCATAACAGAATATTATGACCCGGCATGCGCGGCCTGAATCCCCGCCAGATCGAGGCTTTCCGCGCCCTCATCCTGACCGGCGGCGTCGGTGCAGCAGCCAATCTGTTGAACATCAGCCAGCCCGCGGTCAGCCGCATGATCCGCGATTTCCAGCAGGATCTCGGCCTCTCCCTGTTCGACCGCCGCGGCGCACGACTCGTGCCGACCAGCGACGCGCTCTCGCTCTACGCCGAGGTCGAGCGCGCCTTCGTCGGGCTCGACCGCATCGCCAAGACGGCGACGGAGCTGCGCACGCGACGGGCCGGCTTCCTGCGCATTGCCGCGCTGCCTGCGCTCGCCAACGGCTTCCTGCCGCGCTTCGCCGGCCAGTTCGCCGCCGAGCGCCCGAAGCTCGACCTCGGTGTATCGGGCCTGGTTTCGCATGCCGTCGTCGCCGCCGTGGCGCAAGGCCAGAGCGACCTCGGCTTCGCCGAAGCCTCGATCGAGCATGCCGCGGTCCACGCCGAGCGCATGCCCGCGGCGCCATATGTGGCCGTCCTGCCGCGCGGCCATCGACTCGCTCGCAAGAAGCGTCTCAGCCCCAAGGATTTCGCTGGAGAGAGCTTCGTGTCGCTCGGCCATTCCTCGCTCTCGCGATTTCGGATCGACCAGATGTTTGCTGAGCACGGCGTCGAGCGCATCCTGCGCATCGAGACGCCGCTCTCGGAGATCGCCTGCTCGCTCGTCGCGGCCGGCGCCGGGGTCTCGCTTTGCGAGCCCTTCACCGCCTCCGAATACCGCACGCGCGGCATCGTCGTCCGCCCGTTCGAGCCGCGCATCGAGTTCGAATATGCCGCACTCTATCCGGCCGCCCAGCGCGCGTCCGTCCTGGCGCGTCAGTTCATCGACGGCTTCCGCGCGCATGTCGCGGCCTTCCTGCGACGAGAGCCGTGGCGCGAGCGCTCATGAGCCTGCCGTCAGCATGAACGTCAGCTCGTGCTTGTTATGGTGCAGGTGCAGCACCTCCGCGCCGGGGATCGCTGCGAACGCAGCAGCCGCGTCGTGATCGGTCTC